>NZ_AYZE01000001.1 GCF_001436735.1 Liquorilactobacillus cacaonum DSM 21116
ACGTTGCCGTGCAAATAAAAAAGACACTGATAATTGTCAGTGTCTTTTTTATTTGCACGGATTTATTTTATATACTTGGCATCGAATTAATATCCAAATTACGAATTAAAAAGTTCTTCGGAGAGTTTATTTTTACATCTAGTAACGGCTCTATTTACTTTATTTTGTGGCGCATCAAGAATCTTAGTAATATCCTCAGGTGATTTTCTTTTGAAGTAAAGCAGTGAAAAAACTTTGTATTCAAATTCAGAAAGTAAGTATTCTAATTGAACAATTGCCTCATTTATAAGGATGACATTTTCAGGGACAATATTAGAAATAGCAGTTTTAGAATAACATTCCCCTTGCGTTTCTAATACATTTTCGAAGGATTCTGCATAACGATCACTTTGCCTCTTAATTGCATTTTCTTTTCGTAAAAGACTACAAAAACAATTTTGAAGACTTTGCTGATAAAATTTACCAAAGGTGATATTACCAGTGATATTATATGCTAAAACAGCTTGGTAGCAAACAATTCTAGCTTCTTGTAGCAAATCATCGATTTCATGAAATCTGAAGTGATATCGGTTGATAGACTTTATTACAAGTGGTCTATACTGGAAAAATAATTTTTGAAAATCTTCATCGCTTCTCATATTACGGATATTTAAAATCTGTTCAACAGTATCTTTGCTTAAAGGGTATGTCATTTTGCTTACGCCACCATTCTAATTAATTTCTTATATAGCACTAATGATAGCAACGTTTCAATAATTATTGAGAGAAGTTCTTCACAAATCATCAAATTAATTTGCAAAAGAATTACATAAACAAAATAATCTAAAATTAAGCGAAAAAAAGCTGACTTCTAAAACTGTATACAAAAAAAGCTAGCTCAAATTATTCGTTGACCTAGCTTTTGGTATTTAAACAGAAATTGATAGACTAGCTGACAATTTGCTAACATGCATATTGAGTTAGCAAGATTTTATTAATAAAAGCCACTTACCGGATTTGAACCGGTGACCCCCACCTTACCATGGTGATGCTCTACCTACTGAGCTAAAGTGGCAAGAATTGTCAACTCAAATAGTATATTATATTGAGTTGGCAAAATCAAGATATACTTAATAATATCCTTTAATTAGTAACGAATTAAAAAGATAACATTAGTAATTTTAAAGTGTGATTGCATGTTCAACGATAAATAAATTGTTAGGAACATTAGTTATTAAGGGTGATACATTTTCAACACCTATTAAAACAAGTTCATGCATCGCTCTTGAACAAATTGTATAAAGTATACCAAGCGACTTGTCATTTGGATAATTCTCTTTTGAAATCTCATAAGCAATTACAGCATCAAATTCAAGACCCTTTGCTAAATAGATAGGTAAGAGCACAATACCTTTTGGTAAAGAACGATCACTGTTTTTAATTAAGGTTGGAGCATTTTTTGACTTCATTGAATGTAACAGTAATTGGCATGTAACAATATCTTTGGTGATGATTGCGACTGTTTCGTTATTCTTGAGAAGTCGCTGTGCTTCAAAAATTAATTTTGAGATAACCGCTTTTTTGCTTGTAATGACAACTTTAGGTAATGGACCTGAGCGTGTGAAGGCCTGAATTTTATTTCCATCCGGTAATAAGGATTTCATGAAGGAAGTAATCTCAAAAGTTGAACGATAACTCTTGTTAAGCTCAATCATTCTTGCCTTTTTGGGAGCAATTGTTTCTTTAAGTGAGGTCATAAGTTCATTTGAAGATTGTAAAGTATGGAATAGTGCTTGTTCACTATCACCCAACAGGGTTAAATGAGCATTAGGAAAAGTTGCATGAAGATAATAAATTTGTGCAAGCGAGTAGTCCTGGATTTCATCTACAAAAAGATGATGGATTGAATGATTCTGCCCTTCACCAGTAAGTTGATCACGCAAGTACAAAAGTGGTGCACAATCCTCTAATCGAATTCTGTGAAGTTCTAGTTCATCATTAAATTTTTTTTGATCAAAGGGAAGAAAAACTTTGAGTAATTCTGCATATTGATGATAAATATCAAGAAAATAATTATTGTAAATCGCTTCATAGATTGGTTCAAATTTGGTTTGTACTATTTTTTTGCTAAGATAAGTTATTTCAGATTCAATGTTGTCAAAGCGACCTCTTTTGTATTCACCTAAAAGGGAATAATACTCTTCTTCTGATAAACTATCGATTTTATCAAGAACCCATTGTTTAGATTGTTCTTTTTTTATTTTTTGTTTTAATTTTTGAATCAAAATATTTTTTAGTTCAAATTGTCTTAAATGGTGGGGCTGTGCAGAAGGCAGTGTAGAATAAAGAGATAAGATTTCTTTTTTTGTGAAAATTATTTGGTCTTCTAGTAACAGATTGTTAAAAAGTAAATCTTTATTATCTAAATTTTCAACTTGTTTTTTTATGGAAAGCATGAATTCAGCCGTTTCTTTAATGTTTTTTTCAGAAGTCTGTTTAATTTGGTGCTTTTCAAAATTCTCAAAAAGTGTTTCGACATTTAATCCTTCAAAACGTTGGGCAAAAAATTCTGTTATAGTAACTTGACGCATATTTCGTTCACCTAAACTGGGAAGAACTTCAGAAATATAATGGCTGAATAATAAATTTGGTGAGAAAAGAACGATTTGATCAGCGTTTAAGTCAGAACGACTATGATAGAGTAAAAAAGCAATTCTTTGCAAAATGGCTGAGGTTTTGCCACTCCCGGCCACACCTTGTACTATTAGTAAATCATGTTTGGTGTCACGGATTATATCATTTTGTTCTTTTTGGATAGTAGCAACAATATTTTTCATGTATTCGTCGCCTTGTTCACCTAACATTTCTTGGAGTAGCTCATCACCAACAGTTTCATTAGTATCAAACATGTTAGTAATTTTACTTTCTTGAATTCTAAATTGTCGCTTTTTTAGAAGTTGTGCATTCTGTTTTCCTTGAGGAGTATTATAGCTGACATACCCAAGATTACCATTATAATATATGCTTGCGATTGGGGCTCGCCAATCGTAAATTAGAAAATTACCAGTATCGTCGTTGAAAGAAGATGTCCCAATATAAAGTGTTTCAGGAGAAGTTTCACCATCTTCATGGATATCAATGCGTCCGAAATAAGGTGATTTTTTTAAATCTGCTAAGAGCTTTATTTGGCGTTCTAAAATGTTTTCAGTTTCGACATTTTTGGCAACTAATTGTTTTTGCTGTTGAACTTCAGCATTTGTTTCCATTTGATCATCAACTTCAAATGTATTGATTTTAGCATTTTGGACATAGTTTTTTTCAACCGAAGAACGTTCCTGTTTAGCATTATCGTATTCATTTTTAGCTTTTTGTAGTGAAGTTGAAATCATTGAAACAACTCGATTAACTCTTTCTTGTTCAAAAATATGTTCTTTATCCAATGTAATCTCCTTCTTCAAACTCTTTAATAGAGAATAATGGTATCATAAACTATGCAAGACAACAATGTAAGAAGCTTTTGACTTGGAATACAATTTTGCGGTAAAATGTAATTGTTCGGTGATCAGAAAGAGTAGTTTAGTTAATATTAGAGATGTATCAAGTGCTGAAAGATACAAAAACTAAATGAATTGGGCTGGGAGAACTAAATATTAATAATAGTTGTTTGAGAGGCAGTTAATAAGCTGCAAAATAGGTGGCACCGCGCATATTACGTCCTATTGCTATTTTTTAGCAATGGGACTTTTTATTTTGAAAGGAGCAATAAATATGAAGAAAATAATTTTAACAGGTGATCGGCCAACTGGGAAACTACATATTGGACACTATATCGGATCCTTGCAAAATAGGGTTCGACTACAAAACACTGGAGACTATGATACGTTTATCATGATTGCAGATCAACAAGCGCTAACAGATAATGCTCGAGATCCGCAAAAAATTCGTAATTCATTGATTGAAGTTGCATTGGACTACCTTGCAGTGGGCATAGATCCAGCTAAGTCTACGATTTTTATACAATCACAAATTCCGGCTTTAGCAGAATTAACAACTTATTATTTGAATTTAGTGACTGTCTCACGTTTGGAGCGTAACCCAACGGTAAAAGCAGAAATTCAACAAAAAAATTTTGAACGGTCTATTCCTGCGGGATTTTTTGTATACCCAGTTAGTCAAGCTGCTGATATAACTGCTTTTAAAGCGAATTTAGTTCCCGTTGGAGATGATCAAGAACCGATGATAGAACAAGCCCGTGAAATAGCAAGGAGTTTCAATACAATTTACGGACAAAAAATTCTAGTTGAACCAGAAGGGGTGTTTCCTGAAAAAGGTGCAGGAAGATTGCCTGGATTGGATGGCAATGCCAAGATGAGCAAATCGTTAAACAACTGTATTTATCTATCTGATGATGCAGAAACATTAAAAAAGAAGGTCATGTCAATGTATACAGATCCTTCTCATGTTCATGTAGAAGACCCTGGAAAAATAGAAGGGAACATGGTTTTCACTTATTTAGATATTTTTGATGAGGATAAGCAAAAAGTTGCACAATTAAAAGAAGCGTATCAAGCTGGAGGACTTGGTGACGTTAAAATTAAACGTTATTTAAATGAAGTTTTGGAAGCTAAACTTGCCCCAATTAGAAAGAGACGCGAAGAGTTTGCAAAAGATATTTCCAGCGTTTATGATATCTTAAAGGATGGCAGTGAAAGAGCTAATGCAGTTGCTGAACAGACATTAAGCGAAGTTAGGGCTGCGATAGGTGTTAATTATTTTAGTTAATCACATTGAAGGAAATAGTTGGAGGGATGGGCTTGAAAAATTTGGTAGTTCTTGATTTTGGATCAAATTCTGTAAGGTTATCTATTAATAAAATTCAAAAACTTGGAAGTAAATACAAATTTACTGAAATAAAACGTTTGAAGGAAACAACTCGTCTTGCAGAAGGAATGGGGAAGAGCAATCAAAAGGAATTATCCCATGCAGCTATTAAAAGAACTGTTAATGCAATCAAATATTTTAAGCGGATTTACCAGGAGTACTCGGATTATCGAGTTTTTTCAATTGCCACAGCAGCAGTGCGTGAAGCTTCCAATAGTCAAATCTTTATTGATGAAGTCCTAGCTTTGACTGGCTCTAGGATACGTGTTTTATCTGGAAAAGATGAGGCATACTACGATTATTTAGGGGTTACTTCGACACTCAATATAAAGGATTGTTTAATTGTAGATATGGGTGGGGGAAGTGTTGAATTGGCACTTGTAAAAAACACTAACTTAAAAGAATCTATTAGTTTACCCTATGGTGCAGTTAGTTTGAGTGAAAAATTCTGTCAATCAGGACTAATAAGTATCCAAAACATGGAAAAATTTAAACAATTTAGTAATAAGCTATTTGATAATTTATTGTGGTTGGAACAGGCTAAGTTACTCCCTGTAGTTCTGTTAGGCGGATGTAATCGAACGGTTGCTAGAATTAATCGTGTTGAAAAGGGTTTTAATGACCTAGACAATATCCATGGATACGAGTTAGCAGTTGGCGATTTTAAAAAGATTTATGAACGTTTGCTTGGATGTTCAATTAAAGAGCGCATGAATATTGCTGGTATGGAAGAAGCAAGAGCAGACATTATTTTAGCAGGAATGACACCATTAGAATTATTGTTCGAACGCTTAAATAGTACAAAAATAATTTTTTCTGAGAGTGGTGCGCGTGAAGGTTTTTTGTACCAATTGGTTAATGAAAAAAGCTGAATTAGTAGTAGCACAAAGATTGGCTAGTCATAATTTTTAGAATTTGAATTTATTTATATTTAGTAAAAAAAAACAATCGAAGCGCAATGTCAACTAGGAAAAGTTTAATATGACTCAAATAACCCATAAGCAAATTTTTGCTGTGGGTTATTTAAGTTATTTTTAGAAGTCTGCATAGGGGATATTTACTAGGAAAGCTACGGAACAAATTATGGTCTCTCATTTAGAGTGGTAAGTAATAATATTATTATTACTGCTTGGTATAATCTTGTCCGAGTACTCGAAAAGATAATTTAGCAAGTTTTTGTGAATTTTGTAATGATTTAAAGGCTTTCTCAATCTTAAAGTTATCATTAATGTAGATGTAATAGGTTTGAGAAGATAATGGTGGTGTTGTTTGATTCGTTTTGAGATTTTCTAAATAGTCAATATTTTTTGAAGATAATTCATTGAAGTCTAAGATGCTTACAATTGCTCCTCTTCCATTATGCATCATCACAGAATTTAAAATAGCTGAAGCTGATGGCATACGAACAATATTTAACTTAATATCTGAGAGAGTCAGACTTTTTGGATAGTCAATATTTGACATAATTAAAAATTTTTGGGGGGTATGAGATAAATTAGAGATTCCTTCACTCTTAAGGGTAACTAATTCATTTGGAACATAGAGGTATGAGGATGAGTAAGTTGATGATTTTTTATCAAGACCAATGATAATATCATAGGATTTTTTATTTTTATGTGCTGCTACAGGTGAGACGTATTTTAATGAAATTTTCCTATTAAGCTCTTTTCCCAAAAGTTTTCCGAAGCTTTTATTAAATGTTTTGATTCTTGGATTTTCCCCTTTTTGAGTGACAATAGCTACGGCTAACTCCTCTTTAATTACCTTTTTAGAGGTTAAAGAATGAATTATCCCCAATGCAAAGATACATAAAACCATAATAGCGATAGCAATAAAAAATTTTTTTCGCATAATAAAACGATACTCCTTTGTGATGTTGATAGATAATATTATATAATGAAAAGATGAGATGTGGGTAAAATGTCAGTATAAAGGGAGTTTAGTTATGCAAATTTATGGGAAATTTTATCAAAAGTCATGGGATGAGAGAATGAAACAGATTATTCAAAGTGAATCTCTTAATACAGTGCAAACTCAACTTTTGAGAGATTCTGCGGTGAATAAGAGTTTAGGTGACACAATGATAGAAAATTATATAACTGATTATCATTTTCCTGAAGGCATTGCTTTTCACTATTTGATAAATAATAAAGATTATATAGTACCTATGGTTACAGAAGAACCTTCAGTAGTTGCAGCGAGTAGTCATGGAGCAGCAATTATAGCAAAGGCAGGAGGTTTTTTTGCGAAATCAAGTGAGCGAATGATGATTGGGCAGATTATTTTGGAAGAAGTAACGGATGTAAAAAAAACTAGTGAAGAACTTAAATCACTTGAGAAAGTTTTACTAGAAATAGCAAACAAGGCACATCCTTCACTAAAAAAACGTGGAGGTGGGGCAAAGTGGTTAAGAGTAAGAATTCTTGATTATGATTTAATTTCAGTAGATATTGCTATCGATGTGCAAGAAGCAATGGGAGCTAACATGATTAATACAATGCTAGAAGCCGTTGCGCTAAATATAAAGAATAAATTACAACAGGTTATCTTAATGTCGATATTATCTAACTATGCAACTGAGTGTATTGCAAAAGCAAGTTGCAAGATTCCGTTTGAATTGCTCTCAAAAGATAATGTATCTGGAAAAAGTATTGCACAAAAAATTGCACAAGCTAGTCGTATCGCACAATTAGATGTTTACCGTGCAACAACGCATAACAAAGGAATTATGAATGGAATTGATGCAGTTGTCATGGCAACTGGTAATGATTGGCGTGCAATTGAAAGTGGGGCGCATGCGTATGCAGCACGAAATGGTCGCTATAAGGGGCTTAGTTCGTGGAGTGTGGATGATAATTATTTAAGTGGAGAAATTGAACTGCCCCTTCCTATAGGTTTTGTAGGTGGTTCAATTGGAATAGTTCCATTGGTTAAGGTGAATCAAAAATTAATGAATGTGGAAAGTGCAAATGAACTTGAGAATGTAATTGTTTCTGTTGGGTTGGCCCAAAACTTGGCGGCATTATTAGCGTTGGTAACGGATGGAATTCAAAAGGGTCATATGAAATTACAACTCAAATCTTTGGTAACTGCTGCAGGAGCTAAGGATACAGAAAAAGAAGAAATTATAAAGTATATGTTAGCTGAAGGGAAAAGAGACTTGGCTAGTGCAAAAACAATTCTTGCTGGGATTCGGAAGAGAGGAAAAAATGACGGACATTAATTTGAATGAACAAACCAAAGATTTATTGAAAAAAGTAAAAATTGGCTTTCCTAATAAAATTGAAATTAAGTATGGAAATGAAAAAGCAGGATATATTAGACATGATCAGGCGCAACAATATCTAAGTGCGGGTACGTTAGTAATTCAAGTTGATGATATCACATGCCCTGATTATACAGTTACTCATGAATTACTGCACTTGTTAACTAGGATTAATAATGTTCCTGAAATCATATTTAATTTAACAACAAATAACAAAAACTTAGATAATAATTTACTGGCTACGGGTTTTGAATTGTATAATACAATTTTGCATTTTGAAATTTATAATTTACAACGTGAAATGGGACTATTTTCAAAAGAAGTCCAAGATATGTATCTACAGGGAATTGTGCAAACGCTCGATGTAGAGAAAAAAAATAAAACAGATGAAAAGACAGTATTGAGAATTATTCAATTGTTTGATGCAATCGTTTTTTTTGGAGAAGAAAACAAGACTGTTGCAGAAGTATTTGAGACTAACTATCCATGTTCTTATCTTGCTGCAAAACAACTTTTTGAAGCTGCAACAAAAAGAGAACTATCAGGAATGCAGGGCCTGCATAGCGCAATAATTCGTGTATTTACACAGTTTGATAAATGCCTTGATGACTTCGGGATGATGGGTATGAATTTACGTGAGTTTATAACACTGACACCAATAATTAGTGCACGGCAATTAAAATTGGAAGTCAGACAGGTTTTTAATTTGAAGAATTCACAATTACATGATGTTTATCAAGACAAAATTGCCTATATCGGGCTGGGGATATATAACGAACAAAATTCATTTATAATTAATGCACCTTTAAAGAATACAGATGTTTTTTTCAAAGATTTGTATGCATTAAAAGTTGCGGAATTTTTTGAAAAATTTGAAATTCCGTATTTAAAGCGTTAATTTGTAAATTTGAAGGCGTAAAATATGATATACTTGCAATAATTAACAATTATATTAAATTGGGGAAATAGGTCATAAATGCTGAAAGACCGCACGAAAGGACTTGAATTAATGGGTACAAAGGAAACTTTTTATATTACAACACCGATTTATTATCCATCTGGGAAATTACACATTGGGAATTCATATACTACAATTGCGTGTGACGTTATGGCACGTTATAAGCGATTACAAGATTTTGATGTTTTCTTTCTTACAGGAACAGACGAACATGGACTTAAAATAGAACAAAAGGCTGAAGAATTAGGTGTATCACCTAAAGCGTATGTTGATGAAATGGCTTTACAAATAAAGAAGCTTTGGAAAACACTAGAGATTTCCAATGATAAATTCATTCGCACAACAGATGATTACCATGAGGCGGCAATTCAGAAGATTTTCATGAAGTTGTTAGAAAAAGGCGATATATATCTAGGTGAGTATGTTGGATGGTATTCGGTTTCGGATGAGGAATATTTCACAGAATCACAATTGGCTGAGGTTTATCGTGATGAAAATGGCAAGGTGATTGGCGGAAAGGCACCATCTGGGCATGAAGTTGAACTTGTTAAGGAAGCTTGCTACTTCTTTAAAATGAGTAAATATGCTGAACGTTTAACTAAGTATTATGATGAACATCCTGATTTTATTATTCCAGTTTCACGTAAAAATGAAATGTTAAATAATTTTATTAAACCTGGATTGGAAGATTTAGCAATTACAAGGACAACATTTAAATGGGGAGTGAAGGTCCCAAGTAATCCGGAACATGTTATTTATGTGTGGATTGATGCTTTGTGTAACTATATCACTGCTTTGGGATATGGTACGGAGAATGAAGAATTATTTGCTAAGTTTTGGCCAGCAGATATTCATATGGTTGGTAAGGAAATTGTGCGTTTCCACACAATCTATTGGCCAATTATACTGATGGCATTGGACTTGCCGTTACCAAAACATGTAATTGGACATGGTTGGTTGTTAATGAAAGATGGTAAGATGTCTAAGTCAAAGGGTAATGTAGTGTATCCTGAAATGCTAGTGGAGCGTTATGGATTAGATGCCTTACGCTATTATTTAATGAGATCAGTTCCATTTGGTAATGATGGTGTTTTTACTCCGGAAGACTTTGTAAATAAGATTAATTTTGATTTGGCTAATGATTTAGGAAACTTACTGAATCGTACTGTTGCAATGATTAATAAGTATAATGGTGGCACAGTACCTGAGTTAAAGGCTAAAATAACGCTCTTTGATGCTGAACTGGAACAAATTGCAGAACAAGCAATTGTAGAGTATCAAAAAGAAATGGATAGTGTGCGTTTTTCGAATGCTTTAGCTGAGGTTTGGAAACTAGTAAGTCGTACTAATAAATATATTGATGAAACTGAGCCATGGGTTTTAGCGAAAGATCAAGAGAAAAAAGCTGAATTAGAAAGTGTACTGGCACATTTGGTAGCAAGTTTACGAGTAATTGCAATTTTATTGCAGCCAGTATTAACGCATGCACCTAATAAAGTTTTTGAACAATTAGGTTTGGCAAAGGACAATATGAATATTAAAGGTGTTTCATATTTCGATTTGCCTAAGGATATTAAAGTTATTGCAAAAGCTACTCCAATATTCCCTCGATTAGAGGTTGAAGAAGAAGTGCTATATATCCAATCTAAAATGACAAAAAATGAAAAGGCTAAGGGAAGAAAAGCAATGGCAGAGGTTGCTAAGCAAAAACAAGAAGAAGTTACGAAAGAGTCTGAATTGAATCTTACAAAAAAAGAAATCCGATTTGACAAGTTTGATAAAGTTGAGCTAAAGGCCGCTGAGATTCTATCGGTTTCATCTGTTGAAGGTGCGGATAAACTTCTTAAATTTAGTTTAGATGCGGGTGACGCTTCTCCTCGCCAAATTTTGTCAGGAATAGCTAAATGGTATCCTAATCCAGAAGAATTGGTTGGCAAGAAAGTGATAATTGTCGCAAATTTACAACCGCGTAAAATGCGTGGAGAGTTAAGTCAAGGAATGTTATTATCAGCTGAATATGGTGAAAAAGTTGAATTGTTGACGATAGCAAAAGATATTCCTAATGGCTCATTGATTGGTTAGAAGATTGAAAATACAATGTGAGTAGTTGAATTTTCAATATAACTAAAATTTAGTATAAATAGTGAATAAAATGGCTGGCTCAAGAACTAATTTGACCAGTCTTTTTTTTAAGGAGGTAAAAAATGGAAATCTTTGATTCGCATACACACATTAATTCACCAGAATTTGATAACGACATACCAGATGTTATTGAACGAGCAAGGGCATTAGATGTCACAGCGATGTTGGTTGTGGGTTATGATAGTGTAAGTACGGAAAAACTAAAAAGGATGCTCACGATTTTTCCTAATATATATGGAGCAGTTGGGTGTCATCCAGAAGATGCGCCAAATTTTAACGAAAAATTTGTTAGTGAACTTAAAGAGAATTTCAAAATTGAAAAAATGAAAGTTCTAGGAGAAATTGGACTAGATTATCATTGTGACGTTGACCATGAGTTGCAAAAAAAAGTATTGCGCCTTCAAATAAGATTGGCACATGAACTTAATGTCCCAATTGCAATTCACAATCGAGATGCTTTTATGGATGTTTATCAAATATTAAAGGAAGAGGACGTAAAATCAATTGGTGGCATCATGCATAGTTTTAATGGTGATGCAGCTTGGGCTAAGAAGTTTCTTGACTTGGGAATGTATCTTTCTTACAGTGGTGTTAGTACTTTTAATAATGCTACTGAAGTGCGAGAGGCTTTTATTGCAACACCTTTAAATAGAATCCTAGTTGAAACGGATGCACCTTATTTAGCACCAATTCCTTTTAGAGGACTAAGAAATGAACCTGGATATACAAGATATACCATAGAATTTTTGGCACAATTAAGAAGAGTATCGGTTGAGTCGTTAGCAAAGCAAACTTACCAAAATATGATGGAGATTTTAAGAACAAAATGAAGAAGATAAAAGAAGTTATAGTTGTCGAAGGAAAAGATGACACGAAAAGAATCAAGTTAGCGGTGAATGCTGATACTTTAGAAACAAGGGGCTCAGCAATTAATGATGAAACAATTGAGCAGATTGAACAATTACAATCTACAAGGGGCATAATTGTCTTAACTGATCCTGATTATTCAGGAGAAAAAATTCGTAATATTATTACGCGGGAAGTTCCCGGTGTCAAACATGCTTTTTTAAAAAAAAAAGATGCAGCGCCAAGTGCTAAGGGTAGCTTAGGCGTTGAGCATGCTTCAGTTGAAGCTATTAGAGAAGCTTTAAATAATTTGTATACGGAAGTACCAGATTCAGAGCCATTAATTACACGAGAAGATTTGTGGGATTTGGGACTATTAGCTGGTCCAACTGCCAAGAAAAAAAGAGCTTTGTTAGGTGAAAAGTTAAAAATTGGATATACAAATGGAAAACAGCTATATAATCGTTTGAATTTATTTCAGATTACACCAGAAAAACTTAGGGATGCATTGGAAGAAACGGAGGGAAGAAAAAATGAAAAGTGAGGTTCCAGAAATAGCTACACCGCTGAGAACACGTGCAATTATGGAGACTTATGGGTTAAATTTTAAGAAAAGTTTGGGGCAAAACTTTTTAACAGATATTAATATATTGCATAAAATAGTTGCTGCTGGGAATGTTTCAGAAAATGATGACGTGATTGAGATTGGCCCTGGAATAGGCGCATTGACTGAACAAATAGCAAAGGTTGCACATCACGTAGTAGCACTTGAAGTTGATGAACGGCTAATTCCGGTTTTATCTGAGACATTAGCGCAATATGATAATATCACCGTTATTTTACAAGATATTTTGAAGGCGAATATTGCTGATTTAATTGAGAAAAATTTTGATGGCAACCATCCAATAAAAGTGGTTGCTAATTTACCATATTACATTACTAGTCCAATTATTATGCATTTATTAGATTCCAAAATTCGGTTTGCAGCAATCGTAGTGATGATGCAAAAAGAAGTTGCAAATCGTTTAAGTGCCGAACCAGGTACTAAAGATTATGGTGCTTTAACAACTAGAGTTCAATATCAGATGGAATGCCATACGTCTTTTATTGTACCAAGGACAGTTTTTGTTCCTCAGCCAAATGTTGATTCAGCAATTGTGGTACTTGAACCTTTGATGAAAAAGCATTTGGAACCATATTCAGAAGAAGATTTTTTTTCACTAGTAAAAGGTTGTTTTGCTCATAGACGTAAAAGTCTTTGGAACAATTTACAAGGGATTTTTGGAAAAGAACCAAAGACAAGAGAAAAAATGCAGAATGTCTTAGAAGAATTACAAATTTCCCCACAAATTAGAGCAGAGAGACTTAATATTGATGAATTTATTTCATTGACTAATAAGTTGATTGAAGTTAAAATCATTGAAAAATAATGGTTTTTTAATTGAATTTAATGGATGTGTTGTGGTATAATTGCATTTTTTGTGAAACTATGATATAATATGTTTCACAGGAGAGGTGAAGACAATGCCATTAACATTAGCTACAATCAAAAATAAGCTTGATAGTTGTATCGGAGAGAGGCTGACTGTTGTTGCACAAACTGGTAGGAAAAAAACTGTGAAACGGCATGGAATATTACGTGAAACTTATCCAGCTGTTTTTGTGGTTGACTTGAATCAAGAAGAAAATGCTTTTGAAAGAGTTTCCTATAGTTATACAGATGTCCTCACAAAAAACATCGAACTTGATTTTGGTGAAGGTATTTAACTAGTAATTTATATTTTGATTTAGGAATCAAGCCTGTGAATTTATTGCAAGGCTTTTTTTTGTGCAAAAAAGACTTTTCAAGAGGTAATGATTTTAAGTATAATAGATATAAAATACGTAGGTAGGTGACAAGATGGAGATAATTGAAAAGGCCCCGGCCAAAATTAATTTATCTTTGGATACTCCATTTCGTCATCTTGATGGTGATCCAGAGTGGAGAATGGTTATGACTGCAGTGGATCTTGCTGATTATGTGAAAATTGAATCTGCAAGTGATATTGTAGGTATCCAGGTGGAAACAGATGCAGGTTTTTTACCACAGGATCAACGGAATTTAGCATATCAAGCTGCAAAAAAAATGCAGCAGCTATTTGCCGGTCATCAAGGGGTACGAATCAAAATAAAAAAGAATATACCTGTAGCAGCGGGTATGGGTGGGGGATCCGCGGATGCTGCGGCAGTTTTGCGTGGCTTAAATAAATTGTGGAGGTTAAATCTAACACGCACGGAAATGGCAAAAATTGGATTATCAATTGATTCTGATGTCCCTTTTTGTGTTTTTAGTGAAACAGCCTTGGTGACTGGAAAAGGTGAAATTATTACACCTTTAAATGAATTACCTTCCATGTGGATTGTAATTGCTAAGCCAAGGGCAAGCATATCAACACCGACAATTTTGAAAAAAATATCTTATTCTGATTTAGACCATCAAGATGTGGACAGGGTTGTTAAAGCAATAAAGAAGCAACAAGTGCCACAACTTTTTGATGCGATGGGAAATACGTTGGAAGAATTAACAACAGCAGAGCTTCCAGAAATTGCCAAGTTAAAAGAAAAAATGATAAAATTTGGTGCAAGTGTTGCCCAAATGACAGGTAGTGGTCCTACAGTGTTTGGGCTATGTTCGAAACATTCAAGAGCACAGCGTGTCTACAATAGTTTGAAGGGTTTTTGTGAAGAAGTTTATATTGTACGTCCATGCAATTTAAGCAGTCCTAAAGAGTAATGAGTAGCTATCTTTTGGTACTTCGAACATAAAAGGAGTCTGGGGAAAATTCCCCAGACTCCTTTTATTGTCAAACATGGGTTATAAGGTAAAAACTATAATCTAACTTTAGATTTATCATAGCAAAATAAGCAGATTCAAAATGGTTTATATTGCATATCATATATTGAAAATTATAAATTTAATTCTTTTTTAGCAAGATCAACTTGAAATTTTACTTGTTCAAAACCTGTACCACCATATGAATTTCTTCGAGCAACAGCTTCTTTTGAAGTCAACTTGTTAAAGATATCCTCATCAATCAAAGGAGAAATTTGTTGTAGTTTGGAGAGTGGAATTTCTTGTAGAGTTTTACCTGTTTGAATTCCTTCAAAAACTAATTGACCAACTATTCCGTGAGCTTGACGAAAGGGAATTCCCTTATTAGCAAGATAGTCTGCAAACTCTGTTGCGTTAGAATAATCTTGTTGTGTTGCATGTAGCATTTTAGTTTTGTTAATTTTTAGTGTTTCAACCATTCCGGAAAAAACTTTGATACTAGGAATAATCGTTTTGACAGTATCAAAGACACCTTCTTTATCTTCTTGCATATCTTTGTTGTAAGCAAGGGGGAGACCCTTCATTGTTGTTAAAAGAGATTGCAAATGACCAAAAACCCGTCCGCTTTTTCCCCTAATTAATTCAGCCATATCAGGATTCTTTTTTTGGGGCATAATTGAACTTCCGGTAGAATAACTGTCATCGAGTTCAAGATATCCAAATTCATAGCTACACCAAAGAATGATTTCTTCACAAAAACGTGATAAGTGGACCATTAATATTGATGCATCACTCAAGAACTCAAGAACAAAATCGCGATCAGAAACGGCATCAAGAGAGTTATTATAAGTGTCATTGAAGCCCAGAATGTTAGTAGTGTAAAAACGATCAATTGGAAAGGTAGTTCCAGCTAATGCAGCAGCGCCAAGTGGATTAATATCCGTATGTTTGACGTTGAACATGAAGCGATCAATATCACGTTTTAACATTTCGTAATAAGCTAATAAATAATGAGCATATGAGATCGGTTGTGCATGTTGTAAATGAGTATAACCTGGGATGATAGTTTCAATATTGTCGGCAGCCTTCTTGACTAGAATTACTTGTAAAGATTGAATTGCGGAAATGACTTCAGGAATTCGATTTTTTAAGTAAAGATGTAAATCGGTTGCAACTTGATCGTTACGACTTCTAGCAGTATGCAACTTTCCTGCAACTGGTCCGATTTTTGAAGTCAAAATAGTCTCAATATTCATATGAATATCTTCGAGAGATGCTTTAAACTCAAGTTTATTGTTTTGTAAATCTTCTTGAATTTCTTGGAGACCTGAGATGATTTTAGTAGCATCATCCGCTGATATGATACCTGTTTTTTCAAGCATTTGAGCATGTGCAATTGAACCTTCAAGGTCTTCATGAGCCATTTCTTGATCAAATCCAATTGAAGCTCCAAATTCATCAATCCAAGCAGCACTTTGTTTTGAAAAACGGCCACCCCAAAGTTTGCCATTTACCATAATTATTTAACCTCACTAGGAATTGTTTTTTGGTCTGTGTGTTCATTTTTTTGTTGGACTTGAGCATATACTTGTGAAGGTAGCCCCCATAATTTAATAAAACCAGCTGCAGCTTCTTGGTCAAATTCGTCTGCTGATGTATAAGTTGCAAGATTTTTATCATAAAGTGAGTTTGGAGATTTACGTCCTTCGCAAATTGCATTTCCTTTGAATAATTTAACACGAACTGTTCCTGAGACGTTCTTTTGAGATTCTTTCAAAAAAGCTGTTAAGGCAGGCATAATTGGGGAAAACCAAAGGCCATTATAAATAATTTCACTTAATTTTTGCTCAATGATTGGCTTGAAATGTGCAAGGTCGCGCTCTGATGTTAAATCTTCTAAGTCCTTATGAGCCTTCATAAGGACTGTTGCGGCAGGACACTCATAAACTTCACGTGACTTAATACCAACTAATCTATTTTCAATGTGATCAATTCTACCAATTCCATGTGCACCGGCAATTTTATCTAGTTTCATGATTAGTTCAGAAAGGGGATAAAAGGTACCATCTAATAATGTTGGAATCCCATTTTTAAACGTTATTTCAACGGTAGTAGCATCATTTGGTGCATCTTCTATAGATACTGTACGATCATATGCGTCTTCAGGAGCACTTGCCCAAGGATCTTCTAATATTCCACACTCATTTGCTCTACCCCACAAGTTTTCATCAATTGAGTAGGGACTTTCTTTATTAATAGGGACTGGAATATTATTTTCTTCAGCATATTGAATTTCTTCTTCACGTGACCAGTGCCATTCTCTAATTGGATCTTCAATTTTCATTTCGGGTGCAAGAGCATGAATTCCCACTTCAAAACGAACTTGATCATTTCCTTTACCTGTACATCCATGAGCAATTGCAGAAGCACCGTATTCTTTGGCTACAGAAACAAGTTTTTTAACAATTAACGGGCGTGACAATGCTGAAATTAAAGGATATTTATTTTCATAATAAGTGTGACCTTGAAGGGCAATTAAAGCATACTCTTGAGCAAATTCTTCTTTTGCATCAATTGTTAATGATTCGATTGCACCAACCTCAAGCCCTTTTTGTTTAATCGCAACAAGGTCTTTTCCTTCGCCAACATCAATACAACAAGCAATAACATCGTAACCCTTATTTTTTAACCAAGCGATTGCTACAGATGTATCTAGTCCACCTGAATATGCCAGAACGACTTTTTCTTTTACCATTTTTTAATCCTCCTAATATGAATGCTTTCGATTGATTGCAGTTTAACACCAATATACTTAAAATGCAATAATATTTACAAAAAAAGCTAATTTTCACCTTTTTATGAATATATATACTTATTTTTATGGATATATTCACAAAGAAAAGGGATACATCAAAAAATGCAGCAAAATAAAAAAATAAAATCACAGCTTTTATTTTTGAAAAAGATAAAAAAACAATTGACATCTATTGATAATTAAGTTATATTTTGTCTATTCAATTTTAAGGGGATTTTAATTATGATTACTTCTAATAAACTCGGACAATTGAATAGCTACTATTACTTTTATTTTTTTCACGAGTGTTTGTAACTGATTAATAAATTGGTGCAAACACGTAGGTAAAGTGTTATGCACCTGTGAGGAAGATAAGAGTTATTTTGCTAGTTGTTAGCAAAGCCACACAGATGTTAATGTAACAGTCTGTTAGGTTTTGTATCAACTTCATTGATGATATAAATTAGGAAAAAGCCTACAGACTTATAAAATGTCTGTAGGCTTTTAATATTGAAAAATAATTTTAAAGGAGAGGATTTATATGGAATCACTTGTAAAAAGTATGAAGAAAGAGCTTGCTTTATTACAACCTTCTGATATTCGAACATTTGATGAGTTTGCATCAAAAATACCGGGTATTATTAAGTTCACAATGGGAGAACCTGATTTTGCAACGCCTGAACATATCAAACAGGCTGCAATAAAAAGTATTGAGGCTGACAAGACACACTATGCTCCTTCAAATGGAACTTCAAAATTGTTAGAGGCAACTGCGAATTTTTTGGCAACAAAGTATAATCAAAATTATGATCCAAAAAATGAGATTATTGTTACGAATGGAGCAACGGAAGCTATTTATACAGCACTTACCTCGGTTCTAAATCCGGGAGACAAAGTGATTATACCAACACCTATTTTTCCTTTATATATTGCAGTTACAATTTTAAATCAGGCAACTCCTATTTTCGTAAATACAGCCACAACTGGATTCAAGTTAACACCGAGCGCGTTAAAGCAAGTTCTTGAGGAACAAGGAGATGATGTTAAGGCCGTCATACTTAACTATCCTTCTAATCCAACAGGTGTTACTTACAAGCAAAATGAACTTGATGTCTTAGCAGAAATTCTACGTGGAAAAAATATTTTTGCAATTTGTGATGAAATTTATAGTGAAATTAATTATGAAGGAGTACATGCATCCATGGTACATAGTCTTCGTGAACAAACAATTTTGTTGAATGGTGTATCAAAATCACATGCAATGACTGGTTGGAGAATTGGTGTAATGTGTGCGCCAAAAGAAATTACTGAAGAATTAGCTAAAGTACATCAATTTGCAATTACAACAACATCAACAATGACACAAGCAGCAGCAACTGAGGCTTTTGCAAATGGCTTAGATGATGGTCCAAAAATGAAAGAAGAATATGAAAAACGGAGAAACTATTTATTTGATAATTTAACAAATTTGGGATTTGAATGTGCACAACCTGACGGAGCTTTCTATATCTTTGCGAAAATTCCAGATGGGTTAATTCAAGATGATAAGAAATTTATTTATGATTTAGCAGAAAAAGGTAAAGTTGCAGTTATTAGCGGAAGTAGTTTTGGGCCTGGAGGAGAAGGGTATATCAGAATTAGTTATGCAGCAAGTATGGAAGAAATTATAGAAGCGATGGAGCGTCTTAAAATATATATTGAAGAAAATAAGGAGGATTAGTTTATGAAAATTTTAATGATGAGTGTTAGAGATGATGAAAAAGAAGCTATTACAGAGTGGGAAAAAAGAAATAATATTGAGGTTAAAACAGTTGATTGGGAATTACGGCTTGATAAAGTTGAAGAATTAGTTGGCTATGATGGGATTGTTATTCAACAACGCAGTAAAGTAGAAAAGGCAGTTTACCCGGCACTAAAAGCTATTGGAATAAAGCAAATCACGCTTAGAACAGCAGGCTATGATGTAGTTGATATTGATCTTGCCAGAGAAAATAACCTTGTTATTACAAATGTACCAGCATACTCACCTAGATCCGTAGCAGAATTAGCCTTAGCACACACAATGAGATTGATTCGGAAACTAGAAATCTTTGATGAAAGAATGGCTAGACAAGACTTTAGATGGGCTGGATTACAAGCAACAGAAATTCATTCGCTTACTGTTGGTATTATTGGTGCTGGTCGGATTGGTGGAACAACTGCCAAGATTTTTGATGCACTTGGAGCAAAAGTTATTGCATACGATTTGGTTGAACGTGATGAATTAAAGTCAATTGTGGACTATATGAGTAAGGAAGAAGTGCTGCGAAATGCCGATGTAATTTGTTTACACGTGGACTTAAATCAAACAACTGTTGATTTAATGGGGGCAAAAGAATTTGAACTAATGAAGCCAACCGCATATTTAATTAATGAGTGTCGTGGGCCAGTTGTAGAGACTGATGCATTGATAGCAGCGCTAGAAGAGAAAAAAATAGCAGGTGCTGCGTTGGATACATTAACTGGTGAAGAAAATTTCTTTAATTTTGATTTACAAAATAAAGATTTACCAAGTACACAACTTAAGAAGTTGCGGGCAATGGATAATGTGATTTTGACACCGCATGTTGGGTTCTTTACGAATATTGCAGTGCAAAATATGGTAGATATAAGTTTGAATGATGTTGTATTAATTCTTAATGGTAAAACAAGTGAACATCAAGTATCTTAAAAAAAGAGGATGAGTGAATAAAAAATGAAAACTAAGATTTCTAGTAAAGAATACACAATGAATATTTTGAATGGAATCAGCTTGAGTGTTGTAGTAGCACTTATTCCTTCAGCGTTGGTCGGGCAGTTGATGGTAGCTATCAAGTCCTTTTTCCCATATGCAACAACAATAATAATGATGACTAGTTTTGCGATGAGTTTACTTCCTATTATTACAGGAGTTTGTGTGTCACTTTATTTTAAATTAAATCCAATTCAAATTTCTGCGGTGGCTATTGCAGCGATGGTTGGCTCTGGTGTAATGCAGCCTGGGGAAGGAACTTTTATTTTAAAAGGTACAGGAGATATTATAAATACTGGAATAACGATTGCATTGGCTGTTTGGTTAGTGTTGTTGATAGGTGATAGGCTGAAAAATTTCACGATGTTATTGCTCCCTTTACTAGTAATTATCATTGCTGGTGGAATAGGAATATTAATTTTACCGTATATTAAAATGATAGCAACAACAATTGGATTGATTATTAGTCATATCACAAGTTTGCAACCTTTACTTATGGGAACATTGATGGGGATATCTTTTGCAATTTTAATTGTTTCCCCAATTAGTTCTGTTGGAATTGCAACAGCAATTGGTTTAGTAGGGATTGGGTCTGGATCAGCTAATCTTGGAATTACAGCGGCGAGCTTTATGTTGGCAGTTTATGGTAGTTCTGTTAATCAGATTGGAACAAGTTTTGCACACTTTATTGGTTCTCCTAAAATTCAAATGGGTAATATGTTGAAAAAGCCTTTATTATTTGTTCCTGTTTGTATAAATGCTGGAATCATGGGATTATTGGGTGCAATCTTGAATATTGAAGGTAATGCAACAAGTGCAGGTTTTGGTTTTAGCGGCCTGATTGGTCCAATGGCAGCATATGCTAATATGGATAAAAATATGGTAAGTGTGGTTATACTTGCAGTATTATTTGTAATTTTACCAGTAGGATTGGCTTATTTGTCTAAGTACATTTTTATCAAAAAATTGGCTTGGTTTAAGCCAACTGATGTGTTATTGGATATCAAATAAAAAGCTTAGAATTTATTAACAAATTCCAATAAGAGTTACTAGTGAGTTGAAGTACACTAGAAGCTCTTTTTTAGTAAAGTTAAGGGAGCAAAATGTTTATAAAATAAAAGCAGTTAATGAAGAGAATTCTAAAACCGAATGTTAGAAAATATAAAAGATTTTTAAAACTAAGGGGACTTAAATTTTGATGAAAGACATTAAATGCGAACAATTTTGATGAAAATATCAAAAAAACTACCAAAATGACGTAAAATGTCTTATAATGTTGAGTAGCTTATTTTAAAGACAATACTATAAATTATAAGGAATCTAGTGTAGGGGGAATGAGAAGTGAAAACAAGAAGAAGTGATCGGCTTATTGATATGACTCGATTTCTACTTGAACGACCACACACGTTAATTTCATTAACATATTTTGCAGAACGCTATGAATCTGCAAAATCATCAATCAGTGAGGATTTGGCAATTGTAAAACGTACATTTAGAAGTCGTGGGATCGGTGTATTGGAGACCATTCCAGGTGCTGCTGGGGGTGCGAGATATATTCCATCTATCGGGGAAGAAGATTGTCGTGCCTTTATCAAGTCTATGAAGACTGAGATGTCTGAGCAAGACCGACTTTTGCCAGGTGGTTATGTCTATCTTTCTGATTTGTTAGGAAGACCTGATGTGTTGCGGCAAGTAGGGCGCGTGATTGCAAGACAATATATTGACAAGCAAATTGATGCAGTGATGACTGTTGCAACAAAGGGCGTTCCAATTGCACAAAGCGTTTCAAGTTATTTGAATGTACCGTTCGTAATTTTACGTCGTGATTCAAAGATAACTGAGGGATCAACTGTTTCTGTTAATTATGTTTCAGGTTCAAGTGAGAGAATAGAAAAAATGGAGTTATCAAAACGTAGTTTAAAGCGTGGATCGCATGTTTTAGTTGTTGATGATTTTATGAAGGGGGGCGGGACTGTCAATGGTATGAAGAGTATGATTGAAGAATTTGAATCTGAATTAGTTGGGATTACAGTCTTTGCTGAAGCTTCTTTTGAAGGTCATAGGATGATTGATGAGTATACTTCATTGTTGAAGGTAGACAAAGTTAATGCTTTAGACAAGTCTATTCATGTAAGTGCAGGGAATTATCTCGAAAAAGTTTTTGGAGATGACAAAAAATAATTTTTGGAAGTAAGAAGTTTTAGTAGACTTGGTACTTATGTAGAGAAAAGGGGCTTTTTCAGTCCTTTTTTTTATATAAAAGAAGATATTAATTAGTTAATTTTGAGTATTACTAATAAGAATTTACAATGCTTATGATATTGAATTGATACGTAAATCTCAATGTATAGTATGACAGTTTTGTACGATGAATTCTGAGTAGAGCAGTTGCACCACATACGCTACTAGGTTATGATGATAAAGAAAATTTGTTTTGATTAGAGGAGATTTTAAAATGACTTCAAAGTTTGCAGTGATTCTTGCTGCGGGGCAAGGAACAAGAATGAAATCCAAGTTGTATAAAGTTTTACATCCAGTTTGTGGTAAAGCAATGGTGGAACATGTATTAACACAAATTGAACAAATTAAAATGGATGAAATTGTGACAGTCATTGGTCACGGTGCAGAATTGGTAAAAGAAAGGTTAGTTAACCGTACCGATTATGCATATCAAGAAGAACAACTCGGTACAGGACACGCGGTATTGCAAGCAGAAAAATTACTCAAAAATAAAGATGGATTAACATTAATTGTTTGTGGGGATACTCCATTGTTTACTGCACAAACATTTACAGAATTATTTGCCTATCATGAGCAAAAAGGTGCAGCAGCAACAGTTTTGACTGCAGAGGCACCCAATCCATTTGGTTATGGACGGATTGTACGTAATAATTTAGGAATTGTTGAAAAGATTGTTGAGCAAAAAGATGCTAGTGAGACGGAAAAAAAAATTAGTGAAGTTAATACTGGGGTTTATTGCTTTAACAATCGGGACTTGTTCTCAGCTTTACATTTGATAAAAAATGATAATGTTCAAGGTGAATATTATTTAACAGATGTTATGGAAATTTTAAAAAAATCAGGTAAAGTTGTCGCTGCTTATAAAATGAAAAATTTTGATGAGTCAATGGGAGTAAACGATCGAATTGCACTTGCTAAAGCAAACAAATTGATGAGGCAACGTATAAATGAGGAACATATGCGTAATGGGGTTACATTAGTTGATCCTCAAACGACGTATATTGATATTGATGTAAAAATAGGTAAGGACACAGTAATCGAACCTGGTGTAGTTTTAAAGGGAGAGACAATTATTGGAGAAGATTGTTTTATTGGTGCCCATTCTGAGATTTGCGATACACAAATTGCATCTAATGTGAAAGTTACAGCATCATTTTTAGAAGACGCCATCATGGAAAAGGGAAGTAATATTGGTCCATATAGCCATCTTAGACCTGCTGCTCATGTTGGAGAAAATGTCCATATTGGAAATTTTGTGGAAATCAAGAAGGCTGAAATTGGAAAAAATACAAAAGTCGGCCATTTGACATATGTTGGTGATGCTACCTTGGGTGAAGAAATCAATGTTGGCTGTGGAACTGTCTTTGTGAATTACGATGGAATAAATAAACATCATACAAATGTGGGTGATTATTCATTTATTGGTAGTGGCTCAAACTTGATTGCACCTTTGAATATAGCTGATCATGCGTATGTTGCAGCTGGCTCAACCATTACTAATAATGTAGATTCACACGATATGGCAATTGCTCGTGGAAGACAGGTTAATAAAAAGGGATATTTTGATCGATATCCAGTCGCAAAGGCTGCCGAAATTTCACAAAAAAACACTAATAAAAAATAATTGATGATAAATTCATTAATTAATCTTGATTTTGTTGTTAGAAATGAATAGTATTGTTATAGAGAAATAGAAAAAATGGAGGCTATTATGTCTGAACAATATGCTGATCCGAAGCTTAAAATATTTGCTTTGAATTCTAACAAGCCTTTAGCAGAAAAGGTAGCTGCTGCTGTTGGTGTTACTTTAGGTAAAACATCCGTTGATCGCTTCAGTGACGGGGAAATTCGTATTAATATTGAGGAAAGTATTCGTGGAGATGAAGTATTTATAGTTCAATCCACTTCAGCACCGGTTAACGATAATCTGATGGAATTATTAATTATGATTGATGCGCTTAAACGTGCCAGTGCTTTAGTAATTAATGTAGTTATTCCTTACTATGGTTATGCAAGGCAGGATCGTAAGGCAAGACCACGTGAACCAATTACTGCAAAGCTAGTTGCTGATATGATAGTAAAAGCAGGTGCAGACCGTGTGGTTGCATTGGATTTGCATGCAGCCCAGATTCAAGGATTCTTTGATATTCCTGTTGATCATTTAATGGGTGCCCCTTTGTTAGCCGATTATTTCCTAACAAATGGCCTTGAAAAAGATGCAGTTGTGGTTTCTCCTGACCACGGCGGTGTTTCAAGGGCACGCAAGTTAGCAGAATTTTTGAAAGCACCGATTGCTATTATCGATAAACGTCGACCTAGAGCAAATGTTGCTGAAATAATGAATATTATTGGTTCTGTGGATGGAAAAAGATGTATTTTGATTGATGATATGATTGATACTGCAGGAACGATTACTCTTGCGGCGCAAGCACTAAGAGATGCAGGAGCAATTGAGGTTTATGCATGTGCGACCCATCCAGTTTTATCTGGTCCAGCAATTGAACGTATTGAAAATTCTCCAATTAAAAAGTTAGTTGTTACTGATTCAATTAAGTTACCTGAAGAAAAGCATATTGATAAGTTAATCCAAGTTTCTGTTGGTGCGCTAATTGGTGATGCGATTACACGTATTCATGAAAATAAATCAGTTAGTCCACTTTTCAAGAATCGTTTCCACAACAATTAAAACAAAAATAAAAAAGATATTACTGTGATTGTTATATATCTTAACTATGAATTATATTTATGCAGAACTAATAAAAAGACTAGGTAAGTTAAAATCGACCTAGTCTTTTTATTTAGAAACTTTTGGAACAAGTTATTAATAGTACTAAAATTCTTGATAGATTGCAGGATCTTGATTGTTAGTTCTTCCATTAGGTTTATCAAGATTGGTAATCAAATTAACTTCAGCTGTAGATAGTTCAAAATCAAATAAATTCAAGTTTTCAAATTGCCTTTTTGAAGAACTTGACTTGGGGATTACACCAACACCTAATTGAAGTTCCCAGCGTAAAATAATTTGTGCAATTGATTTGTGATGGGCCTCTGCAATTTTTCTAATTGTTTCGTCTTGCAATACTGCATTGGCACGGCCAAGCGGACTCCATGCTTGTGTAAAAATCCCATGATCCTTATTAAATTTTCGTTGTTTTGGCTGTGACCAATATGGGTGTAGTTCTATTTGATTGATGACTGGAAGAACACCGGTTTCTTTTTCAAGCCTTTCTAAATGTTCAGGTAAGAAATTTGAAACCCCAATTGAACGAACAAGGCCCATTTTTTGTGCTTCGATTAGACCTTGCCAAGCTTCGACATAGTTATCTGCAAGCGGATTTGGCCAATGAATTAAATAAAGATCAAAATAGTCAAGCTTAGTTCTAAATAATGATTCTTGAATTGTAGTAATAGTATCATCAAATTTTTGGTGGCGACCAGGTAACTTGGAAGTAATAAATAAATCTTCCCGGTTTAAACTAGTTCTTTGAATTGCTTCACCGACAGCACCTTCATTTTCATAATTAACAGCTGTATCTAGTGAACGATAGCCAGTTTTCAATGCTTGTAGCATCGTATTTACACCATGACCACCATTTAAGCGGAAGGTCCCAAAACCGATTAATGGAATATCGGTGCCGTCACTTAGTGTTATTCTTTCGGGAAACTGCGGAGACGGAGCAGGACCTGATCCATCTTTTTTTTTGAAAATATCTGCAGAAAGATAAGTTTTACTAAAATCATATTTACTAGAAATTGACTGACCTTGATTAAATAAAATGTTTTCGCTCATCAAAAATCCTCCTTAAATGATTATACTAACCATATTGTATCACTAAAGCATGTAGTTGAAAGTGATTAGCTATTAAGTAAAAAAGAGTCTCTTAATTGTGGAAAAGGTATGAAGGCATTCATCGGGATTGGATGGTTTTTTTGATTTTTTTCCATCCAGATCATATCAAACCAAGTATTAAATTTATAACCAACATCATGAAAATGAGCAACCTCTTTAAATCCATTTTTTTTGTGAAAATTGATACTAGTCATTGGAAGATGAACGTCATTTTGTTTGGGTAGACTGATACAAGCATTTATATTTAAAATGTTTTGTTTTAAGGCAATTTTTTCAAGTTCTTTGTACATCAATGTACCAATGCCTTTATGTTGTACATTTGGTGCTAAGTAGATTGAAATTTCTGCAGCCCAAATATAAGCGGCTCTAGGATGGAAAGCATTTAGATATGCATACCCTAATATTTTATTTGCCTTATAGGCAACAAGATAAGGATAATCATGTGAAATAGTGCGAATGCGATCTTCAAATTCTTTATTGCTCGGAATATCGTATTCAAATGTAATTGCTGTGTTTTTAACATAGTATTGGTAGATATTCAAAAGTTCTGGTGCATCAGATAATTCGGCTATGCGTATTTTAATATCAGTATCAGGCATTGAATTAGCTCCTTTTTTAACTCATTTTAACGTATTACTAATAATAAACAAGATGGCTGTTCTTCTTTGAACAAAAAAAGATTGAACTATTAGTTGGGATAAAGTAAGATACATTGTGAGTTAATACAAAATATAAAATGGAGATAAAGACAAGATAAATTATGCAAAAAAGACCAACTATGAATGCTTATCATCATGATTTACCCTTGATGATGGGATATTTTATTTTTTCGATTATTCTAAATAGTTTTGGAAATGCTTTGACGGTTTCCTTGAATTTAGGAAGTGCTTTATGGACTGCTGCTGCAGTTAATATTGCACATGCAACCTCATTTTCCTTGAGTTTTGTTTTGATTTTAGAAGGTGTAGTTGCAATTGCAATAAATCTGATATTGGTTGGAAAAATTTCACCTAGAAGAATTATTGGCTACTTAATATTCATGTTTCCTTTTGCCTATCTTGTAGGAATATTGTCTCATGAATTGGAAATATTAGGAATTAGGAATTTGCCAATAGAGATTAAAGTCATTGTTGATTGTTTAGGGATAGTTTGCGTTGCAACAGCTATTTCAATTTATCAAAGAGTAAATCTGATGTTACATCCTTGTGATGATATGATGCAGATTATTCGTTTCAAATTTTTTAAGGGAAATTCGATAATTGCGCAGCTTGTGTCATTTCTAATTCCGATTGTTGCTATTTTTTTGGCAATTGTCAGTGATAAACAGATTTTTGCGATAAATATTGGAACAATCTTTTCATTATTATTTCAGGGATATTTCGTTGGATTAGCAGATTATAAGATTGCTCCGTCCTTGAAGCATCGCAATTTGGATGTTTAGTTATGTCAAAATTAAAAAGTTCTGCTTTAAGCTATTCTAAAATAGCTTAGGTGGAACTTTTTTAAGTGTAGCTAGCTGCAAGAAAGAATTAACGATTCAATTTGGTGTCAAACACTTAAAATGACTTATAAACACTTTTAAATGTTTACAAACACTTACGGACATGTTAAGATAACAAAGTAGATGGCGTTAAACTTTTCATTTAGTTACTTGCTTTTTTGGTATAGTCCAATTAAAATTAGGTTATACCATTGGATGGAGGTAAATATAATGAAGATTATTATTGTTAAGAATAGTGCGGCAGGCGGAAAAAAGGCAAGCGAGCTCTTTAAACAAGCTTATAATGATGGGGCAAGGGTATTTGGGCTAGCTACTGGAAGTACACCAATCACAACGTATGAATGTCTTGTAAAGAGTGATATTGACTTTTCAGATTGCATTTCTATCAATCTAGATGAATATGTGGGCTTAAAATCTACAGATCCGCAGAGTTATCGCTACTACATGGAGAAAAATTTGTTTATAGCTAAACCCTTTAAGAAGTCATTTTTGCCTAAGGGCGATGCGTTAGACGCTGTTGAAGAGGTTCAACGTTATGATAAGGTGATTGAAGATAATCCAATCGATTTGCAACTACTAGGAATAGGTCGCAATGGTCATATTGGATTCAATGAACCGGGTTCAAGTTTCAAGTTAAAGACACATAAGGTAGCTTTGACAGATTCTACTATTGAGGCAAATGCTCGTTTTTTTGAAAATGAACAGGACGTTCCAAAATTTGCATATTCTATGGGAATCGGGTCAATAATGAAGTCTAAAAGTATCATTTTAGAAGCTTTTGGTGAAGACAAAGCAGAAGCCATCGCAAAAATGGTTAAAGGACCATTATCGGAGGCTTGTCCAGCTAGTGTACTACAAGAACATGATAATGTTACTGTAATTATTGATGAAGCTGCTGCAATAAAATTAAGTTAATAAACGATATGGGCTATAAGCCAGTAGCTTGTGTTCAAATTCTAAGGGCAACACATTCTCCGACCCCTAAAATCAAAGAGCATAAGTATACTGCCTTATGGCCCATATTTAATGGGGTAAATAAAAATATAGCTCAAAAAGGATGCTGCAGTGATTACGTAAATATAATCACTGCAGCATCCTTTTTTACAACAAACTAAAGGTTGAGTCTTAGAATTTTTTTGAGTCAGCCTTTTTTCGTATATTAATGAAAAAGAGAAAATTTTACAGCCTGATTTTGGTAACTTCTCCAGAATTAAGGATTGTACCATCTTCTAATACAAGTCGTCCTTTATTATCAATATCAATGACAAATCCCATTTTTTTATTTTGACCCTGGGTGATAGTAACATTCTTGAAAAGAAGATTAGATTTTTCTTTATACTCGGCAATGAATTCTCCGGATTGGTAGGTTGAGTATAAGTGGAAAAAGTCAGTTAGTATTTGGGAGATAAAAAAATTACGTGATATGTTCTTGGTAGTAACGATGTCTTTTAAAGTACCTATGCGTGCTTGAATATCAAGCGGGAAAAGAGAAATATCTGATAAATAATTAATGCCAATGCCAACAATTACTTGATTAATTGAGCCACTTTCAATATCACTGACAGCTTCAGTTAATATACCAACAACTTTTTTTTTGTCTACCAAAACATCATTTACCCATTTAATTTGTGGAGATACCCCCAAAACTCGCTCAATTGTCCGGGTGATTGCAAGTGCAGTAGCAGTCGTTAATAAACCTGGATTTAAAGTGTTCATATCAGTTTGTAAAAGAATACTCATGTAAATCCCAGTTTGGCTAGGTGATGTAAATGAACGACCGTATCTGCCATATCCACCTGTTTGTTGATCGCTTATAATTATAGTCGGGGTAGTGTTTTGAGTCGTATTCGTATTGGTGCTGAGTTCTTTTGCGCGGATGTTAGTTGATTTTAAAGAATCATGTAATTCAAAATTTATCGTTTCCAAATTTTGGGGTAAATTTTTTCGGATGATGAACTCATTAAGTTTATTGGTATCTTCATAGTAATAACCTAGATGCATTTTACTTTTAATAGGATAACCCATATTTTGCAAGTTTTTTACAATTTTCCAGATTGCTGTACGTGAAAGAGAAAACTCTGTGGCAATTTTTTCACCAGAAACATAGTCTGATGAATTTGAAATAAATTGCAAGACTTTTTGTATGTTGTTCATAAAAGAAAACTCCTTTAGTGTTGTTATAATTGTAATTATAAAGATTAAACATAGGCTTTTCAAATTGTCTTTTTTCTTTTAAGAAAAGGGATTAATTCTTTAAAAAAAGCAAGATGGATGTTATCTTTATCCAATGTAGTAAGGAAAGAGAGTGCCATAATTATGAGGAAAAAGCTTTTTTTTGAATGTATTATTATGATTTTAGGAGCTATTGTAATTTTTGTAATATCTACGCATGATGCCTTTTTGTATAAGCAAACAATTTTGCAAGTTACCGAAGTATCGCAAGGAAAGACATTTAAAACTTCAGATGAATATGGAAACCATGATAAAAAAACTAATCAAAGAGTAGATGGATTAATTTTGAATGGTGAAAAAAAAGGGAAAAAATTTAGTTTTCAAAATACATATGCTGCTTCAGGAGGATTAAGTCAGAATTATCAAAAAGGTCAGCAAATATTTGTTACTATAAGCAAGGAAAATGGGAAATATGAGGTAACACCTACAAATTATAAGCGGGATACTTATTTGTTTATGATGTGTTGGATTATGATTTGTTTACTGTTTATTGTAATGAAAATTGATGGATTACGAACAATTATAAGTGTCTTGATTAACTTCATTTTATTCCTGATAATTGTGCAACTTGATGTATGGTGGAATATTACTAACTTCTTTGTAATTTTTGCAGTGAGTGCAGTTATCTTTACTGCAATTACATTAGCCATGATAGTTGGGCTTAATAAGCAATTTTGGGTTACTTTTTTGTCTATTGTTAGTGGAACGTCTATAGCATTACTAATTTCGATTGTTATTATGTGGATTACTCAGGATAATGGGATGCATTATGAAGCACTAGATTTTGCAACGCAGCAGCCAAAACAACTATTCTTATCGGCCACTTTAATTGGATTATTGGGAACAGTAATGGACGCTTCGACTGACATTGTTTCAACGTTATTTGAACTCAAGAGAAGCCAACCACAAGTGACATTCCAACAACTCTATCAATCTGGAAGAGAAGTAGGTAAAGACATTATGGGTCCTTTAATTAATGTATTATTATTAATTTTTTTTGCAGAAACTTTTACGATGGCTGTATTGTATTTTAGAACAGGAAATACAATCGGTTACACATTTTCATGGACAATGTCACTTGGCTTAACGCAAGCAGTGATTAGTGGAATTGGGATAGCCTTGGTAATTCCAGCAGCAAGCTTAATTGCTGCTTGGTCATTAGGGGGAAGTGAAAAATGAGCACACTAATAGCACTAATTCTAGTTTTATTGTGTTTGATGATTTTTAGCGGTGGTAGGAGGGGAGTTTCCGCTTTTATTACACTTATTGTTAATTTTGGACTTCTTTTTTTGACTGTTATTTTGATTTCTGGTGGATTCCCTCCAATTTTTGTGATGATGTTTACAGGGATTTCGATGCTCGCAATTATTATTTATGTTGGAAACGAAAATGAAGCACAAACAAATACTGCATTTTTAGCAACTTTGTTAGTCCTAATGGTTATGTTAATATTAATTATCCCAATGAATTATTTAATGCAGATTTATGGTTTTAGTAGTGAACAATCAGAAGAAATTGAAGCTTTTAACGTTGCAATTGGAGTAAATTTTTCATCAATTGCGATTGCGACTACAATACTAAGTACATTAGGTGCAATTGCTGAAGCTGCAATTGCGGTTGCAAGTGGGATGGAAGAAATAATTGAGCAGGGCGGATCAAAAACTGCTAATGAATTGCGATTAAGTGGAAGAAATATTGGGTTGCAAATTATGGGAATGACATTTAATACTTTATTTTTTGGGATGTTTGGTGGTAATTTGGCATTATTTATTTTAATTTCCAAATTAGATGCAAGTTTTGGTTATTATGCAAACTCTAAAATTTTTGTTAGCGAGACTATGTTAGTTATTTATGCAGCTATTTCAGTAGTTTTAGTAATTTGGGTGACAATTGAAATGACAGTTTTGAAAACTAGCAAAGCAAAATCTGGGAATAAGCGATAGAGTTCTTTGGTGTCGAACGACTAAATAGAATTAACATGTTATAATTTTTCCAGGGACAATTATAGTAGGGAGGTAATTGTAATGAAAGCAAGAGTAAGAAAAATATTTTTGGGGATAACATTGACTTTACTAACTATCATGATAGTTGGGTGTTCATCAGAGAACAATGGGCAAAGCAGTGATTCTTCAATGTCTACTCAACAAGTTAAATCACACTATGCGGATGCACTTGAATATCTTGATAAAGGAGCATCACGACAAGCATATCGTGAATTAGGTGAGATTATTAAAAGTAAATCGGCAACTAAGAAAATTAAAGATTTGTATGATAATCTTGGAAACTTGTTAACTGCTAAAAGAGCAGTTACTGAGAGTAATCTTTCTTTGGCAAATGAAAAGTTACAAAAGCTTAGTGAAATTAAAAGTCCGGATAAATTAGTTGAACAAATTACGGCAGTACAAAAAGAATATCAAGCAGTTAAATTAGCGAAAATTTATTATGATGAGACACTTGCCTATTATAATGCGGGGAAGTATTCAGAAGCAGGTGGAAGCTTACAAGTTCTAATGGCTTTGTCAAATAAATATCAAGCAGTTGCTTCATATCAAGAAAAAGTTAAGGGATATCAGCAAAAAATTGCTACAGCGCAAAATCAAAGCCAGGCTGCTGAAACATCTTCAGCAAATTATAAAGCGTCAAGTGGATATACTAATGCTAGAAGCTCGAAAATTGTAAGCTCTACTTACGCTAGCCAAACTGGCAACTCGATTAGTAGTGCAACCAATAGTCAAGTGTCTTCTGTGGTTGCAGAGGTAACTAATGATCAAGTATTGACAAAGTTTCGTGCAGTGACAGGTATTCCACAAGAAGCAGGCGATCAATACTATGTTACCAAAATAGATGATAGTACTTATCAAATTGAAATCAGGCATACTAGCCCAGATAATGTGAATGTTTCTAATTTGAAAGGTATGTACAAGTATAATTATTCTACTGGGAAAGTTCAAAAGGCCGATGAAATTACGGGAGAATATGTAAATATCAATTAATATGGATGGAAAACTAATGAATCAATTTAAAAAAAAATATTACTTTAAGAGTGTTTCAGTTATTCAAATTTTAGGATTACTGATAGCTATTATGGCACTTATAGGAATAGATAAAGTTCTTGTTTCAAATATTTTATTTATGATTGGGCTAGGCACAATTTGCCTTGCAGTGGTGGATATTTTATTGGGAGCGCATTTGTTAGCTGGTTGGTTTAGGCACAAAAAAAAAGGTGAAACTGATGATGAATATGAACAATCTAAAATAAAGATACGTGAAGTTGGAAGAATGAAAAATCAGCCAGTTAGATTCAGTAGGTTTGGTAGGAGTATGTTGATTATTGGAGCCTCATATATCATATTGGCAATTGTTATTACATTGTAGACTTTTATTATTAGTAGAGGAAATCATTTTGCTTTTGTAAGATGGTTTCTTTTTTTTGCAGTTATAAAAAAAATAAAAACCGGTAAATGTTCGAATAATAGTAAACTTCACAATAAAGAAGGATAGTTATTTAATTCATAGAACAAGGTGAAAGTAATGAAGATAAGTGGAGTTGTAAATGAAGAGAAAGTTTTTGAACGTTACTACGGTGAGTACACAGTTAAATTGTGGTATTATCCAGAAATTTTTGATTTATTAGAAAATTGTCAAGATCCAGAGAATTTTAAAACGATTTCTTCAACTTTGAATATCAAATTTGCTTTAGCTAGATATAGAAAAATATTGAAGGATATACCTTGTCTAACTTCTGTTACGTCAGACAGCAAAGATAGTAATGAAAAAAGAGAAATTATTAAAAAAATTGATCGGCTAGAAGAAATAATTAGCATATTGGTTGTTTTTGAAAATAAAATTTCAAAGAATCCTGAATTACATGAGCAAGTAAAAAAGATTCGAAATGATATTTTAAATATTGATGAATGTTATTATATTTAATTGGAAATTGAGGAGGAAAATAATTGATTGATTACGAATTTGTAGAAGCTTTTTTGATGTTTATGTCTCAATTTTCTTCTGAAGAAGGTGAAGAACCAAAAGAAAGGGAATTAATCGATTTTTCTTTCACGATGGGTGTTGGACTAAGACAACTAGCAACTGTCGAAATGTTGCTTTTTACGGCACAAATAATTACAAAATGTCCAAAGAAAATTGAGAATCATTTTGTAAATTTATGCCCAGGGAACCTAACAGCAGCAGGATGGGACTTGGTGGACCAGCTTGGAAACCCACAAAGAAAATTAATGATATTATGATTCGCATATAGGCAAAATATGGTATCGAGAAAATTTACTGATTTGAAGACGATAGAATCTTGAATATAAGACGAGCTAGGCCAAATTAATGTTTGGTCTAGCTTTTCTTGTGTACTTTTTAAGATAGCAAATGTTTTAAATTTATTGGGAAAATCTCAAGACATTCTAGTTGTTATTATTATCATTGTTAAATAACCAACCATTTTTTAGATATTTTTGAAATTGCTCATAGATTGGGGTAAATAAATCAATTTGATCAGGGGAAGCAAGCATTTCTTTTGGAAAAAAGAAACGTTCATCACCCGAAACTTCTCCAGTAATAGCAGCAACAAGCTTACTGATTACGGAAAGTTCAACTAGAGTACCATCATCTTGGAATAATTCAATTTGTGTTTTTTTTCGATTCTGATTTGGTGCATACACATCATAGGGAAGATCGAAGCTATCATTTGTTGCGGTATAATAATCAGAATTGTAACCAGCAGCAGTTACAAAATCACGTAATTTGGGCAACAGTTGCTTTGTTTCTTGAGAAAACCTAGCTGATTTTAAAGGTTTGCGATTTAAAAAACGGCGAGCTAAGTCACTTAGAATTTTATCAGAACTTCTAGACCATTGAATGAAATATGTGTTTAAAACGCCATCATCCAGATGGATGTAATCTTCAACAGAAAAATTATTTTCAAAAAAAGGTAGCAATAGTAACGGTGAGCTAGATTGCGAAAGACGATTATGCTCAAACAAGAATTTAGCTCTTTGGAGCAAGCGATTTAAGATTACCTCCATAGAACGAGAAACTGGATGGAAGTAAACCTGTTGATACATTTGGAAACGGCTTACGATATAGTCTTCGACTGCATGCATTCCACTAATATGGAAGGTAATACCTTTTTCATATGGACGCATAACACGTAAAATTCGTTTTAAATCGAAGGTCCCATAGTTAGTACCTGTATAGTATGAATCTCTGAGTAGATAATCCATGCGATCGGCATCAATCTGACTGGAAATCATTTGGACAACTTGTTGATTTGGATATGTTTTTTGGATGACACTTGCAATTTTTTCTGGAAACTCAGGAGCAACTGCACGTAAAACTTTATTAACTTCTGTAGAAGGAGAGGTTAAAATTGCAACAGTCAAATCTTCATGATTGGTACCAAAAATATGTTCGAAAGTATGCGAGTACGGACCATGGCCAATATCATGTAGCAAAGCAGCGCAAAGAGCAATAAGTCGTTCATTATCATTCCAAAGGCCATCGCCATCTTCTTTTGTAGGATAGTTTCTTTGAAAATTGTCACAAATTTGGCGGGTAATCTCATATACTCCTACAGAATGCGTAAAACGAGAATGTTCTGCACCATGAAATGTACTACTGGCAGTTCCAAGTTGACGAATTCGGCGTAGGCGTTGAAATTCACGAGTATTAATTAAGTCTAGAATGACTTGATGTTGGATATAAATATAACTGTGAATGGGATCTCTTAAAACTTTTTCTCGGTTTAATTTTTTACTTTTATAAATAGTGATGACTAACCCTCCCTTAAACAATAGGACGTTTTGGTAAACTAAGTGTATTATAGCCTAATATAATATTTATTGCATAGTAGCGGATAATAAGTTATAGTTGGTTACTCAGAAAAATGGTATAATATACTGATATAAAAAGAGGTGATTTTTTGAGTAGTGGAACACCTGTTTTAGTAGATCTCAAGACGATAACAAAGCAAAATGGCGAGACTAGTAAGTATGAACGGAAATTTAAGGGTCAAGTTTTTCAAATGGGTAATTCTATGTATCTTAGATATAATGAAGATGACAGTCAAGAAAGTGCAATTGTAACTTTTAAAATTAGTTTTGATGGTGGTATTCAATTAATTCGAAAAACTAACGATATGAGAATGCAGCTTTTTTTTGAAGATAATAAAAGAATAGCTGCAGTTTATCGTACGCCTTATGGAGAAATTCCGATTGAAACAGTCACGCCTGTTTTGAATGTAACTATTGATGAATTACCACTAGTGGGTAATGTGGCAATCAATTATTTTTTGTATAGTAATGGTGAACTTTTAGGAGAATACAAAATTAGATTGCAATTTGTTGGTTAAGAATGTATGATAATATTTAGACTGTAGAAGGGACGTGTACCGTTTGGAGCTAGAAAAATTCAAGGATGCTAACAGAAGTGAACTATCATTGATTGAAGTTGCACATGCAATTTTAAGTCAACGAGGAGATGTTACTCCTTTTGCCGATTTGGTAAATGCTGTGCAAGAATATCTTGGCAAGAGCGACGAGGAGATTAGGGAAAGACTCTCACAATTTTACACTGACTTAAATGTAGATGGTAGCTTTATTTCATTGGGTGATAATCTTTGGGGCTTGCGTTCATGGTATCCGTATGATTCTATTGACGAAGCAGTTGTTCATACTGAGGATGAAGAAACTGATGAGCCAAAGAGTAAAAAACGTAAAAAAGTTAATGCCTTTATGGCTGATGCAAGCGAAGATGATGATGTCATTGATTATAATGATGATGATCCTGAAGATGATGATCTAGACATTGATTACGCAAGTGAAGATGAAGATAATACAGAACTTAAGGAATATAGTAAAGATTTAAATGACATTGATGATTCAGATGATGAAGATGAAGATTTACCAGATGGTATTGAAGGACAGCTAACTGAAATGTCAGATGATGACATTGATGATGAAGAAGAATTGTAATGACTAAAGCTTGACTAAAGTATGCTTTTTGGGTAGAATCTTTATTGGGCACTTCATGTTGTTTAATGAAGTCATTGAACGGTAAGTATACAAGCTCCCTATTCACCAGAATAGGGAGCTTGTTATTTTGTTTTTTATGTACACTTATAGTGTGCTTACCCTGAAAAAATATTCAAAGGAGAATTTTTAATGACCAAATATATTTTTGTGACAGGTGGCGTTGTGTCATCGTTAGGAAAGGGAATCGTTGCAGCTTCTCTTGGAAGATTGTTAAAAAATCGTGGACTAAAAGTTATGATTCAAAAATTCGATCCCTATATTAATGTGGATCCCGGCACAATGAGTCCTTATCAACACGGAGAGGTTTTTGTAACAGATGATGGTACTGAAACAGACTTGGATTTGGGACATTATGAACGTTTTATTGATATTAACTTGAATAAATACTCAAATGTTACAACTGGTAAAATATATTCTGAGGTAATTCGCAAAGAGCGCCGTGGTGATTATCTAGGTGCTACTGTTCAAGTGATTCCTCATATTACGAATATGATTAAAGAAAAAATAATGCGTGCAGGAACCACAACTAATGCTGATGTTGTAATCACAGAGGTTGGAGGAACTGTTGGTGACATTGAGTCATTGCCTTTTTTGGAAGCTTTACGTCAAATGAAAGCAGATGTTGGAAGTGAGAATGTTGTTTATATTCATACAACGTTAGTTCCATATCTTAAAGCTGCTGGTGAAATGAAGACAAAGCCAACACAGCATAGTGTTAAGGAATTGCGTGGCTTAGGGATACAGCCTAATATTTTGGTTGTAAGAACTGAACAACATATTTCTGACAGTATGCGCAACAAAATAGCAAGTTTTTGTGATGTTGAACCAGAAGCTGTGATTGAATCGATGGATGTTGAAACTCTTTATGAAATTCCATTGAATTTAAAATCACAGCACATGGATGATATTGTTTGCAAGTTGTTACACCTTACATCACCAGAGTCTGATATGACTGAATGGGAAGATTTAACGAAGCGAGTTAAAAATTTAAATAGAACAGTAAAAATTGCATTGGTAGGTAAATATGTAAAATTGCCAGATGCGTATATCTCGGTTGCAGAAGCATTGAAACATGCAGGTTATACAATAAATGCAGATATTGAAATTGCATTGTTTGATTCAGAAAAATTAAATGCAAAAAATATTGCTAGCGAACTAGGTTCATACGATGGAATAATTGTCCCAGGTGGTTTTGGTGATCGTGGACTTGAAGGAATGATTGAGTCAATTAAATATGCTCGTGAGAATAATATTCCATTTTTAGGAATATGTTTGGGAATGCAAATGGCATGTATTGAGTTTGCAAGAAATGTTGTTGGGCTAGAGGATGCTAACACAACGGAAGTGGATGCAAAATGTGCTAATAAAATTATTGACCTAATGGCTGACCAAGAAGATGTTGAGGAAATGGGAGGAACACAGCGATTAGGATTGTATCCATGTAAGTTAAAACAAGGTTCAGTTGCAGCCGCAGCATACGATAACCAGGAAGTGATTCAAGAGCGTCATCGTCATCGCTATGAGTTCAATAATGAATATCGTAAGGTATTTATGGAAAATGGGTTAACATTTGCGGGTACATCTCCAGATAATCATTTGGTGGAGGTCGTTGAATTGAGTCAACATAAGTTCTTTGTTGCCGCACAATATCATCCAGAATTTTTATCAAGACCACAACGTCCTGAAGGTTTGTTCCATGCATTTGTAATTGCAAGTTCAAAATAATAGGTGTAAATTAAAAATGGTACAAAAGTAATAAAAAGTGCGTATTGGCCAATGTTTCTTGAGGAGGATAGTTATTTAATTAGTGGGTTAGTGACTGTTGGGAGTGTTTGAAAACTCACAAGTTATAATATGTGCTTGCTTAAATGATTATCTTATTCAATTGATTATTACGATAGTCAGACCGTGTGTGATTTTATTTTTTAAAAAGTTATAATTGTGTTTAACGATTGACCATGCTGATTAGTAGTCAGCTAGCTAGCCAGTATGGTCATAATAGTTACGTTCGGCTTTCAATTTGCTAAACTACAGGAATTATGGTTTTGAACATAAAAATGTGAATTAGGCAAAAAAGAGTAGGAGAAAACTGTTATGGGATTATATATATTAATATTCGCCATAGTTCTAGGAGTTACTCTATTAAGTTTTGGAATAGGTAAAATAAAACAAAAGCGAAAAATTATAGGATACACATTAAGTATCATAGGTACTGCGTTTTTAATTTTTACAGTATATGATGTAGCGATAATAATGCATGCACTTTTTTCCTAGACATAGTATGAACTTGATATTTATGAACACAGGCTTAATCAGTTTGGTAGAAATTTCACACTCAGCGAATAACAGAGTGAGAAAAAGTTGCTGACACGAGATTGTAAATAATGTGGTATTTAACAGCTAATTTTTAATTAACAGGAATATTATAAAAGACTAGATCAGAATATGACTTTTGATTTAGTCTTTTTTTTTCGTAAAATATAGAAGTGAATTATTATTTGAGTCCTTAAAAAGTCATTAGGTTGTTATCGAGATAATGAATAATTGGTAATTTATGTGAAATTCAGCAACTAGTTTAGCTTTTCAATAAATATTTAAGAATAAAATGCTTAAATTAAGATGTTTTTAATTGAAACGGTCCCAGCTATCTTGTAATATAAAAAGAGGCATGTTTTTTGTGCTCAAAGTTGGTGTGCCAAAAATTTAGGCACTTTGTTGTGGATTATATTGACTTGATAATCGAGTGGAGATTTTATAAAAATGAAAAAAATGATTATTAGAGGAGGGCAAAAACTGTCAGGCAAAGTCACGATTGGCGGAGCGAAAAATAGTACAGTTGCCCTTATACCGGCTGCTATTTTAGCAGATACATCGGTAAAATTTGATTCTGTACCAGATATTTTGGATGTACACAATTTGATGTTGATTTTGGAATCAATGAATGTGAAGTCGCTTTTTAATAAAGGTGAACTGGAAATTGATCCAACTAAAATAGAAAATGTTCCTCTACCTGGTGGTGCGATTAAAAGTTTACGCGCATCATATTATTTTATGGGGGCTTTGTTAGGCAAATTTGGGGAAGCAATTGTTGGTTTTCCTGGTGGAGATAATATTGGACCAAGACCAATTGACCAGCATATTAAGGGCTTTAGAGCTTTAGGAGCTCAGGTTGTTGAGGAAAATGATGCTGTTAGAATTACCACTGGAGAAAATGGATTACAAGGTGCGCGGATTTTTTTTGATATTGTCTCTGTTGGTGCAACTATTAATGTTCTTTTAGCCGCGGTTAAAGCAAAAGGTACTACAATTATTGAAAATGCCGCAAAGGAACCTGAAATTGTAGATCTAGCTACTTTTTTAAACAATATGGGCGCACAAATCCGCGGAGCAGGAACAGATGTTATTAGAATAAAGGGAGTTTCAAAATTAGAGGCTACAAATACACATACTATCATTCCAGATAGAATTGAAGCTGGAACCTATTTAGCGTTTGCGGCTGCAAACGGAGAAGGTGTGTTGGTGAAAAATGTTATTACTGAACATTTGGAACCATTTATTGCTAAACTTGTGGAGATGGGAATATATTTGGAAGTAAATGAGGATAGTATTTATGTTAATAGCGGCGAAAATCTAACACCTGTAACTGTTAAGACGTCACCGTTTCCTGGATTTGCTACAGATTTACAACAACCAATAACGCCATTATTAATGAAAGCTAATGGGGAAAGTAAGATTATCGATACATTGTATCCAGAAAGAATTAAGCATATTGCTGAAATGCAAAAAATGGGAGCAATGATTTCAAGTCGGGATGGTGTAATTACAATTGGACATTCTAACAACTTAAGAGGTGCAACTGTGAAGGCAAGTGAAATTAGGGCTGGGGTTGCTCTTCTTGGATTGGCACTAATGTCTAAGGGAGTTACAACAATAACACACGCAGACAATATTTTACGTGGGTATGAGCGAATAATTGATAAATTGCGTGGATTAAATGTTGAAATTGAAATAGTTGACGAATAGTGAATAGATATCGATACTTTAAAGTAAAGGGGAAAAAACTACGGAAAATTTAACATTAGTAGACTTAAAAAATAAAAATTTAAAAGAAATCTATTCTTTTGCACGCAAGTTTAAAATCCCTTATTACAGTCAAATGAATAAAAAAGAGCTATCCTTAGCAATTATTAGAGCTCAGGCACAAGAGCAAGGTTTTTATTATATGTCTGGGGTCTTAGATATATCGTTACAACAAGATGGCTTTGGTTTTTTACGGCCAATTAATTATGGACCTTCGCAAGAAGATATCTATATATCTTCGTCACAGATTAGACGTTTTGGGTTGCGCAACGGAGATATGGTTGCAGGAAAAGTACGGCCTCCTAAACCAAATGAACGTTATTATGGCATGATGCATGTTGATAGTGTTAATGGTAAACATCCAGAAGATGCCAAAGAAAGGCCACATTTTCCTGCGCTAACAGCCCTATATCCAACTAAACAATTACGCTTAGAAACGGAGCATCCAATTTTATCGACACGAATATTGGATTTGTTTGCTCCAATTGGTTTTGGACAGCGAGGATTGATTGTTGCACCACCAAAGGCTGGAAAAACAAGCTTATTGAAGGCAATTGCAAATGGGATTACTAGTAATTTCCCACAGGTTAAATTATTAGTATTATTAATAGATGAACGTCCTGAAGAGGTTACGGATCTTGAGAGAACAATAGACGGAGAAGTTGTTTATTCAACTTTTGATCAGAAACCTGAAAATCACGTCAGGGTATCTGAGCTTGTCTTAGAGCGTGCTATGAGGTTAGTTGAGGACAAACAAGATGTAGTAATTTTATTAGATTCGTTGACGAGACTAGCGAGAGCATACAATTTGGTGGTTCCTCCAAGTGGAAGAACACTTTCTGGTGGGATTGACCCAGCTGCTTTATTCAAGCCCAAAAAGTTTTTTGGAGCAGCCCGAAATATCGAAGAAGGTGGAAGTTTAACAATTTTAGCAACTTCACTTGTTGATACTGGAAGTCGTATGGATGATGTTATTTATGAAGAATTTAAAGGAACGGGTAATCAAGAAATACAACTTGCCCGAGACTTGGCAGAACGGAGAATCTTTCCGGCTGTTGATTTAAAGAAGTCGGGTACTAGAAAAGAAGAGCTTTTACTTCCTGAAGAAAAATTGAACTTTATGTGGAATTTGCGCAAAGAACTAAATGGTGATATTGCAAGACAAGCAGAACAAGTGATTCTTGAAATGAAAAAAACAAAAGATAATAATGATTTTATTGCTAAATTGGAGAGTAAGGTTAGAAAAAAATAAATAGGATTGATAATTGCTTATCTCTTTTATTTGTGTTAAAATGCTTATTGTTGTTGTACAAATGATTAACTCTGACGCAGCAAATGAGTCAGGGCAAAGGAGAGTATAAAATGAGACCAGGAATTCATCCAGACTATCATGAAGTTGTTTTCTTAGATTCATCTACAGGATACAAGTTTATCTCAGGTTCAACTAAGAACTCAGCAGAAACAATCGAATGGGAAGATGGGAATACATACCCATTAATTCGTGTTGAAATTTCAAGTGATTCACATCCATTCTACACAGGTCGTCAGAAGTTCACGCAAGCAGACGGACGTGTTGATCGTTTCAATAAAAAATATGGTTTTGCAAATAAGGAAGACTAATTTTTTGTTGTATACAGTTACAGGCTAGATACGTAACTAGTAAAAAGGCTATGTCAAATTTTATTTTGACGTAGCCTTTTTTGCTGAATTAAATTTAAAAATTAAGAACAAGTTCATAGTTTATTCAGATAAACATGAATTATAAGAACATTTGGTTTGTGGGTCGTAATTTTTTAATCATGTGATTAAGCTGACTTGTGGTAGTTGTCTAATTATGTTTTTTTGTCGCGAAAACAACCCATATGAATCCGGTAAAAATAATAACTGCTGTGGAAAAGAAAACAGCATTGTAGCTCCAATAACCAGAAATCGTGGAACCTAGCAATGGACCCATAACATTGCCAAGAGCTTGGAAGGATTGATTGTAACTAAAAATTCTACCAGTTGCATTTGGAGGGGTGTTCTTGGCCAAAAGTGTTTGAACTGCAGGAATTAAAGCAGCATCGGAGACGCCAATCAATAAGCGTAAAAAGCCAAATTGCCAAACATTAGTTACCAGAGACATTGGGATAAAAACGCAGGTTGCAAATAGCATTCCAATTTTAAGTATTCTTGCGGTCCCGATTTTGTCTCCGAGTTCACCAAAGCGAGGAGCAGCTATTAATGTAGCAAGACCGGGCAAAGATGCAACAATTCCACTTGCAATTGTAATTGGTCCAGAATTTTTCATAAGTTCTCGAACGTATAGACTAATAATTGGACTTATTGAAAAATTTCCTAGTTGAATTATTAAAGTAGCAACGAGCATACCGATAATGATTCTTTTATTTTTTAATTGACTGAAAACTTGCATGGAATTTTGGACATCGGCTTTTTTCACAGGTTCAAAATCTTCGTGAACAAAAAAAAGGCTTAGTAAGAAAACAAGGAATAAAATAATTCCGGTGATGATGAATGTTGGACGATAACCAAAAAGCGAAGCAATCACACCACCAACTAACGGGCCGAAAAGTGTACCTGTAATGTTTCCAGTAATTAAAATTCCCAGTGCTTTACCGCTATTTTTTTTAGGAGTTTCTGTTGCAATTAAAGCATTAGAATTACTGACGTAGCCCGAAAAAACTCCTTGTAGCAGTCTTAGTAATATAAGTTGGTAGACATTGGAAACAAAACCCATTAATGCAATGACAATTGACATTCCAAATGCTGCACGTAGTAACATTAATTTTCGACCTTTACGATCTGCTAACTTACCCCATAAAGGGGAAACAAAGGCCATTACGATGAACATAGCGGAATATGTTAAACCACTATATAAGTTCAACTGCCTTTTTGAAAATTCTCCAAGAGTATCTATATATAATGGAAGAAATGGCATGACTAGACTGAAACCAATTCCAGTCATAAAAGTTCCAAACCATAGAACTAATAAATTTTTTTCCCATGTTTCTTTCTTTCTGAAGAATAGTTTATTTATTTTATTACGCATAACTCCATCTCTTTTCTTTTGGTCAATATTATATTCTCTCCGAAATTTTAGAAGATAGCAAGCTAATCTTTCTTTTTTTAATAAAGCCGAACATTTATGAGAGAATCAGTTTGTTATTTACATTTTTTTTTCAATGTAGTATATTATTAACGGGTTTTATAAAAAAAGCGGATTTTAATGTTCGTGAAAAGGGGTAAGTACTTTGAAAGAGAAAATCGAATCTTATTTTCAAATTAATGAATTAGGATCGACTATTGGTCGTGAACTATTGGCCGGATTTACCACATTTATTTCTATGGCATACATTCTTTTTGTTAATCCTAGTGTTTTAGGTGACTCAGGAATGGACAAGGGAGCTGTATTCACGGCTACAGCAATTGCGAGTGCAATTGGATGTATTTTAATGGGACTATATGCAAAATATCCAATTGCGACAGCTCCAGCACTTGGAATTAATGCATTTTTTACGTATTCAGTTTGTATAGGGATGAAGGTTCCTTGGCAAACAGCTTTAGCAGGTGTTTTTGTGGCATCAGTTATATTCTTGCTAATTACGATTTTTAAACTGCGTGAATTAATTATCGATGCAATTCCTGCCAATTTAAAATATGCAATTTCTGCTGGTATAGGATTGTTTATTGCTTTTATAGGGTTAGAAGATGGTGGAATAATTGTAGCAGATAAATCTACATTAGTCGCTTTGGGTAGTTTTTCTGGTACAACTTGGTTAACCATTTTTGGATTGATTGTTACTGCAATTTTATTAGTTCGCCGTATTCCAGGAAATATTTTTATTGGTATGGCAGCAACAGCGATTTTAGGAATTATTACTAATATGATTAAATTACCTAGTTCTGTAGTGTCTAGTGCTCCTAGCTTGAAACCAACTTTTTTAGTTGCATTACACCATATCGGTGATATTAATTCATTACAATTAGTTGTCGTTGTACTTACTTTCTTGTTGGTTACGTTCTTTGATACTGCTGGAACATTAGTTGGATTGGCTCAACAAGCTGGTTTTATGAAAGACAATAAGATGCCAAGAGTTGGTAAAGCATTATTATCAGATTCAACAGCGATGACTGCTGGAGCTTTGCTAGGAACTTCACCTGTAGGAGCTTATGTTGAGTCCTCTGCTGGAATTGCTGTTGGTGGACGTTCAGGATTAACTGCAGTTGTAACAGGAATTTTATTTATTTTTGGAATGTTCTTTTCACCACTTTTGAGTGTCGTTACGAATCAAGTAACAGCACCAGCCTTAATTATTGTTGGAGTTTTGATGGCTCAGAACATGAAAAAAGTTGAGTGGGAAAAGATGGAAATTGCAATTCCTTCATTTCTTATTTTATTAGGAATGCCTCTAACTTATAGTATTTCTGATGGATTGGCACTTGGGATAATAGCATATCCAGTCACTATGATTGCTTCCAAAAGAGGAAAAGAAGTTCACCCGATTATGTATATTTTATTCTTTGTGTTTATAGGTTTTTTCTGGATTTTAAATAATTAGTGAAAAAAACGACCGATTGGAAGAGTTGGCTTACTAAAAGAATTTTCTGACTATTCTAGTTAAATAGAGGGACTAAACCGAAATGATATGTTTCGATTTAGTCCCTTTTAATACACTGACAGTTATTTTCTTTTTGCAGTGTATAGTTTTATGTTTGGTGTAAAAAACAGCCAGAAAGACTTGGTTTTATCTTTCTATTTTTTTTGCATCAGCATCAAGGCGTGCAAAGCCTGATCCATCTTTTTTCACGGGATGTTTTGCGCGTTCCTCTAAGGCTTTGCGAGCCAATGCTTTCTTTTCTTCTTTACTCAACTTTTGTGACATTGTAATCGCCTCTTTTTTTGGAATCGACACGTGGCTTTTGTCCCACAACTTTATTCTAGTCCAAAAGCCAAAGAAATTCAAAAAAATAATGATGTAAAAATAAGATCATTATATAAAATTTATCTTTTGTTGGAAAGCATCTACCTGTAAAATGGGTGGTATAAATAAAATTCGAATTGGAGATGAATAAATGATTGCTTTTTATAGAACCAATGATCTAGAATCCATAGTTTATAGGGATGCTCTTGAAATTAGAAAAAATGTTTTTGTGGTTGAACAAGGGGTTCCAGAAAATATGGAAATTGATAGCGAAGAATTAGCAGTGCATTATGTGGGATATGTAGACTCTAAGGCAGTAGTAACAGCACGGACAGTTAATGAAGAAGATGGTGCTTGGCATATTCAACGAGTTGCGACTTTAAAAGAGTATCGTAGTAAAGGGTATGCTAAAGAAATAATGAAATGTATTGAAGAAATTGCAATAAATGAAGATATACATTATTTGACATTAGGAGCACAAGACCAAGCCCAGGATTTTTATATCAAGCTAGGTTTTAATGTTTCTGGAGAAGGATTTTATGATGCCGGAATTGCGCATCATAAAATGACAAAAACTCTACGTTGATTTATTGGAAAGTTATGTTATAATAATTTTATGCGATGAGTCGAAGTAATCAGACGAATTTATTCGTTCCGCTGTGGCGGCTAGTGATTTTTTTCGAACGGGACACATATACTGGCGGATTTCCAGTGTGTTTGTAGGTGTTCATTGTGGAGTGACCCTACTATCACTTTAAGTAGTGATACCGGTTAATAAGCCATAACAAAACATTAGTTTTTGTTATGGCTTATTTTTTAAATTATGGATTAAAAAAATACCGCAGAATATAATTTAGATTTGTGCCTTTAATGTGGTATAACTGGCTTTATAATATTAAACAAATTTGCTATGATATGGAAAAGGATATTCGTTGGTTAGCCTTACTTGATGTGTTGCTATTTTTAATAGTGTATGGAATTACTTAAAGTTTAGGTAGTAATTAATTAGAGTTGAACTGACAATTTTTTAATATAATTATGGAGGAATTTACAATGATTTGGATTATTATTATTGTGGTTATTGTATTGCTTATTTTGGGATATGTCGCTCTTTATAATGGGTTACAAACTGCTAAGGTATATACAGAAGAATCTTGGAGCCAAATTGATGTACAGCTTAAGCGGAGAAATGATTTAATACCTAACCTTGTGGAGACAACAAAAGGTTATGCTAAGCATGAAAAAGAGACCTTTGCTAAGGTAGTTGAATTAAGGAATCAAATGGTTCAATTACCTGCAGATGCACATGAGGAAAAAATGGAGGTTTCTAATCAACTTTCAGGGACATTAAAGTCTATTTTTGCGTTAGCAGAAAGTTACCCTGATTTAAAAGCTAACCAAGAATTTACGAAGTTGATGGAAGAACTAACGAATACAGAAAATAAGATTGCATATTCACGTCAGCTATTTAATTCTTCAGCCGCTTCATATAATCAAAAACTGATGACATTTCCTTCCAATATGGTTGCAAAAGCACATGGCTTGGAAAAGGTTAATTATTTAGAAGTTCCAGCCGAGGAAAAGATTGCACCTAAAGTGTCATTTGAATAAAATTTTGTTGAAGGAGTTTTGAAGATGTTATTTCAGCAAATAGCACGAAACAAAAGAAGAACATTGTATGTAATGATTGCTTTTTTTCTATTAGTAATTTTGATAGGTGCTTCGATTGGTTATGTTTTTTTTAATAGCACTGGCGCGGGAATTTTATTAGCTGCTGTTATTGGTACTTTTTATATGTTGTCTATGCTTGCACGTTCAACTGATATTGTAATGGGGATGAATAATGCGAAGGAAATTAAACAAGAGAGTGATTTCCCTGAATTATGGCATATTATTGAGGATATGGCACTGGTAGGTAAAGTTCCTATGCCAAGAGTATTTACAATTGATGATGAAAGTCCAAATGCATTTGCGACAGGCAGAGACCCTGAACATTCTGCTGTTGCAGTTACTAAAGGGTTGCTTACACGACTAAATCGTGAAGAATTAGAAGGGGTAGTAGCTCACGAAGTTTCACATATTAGAAACTATGATATTCGGTTGCAAACAACCGCTTTGGCTCTTGTTTCTGTAATTTCAGCATTGGTGAATATTGGTTATAATTCTTTTTGGTGGGGAGGAGACCGTAGAAGAGACAATGACAAAAATGGGATAGCGGTATTACTGTCAATTGTTTTGCTAATACTTGGGCCAATAGCTGCTTCTTTGGCACAAATGGCATTATCGCGTAATCGCGAATTTCTTGCTGATGCATCTGCGATAGAGTTGACTCGTAATCCACAAGGACTTATTAGTGCACTTGAAAAGATTTCTAGTAGTGAACCAATGCAATCAGCAGATCCTAGTAGCTCTTCTTTGTATATTGCGAATCCGTTTAAAGGCGATTCGTGGACTCACCTATTTGATACACATCCCCCGACAGATGAACGAATTGCTCGGTTAAAGAAAATGTAATATTTTATAAGTAGAATAGAGGATTGGTAATGCGAAATAATCTTGTATATGTTCATGTTGAGAAGGTATCTCATTTAACGTTGACGTATGGGATTTCAAATTTAGATTTTTTTAGAGGTGTGGAACTAAAGCCACAAAATTTATTGTCACTTAATAATGTAGATCCAAATCAAGAGATAGATATTTATTCTGGATTTAATATGTTTTTAGAGGATACAGATGTAAAAAAATTTTTGACCAGAAATACAGAACAAAATATTAATTGGATTGATTTTGATGAAGTCAATGATTTAGAGGCATTAACACCGCGTGAAGTAGCTGAATTATTGTATTTGGGACATGCATATACACATATAAAATCGCCTTTTTATTACAAATTACAAAATAATTATGTATATTTAACTTTACCTAATGGTGCAAAAAAGGTATACTATCGTTATTTGCCACACTTTTATCAAGTTCTCGCAACTAGCCTAACCAACAAGGTGGCTGATATATATCGAGAAAAAAAGTCATTTTTAAGATCTCGACATCATTTTCAGAATATGAGTGTTGAAATTATCAAAAGTATTGATGACTTACTTGTGAATGGTATGGTGTTTGATTTTGGGGGACTAAAAATTAAAGGTCAAGAATTAATCGTTCCTTTCTTATTGGCTCCAGATTCTGTATATCAATTAAAGTGGCATGAGCCCACTATGTTGATTGAAAAATCACAATTTGTAGGGGAATTAAGGTACTATTTGGACAAGGCGGAGTGGAAATTTAATATTTTAGTGCCAGAATTAATTGAAAATGATTTAAGTCTGTAGTCATGTGTCATTTTAATAAAGTATTAATACTATGTGGCAGAATTATTATTACGTTGGCAAATAGCTAGAGGTACTCAGATGATGAGAGTATTAGAAACCAATAAATAATTGCTGCCTTATTTTGCGTTTAATTTAAGATGTTTTATTTTTTGTGATACAATGGCATAGGACAATTTTAATGGAGATGCTGTGCATGTTATTATTTTGGCTAAGAAAATTAGCCTTTTTGGCAGTATGTCATGAAGGGAAGAGTTTTAAATGAAGATGCGATTAGCAGAGATTGCGAAAGCTCTAGAAGTTACACCAAAAGAAGAATGGGAAGAAATAGTGGTGACAAGTATTTCTTTTGATACACGTTCGTTAAAACCTGGTGCTTTATTTGTTCCGTTAGTTGCAGAACATGATGGTCATGATTATGTTGAAAGAGCAGCTGAGAATGGTGCGGTTGCAACGTTGTGGCAAGAAGGACATGTTGAAAATACACGTATAATTCCAAAATTGGTAGTAGCTGATAATTTGCAGGCTTTGCACAAACTTGCGCATTATTATCTTCAGAAGATTAATCCTAAAGTTGTCGCTATTACGGGGAGTAATGGAAAAACAACGACAAAGGATATGGTAGCAGCTATTCTAAGTCAAAGATTCAATGTACAAAAGACACACGATAACTTTAATAATTTTATTGGTGTACCGATGACTGTTTTGTCGATGGAGCCAAATACTGAAGTTTTAGTCGTTGAAATGGGAATGGATCACTTTGGTGAGTTAGAGAAACTCAGTTTGCTTGTGGAACCTGATGTTGCAGTTATCACAATGATTGGTGAAGCGCATATTGAATTTTTTGGAACTAGAGAAAAAATTGCAGATGCAAAAATGGAAATAACTCATGGACTAAAAGAAGATGGAGTATTTGTGTATAACGGTGATGAACCTTTGCTTACCCAAAGAGCAAAGAATATTGAACAAAAAACAATTACTTTTGGAACTTCGGAGCATGTTGAAGTACGTGCGTTAAATGTTGTTAGTAGTGATAAAAAAACTAGTTTTAGAGTTGCAAAATGGAGTAATAAAAACTTTGTGATTCCAATGATTGGTTCCTATAATGTTACTAACGCAATTGCTGCATTGAGTGTCGGAGATTTTTTCCATATTACAGTCGATGAAATGGAGAAAGCTCTCAATTCTTTTGTTTTAACAAAAAATAGAACACAGTGGTTAGTTGGGAAAAAAGGTGAGCAAATATTAAGTGATGTTTATAATTCCAATCCGACTGCTGCCAAACTAGTTATTAATGCTTTTTCGAATGCTCCAACAAATGGAAAACGAATTTTGGTTATTGGAGATATGCTTCAACTTGGAGCAAATTCAAAAGAGATGCATGAAAGCTTAGCTGATGTTATTAATCCAAAGAAAATTGAGAGTGTATATTTTTGTGGGGAAGAAGTTAAGTATTTGGCTACAAAGTTAGCAGCAAAGTTTGAAGAAAATCAACTTCATTTGTATAAGACAACTGATAAAGATGGCTTAGTTAAGGCATTACAAAAAGAAGTGAATGTTAATGACTTGTTATTGTTAAAAGGAAGTCATGGAATACATCTGGAGAGTGTACTAGAACAATTAATATAGAGAAATTAGCTTTTTATATAACAGGAGGAAATAATTTTTGAAATTTACAGAACTTGGTCTTTCAGAAAATATCTTAAAGGCAATAAACCGTAGTGGGTTTGAAGAAGCAACACCTATTCAGGCAGAAACAATCCCCTTGGTTTTGAAAGGAAAAGATGTTATTGGACAAGCTCAAACAGGTACAGGAAAGACTGCAGCTTTTGGGTTACCAATATTAAATCAAATTGATACAAAAGTAAACGAGATACAGGCAGTAATTGTGTCACCAACGCGTGAGTTAGCAATTCAAACACAAGAAGAATTATACCGATTAGGACGTGATGAACGTGCAAAGGTACAAGTTGTGTATGGTGGTGCAGATATCCGACGCCAGATAAACTCATTAAAGAAGGCTCCACAAATTTTAGTGGGTACACCAGGACGTTTGTTGGATCATATTAGAAGAAGAACAGTTAAATTGGATTCTGTAAAAATGATGGTTCTTGATGAAGCGGATGAAATGCTTGATATGGGATTTGTAGAAGATATTGAAAGTATCATCAAAGCTGTTCCAAGTGAACGTCAAACTTTGTTATTTTCTGCAACAATGCCTCCAGCAATTTTGAAAATCGGCGAGAAGTTTATGCAAAATCCAAGTATTGTTAAAATCAAAGCTAAAGAATTAACAACAGATTTAGTTGATCAATACTATGTTAAATCAAGAGATTTTGAAAAATTCGATACAATGACTAGAATTCTTGATGTACAAGCGCCAGAGTTAACAATTGTTTTTGGTAGAACCAAGCGACGTGTTGATGAGTTGTCGAAGGGTCTCGAAGCGAGAGGATATAATGCCAAGGGAATTCATGGTGATTTGTCTCAGCAACGTCGTATGAGCATTTTAAAGCAATTTAAGGCTGGCAAACTTGATATATTGGTTGCAACTGATGTGGCAGCTCGTGGATTAGATATTTCAGGTGTAACGCATGTTTATAACTATGATATTCCACAAGACCCAGAAAGTTATGTGCATCGTATTGGACGTACAGGACGTGCGGGGCGCCATGGGGTCTCTGTTACATTTGTAACACCAAATGAGATGGATTATTTACGTGTAATTGAGAATCTTACTAAAAAACGTATGAGTAATTTAAAGCCACCTACAGAACAAGAAGCATTTAATGGGCAGATATCTTCAGCAATTGATGATATTGATACACTTATTAAAAAAACAGATACACAAAAGTTTCAACAACAAATTGATATTTTAACTGAAAAATATGAAACGACAGACTTGGTTGCTGCGTTACTTAATGTGATGACTAAGGATGCTGCTAACGAAGTGCCTGTTAAAATTACACCAGAACGTCCATTACCAAGACGGAAGAAGGCATCTGCTGGTCATTATGATCGTAACCGTAGAAGTGGTAAGAGTGGTGGTTACCAAAGAAGAGATAATAAAACAGGCAGTCACAAGAGTAGTAGCAATAGTAGCAGTAGTCGTAAACCTAAAAAAGATCAGAACAGAGATAAATTTAATCGAGACAATAAAAAGAAAAGAAAGTTTACGATTAGAACAAAAGAAGGTTAATCACGTGTGCTAGGTTACTATAGTAGAATTTCTTGACTAACTTCGGAGTATAGTAATAAAAAATTTTTGACTATTAGGTAATTAGGGGAGACCTTAATTCTATCCAGTAATGATGTGTTAATAATTAATTTTTATTCAGAATTAGAAGGTAACTTACTTCTGATTCTGTTTTTTTATTAATCATTTTCAGAAGAAAAAAGTTTAAAATATAGTAGAATAAAGTTAGAAATTATTGATTTATACAGTCCTTTTTTGAATCAATGAATTGTGGTAATATAATTTGCAGAGTATGATATGGTAAGGTTAATTGAAGAGGATGAGAAATTTGATTCGTGGAATTGGAGTAGATATAACGGAAATTGATCGAATTGGAGCTGCACAAGAAAGACATCAAAATTTCGCAACAAAAATTTTGACAGAAGAAGAATTGTCTTATTTTAAAAAACTTAGTATGCAGAGAAAAAATGAATATTTGGCTGGTCGTTTTTCCGCTAAAGAGTCTTACAGTAAAGCATTTGGCACAGGCATTGGGAAAAAGATTAGTTTTCAGGACGTTGAAATTTTGAATGATCCAACAAGTGGTAAGCCGACTATAACGAGGCAACCGTTTAAGGATGGGAAAGCACATATTTCAATTTCACATACTGATAGATTAGTGATGACGGAAGTAATCTTGGAAAGTAATTAATTGTAAGGGAAGTCTTAGAAATGGTCGTTGGTTTTCATAGAAGAACATATGCAAAAATTGATTTAAATGCTATTAAACACAATATTTCAGTAGAAAAAGAAAAGATGGATTCTAATCAAAAGCTGTTCGCAGTTGTAAAAGCTAACGCATATGGTCATGGAATCGTTGAGGTTGCTAAGGTTGCACATGAAGTGGGAGTAGAAGGCTATTGTGTTGCAATCATTGATGAAGCATTAGCATTACGCCAAGCGGACTTAAATGAACTTATTTTAGTTCTTGGAGTTACTCCTTTTGAGTATGCACCGTTAATGGCAGAAAATGATATTTCCACAGCAGTGGGTGACATAGATTTTTTGAAGAATGCTCAGAAGTTACTAGAACAAAGAAAACTTAGATTATCGATTCATTTAGCATTGGATACCGGAATGGGAAGAATAGGTTTTAGGAATCAAGAAGAATTGCAAGCGGCTGTTGATTTTATAAACCAATATTCGAATCAGTTTAATTTTGAAGGGATTTTCACCCATTTTGCAACTGCCGATTCAAAAAAAAGAGATGCGGTTGATTATTATGACAAACAACTTAAAAAATTTAAAAACCTTGAGACGTGTTTGAAAACACTTCCTAGATATGTCCATGTGGCAAATTCTGCGGCGTCAATCTGGCATAAGGAATGTGGAGGAAATACAGTTCGATTTGGAATATCGATGTACGGATTAAATCCATCTGGGAGAGAATTGGATAGTCCGGATTTTAAGTTAGCATTTAGTCTTATGAGTGAGATTGTAGCTATTAAGGAAATAAATAAAGGAGACTCGATAGGCTATGGTAAAACATATACTGCAAAAGACTCTGAATGGATTGCGACAGTTCCAATTGGATATGCGGATGGCTGGTCACGAAAAATGCAAGGGTTCAAAGTTTTAATAAATGGCTTTTTTTGTGAGATAGTTGGAAGAGTATGCATGGACCAAATAATGGTGAGAGTTCCACAAGAATATAAAGTAGGGACTGCTGTTACTTTAATTGGTAAAGATAGTAACAAAAAAATTACACCTCAAGAAGTTGCAGATCAAATGAATACTATACATTATGAAGTTTTATGTTTGATTTCAGAACGTGTACCAAGAATTTATTAAAAAATAACTAAGGTTTTAATGTTACATCAGTGGAAAACTGTGTTATGATTAGTGGATAAATTACGGTTGGGGGTCACAAAATGGCATATCATTTTGAGAGTATGGCAGAAAAGATTAATAATGATTCAAGTGAAAGAATATCTATATATTGTGATTATTATTCTATCAATCAGCAAGAATTAGAAAAAGATAATATGGTTGCTGAATATGTAGAAGCACACCGTCATATTTTAGATGAATTAATTAATGGTTATAAGGAAATGGGACCGTTAAACAAAAAGATTTGTGATGAATTTATAGGCTGTGATTGTGAAACGGAATATGAGAATAAAGATCGAGGGGTTATATGACAACTGAGGATGTTAAACGTGGTGATATTTTTTATGCGGATTTATCACCTGTCGTTGGCTCAGAACAGGGGGGGATGCGTCCTGTTTTGATTGTACAAAATAATATTGGAAATCGGTACAGCCCTACCGTTATTGTTGCTGCAATAACAGCAAAAATACAAAAGCCTAAAATGCCAACTCATGTTGGTTTAAAAGCAGCAGAAGTTGGCATTGAAAAAGATTCAGTCGTTTTGTTAGAACAAATCAGAACAATTGATAAGCAACGATTAAAGGATAAAATAACACATATAAGTGAAACCGAAATGAATGAAATTAATCAAGCATTAGATGTCAGTTTAGGACTGACAGATATACATAGCAGATAAGACAATAGGTTATCATTTTCAGAAATATTATGATTTGAGTCAGAATATTGATTTCAAGGGTGTACGATATAATTAATGTACTGGTGATTGGTTGAACAAATAGAGGAACCGGGTCAAAATTAGATTTTGACCCGGTTCCTCTATTTGTTTGTAACAGAAAGTGTATTGAAAATACTCGATCTTTTGTTATTTGGTGTCACACTCTGTTTTTAACTAGATTAAATTCGCTAATATCCAGCAAGGAAGTTCTTATGTTCGATTTACGAACGTAAATCTTCTATTTCTGAGACTGTGAAACTCTTTCTTTCTAGATTTGAGATTATCTTTTCAAGTTTTTCAGAAGTTACATCTGCAGGTAATGTGAATAAAGTTCGATGGACAAGATCTTTTTCTTCAACATCTAGGGTAATACAACTTGCAATAGCTGTATACTTTGTGATTATTTTCGACATTTCTACCAAATCTCCACGTTCGTCAGAGGAAATAACGGTTAAAACATAACTACCAATATCAATATTCCAAGATTGAGAAAGCATGTTTAGCAAGCTTGAGTGTGTTAAAATACCATAGAAAAAATTCTGTTCATCAAGCACAGCAATGTAAGGCAAGTCTTTAATTGAAAAGAAAATATTAAAAAAAGCAGAATCTAGAGTTACAAATTTTGTAGCATTTTTCAGTAAATATGTGACAGGTAGACTCATGTCGCCACCACGTGACTTATGGCGATATATGTGCATTTTATAAATATTTCCACGAAAAATTTGACCAGTTTCATCGAGTATAGGAACACATCTGTAACCAGAATCTTCTAAAATATCAAGGGCTTGTTCTAGTGTAACATCTTCACGAACAGTAGTTAAATTTTTCTTTGGTTGAACCAAGGATTTAAATAGCATATATTATTTCCTCCATTAATTAAAAACTTCTAATCTATATTATCATAAAATTATATTAAAAGGAGAATTGAAATGAAAATTTTACAATTTATTCAGAATTTATAATATATAAGATATGTGTTACAGAAAGATACTATGAAAAGTAAGCTTTAATAAAGCTTCTTGTAACAAAATAAAAGACAAAGTCGAAAGATTGCTTTCGCTTTGTCCCATTCAAAATAGTTATGAAAATGAATAATTAAGCCAAGTAATAATTTATTAACTATGCCTCAATTGTTTTAAGGCCATCAGTCAAAACCTTTTTAAGAGTAGTTGCAGAGTCAGTCATTTTCTTACTTTCTTCTTCATTAAGAGGAACTTCAAGAATTTTAGCGATTCCATGACCATTGATAACAGCAGGTGTTCCAATGTAGATATCGTTTAAGCCATATTGACCATCCATATAAGCTGAAACAGGCAAGACTGCATCTTCATCACGTAAAATAGCTTTTGAAATACGAGCTAAGGCTGTAGCAACCCCATAGAAAGTAGCACCCTTTTTACTAATAATCGTGTAAGCCTTGTTACGAACGTCGTCTTCAATTTTTGCTAATTGCTCAGCAGTAACACCATTGTTCTTTGCCCAATCCAAGACAGGAAGACCACCAATTGTAGCAGCTGAATATGCTGCAAATTCTGAATCACCATGTTCACCCATAATGTAGGCATGAATTGAACGAGGATCATTTACATCAAATAAATCACCAAGTGCTACGCGTAAACGTGAAGTATCAAGGGAAGTACCTGAACCAATTACTTTATGCTTAGGAAAACCGGATAACTTCCAAGTAGCGTAAGTTAAAATATCAACAGGATTTGCAGCAACAAGGAAGATACCGTCAAAGCCTGATTCAACGATTGGTTTAACGATACTTGACAATATACGTAAGTTCTTATTAACTAAGTCCAAACGTGTTTCACCAGGTTTTTGTGGTGCTCCCGCTGTAATAACAACTAAATCAGCGTCTGTACAATCTGAGTATTCAGCAGAATAAATTTTCTTTGGATATGATAATGCTGTTGCATCAGACAAATCAAGAGCATCACCTTCTGTACGTTCTTTCACAACATCGACAATTCCGAATTCTTCAGCAACTCCTTGAAGAGCCATTGCGTAAGCGTAACTAGAACCAACAGCCCCGTCACCGACTAAAATAACTTTTTGATGATTTTTAATTTCTGACACTATAATGCATTCCCTTCATTAGTGAAATTATTAACACACTGATAGTATAGCACGTTTTTTTGAAAAATGTGAAGAAACTTTCAAACTTTTTTTCAAGAGTACAACATAGGTATCTATGGTATAATTTTAATTATAATATAGTGTAAAGCACGGGACAATTAAGTTCCGATTTTTTGGTATTCAAATTTTTTAAATGGTAAATAGCGGAAATATATATTGAATTATTTTAAAAATGAAAAGATATGGAGTGTAAAAAATGAAGTTAGTAATTGGGTTGGGAAATGTAGGAAAAGAATACGAGGAAACCAGACACAATGTTGGATTTATGGTATTGGATGCATTAGCCAAAAAAGAGGAAGTAAAATTCAATAAAATAAAAGATGAAGCAAGTTTAGCAGACTTTATTGTTAATGGTGAAAAAATAATGTTAGTAAAACCGCTCACATATATGAATGAATCTGGTAGAAGTGTTCGACCCTTGATGGATTTTTATAAAATTTCTGAAGAAGATATTATTGTGGTTCACGACGATATGGATCTCCCTGTTGGACATTTAAGATTAAGGCAAAAGGGTTCTGCAGGTGGACATAATGGAATAAAAAGTATAATTGCACATTTAGGTACACAAGAGTTTAAGCGAATTAAAATTGGAATTGATCATCCTCAACGTGTGAGTGTTGTTGATTGGGTGCTTTCAAAATTTACAAAAGAACAAAAAAATGAGTTAGAAAAAGGAATTGAACAAGCAATTGATGCAATTGAAAGTTGGATAGATACTGATGACTTTATGAAAACAATGAATCGCTATAATCATAAATAGCTACGTGAGTTATAGGGGGAAAAGGAGAACATGAAGTTGCACGAAGTTTTTTTTAAAAATTCTGAATTGTTGAGTTTTATGGACAATTTGGATAGTCAAAATGAATTTAGGGGACTCTTTACGGGCTTAATTGCATCTGCAAAGGCCTTATTTTTGGTAGAGATGCTGAAAAAAAAGAAAAGGAATATTTTGTTTGTTACTGACAACTTACACCATAGTCAACAAATGGAAAAAGAATTACAGGGATATTTAGATAAAAATCAAGTTTATTTATTTTCCGTTGATGAAGCAATAGCTGCTGAAGTTGCAATTAGTTCACCAGAATATCGAAGCAATCGAATAAAAGCTTTATCAGCATTATCAGAAAAAGATGTCCCTAAAATTGTAATCACTTCAGCAAGAGGTCTAAAAAAGAATTTACCTCTTTCTAAGGTTTGGAAAAATGCAAGAATTAAACTGGAAATTGGAGTTAACGTTGAGCAAAAATTTCTAATAGAAAAATTAAATGAATTTGGATATCAGAGAACTAAACGAATAGAAAAAAAGGGAGATTTTGCAGTCAGAGGTTCAATCATTGACTTTTACCCACTAAACACGGTTAATCCATTCAGAGTAGATTTTTTCGACGAAGAAATTGATTCTTTACGAGAATTTGATGTTGGGACGCAAAGAAGCATTGAAAATATAGAGCAAGTAGTAATATTACCAGCAACGGATGCTTTGATAGACAAATCACAAATAAAAAAAGCAATGCAAGTATTAAGTGAAGCATTGAAAGATAAAAAGAATATTATAAAGAATGAAGAAATTTATGAGAAATTAAAAAATACGATTGATGAACTCATAGAAAGAATAAAAGCGCAAAAACTTTTAGCTAGCGATACTGTTTTCTTTGATAAAATCATAGGAAAAAATGTGAACATTGTAGATTATTTGGCAGAAGATGATTTACTCGTAGTAGATGATTATCCTAGAGTATTAGACAATGAGAAAATGCTTGAAAAAGATGATCAAAATTGGAAGTTAGCGCAAATTGAATCTGGAAAAATGTTTCCAGATGAGATATTTGGAGAACCAATTAGAAAAATTCTTAAGAAAAGTAAAAATAATAGTTTGTTTTTATCGATTTTTGAAAAAGGAATGGGACAGTTAACTTTTAACCAAAAAATTGATCTTAAAATTAGAAGTATGCAGAATTTTTTTGGTCAGATTCCTTTATTAAAAACTGAAATAGATAGGTGGATGAATCAGAAACAGACAGTTATAATTTCAATTTCTGATAAGAATAGATTGGAGAAAACAGCTAGAACTTTAGCGGATTTTGGGATAAATGCTGTAATATCAAAAAAAGATAAAATTGTAAAAGGTCAAGTACAATTGGTACTATCAAATTTACTTAATGGGTTTGAATTACCACTACAAAATGTGGCTGTAATTACAGAAAATGAATTATTCAATAAAGTACCTAAAAAAAGAGTTGCTAGACGTCAGACAATGGAAAACTCTGAGAGATTGAAAAGTTATACAGAGTTAAAAGAAGGAGATTATGTTGTTCATATCAATCATGGTATAGGTAGATATATTGGCATGAGAACGATGGAAATAGAAAAAAAGCATCAAGATTACTTGACTATTGTTTATCAAGATGATGCAAAATTATTTTTACCGGTCTCGCAAATTGATCGAATTCAAAAGTATGTATCTGGTGAGTCTAAGGTGCCGCATATTAATAAATTAGGAGGATCTGAATGGAAAAAAACAAAGAATAATGTAGCATCAAAAATTGAAGATATTGCTGATGAATTGGTAGAATTATATGCAAAAAGGGAATTGCAAAGAGGATTTGCTTTTTCATTGGATAATGAATACCAAAAAGAATTTGAAGATGCCTTTCCTTATTCGGAAACACCAGACCAGTTAAGAAGTAGCAGTGAAATTAAGCGTGATATGGAAAAAAAGACCCCGATGGATCGACTATTAATAGGCGATGTAGGTTATGGCAAGACAGAAGTAGCGCTCAGAGCAGCATTTAAAGCAATCCAAGATCAAAAGCAGGTCGCTTTTTTGGTACCCACGACAGTTCTTGCGCAACAACATTATGAAACAATGTTAAGCCGATTTGTTGATTTTCCTGTCCAGGTCGGAATTTTATCACGATTTCAAACTAAAGAGCAAATTAAAAAGACAATAAATGATTTAAAACATGGTGTAATTGATGTTGTTGTTGGAACACATCGTTTGTTATCGCAAGATGTAAAATTTGCAGATTTGGGTCTTCTAATTATTGATGAAGAACAAAGATTTGGAGTTAAGCATAAAGAAAAATTAAAGCAATTGAAATCGCAGGTGGATGTTTTAACTTTGACAGCAACGCCTATCCCAAGAACATTAAATATGTCAATGTTAGGGGTTAGAGATCTGTCGGTTATTGAAACAGCACCTATGAATAGATATCCAATTCAGACGTATGTAATGGAACAAAATTATGGGACAGTTGCAGATGCTATTTCCAGGGAAATGTCCAGAGGAGGACAAGCTTTTTATCTTCACAATCGGGTTGCAGATATTGAAAAGACGGTTGCAGAGATTAAGGCATTTGTTCCTGAGGCGGAGGTTGCCTATATTCATGGGCAAATGACAGAAGTCCAATTAGAAAGAATTCTTGTTGATTTTATTGCCGGAGAATATGATGTTTTGGTTACCACAACTATTATTGAAACAGGTGTCGATATTCCAAATGTTAATACTCTAATTGTTGAAGATGCTGATAAAATGGGACTTTCTCAACTCTATCAACTTCGTGGCAGAGTTGGTCGAAGTAATCGGGTTGCATATGCTTATTTTATGTACCAAGAAAATAAAGTGCTTACTGAAGTTAGTGAGAAAAGATTGGAGGCAATTAAAGATTTCACTGAATTGGGATCGGGGTTTAAAATTGCCATGAGAGATTTGTCAATTAGAGGGGCAGGGAATCTTTTAGGTAAGCAACAACATGGCTTTATTGATTCTGTGGGTTATGATTTGTATACGCAGATGTTAAAAGAAACAGTTAATAGAAAAAAAGGAATAAAGAGTATCAAAAAGACAGATGCTGAGATTAAAATAAATATTGAGGCCTATATACCAGCAAATTATGTTGAAGATCAACGACAAAAAATTGAATTGTATAAACGTATTAGACAAATTGATAACGAAAAGCAATTTATTGAGATTCAGGAGGATTTGATAGACCGCTTCGGAGAATATCCAATGGAGGTAGCTAACCTTTTAGAACTGGGATTATTAAAAATGTTTGCTGATAAAGCATTGGTAGAGTTAGTCAGTTATAAAAACAATAAAATTATAGTAACATGTTCTAAGGAAGCAAGTTCTTTGTATGCAGCTACAGATTATTTGAAAGCAATTGCCCAAACTAGTATGAAAGCAACTCTTAAAGTTGACCAAGGAAAGATGATAATAACTATAGTCTTGCAACCAAAAACAAAATTGGAAAAAATAGTCTCTGATTTAACTGAATTATTTAGAGAATTGGTAAAAAAAGAGACTAAAATTAAAAAGGTAGAAGAAAATGAAAAACAAACCAGCTAGTTTTGCAATTAAAGGGGCTACAATACTAACTTTTGCCGCATTGTTGGGTAAAATTTTAAGTGCAATCTATCGAGTTCCCTTTCAAAATATGGTTGGAAATAGGGGTTTTTATATCTATCAGCAAATATACCCAATTTACGGATTAGCGATGACAATTGGACTGACAGGTTTTCCGGTATATATTTCTAAGATAATTGCAAAAGAAATAGACGAGAAAAAAAGAAATGAACAAATAATTGCGATACTATATATATTATTGATGATCGGGATATGTATTTTTTTGTTTTTATTTTTGTATTCAGATACAATTGCGAATTTTATGGGTGATAATAAGCTCAATTCATTGATAAAAAGTGTATCCTGGTTATATTTAGTAGTACCATTTCTTTCAGTTGCTAGAGGGTATAACCAAGGACGTCAAGAAATGATACCTACTGCTTTGTCTCAATTGATTGAACAAATTGTTAGGATAGGTTCCATAATTATTGTGGCATTAGTTGGTACCGTAAAAGGGTGGTCTCTCTATCAAATTGGGAGTTATGCATTTTTAGGATCAATTGTTGGCGCATTCTGTGCATTAGTATTCTTTTCTAATTTTTTTAAAGAAATAATTACTGCAAAATATTGTCCAAGTTTTTCGGTTACGCAAAAACTGTTTAAAGGAGTAGTTTCGGAAGGACTTGTTATTTGTCTTTTTGCCGCAATTTTAGTTTTACTACAGCTAGTTGATTCATTTACTTTAAAAAATGCATTACAAGCTAAAGGCTATGGAATGAAAAGTGCTGAAAACTTAAAGGGAATCTACGATCGTTCTCAGACGTTGCTTCAACTAGGTCTAGTCTTAGCTATGAGCTTTTCTACTAGTTTATTGCCAACGTTAATCAAAAATAAACTTGAAAGAAATGGGAAAAAATTTCAACAAGATATTCAACTGGTGTATAGAATCTGTATGAGTATTTCTATAGCAGCGACATTTGGATTAATAGTTTTAATGCCCGATATTAATAAGGCTTTGTTTGGCTCGAGTCAAGGAGACCTTGCTTTAAGTATCAGCATGCTGACTATTATTTTTGCAGGAATTATTTTGTTAGATAATGCGATATTACAAAGTACAAGTAATTATAAAAAAAATATACTTGTATTGATAGTGATCATGATAACTAAAATTTTAACGAATTTTCAATTTACAGTTTATTTTGGGATTGCGGGTGCAGCATGTTCTAGTGTTTTAAGTATGGCAATTGGAGCTTTTTTTTCAAAAATTGCATTGAAAAAAATGGCAATTAATAGGGGGGTAAGTAATAAATTTCTAAAAAAAGCGGTGAGCTGTTCACTAATCATGACTTTTGTCGTTTTGTTAGTTAGATTAAGTACACGGTTTTTGACGTTTTCAAGATTGGCAAATTTTGGACAATGTTTGCTTTGTATTCTAGTAGGAATAATTTCATATCTCTATTTTGCAAGATATTGTAATTTGTTTAGCGATAAGGAGTGGAAAAGTATTCCAGGAGGAAAATATATTATAAGTTTTTTTAAAAACAGAAAGGATGTATTATGAGATTAGATAAGTATTTGAAGGTTTCACGTATTATAAAAAGAAGAACAGTAGCAAAAGAAATATCAGATAAAGGAAGGATTAAAGTGAATGGTAAAGTTGCCAAGTCATCAACGGATGTGACAATTGGTAGTGAGCTTGTAATCTCCTTTGGAAATAAGATTCTGACAGTGAAGGTAACATCACTAAAAGAAACAGTAAAAAAAGATGAGGCCACAGATTTGTACGAAATTATATCGGAAGAATTTAAAGAAAATTTGAATTAAGTAAAATAATAGACTTGACTGGCTCAACATTGCTATAATTGGTGAGTATTAGAGTTAAGAAAGGAGAAACTTAGAAATGGCAACAGGACAAAAAATTAGGACATTAGATAATTCTTTTTACCGTGCTAATGAAGAAAGAAAAAAACAAAATGATTATCAAAAAAAGGTAAAAAGGATTCGCAAAATAAGATTTAAAATAATTATTCTTATTTTTTGTATTGTAGTCATTTTCTTTGGTTATCAAATTCTAAATACCAAGATTTTAACAGCTAATTTGAATAGGCAAATAAATACTTCACAAAAGAAACTAGACGATGTTAAGATTCAACAAAGTGATTTGAAAGAAAAAGTTAAGCAATTGAACGACAAAAACTACTTAGAAAAAATAATAAGAGAAAAATATTATTATTCTAAGGACGGTGAAACGATTTATAGCTTACCGATAAAATAAAACATAAAAAAAGCGGTCAGCTACTTTACAATCTATTGCATACCAGCTTTTGCGTGTTATACTATGGAGTATATAGTTTAAGGAGGAGCAACATTTTTATGTCAATTGAAGTGGGAGCTAAAGTTACAGGCAAGGTTTCAGGAATAACGAATTTTGGTGCGTTTGTTGAATTAGGCGAGAAAAAAAATGGTTTGGTACACATCAGTGAAGTTTCTGACGGATATGTAAAGGACATTCATGACGTCTTGAGCGTTGGTGACGAGGTCACTGTTAAGGTGTTATCAGTCGCTGATGATGGGAAAATAAGTCTATCAATTCGAAAAGCAACTGTCGCTGCTCCTCAACGGGAGAAGGCTCAAACTACACCTACTCATACTAATAGAGGGGAACGAAGTAATAATTATCGTTCCGGTGGTGCTGATGTAAAAGTGCATAGTCATAGTAGTAATCAACATCAAAACTATAAAAAAAATGAAAATAAAAAAGTAACTGAATCTAAGAAATCTGATTTTGATTCATTATTGTCTGGATTTTTAAAAGATAGTGAAGTAAGATTAACCTCTTTGAAGCGGAACACAGAGGGTAAGCGCGGTGGCCGTGGTGGCCGACGTAGTTAAAGCAGTAAATTCGATTGTTGTCATATAGCAACAATCGTTTTTTAGTAGGTTAAGCATATGAGAGATATAAAAAAATTATTTGTTGAGAATTTTAAAAAAGATTGTCCGAGTCAAAGAGTACTTGTGGCAGTATCGACAGGTGTAGACTCAATGGTTTTGTTACACTTATTGTGTTCTTTGCCGGAGAACATTAGACCAGACATTGATGTTGCTTATGTTGATCATAAGTTAAGGATTGAAAGTAGTGAAGAAACCAGTTATATTATTGATTTTTGTAAAAAAGAGCATCTTAAGTTACATATGTGTGAATGGTCCATTGGGCTCCATCCAAGCAAAGGAACAGAAGAGGCTGCGCGGAAATTCAGGTATGACTTCTTTTCAAAGATTATGAATGATTTTAAAATTGATATCTTATTAACTGCTCACCATGCAGATGATCAAGCTGAAACTTTTTTGATGAAACTTATTAGAGGAGGTAATATTCGACAGTTACAAGGGATTAAGAGAATCCGAAATTTTACAAGTGGAAGTTTGGTTAGGTTACTTTTGCCTTTTTCAAAAAAAGAAATTCAAAGGTACGCACAGAATGAAAATATAATATACTTTGAGGATATTACAAACAGTGAAGATACTTATTTTAGAAATAGAGTAAGGCATCAACTTGTTCCAAAAATGAAAAAAGAAAATTCAAAGTTTTTGCAGCATATTTCATTATATGAAGAACAATTGACTTTACTGCTAGATGCAACTGATGAACAGGCAGAAAACTATTTAAAAATTATAAAAAATGATGAAAAATTATTTTCAATTAAAAAATGGCTGGAATTAAGTGCGAATTGGAGATATTTTGTTTTAAAAAAAGTGCTAGAAAAAGAGTTAAGCGAGTTAAGTGAAAAAAAATTACATCAAGTTGAACAGTTTCTGACTAATAAAAATAAACCACAAGGGTTCATCAAATTAGAGTTCAATATTTTTTTAACGAAAAATTATGATTTTTTTTATTTTGAAAATAAAAAAAAGCAAGATGTGAAATCTCAAATTAACTACCAACTTGAGTTAAATTGTTGGAAAGTTCTTAATGATAAAGAAAGTATAGGAGTTTTTGAGTGTTTTAAGCAGGATGTTTTGGAAAATGACGATTTTTTTTGTTTTTCAAACCTGGCTTTGATGCCTTTAATGGTAAGACATCGAGAGGTTGGAGATAAAATACATACGGAAGTTGGGACACAAAAAGTCAAAAAAATTTTAATTGATAAAAAAGTCTCAAAAGAAGTAAGAAATAAAATATGGATAGTTACAACAAAGGAAAATCATATTTTATGGATACCTGGTATTAGAAAATCTGATTTGTCAGAGCGACTGGTAAATGATAAAATGCAATACATGATAATTTTTAGGAATAAAGTCTAGAAATGAGGTTAGGTATGAACGAGGATATCAAGGAAATTCTTTATAGTAAGAGTCAAATTAAAGAAGTTTCAAAACAAATTGGAAAGAAGTTAACTGCTGATTATTTAGACAAGAAGCCACTGGTTATTTGTGTTCTCAAAGGTGCAGTTTTATTTATGGCAGACATTATCAGAGAAATTGATACATATGCAGAGATAGATTTTATGGATGTTTCTAGCTATGGTGATGGAACTGTTTCATCTGGAGAAGTTAAGATTCTTAAGGATTTAGATGTTCCGGTTGAAGGAAGAGAGATACTAATCATTGAAGATATTATTGATACTGGTAAAACGCTGCAATGTTTAGTGGACCTATTGAAACATCGAAAGGCAAAGACTGTTAAAATTTGTACACTTCTTGACAAACCTGAAAGGAGAGTTGAAGGTGTAGTTCCTGATTATGTTGGTTTCCAAGTTCCAAATGAATTTGTAGTTGGATATGGGTTGGATTACCAAGGGATGTATCGTAATCTACCGTATGTTGGAATTTTAAAACCTGAAATTTACGAGAATAATTAATGGTCAATAATGGTCAAGTGTGTTATGATTTATGCGCTACTAGATTCGTAGCAATCTGTGAAGTAAATGAGGAGGAAGCAGATGAACAATAACAAGAATGGACTTTTCAAAAATAGTCTGTTTTATATTGTGATTTTCCTTGGGGTAACGGGAATGTTATATTACTTTTTTGGTAGTAAAACAGGTTCGCAATCTCAACAAATCCAATCAAGCCAATTTATTAGTGAACTAAAGAAGGATAATATCAAAGATTTTACTATGCAACCTTCTGGAAGTACTTATAAAATTACAGGGGACTATAAAAAAGCAAGAAAAGTTAAAGAAAGTACTGGATTAGGAAGCTTAACATCTGGAAGTAATAAGGTAACTTCATTTTCAACCGATGTGTTGACTAATGATGTCGCTGTTAAGCAAATTCAACAGTATGCTGAAAAAAATAATGTGAAAAATGGAACAAAAGAAGAAGAATCAAGTAGTATATGGTTGCAACTTTTAATTTACTTGTTACCAGTTATTTTCTTTATTTTCTTTTTCTATATGATGATGGGTCAAGCCGGTCAAGGCGGTGGCAATGGACGAGTTATGAACTTTGGTAAGTCCAAGGCCAAACCAGTTGATAAAAAGGCCAATAAAGTACGTTTTTCTGATGTTGCAGGTGCGGAAGAAGAGAAACAAGAACTTGTGGAAGTTGTTGAATTTTTAAGAGATCCACATAAATTTTTGGCACTTGGCGCAAGAATTCCTTCAGGTGTCTTGCTAGAAGGACCTCCCGGAACAGGTAAAACATTATTGGCAAAAGCAGTAGCTGGAGAAGCAGGGGTACCATTTTTCTCTATTTCTGGTTCTGATTTTGTCGAAATGTTTGTCGGAGTTGGGGCAAGCCGTGTACGTGATTTATTTGAAAATGCTAAAAAGAATTCTCCTTCAATTATTTTCATTGATGAAATTGATGCTGTTGGGCGACAACGTGGTAATGGTATGGGTGGAGGACACGATGAACGTGAACAAACACTTAATCAATTATTAGTTGAGATGGATGGTTTTGAAGGCGATGAGAGTGTGATTGTTATGGCTGCCACAAACCGTTCTGATGTTTTGGATCCAGCGTTATTGAGACCTGGTCGTTTTGATCGCAAGATTTTAGTAGGTCGTCCAGATGTAAAGGGTCGTGAGGCGATTTTAAAAGTTCATGCAAAAAACAAACCACTTGCGAATGATGTTGATTTAAAGATGGTTTCTAAACAAACACCAGGTTTTGTTGGAGCAGACTTAGAAAACTTGCTCAATGAAGCGGCATTGTTAGCTGCTCGTCGCGATAAAAAGCAAATCGATGCTTCTGACATTGATGAAGCAGAAGACAGAGTTATCGCTGGACCTGCTAAACGAGATAGAGTAATCAGTAAGAAGGAAAGAGAAACAGTTGCTTATCATGAAGCTGGACATACAATTGTTGGTTTAGTTTTGAATGAAGCTAGGGTAGTTCATAAGGTAACTATTGTGCCTCGTGGTCGTGCTGGCGGCTATGCTATCATGCTTCCAAAAGAGGATCAAATGCTTCTTTCAAAGCATGATATGAAAGAGCAAATTGCAGGTTTGATGGGTGGTCGAGCTGCGGAAGAAATTATCTATAATGAGCAATCTTCTGGTGCTTCTAATGATTTCCAACAAGCAACGCAACTTGCAAGAGCCATGGTTACTGAGTATGGAATGAGTGAAAAACTTGGGCCTGTTCAGTATGAAGGGCAAAGTAATATGTTTGCTGGAGGAGGCATGGTTGGCCAGCCAAACTATTCTGGACAAACAGCTAATTTAATTGATGATGAAGTTAAATCCTTATTAAATGATGGAATGGCTTCAGCGAAAGCAATTATTGAAGATCATAGAAAACAACATAAGATAATTGCAGAAGCGTTACTCGAATATGAGACGTTAGATGAAAAACAAATTCTTAGTCTTTTTGAAACGGGAGAAATGCCTATAAAGAAGGGTGAAGAATTTCCAAGTGAGAAGGCTGCAACTTTTGAAGAATCAAAGGAAGCTTTGAAAAGAAAAGAAGAAGAAAAAAAGAAAGAAAATGAAAAAACAGTAACTACTGAAGATTTAACAAAGACAGTTACTTTTTATCCTAAAGATAAATCTTGATGTTTTTTTACAAAATGGTGTTGGACTGAAACAGTAATTAGTTGGTAAATAACAAGTACTGTATATATGTAATAAAAATGGAGCTGTACCGAAATTTTTTTTGGAACAGCCCCTTTTTATTGCTATTACAGAGAAAGAGTATATTGGGGAGAAAATGTCTGATTATTTAGTGAAATCATTGGCGTATGATGGGCAATTAAGAGTATATGCGGTAGACACAACAGAAACAGTTCGAGAGGCTCAAAAAATACATGATACTTGGAGTACGGCAACTGTTGCTTTTGGTCGTGCAATTACTGGAACAAGTTTATTAAGCCAATCACTTTTAAAAAAAGATAATAAAATGACAGTAAAAATAGTTGGTGATGGGGTAATAGGCACAATTGTAGTAGATGCTAGAGCAAATGGTGACCTGAAGGGTTATCTTAGGGAACCTCATGTTCACTTGCCGTTAAACGAAGAACATAAAGTTGATGTGAAAAGTGCCATTGGAGAAAAAGGATTTATAGAAATTACAAAAGACTTAGGGCTTAAAATTCCATTTACAGGCAAGGTTCCTTTAGTTTCTGGAGAATTAGGTGATGATTTTACCTATTATATGGCTAAATCTGAGCAGATTCCTTCTGCGATAGGTGTGTCGGTTGTGAGTACTGATAATTTAGTTAAGGCTGCTGGTGGCTTTATGATACAGGTGTTGCCTAGTATAAGTGATGAAGTTTTAAGCATAATAGAGAAAAAAATAGCAGAAATACCTGCAATTTCTGTGATGATGGCAAATGGATTGACTCCAGAAAAAATAATTTATGAAATTTGTGGTGAAGAAAATACACAAATTTTAGAAAAAAAAACTATTAACTATCGGTGTGATTGCTCAAAAAAACGCTTTGGCGAACTAGTTTCTAGTATACCTAATGCTGATATGAAACTCTTAATTGAACAAGATCATGGTGCAGAGATTGTTTGTCAATTTTGCAAAAAAAAATATTTTTTTGATGAAGATGAGCTTAAAGTGTTAATGATCGATAGATAGATGTTTTATTGAAATTAAAAAAATTAAATTTGCTTTTTATGTCATGTTTAGGCAATATATATATGAATACTTTTTTGGAGGGATAATTTTGGGCAAAGAATTAAATATGAATGATCAACTTAAGGTCCGACGCGAAAAAATGGATGAATTAAGAATGGAAGGAATAGATCCATTTGGACATCGTTTCGAAAGAACTGCTATGACCAAAGAATTACATGATAAATATGATACAAGTACAAAAGATGATCTGGATAAAGCGGGAATAAAAGCTGTTGTTGCAGGGAGAATGGTTGCAAAACGTGGTAAAGGTAAAGTGGGATTTGCCGATATTCAAGACAGAGAGGGTCGTTTACAGTTATATATTCGAAAAGATGTAGTTGGAGAGGAAAAATATCATATATTTAAACGCTCAGATCTAGGTGATCATTTAGGACTTGTTGGTGAGGTCATCAAAACTGATATGGGCGAGTTAACACTTAAAGTGACGGACATCACTTTTTTGTCAAAGGCATTGAGACCTTTACCCGACAAATTTCATGGATTACAAAATGTTGAACAAATTTATCGTCAACGTTATTTGGATTTGATTTCAAATCATGATAGTTTTGAGCGCTTTATAAAGAGAAGTAAGATTATTACAGCGATAAGAAAATATTTAGATGAAAATAAATTTATTGAAGTCGAGACACCTGTTTTGCATAACCAAGCAGGTGGTGCCTCTGCACGTCCGTTCATTACGCACCACAATGCTTTAGATATCTCGTTGTACTTGAGAATTGCTCTTGAATTACATTTAAAAAGATTAATTGTTGGTGGGATGGAAAGAGTATATGAAATCGGACGTGTATTCAGAAATGAAGGTATAGATACTAAGCATAACCCTGAATTTACGATGCTAGAATCCTATGCGGCATATTTTGATTTTACTGATGTTATGAACGAAACGGAAGGAATTTTTAAGGCTGCAGCACAAGTTGTGTCTGATGATGGAATAATTGAGTATCAGGGTTCAAAAGTTGATTTTAATAAAGCATTTAAACGTGTGCATATGGTTGATATTATCAAGGAAGAAACAGGCGTTGATTTTTGGGAAGAAATGTCAATTGAAAAAGCAAGAAAAATTGCAGATGAAAAAGGTGTTCATTATGAAAAGTATTGGAAAGTTGGTCATATAATTAATGAATTTTTTGAGACTTTTTGTGAAGATAAGATAGTTGATCCTACTTTTGTTTATGGACATCCGGTTGAAGTTTCACCATTAGCAAAGAAGAACACAAAAGATGATAGATTTACTGATCGTTTTGAAATGTTTATTTTAGGAAATGAATATGCAAATGCTTTTACAGAATTGAATGATCCAATAGATCAAAGAAGTAGATTTGAGGCTCAAGTTGAAGAAAGAGAAGCTGGAAATGATGAGGCTGAAGGAATTGACGAAGATTACGTTGAAGCTTTAGAATATGGCATGCCGCCAACTGGAGGACTAGGTGTAGGAATAGATCGATTAGTAATGTTAATGACTGATGCTCCATCTATTCGTGATGTTTTACTTTTTCCAACTCTAAGATCGGAAGATAACAAATAGAATTATTTATTTTAGAATCAGAAGTTAATTACTTCTGATTTTTTTATTTTTTAAGATCTAGCTGTGTTTACTTGCAAAATAAAAAACATTTTTGTACGATGGGGACTCTTTAATTGGAAGCTTATAGGATAATAAAAGATATTATAATAATATGTTGACTAGTAAGGACTAGAGGTGTATAGTTATATTCGTTGCTTATTCAGAAACGTTGCACATGAAGAAAACAAATTTTAAAAAGTGTTTGACATTTCAGAATTGCGATGGTATTATATAAAA
>NZ_AYZE01000007.1 GCF_001436735.1 Liquorilactobacillus cacaonum DSM 21116
CGGAAACCTACACACGATAGTTGAAACTTTGTTTAGTTTTGAGAGGTCTACTCTCATTTTGAGGATGTTATGGGCCTATAGCTCAGCTGGTTTAGAGCGCACGCCTGATAAGCGTGAGGTCGATGGTTCAAGTCCATTTAGGCCCATCCTTTTTTATAATTTTTTGGGGCCTTAGCTCAGCTGGGAGAGCGCCTGCTTTGCACGCAGGAGGTCATCGGTTCGATCCCGTTAGGCTCCATTAACAACGAAAGTTGTTGAACTTGTTCTTTGAAAACTAGATAATATTTTTCTAAAATAATTAACAAACCGA
>NZ_AYZE01000008.1:0-187010 GCF_001436735.1 Liquorilactobacillus cacaonum DSM 21116
TGTCGAAACTTTGTTCAGTTTTCAAAGGTCTACATAATCGCTTAACGCAACTATTTAATAATAATACAGTTAGCAATCAAAGTCAAGAGTTATTTTTGAATAAAAATTCTAAAATTCTAATAATCATTCAAAAATTTAAAAATCCTGTCTTTCGTCTCTTAACGACAAAGAATATAATACCAAGATTTATATTATGCGTCAAGATTTTTTTTCCATTTTCTACAAATACATTTTAATACATATCTAAAATTGGAATTCTTTATTATACATTGAAGAATATTTAAAGAAAAAGAAAAGCCAATACTCAATAAATAGCTTATATCCAAAAAATATATAGATGAATTACTCGCCTCTCAATTCTAAAAAATCCCCTACAAGATAAGTACTAAATGACATATTAAGATATTTCTATCGCTAGGATCACAAGTACTTTCAAATCAGCAAGACTTACATCGATTAAATTGCTGACATACTGCATTGATTCTTGATAAATTGAAGATTTGTTTGGATTTTAAAAAATTTTCAGTTAGCAGTTGCATGCAGATAAAAAAGCTCTTTTTTAGCTTGGTAATAATAATTAATAATTTTATTCGCTTTATAAACGAATAGAAGAGACTAGTGAAAATCAAAGAACGATTTTCACTAGTCTCTTCTATCGAGGAACCTATAAAACATCCACAGCCCCTCTTATTTTTCATTAAGTTAAATTAATCATAACTATTTTAACTCTGGCGCATCAGTCTTAAACAAATCAGCTGTCGACTTCCCACCATTTTCTTCAATCAAACTTGTTTTCTTTTTCTGATCTTCCTTCAAGTTTTTTATGCCATCTGAATACTTATAGCTATATTGACTCTTGTTGACCTTTTTAAAACCAGAAGGAGTATAGAATCTTAACAAATCACCTGTGATAATCTTGTCAGACAACGACAAAACCTTATCTGTATGTGATTGCATCGTATCAACTTGCTCCTTTTGCTCAGAAGTTAAAGTCTTTATCAGATTACCACTACTATCATAAACCTTGCTACCAACTTTAGTGTATGTTGGTGAAACAAAGTCACCATCTCTAAAAGCAACTGTTTGATTTCTATCTTTCGATAATAAGTCATTCCCCAACTGAATCATATTAGAGGAATTAATTCCTAACAAATCTTCTAAGGTAGGCATTACGTCAATCTCACCGCCATAGGTGTGATTAATTCCTCCCTTAAGGCCGTTCATATGAATCATAAACGGTACTTTTTGGAACATTGCTAAATCATAGCTTGTAACTGATTTCTTCCCTAATAATTGAGCAATTGCCTTCTTATGGTTATTAGAGATACCATAGTGATCACCATAAACAACAATCATAGAATTGTTATATAATCCTGTTTTCTTAAGATAAGAAATAAACTCACCAAAAGCCTGATCTAAATAATGCGCAGTTTGCACGTATCCATCAACTGTTTTATCTCCAGTTGTAGTTTTCGGAATTGACTGATTTTGTTTGTCTAACTCATATGGATAATGATTTGTAACCGTAATTAATTTCGCATAGAAAGGTTGTGGCAACTGCTGAATATAATTAGCCGCTTGTTTTAAAAATATTTTATCCTTAAGCCCGTATCCTACGCTATAATCTGTTTTTTGCTTATAATAATCGTCATCAAAAAAGTATTTGTAGCCCCAAGACTTATAGGTGTTATCCCTATTCCAAAAACTTCCTACATCTCCATGGAAAGCAGCTGTAGTATATCCTCTTTGATCTAAAATAGCAGGTAATGCTTGAAAAGTATTTGAAGTCCCATATTGTGTCATCACAGAACCCGAAGGTAACCCAAACAACGAATTTTCCAACATTGTCTCAGCATCAGAGGTTTTACCTTGTCCTACTTGATTAAAGAAATTATCAAATGACAATGTATTACTATCTGAATAAAATTTATTAATATTAGGCGTTACTTCTTTGCCATCTACTTTATAGTTAATCAAAAATTGTTGAAAACTTTCTAAATGGAAAATAAACACATTTTTTCCTTTAGCTTTACCAAAATATGAAACATTAGAAGTAGCCCTGTTCTTCTTTAAATAAGCTAAAACTGATTTCAAATCATTACTACTTGCATTGGCCCTTGTTGAACTTTCTTTATACGTCTGATAAGCATTATATCCAGCATAAAAATTTATTCCCAAGTATTTCACAATATAATTATTGTCAAAAGTTCTTGTTAATAACTGCGAACGATTCTTTTCGGACGCCGAAAAGTCAACTGCAAATAAAACAACAGCTAATAATGTAACAATGCCAGCTATTTTAAAATTAGTTTTTCTTTTATCAATTTTAAGTACCTTAAAAATTAATAATGCTGCAATAACTATAACATCTAAAAACACTAAAAAGTCACTTGGCTGAATTATCTCCATAATACTCAAGCCTAGATTATTTGAAACTGAACCAGATGACTTAATTATTCCTAACGATAAAAAATCTGAAAATTCACGATAATATAACATGTTAGCAAACAACCAAAGAGATGCCACTAAATCAATAATCATCATAATCCAATATGATTTTTTACCTCTAAAATAGAGTGCTATCCCAAAAAGCAATAAACCCATAGGCAATGGATTTAAAATAAGTATCGCTTCTTGGACACCACCCGTTACTCCTAAATTGAACTTCGTCTGATAAGCCCAATACGTTTTAATCCAAAAACAAACCATTAACAGAACAAAAAAACCATTTTTGGTGTTCAGGACATTCCTAATCTTGTTTAAGACTGACCCCATTAAACTGCCTCCATCTTTAAAATATCATTTAGAACTATTATATCCTCATTTATCCACACACGATAAAAATAAAACTCATCTTCAATTTTTTTTAATAATTAATCATTTAACAAGTCATAAATTTCCATAGCTGCTAAATCAATATTATCAAACTCAAATTTTTGTTTATCTGGTAACTCTTCTAAGGTAAACGTCCCTGTTTCCTTATCATAACTAATTACACCGCATTCGCGACCCTCTTTTTCGAATCGTCTACTCTGTATTTCACTACTTTGTTCCTTTACCATTGAATCTAATCGTGAAATTATTGCTACTAATTGTGAACTTTCCATTGTAAAAAACTCCTTCTTTTTTGAACTGCAAGGCAATCCTAAATAAAAATATTAAATTCATTTTACCAAATTAAAATTAAACATACACGAAATATAACACTTTTATTACTCAAATAATATTAAAAAAAGGGAAAAGTCATGGATTTTCACCTCAAAATAAAGATAAAATTAATAAATTGGCCTTTTAGTATGACTCAAGATTTATAAAAAAAAAGGACCAAAATTTAAATTTTAATCCCATCCCTCTATTTATTCTATATTAAACATATTCCATAACACATACAAAAACACATACAAAACAAGCAATTGTAGAAAATTAAATAGATTGCCTCATAGACAAGCAATCATTTAGTCATAATAGATTTGTATAGGAAATTCTGGACAACTCAATTCTCATAATCTATCTATGTTAAAAACATTAAGTTGTTTAATACACAGATATTAACTCAATACCTGCTAAATGTTAATCCATAAATTTGAACACATTACATGCCACAATAGTAAGCGTTCGTAGATTTCCACTCAAATTAACGTTGAATTTACGAACCAATAAAAAAAGAAATCCCTTCAAAAATTGAATTGATCTCCTTTGAGTGTTTTGAACAACTAACTATTAGTATTTATCACCAAAATTATTTTTCTCTGCTTTTAGGCGGAATAATTAATGCAATCATTCCAAGAATCATACCAAAATAATAAGTTACAAAACGCCACAAAAGCATTGCCAGTACTAATTTACTAGAGTTAGCTATAAATGTTGAGAAAATCATTGAAAAACTATACTCTGCTCCACCTGAACCACCTGGAATGGGAAATAGAGAAATAACCATCACAATAAGGATATGCAGTGTAATAACTAACAATACCTGAGCATGAGAAACATTTAATGCTAATAAAACAAAATATGGTATTACATAATAAAAAGAAAGCTGCACAAGCGTTAATAAACTTATTTTCAATAATAATTTCCAATTACCCTTTAAGCGAATACTCTCCTCATAAAAATTATCAATTTTTTCATCAATCGCTACTTCCCATTTCATATAACGCTCAGAGTTAGAGAACCATTTTACCGGTTTAAGCAATAACTTGACCAATTTCTTTGTAAAGTCGTACCAGTACATTACTAATAACAGTGCTACTATAACTGCTAAATGCACTACAAATCCAAAAATAAATAAAATAGAAAGAGCATGCATCTTATCTGCTATCAAATGAAATCCAACGAACAATGCAAATACAAAATTAATGACAATCATAGATTGATATACCACAAACTTCATTAAAAGGACTGACGTCGCCCTCCCAGCATCGACTCCTGATTGCAAGAGTGCAAATAACTGCGCAGGCTGGCCTCCCGACGAAAAAGGAGTAATTCCATTAAAAAGCTGTTCAATTAAAGGTATTCTAATAGTATCTCGCCAGCTAAATTTCGAGCCCTCACGGTGTAATAAAATCTTAACAACAACCGCCTCAATGGCTAGAGAAAGCCCCATGCTTGCAAATGCAACTAGCAACCATCCCCACTTTAAAGAAGCAACATCATGCATTAACGACACAAATGAAACGTCACGTAAAGAAAATCCTAAAATAACACCGCCTAAAATAAACATTAATAATAAAACAATTTTATTTACCTTTGTCATATCTACACCATCGCAGTCTGTTCACAATAAAAGCTGTACCATATTTTAGCAAGGTTATCTTCTGAGTAATATTCTGAAGCACGCAAAGATTTTTCATTCATTTCATTAATCAAATCTTTATTTTCTGCTATTTTTTGCAAAATCTGTTTAAATCCATCTATATTCTCCGCATCTAAGTAATACCCCTTTAAAATCACTTCGTAAAGTTCAAGAGACCTTAAAACGACCGGTGTTCCCGTACTAAAAGCTTCTAATATACTCATCGGAAATAGTTCGTTATACGATGGTAATAAAAAAACATTTGCCAAGTTATAATAATCATTCATCGAACTTCGATCTAGTATTCCTGGAAACACCAGATTTTTCGGTGGATTATCAACCACTTTTTTTAATTCATCATATCCATCTGTGATTTTTCCAAATGAAAATCCCCCTACCCAAACAAATTGATACTCAGGTAGTTTCTTAGCAAGTTCTATAAAATCTGGAACACCTTTTCGTTCTTGAACCTGTCCCACTCCTAAAACAACAAATCTATCCCGAGCAATTCCAAGCTTTTTTCTAAAATTCTCGGTCACATCCTGACTTTGTTGAAAAAAAACATCTTTAGATACAAAATTTGGAATATAAGTTATTTTTTCTTTAGGTATTCCATATTTTTCAAGATCTTTTATAAAAATAGGATTTACTACTACCAATTGATCCATTCTGCGGTAAAAAGCGATAACATAACGATAGACAATTTTTTTTATCAAAAAAGGTAATTTCAAACTACCTTCTAAAGTTTCAGGTAAAAAATGAACATATCCTATCTTGCGACCTCTCCCAGGTAAAAAAGTCGTCAAAAAAAACAATGGATCAATTGTATGATAATGACTAATATCAGACTTTCCTAATTTATTAATAGATATCTCTAATTTTCCTGAAAGCTTTTTACGCAATAATTCAATCAGTTCAGTATATGCGCTACCTACTCCTTGTCCCTTTACCTTCGTGGCAGAAGAAAACATTTGAATCTTTAACATCTAAAAACTCCCTTAATTAACCTATCTCACTAGAATGACTAGTCTCACTTTCTTTACCATAAAGCGCCTTGCAATCAGCATAAAATTGTAATATTCTGTCTCCAAAATTATCTGCAGAAATAGAATCTAACTTTTCATCCAATTTAGCTTGTCCAATTTTGTTTTTGCTTTTATCCAAATAAAAAATAATCTGCTGTATCAATTCTTCCTTACTGCTGAATGTAGCTCCAAAGTCCTCATCGTTTAATAATTTATCCGTATATGGGCTATGTGTTGCAACAACCCGCAATCCTGATGCCAAAGCTTCGATATAAGTTAACCCTTGTGATTCGGATATCGAAGTAGAAACGAACAAATCTGCCATATGATAATAATTTGCGACAATTTCATTATCTACCTCACCAGTAAAAATAACAGACGATTCTAACTTCAAATCAATAACTTGTTGTTTCAGCGATTCCATTGCAGGACCATCCCCAACAATCATTAATTTTACATCTGGTATTTTTTCAACTACTTCAGGTAAAGAACTAATCAATTTATCAATATTTTTTTCAAATGCTAGTCTACTCAATGTCAATAACACGGGTGTATTTTGACTCAAATTGTACTGCAAGCGTACATTTACATCACCAACCACATTCCCAAACTTGCTTATATCAACACCTGTAGGAATAACAGTCACAGGAACCTTAATTCCATATCTATCAAGAGTGTCTAGCACTCTATCACTAGGTGCAACTATCCCTGTCATATGGTAACAAAAGGTTCGTGACATTTGTTTCACATGGTAAGGCTTTAATAGCCTCCCCTTTGCAACATAATGTAAATAATCCTCATACATTGTATGATACGTGTGTATACAAGGAATTTTCAAGTTTTTTGCCACAAATTTACCAATCCATCCCATGGAAAACTCAGTCTGAGTATGCACAATATCAAGCTCTAAGTCTCTTGCAACTTGATAAGCCCTAAATAATCCTCTTACAGCAATTCTGCGATCAGTAAATGAGATAAAAGGAATACTACTAAATCTAAAAATATTCCTTTCATATTGATTTGGTTCAACATTTGGATCTGTTGTTGTAAAAATATATACATTATGTCCATGTTGTTCCAACTGTTCACGTAACGTTTTTACAGAGGTAGCTACGCCACTGACTTGCGGAAAATAAGTATCCGTAAAAATCCCAATATTCACGAGCATCCCCCTTAATAATTAATAGTCAATGTTAATTATATTGGTTCAATCAACTTAATGCAATGATTCATCAAATTTTCGTTAAAATTGATTTTTAAACTTAACATTTTTTTTACTTAATCTTCAAATATAAAATAAAAAAAGCCGAATTCCATAAGAAATTCGACCATCAATATTTCAATTAGTCAGTAAACTCTTTAACCAATTTAACAACTTCTTCTGTTGTTTCACAATCACTAACTGCTTTAGCAGCCAATAACTTCATTTTACTTGTATCTAATTTTTTCATTAAACTACGTGTTTTAAGAATTGAAGTAGCACTCATTGAGAATTCATCAAGCCCAAGTCCTGCTAATATAGGAACAGCAATCTGATCTCCCGCCATTTCACCACACATACCAGTCCACTTACCTTCTGCATGTGAAGCATCAATAATATTCTTAATAAGACGTAATATTGAAGGATTATATGGTTGATAGAGATAAGAAACACGTTCATTACCACGATCAGCTGCCATAGTATATTGAATTAAATCATTTGTACCAATACTAAAGAAATCAGAGTACTTTGCTAATTTATCTGCAATCATTGCAGCGGCAGGGATTTCCATCATCATACCAACTTCAATATCATCTGAAACAACTGTACCTGCTGCAATAAGTTTCGCCTTTTCTTCTTCAAAAATAGCCTTAGCATCTTTAAATTCTTTGACAGTCGCAATCATAGGAAACATAATTGCCAAACGACCATAATTAGAAGCACGTAATAAAGCTCTTAATTGAGTTCTAAAAATATCTTGTTTGTCCAAACTAATTCGGATAGCCCTATAACCCAAAAATGGATTCATCTCTTCTGGTAAAGGTAAGTATGGCAATTCTTTATCGCCACCAATATCCATTGTTCGAACAACAACCTGTTTTCCATTCATACCTTCAACAGCTTGTTTGTAAGCTTCAAATTGATCATCTTCGCTTGGTAACTCACTTGCATCCATATAAAGGAATTCAGATCTAAACAAACCAACTGCTTCAGCACCATTATCAGTTGCACCAACAACATCTTTTGGAGTACCGATATTAGCACCTAAAATGAATTCTTTACCATCAGCAGTAACTGTTTTGGCATCTTTTAATTCATTCCATTCAGCCTTTTGTTTAGCAAAATCAGAAGCCTTTGTCGTATATTGAACTATTTCTTCTTCAGTTGGGTTAACAATTGCTTCTCCTTCGATACCGTCAATAATAACCATTTGATCTTCCTTAATGGCACTTGTAGCATTACCTGAGCCAACAATTGCAGGAATTTCCAACGTTCTTGACATAATAGCCGAATGAGATGTGCGGCCTCCAATGTCTGTAATAAATCCCTTTACAAAATTCCGATCTAATTGAGCAGTATCAGAAGGAGTAAGGTCATGAGCAACAATCACTACCTCTTGGTCAATTAGAGCAGGATTTGGTAAAGTTACACCTAATAAATGACTCAAAACTCGTTTTGTAACGTCACGAATGTCCCCTGCACGTTCTTGCATATATGCATTATCGGTCATACCCTCAAACATTGCGATAAACATATCGGTTACGTCTTTTAGAGCTTTTTCCGCATTTACTTTATCATTTGAAATTTTGTCTTTAATATTACCAATCAATTCAGGGTCAGACAAAATTGTTAAGTGTGCTTCAAAAACTTCAGCTTCTTCAGCACCCAAATTAGCAGCAGCCTTCTCCTTAATAATTTTAAGATCGGCCTTTGCAGCTTCAACCGCTTCATCCAACCGCTTAGTCTCAGCATCTGTATCTTCTACAGTGCTTTCTGAAAATGACAAATCTGGTTGAACGAGCATATATGCTTTTGCTGTAGCAATTCCATCACTTGCAGCAATACCCTTCAACATTTCAGACATTATTCAGCAAGTCCTTCCTTTGTCATTGCATCGCCAATTGCTGCAAGAGCATCTGCTTCATCAGCACCATCAGCACTAATTGTTACATCAGCATTTTGACCAACACCAAGTGACATAACACCCATGATTGATTTCAAATTAACTGATTTTTCTTTGTAAGTCAAAGTAATATCTGAACTAAATTTACTTGCTGCTTGAACCAAAAGTGTTGCTGGACGTGCATGAATACCTGTTTCTGCAATAATGTGAAATTCTTTCTTTTCCATATCTAATCTGACTCCTTTACATTATAAATAAAGTTTTTTAAGAACTCATCTAAAAAAATGAAAAGTGCCTAAAGAACACGTTTTCATTATATAGTGACAGAATCGCTCCTACTAGAGATAAATGTTAGCATGAATCAAAATACAATACAAGTTTTTTTAAATTTTCACTTGCGTTAAGCTATTAATTCTCAAATGAATAGATAATTGTACCCCCATGCAAAGCTTTACCCACTACACGTTTTCTTTGTGGGAAATTCATAAATGCCGCTTGAAAATCCATAAATTCATTTGCTGATATTTTTAATTCTTTAATATCACCATCAGCCAATTTTTGTAGTTTTTCCTCAAACACTTCTACCGTAAATCCCCACCTCTTTCATACATATATTCTATGATACCTTCTGAAATTAAAAAAAACAATTGCGAAAAAACAACCTACTTGAATAATACGAAAAATATTAGTATACTATGCTCAAAGGTCAAAGATAGTCAAACAACATTTAATTAATTTTTTTGAAAGGTAGTGAGTTCTAATGATATGTCAAAATTGTAGAAAAAATCCTGCAACAATTCATCTCTCAACAAATCTTAATGGCAAGCAAGCATCAATTGACCTTTGTCAAAGTTGCTACCGTATTCTTAAAGAACAATCTCAAAAAGGTGGTGCCTCTGGAATCATGCAAGATCCTTTTGGATTTGGAAATCTAAATGATATTTTCCGCTCACTTGGAGATAATACTTCCGCAGAGTCTACTCAAGAAAATATGCAACAATCTTCAAGATTTGCAGGCAACGGTGGCCATAGAAATGGCGGAATTCTTGCTCAGTTTGGCCTAGACTTAACCAAAGAAGCAAAGAATAATAAAATCGATCCCGTAATTGGTAGAGATAATGAAATATCCCGTGTTATTGAAATTTTAAACAGAAGAACTAAAAATAATCCAGTGCTAATTGGTGAAGCTGGAGTTGGTAAAACTGCAGTGGTTGAAGGACTTGCACAAAAAATAGTTGATGGTGATGTTCCGCAAAAACTATTAAACAAACGCGTAATTCGTTTGGACGTTGTTTCATTAGTTCAAGGAACTGGCGTTCGAGGGCAATTTGAGCAAAGAATGCAGCAATTAATGAATGAATTAAAACAAAATCAAAATGTTATACTTTTTATTGATGAAATTCATGAAATTGTTGGTGCCGGAAATGCTGAAGGAGGCATGGATGCAGGCAATGTGTTAAAACCTGCTCTCGCTCGGGGGGAACTGCAACTTGTTGGTGCCACAACATTGAATGAGTATCGAACAATTGAAAAAGATGCTGCATTAGCACGACGACTTCAGCCAGTTCAAGTCGATGAACCTTCTGTTACTGAAACAATAAAAATACTCAAGGGTATACAAAATAAATATGAAGCTTATCATCATGTACATTACACACCTCAAGCTATTGAGGCTGCAGTTACTTTATCTGATCGTTATATCCAAGATCGTTTCTTACCCGATAAAGCAATTGATTTACTAGATGAATCTGGCTCGCGCAAAAACTTAACAATTCAAGCTGTTGATCCTAACGTTATCGAACAAAAAATTAAAAATGCACAAGAACAAAAGCAGATAGCCTTGAAGGATGAAGATTATGAAAAAGCAGCTTATTATCGTGATCAACTAAATAAATTAAATTCTGCAAAAGAAACTAAAGTTGATTCTGAAAATTCTCCAATTATTACTGAAAAAGATATGGAAAAAATAATTGAAGAAATGACTAAAATCCCCGTTGGAGAGTTACAAGAAAAAGAACAAGAACAGTTAAAAAATTTATCGAAATCCTTGGAATCTCACATAATTGGCCAAGATAATGCGGTAACAAAAGTTGCCCGTGCAATTCGACGTAATCGTGTAGGCTTTAACAAATCTGGACGCCCTATTGGTTCCTTTTTATTTGTTGGCCCAACTGGTGTCGGAAAAACTGAAACAGCTAAGCAATTGGCAACAGAACTCTTTGGTACACCTGATGCAATGCTTCGATTTGATATGAGTGAGTACATGGAAAAACATTCTATCTCTAAATTAATTGGCTCACCTCCTGGATATGTTGGTTATGAAGAAGCAGGTCAATTAACTGAACAAATAAGAAGACATCCATACAGTTTATTGCTTTTAGACGAAATAGAAAAAGCTCATCCAGATGTAATGCATATGTTTTTACAGATACTTGATGACGGTCGTCTGACTGATTCTCAAGGTAGAACTGTTAGCTTTAAAGACACTATCATTATTATGACATCTAATGCTGGCAGCGGTGATTCTGTTGCAAATGTTGGGTTTGGTGCTTCAGTTACTGGAAATACTCATTCTGTTTTAGACAAATTAACCAAATATTTCAAACCAGAATTTCTAAACCGCTTTGATGACATTATTGAATTCAATCCTCTTAACAAAAAAGACTTAATTTCTATAGTTTCTTTAATGTTAAATGATGTGAACTCTGCAATGTCTAATCAGGGACTTTCTTTAGAGGTCTCAAATGAAGTAAAGGATAAATTAGTTGATTTGGGCTATAACCCTCAGATGGGAGCTCGTCCACTTAGAAGAGTCATTCAAGAACAATTAGAAGACAACATTGCTGATTATTATTTAGAACATCCTACTGTAAAACAGTTTGAAGCTAAACTCGTCAACGATCAGATAACAATTATTTCGCAAGAAATTGCAAATGTTAATAATACACTAACAAACTAGTCAAGAAGTATCATTTTTTAATAACAATTAGAAACTGAGTCAAATTATGCCATTTGACTTAGTTTTTTTTTTCAGAATTTTAGCCAATTTATTTTTATGCCATTTTCCTATAATATATCGACTGTTTTATATTATAATAGATGTAATAAATAATTAGGAGGGGCTTATAATGCATTTAATAGACGTTAGTGTTAGCTATTCAAAAAAAATAAGGCAAGAACTAGAACATTCCGCCAATCATTTTATTAAGGTCTATACTTTGGGTAATACAAGAGTTGTTTATAAAAAAAATATATTGACTAGCGAAATTATTATTTCAAATAATGTTCGCGGAATTACAGAAGAAGAAATTGAATTTGTGCTTGAAAAATTGACTGATTCTAAGATATCCGATGCAACAATTACAACAGGTAATCGAATTGTTGATATTTCATTAAAAAATTAACTTAATATTGTATTTTTTATTAGCTTTTAAGGTGGTGCACTTTGAAAATTCCCAAATTTATAAAAAACTTGCTTTTATATGATTCAAAAAGAAAATATGCTCATACAAAAAAGCAAAAAAACAATGAGACTCTAGTCACAAACAAGCATATTTCACCTCAACTGGAATCATTCCCAAAGACTCCTAGTGAAGCACCACAAACAAAAAAAGAATTTCAGGATGCTATTTTGTTGATTCTATATGTTGATGACAAAGAAAATGAATTGACTTCTCCTCAAATTATAAGTGGCCATCTAGGTGAAAAAATTAATTATCGCATTAAAACAATTGAAAACTTTGATTTAATAAACTTTAAAGGCTTTACCAAAACATATAGTAGTCCATACGCCATTTTAAAATTAACATTCGCAAAGAAAATTTCTGGAAGCATTTGGACATTTACCAGAGATATCGATACAAATGAACTGCTTGAATCTCCTAAATTGTCAAAAGGTTATTTAGGAGATGCTTATCAACTATATTCACCTACTATTTCTGAGTATTCATTAGTAAATGTCACAGGCTTGATACGTGGAATTCGTTCACTAGAAACATCAACTGTAACCTTCTTCTATCGTCGACAAACTTGGTTAACATATGAAACTAGTTGTATATATCTAAAGATGCTATCTACCGTGTTTGTTTATGATTTCCCTGATGGAAAACAAATTAATATCAAACTCTCACCCCAAACAATCTGGAAGACATTTCGCACAATCACTACTTCTGCTGATTTTACTTGGTATTGTATTGGAGGTTCAATGTGGGTTTGTTTCGATGAATCTCAAATGTCCATATTTAAAAAACCAGATACAATTGATTCTTTGGATATTAAAGATAAAGATAGTATTAGCAATCTTGAAAATCACACAAATGCAACCATTGATTATATTGAGGGAAGAAGTGTCAACCTTTACGACTTTCCTTTTGGAAAAATCTCTTCATCTATCAGCCATGGTGTTATGGTGCAAACTAAACAACGATATATCTCTGATGAAGTTACTTGGTATAAACTAGCAAGTGGTCTTTGGATTCCAGAACAATACCTCATTTTTTAGTAGTTAATTTTTCTTTTAATATAAAAAAAACACCCAGAGTTGACTTTTTATCAACTCTGGGTGTTTTTTGATATTACTAAATAATTTTACAGCTTTGCTGATAATTTAACGTCTGGATACTTATCTGCAAACCAACGTTCTGAGAATTCATTTTCAAATAAAAATAAGGGTAGTCCCTGCCGATCTTTAACCAAGATATTTCTAGATGAAGACATTTTTTCATCCAATTGTTCTGGGCTTATCCACCGTGCTATTTTTTTGCCCATAGGAGTCATAACAACTTCAGAATGATATTCATTCAACATTCTAAATTGAAATACTTCAAATTGCAATTGCCCAACAGCACCTAGAATATATTCACCCGTACTATAGCTTTGATATAACTGTACTGCTCCTTCTTGTACAAGTTGTGTTATTCCTTTGTGAAAAGATTTTTGTTTCATTACGTTTTTTGCAGTCACCTTAACGAAAATTTCTGGAGTAAATTGTGGCAGTTTTTCATACTGTACTTTATGTTTTCCTGAAAAAATTGTATCACCTATTTGAAAGTTTCCTGTGTCATAAAGTCCAATAATATCTCCCGCAACTGCAGTTTCCAATGTTTCCCTAGAATCTGCCATAAACTGCGTCGAATTTGAAAGCCGAATTTTTTTCGAATCGCGAGCTAAGGTAACATCCATTCCTCTTTCAAATTCTCCAGCACAAATACGTACAAAAGCTATTCTATCTCGGTGGTTAGGATTCATATTGGCCTGAATCTTAAATATAAATCCTGAAAATTCTTCTGCTTCTGGACTAATTTTTTCTCCAGCTTCATCATTATGTGCAGCAGGTGCAGGTGCAAACTTCAGATAAGCATCTAAAAATGTCTTAACACCAAAATTTGTTAATGCTGATCCAAAAAAAACAGGTGTCAGATTGCCTGTCGCAATCTTTTTTGCATCCATTTGATTTCCTGCATCTGCTAATAACTCAACTTCCTCAAGAACTTGATGATAAATACTTTCTTCTGTTAATGTACTATTCCCCACAATTTTCCCATCTTCATCCAATGCAAGATAGCTTTCACCTTCGTCTTCTTTACGGTATAATTCAACGCGATGATTATAGATATCGTAAAGCCCCTTCAATCCTTTTCCCATTCCAATTGGCCAATTCATTGGAAAAGCACCTATTCCAAGCACTTCTTCTAATTCAGCGATCAACTCTAATGGTTCTCTTCCATCTCGATCTAGTTTATTAATAAAGGTAAAAATTGGAATCCCTCGCATTTTACATACTTGAAAGAGCTTTTTAGTTTGTGGTTCGATTCCCTTTGCTGAATCAATAACCATCACTGCTGAATCAACAGCCATCAACGTTCTATAAGTATCTTCAGAAAAATCTTCATGTCCAGGTGTATCTAAAATATTAATTCTTTTCCCTGCGTAATCAAACTGCATTACTGAACTAGTAACAGAAATTCCACGTTTTTTTTCTATTTCCATCCAATCAGATTTAGCAAAACTCCCAGATTTTTTTGCCTTCACTGTCCCGGCTTTTCGTAACACTCCACCAAATAATAATAATTGTTCAGTTATTGTAGTTTTCCCTGCATCAGGATGTGAAATAATTGCAAAAGTCCGTCTACGACTAACCGAAGTCATTAAATCTTGCTTATCCATAATTCTCCTCTTTTTTCCTATTTTTTAAACTTTTTTTCATGTTGAACATGCAAAATAGCTAAAGCAGGTGTTAGTTCCACCTTAATTTCCATAATTCTTGAATCATCAACTTTTTCAGTTATCAATTTAACACCATCAACCGTCACACTAACATGGCTATCGTCTTCAGGAATATAGCCTAATTTTGCAATTATAAAGCCTGCAATTGTATCAACATCATTCATTTCAAAATTTGTCGTAAATTCATCATTAAAATCATCTAAAGATAATTTTCCCTGAACAATAAACTCACTATCAGAAATTTTACGATAATCTTGTTCCGGTTGGTCAGATTCATCGTCAATTTCACCTACAATCTCCTCTAAAAGATCTTCCAATGTAACAAGCCCAACAACACCACCGTACTCATCAAACAAAATTGCCAGTTGATTTTGTGATTTCTTCATTTCAAACATTACTTCATCAATTGCCATTGTTTCAGGTATAAATAGCGCTGGTTGCATAACTTTTCTAATTGTAATATGGTCAAAACCTTCTTCACGAGCGGTTTTTAGGATATTTTTTATATGCACAATCCCCACAATATTGTCCTTGCCATCATTATACACAGGGATACGCGAGTACTGCATCTGCAAAATAGCATCAATATTGCGATCATTATCATTTTGAATATCAATCATAAAGGCATCTGTCCTTGGGACCATTACTTCTTTAGCCAATTTTTCCCGCATTGAAAGCACCCCTTTTATCATATCAAAGGCTTCGGGCTTTAATTCAGTTTCTTCATTTTCAGGAGAAATCAAAGCTTCTAATGCTTCAACTGCCATCGCATTTCCCGCAAATTCAGGTTCCTCTTCAACTTTTTCATTTGAAATTATTAAGTTACGTAATTTCTGAAAAGGCAGTAACATATAACCTAAAACAAGCGTGTATTTAGCAAGATAAGAAAAAAATGTCACTCCTTTTTTTCTAGAAATTTGCCCAACTATATCTGCTACTACTACTGGTACAAATGTCAATATTAAGTAAAGCGCTAAAAGCAAAATCACGTTATGTTCAATGAATAAAACTTTCAATTTTATAACTGACAATATACTCAAAAGTGTTCCGCCTACTAGCAAAAAAGTAAACGTAAAACTATTGGCACCCTCGGATTTTTTAAGGGAAGCCAACTTATCATTATATTCCATTCTATTGTAAATTTGATAATTTCTAATCACACATAGCACAATTCCTGCACTAAATAGTAAAAATAACGAAATAATCAAAAGTGATGAACCAACCAATATAGGTTCTGAATTCATTTATTTTTTCTCTCCATTTGTTAAAAAGTTGATATTAATTCTTGATTATACAACATGCCTAATTTATCTGCAACGAAGGTCATTTGGGAACCCTAATAATATTTCCTGCCTTCAAGTCACCGCTCGAAGTAAAACCGTTTATCTTCATTATATTGTCAACCGTTGTTGCATACTTACTTGCTAAGCCTTCGAGAGTGTCACCATTTTGAACATTAATCGTTTGTGTATTATCTTTTAATTGTTGCACGCTCTCACTTGATGCTTTAGCACTTGACTCACTGGCTGAACTCGCTATACTTGCGGCCTTTAGGCTTGATGAACTTGCCTTTTTTGCTGCTTCACTTGTTTTTTTTGCATCTGTTGACTCAGAAGATTTTGAAATTTTTGAAGTTTTCTTAGCATCATGTTGTTTTTTATTCTTTGAATTACCCACACCAGAAGCTGATTTTCCTTGCCAACTTTGCTGTAACTGATTCCAGCCATTTTCAAGTAAACTTGTTTTTGCAAATATTCCATCATATATCCCCAAAATAGCTAAAAAAATAACAATTGCAATACTAACTACTTTAACCTTACCATTTTTCTTTTTTAATTTGTTTTCACCTTTTTGATTCATCTTTTTCTCTGCTAAAGCTTTAACAGGATCTGAACCGCGTTCATTATAGAAAGCATTCCGCATCTTAGGTTCATCTTTTCTAGTGAACCCATTTTTAAATTGTTCAATTTTGAATTCTTCGTAGATTGTTCCCACATCAAATGACTGTCTCTCAATCTGCTTTTTCGCTAAATAATCATTTCTTTCAGAAACCGTTAACGACTCAAACCAGCCAGCAGAATATTCATATTGAACCATTACATCTCGAGTCGCTCCGAAATCTTGGACCTCCCCGAAGTCTAGCCATAATGTGCGTTCGCAAAAACGCTCAATGTTAATAACATTTACATCTGAGATTACAAAAGAAACCCCAACATCTTTCAAATTTTGGATTTTTTTACTAACCTTCTTAAAAAAAGGCAAATCAAGAATACCAAAAATATTATCTATCAATACTAATTCTGGTTTGACAAACAATGCAATTGACAGCGACAGCCGTGCACATTGTCCTTCGGAAAAAGTTTCCACTGGGCAATACAACCATTCACCAAGATCACTAAAATTAATAATTGCATTAATTAAATGATTTGCTTTAAATTCATCTAAATTAGCTGAAAAAACAATCTTTTTAATGTTTTCTAGTCCAGTGACTTTTTTATCAATTCCATATCTTGTCGTAGCGCAATTCACACGCATATCTGTTGTAATAAACCCAGTTGTCTGCTTTTCTTTGCCCATCAGAATATCTATCAAACTAGATTTCCCAGACCCATTATTTCCAAGTAACCCAATTCCTTCGCCTGGATTAATTGTAAAATTAATTCCCCTAAGTTTCCAAAAAGTTCCAGTTTCATTTACAGATAATTTAGATTTTACAATTTCTTTTTTCTCAGTCACCAAAGATGTATTTTTAGTAATATATTTTAATTCAACTTTTTTCATACTTTCACCTAAATTTTTTTCCTTCTACCCATCACAGAGTCTATGACCAAGAACAACTTCAAACTAGCCACTTAAAACTATTCATGATTTTTCTTTTCTTCATTATTCAATAGATAAATATCTCTGAAATACTTAATTACGACTTTGAGGACCGCATAAAAAGGTATTCCCAGAATCATTCCCATTATTCCAGCTAAGTTACCTGCAACTAATAACAAGACGATAATTGTCAATGGGTGAATATCTAAAGATTTTCCAATTACATTTGGATAAATTAAATTACCATCAACTTGTTGCACAATTACACAAACAATAATAACAAACATTATCATTTTAGGAGAAATCGAAGCTGCAAGTATCACGGCTGGTAACACACCAATGTAAGGCCCTAGATATGGAATAATATTTGTTATTCCAGCCATCACACCTAGTAAAAAAGCATATGGCATACCTATTACAAAATATCCTAATGTAGTAAATGTTGCTACAAAAGTACATTCAATAAATTGGCCTGCAATATATTTTGAAATTGTTTCACCCATCTTACCTAATAAAATTTCAATCTGTTCTCCATGCTTATTAGGTATAATTTTTTGAATATTTGGAATCAACCGGTTCCCATCTTTTAGCATATAAAACAACATAAACGGAACTGTCACAATAGTAACAGTTATACTGGTTACCATTCCTATTATCGACCCTAGACTTGCGGTCACTGAGTTTAAAAAGCCTTCAAAATATTTCATCAAATTCTTTTCTACATTGCCAATATAACTATTTATATTAAGTTGTCTAACCCAATCTTGATGCAAAAAATCATCATAGTAATTATTAGTCATTTTCTGCAAGGCCTTAAGATATTCGGGTGAATTTGAGATAAGCTGACCTATTTGGGAAACCAATACAGGTATTAGAAAAGCCAATGCAACTGCAAAAATAGCTATTAATAACAAAAAAACAATAGTTACTGCCCATGTCCTATTAATATTAAATCTACCCAACTTTATCTTCATCAAAAATGTAATTAACGGTTTTAATAAGTAGTACAAAAATCCAGATATTATGACAGGGACAAAAAGTGTAGAAATAAATGTTCCTACTGGTTCGAATACAAAACCTATTTTTGTACAAATCCAGATTAATGTTGCAATTAACAGTGCCTCTGTAGTTATATATATCAACTTTGAATTTTTTAATTTATCAAACATTTTTATTCATCCTCATATATTAATTGAATATATCTGCAAAAAACTAAAGGGCCAGGTCAGATATAACTTTTGACCCAACCCCCTAATAGCTATAACCCAACGTTTACATACGACGTGACAATTCTAAATATCGATTATACCAGATTTTGATATACTCTTCGGAAAATGGGCCTTTTTTGTTATTAATCCAATCAACAAGTGTAAGTACATTGTGCTTCAAAATTTTATCTGTGTCTTTTGAATAATGCCATTTTTTCCCATGTTCTTCATACTCATCAACATCAAGTAGTTTTTTCTCTCCATTTGGAAAAACCTTAACATCCAAATCGTAATCGATATATTTTAATGCTTCACGGTCTAAAATTGCAGGAGAAGCAAGATTACAATAATAAGAAACCCCATTATCTCTAATCATAGCAACTATATTGAACCAATAATGTTTATGGAAATAAACAAGTGCTGGTTCACGCGTAACCCATCTTCGGCCATCAGACTCTGTTACAAGCGTATGATCATTGCATCCAATTAAAGCATTTTCACTAGTCTTTAATACCATTGTATCTCGCCATGTTCGATGTAAACTACCGTCGTGTTTATAACTTTTGATGGTGATAAAATCACCTTCCTTTGGTTCTCTTGCCTGATGCATGGTTAAAACCTGCCTTCTATAAACACAAGGTGTAACTTACACCAATATCATTATTCATTATATCAAACTTCCATGTGAAAACCCAAAGAATTATTAATTATTTCTTCTAGATAATTTTACAACCGCTTCACATCTTGCCGTTTGTGGGAACATATCAATCGACTGAATATAATCCACTTTGTAAACAGTAGCTAATTTTCTTAGGTCCCTTGCTAAAGTTGATGGATTACAAGACACGTAAACGAATTTTTTTGGCTTACTATCCAAAATTGTTCTTATTAATCTTTCGTCTAATCCTGTTCTTGGAGGATCCACTACTAATGCATCTCCAACAAAACCTTCTTTTTTCCAACGTGGAATTAATTCCTCAGCTTTCCCAATTTCATATTTAAAATTATCACGCTTATTTATCTGTGCATTTAGTTTTGCATCTGAAATTGCATCAGGTGTAATATCCATTCCTCTCACCTTATTTGTATTATCCGCCACAAATAGTCCAATTGTTCCAACTCCACAATATGCATCAATTAGCGTCTCATTTTTTTCAAGCGCAAGTGCCTTTTTCACTTCTTTATACATTCTTTCTGTTTGCAAGGGATTCAACTGAAAAAAGGCACGTGCTGATAATTTAAACTCAATTCCATCTAATTTCTCAGTGATATAATCATTTCCAGACAAAAGTCTAGTTTCATCTCCCCATATTAAAGAAGTTTTGCCTTTATTTACATTTTGCATAATCGAAGTGATTTCTGGTAATGTCGCATTAATTTTCTCTAACAACTCTCTTTTTTTCGGAAATTTTTCGGAATTTGTAATAAAAACGAGCTGCACTTCACCTGTTGCAAAAGACTCTCTCACAACCAATGTCTTTATAATTCCTGAATTTGCTTTTTCATCATAAATAGGAACTTCTAACTCTTCCAAATATTTACAAACCGTTCTCATTACCTTCATAGTCAGTGGTCTTTGCGTACTAAAAGTTGGCAAATCAACTAATTCATGGGTTCCTCTCTTATATAGCCCCGCGATCACTTTCCCTTCTGGGGTCTTTCTAATTTGAAATTGTGCTTTATTTCGATATTCAAAAGGGTGTTCCATTCCAATTGTTGGTAACAACTCGTAATTTTTGTATCCTTGCGGCCTAAATTTTTCTAACGACTGAAAAATAACATCTCTTTTAAAATCGAGTTGCTTATTATAATCCAAATGCTCCAATTCAATACCACCTACATCGTAACTATCTTTTTTTTCAGTTCGATGCAAACTTTTATTTCGAATTTGGTGTATTTTGGCAATTGCGTACTTACCATTATCCTCTACAACCTGTGCAACAATAACTTCCTGAGGCAAAGCCCCTTCAACAAAAATGACCTTATGTTTAAAATATCCAATGCCTTCACCATTTATTCCAAGTCTCTTGATGGTTAACGGAAATCTTTTCCCGGGTTCTAACAATTGATTCTCTATATTATCTTTTTTATATTGCATATTTCTGCTCCCAAATCACTTTATTATCATTTTATTATATCATTACAACTTACATGTTATAAAATATAATATGAAAATAAAAAATAAAAAGGAAACAAAAAAATGTCTAAAATTCTAACAAAGATACAAGCGCAAAAAAAAGCTGGTCGCTTTAACCTCTTTATAGATGGAAAATACAGCTTTTCTGTTTCAGAAACTGTACTAGTCAATAATAATCTTTACAAAGGACAGGAACTCTCTGAGACTTTACTTTCAAAATTAATTGATGCTGATCAATTTTCAAAAATCTATCAAAAAGCATTGAACTATCTAAGCTATCAAATGCGTAGCGAAAAAGAAGTTACCGACTATTTAAAAAAAGAATTTTCCGATATCTTGTTAATCGCGGAGGTGGTTGAAAAACTTAAAACAAACAAACTTCTCGATGATACAAATTTTGCAATGAGTTACGTTCGGACTATGTTAAATATTTCCGACAAGGGATTTACTGTCATAAAAAAAAATCTGCGTGCTAAAGGTATCTCTGAGCAGAATATTGAAAAAGCAAAAGTTGAATATGAACAAGCTGAAATGACTGACAAATTGGAACTTTTACTTCCAAAATTAATTCACCAATATCGAAATTACCCTAAAATAATTCGAATACAAAAGGTTAAACAACGACTTATTTCTAAAGGATTTGTAACTGAAGAATTTGAAAACTTGCTTACCAACATCGATTTTGAAGATGAAGAACATGAAACTGAACTTTTACTAGATGCTTTAGATAAACTTTGGAATAAATTTTCCAAAAGTCAACTTTCTGCTTCTCAAAAAAAAATAAAAATAAAGCAAACTCTTTATCGCAAAGGATTTGCTTTAGACAAAATAAACAGTGCTTTGGAAAAAAAATAAGTCAGCCTTCATCGACCTTTTTTCTAATATACTCCTTAATTTTAATTTTTTTTACTTGAATTCCTTTGTAAAAATACTGTTCAAGTGATGCATTAAAAATAGCGCCTATCATTATTACCCAACCTGAATAGTTAAGCCAAAAAAGTAGAACGATGAACGTACCGATTGTTCCGTAACTCAAAACTGACTTTGCAAAATACCGGACGTAGATAGAAAAACCTTGTGCTAAAATAATCCACCCTAAAGTGGCTATAATTGCACCAGGAATAATTAAATGTAAATGTAACTTGGCATTCGGTAAGAAATAATAAATTAAGCTAATTATGAAAAATAATCCCATTAATGTAATTGGCCACTTAAATGTACCAAAAATACTCCCTAATTCACTTGGCAATCGAAATATGGGAGTTAAATAGTCAAGGACCGTTTGTCCAAAACTAAATAATAAAATAATAATTACCATCAAACAAATAAAAATCAACGTTAAAAAAAACGAAATAATTCTTGCAACAATTGCGTTTTCTGATTCCTCAACACCATAGGCCTCATTAAAAGCAAGTTTTAGCGCATTAACGCCTCGACTCGTGGCCCACAATGCTACGAGAACACTCACCGAAATTAAGCCACCACTACTTCGGTCTAAAAAAGAAATAATTAATGGGTACAGAGATTTATATATAGTCGCAGGAACCCCGGATTCCAAATAAGCTAAAACAGTGGTTGCTTTTATATTCAACATCGGCAAAATATTTCCAATTAGAATTATTGATGGAAATATAGCTAATAAAGAATAGTATGCAATAACTATTGATGCATTATTAATATTGACAAGTGCAGCCCGCTTTATTGAATCGCTAATAATTTCTTTAATTGCAACGCTGTTAAATTTTCTTTTCTTAATTATTTTCTCCCCCTTTTTTGCATGCTCATTATAGCACGCTCTAGGAAAGAAACTAATTATTTGCTATTTGTTGTCGACAAAGTACCATTTGGAACGCGCAAGGTACTCCCTGCATTGATTGTACCCGTTGACAAATTATTAACGTTCATTATTTTAGTGACAGTTGTATTGAATTTATTTGCAATACTTGATAATGTATCACCTGACTCCACAACATAACAAATAATAATTATAAAAAATAAAACCGTTATATTCACAAACAACTTTTTGTTTATACCATGTTGCTTTTTTCTAGTCATTTTCATCCCCCAGTATGTAACCTCAAAATGATTTCAAAAAAATTCAATGAAAATAAAAAAAAATTCGCCAGAAGCGAATTTTTTTTTACATCTAATTAATCTATTTTAGCTTTTTTGACAATTCCTTAATATAAGCAATCAAATCATCTTTTACCTCTGGATGTTCGAGTCCAAATTGAATAGAAGTCTTCAAGTACCCAAACTTGTACCCTACATCAAAACGTTCACCTTTAAACTCGTGTGCAAAAACACGTTGAATTTTATTAAGACGATCAATCGCATCTGTCAATTGTATTTCATTTCCTGCCCCAGGTTGTTGTGTCTCTAACATTCCAAAAATTTCAGGAGTCAAAAGATAACGACCGATAATTGCAAGATCACTAGGTGCCTTATCAACCTCTGGCTTTTCAACAAACTGTTTCACATCATATAATCCCTTACTTGTCTCAGAACCTGGATCAATTACACCATATTTATTTACCTCTTCATGAGGTACACGCATTACTGCAAGAGTTGACGCATGTGTCTGATCATAGCGATCAATCAGTTGCTTTGTCAACGGAACCTTATCGCTCATTAAGTCATCACCAAGCATCACAACAAAAGGTTCATTCCCCACAAAATCTTTTGCCATCAAGACTGCATCCCCTAATCCTCGTGGATGCGACTGTCTAATAAAATACAAATTAATGTCCGTTGTCTGTTCAACTAATTTTAATAATTCAGTCTTACCTTTTTCTTTTAAATTCTGCTCTAATTCAGGAACCGAGTCAAAATGGTCTTCAATAGGACGCTTTCCTTTCCCAGTAACAACCAAAATATCCTCAATTCCAGACTTTTTAGCTTCTTCCACAATGTATTGGATTGTTGGCTTATCAATAATTGGCAACATTTCTTTTGCAAGTGCCTTCGTTGCAGGTAAAAAACGAGTTCCCAACCCAGCGGCAGGAATAACAGCTTTTCTAACTTTCATAAGTACTAGCTCCTTTTTATACACTTTTTATGCCTTACAATAATGCTATTTTTAGTTGCTATTTATCCTAGAAACGGGACAACAATATCATTTTATAAAAAAAATTAACATTAATCAAGCAAATATTTTTTGTCAAATTCTAAATCTTGTGAGGTCAAAATTTTCGGTCCATCCGTGGTAATAGCAATTGTATGTTCAAATTGACATGATAAACTACCATCCATAGTACGTGCTGTCCAACCGTTAGGATCGTCCATCTCAGCTTTCCAAGTACCAATGTTAATCATTGGCTCAATTGTAATAGTCATTCCCGGTCTCAATCTAAGACCTTTACCAACTTCACCATAGTGCGGAACATTAGGACTTTCATGCATTGTTGGCCCAATTCCATGTCCTATAAAATCACGGACATCACCATATCCATTGATATCTTCTGTATAATGCTGAATTGCTGCTCCAATGTCACCAATCCGATTACCAACTTGTGCTTGATCAATTCCCAAATATAGCGCCTTTTTGGTAACATTCATTAACTTATCAATTTCAGATGTTGACTTTCCAACCACATAACTCCAACATGAATCACTCATCGCCCCATGATAGTTGACAACTGTATCAACTTTAATAAGGTCGCCATCCTTTAGAATTAAACCTTTTCTCGGAAAGCCATGACAAATTTCATCATTTATACTGACACATGTTGCATATTTATATCCTTCAAATCCAATTTGTTCTGGAATTGCACCTTGATCTTTAAAATACTTAAGTGCAAATTTTTCAATCTCCCAACTAGAAATTCCTGGCTTAATGATTTCTCTTAATCCAACATGCATTCCTGCCAAAATGGCACCCGACTTGGCCATTTCTCTAATCTCTCGTGGTGACTTCAGTGTAATCATTATTTTATGCCTCCAATTTAATTTACAAGTTTTATTATATCCTAAATTTAGAATAATGTTGCAATTACTTTATTTGTAACTATAAAGTTCTGTTATAATGTCATATAGATAATCATGAAAGAAGGTCTACATTGATGACTAAAGCAAAAGTAGTATTTGCATCAATCACAGGAAATAATGAAGATATTGCAGACATTGTCACAAAAAAATTAGAGGAACTTGGAATTACTGTGGATATTGAAGAAATTTCACAATGTGATCCGTCCGATTTTGAGAATGTTGACCTTTGCATCGTTGTACCTTATACATATGATGAAGGTGCTCTTCCTGATGAAGGTATTGATTTTTTTGAAGATTTGGAAGATCTTGATTTAACAGGTAAATTGTATGGTGTTGCTGGGTCTGGTGATACTTTTTATGGTACGGATTATTGTGTTGCTGTTGATAAATTTGAAGAGGCTTTTGAAAAAACTGGTGCTACAAAAGGGGCAACTAGTGTAAAAATAAATCTTGCCCCTGATACCGAAGAAGCAATAGAAAAATTGAATGTTTTTGTAAACGAATTAGTTGAAAAGGCCAAAAAATAATTACTTTTTTGGAATTGATTCTCAATCTTTAGGAGGTTTTTTTTGACATTTTCATTTGCTAAGAAAAATAACTTATATTTATATTTGCAATATACTGCAATTTTTGCCATTGTTGGTTTTTTTGTGTATGGCACATATTTTGTTACTGGTCATTCACTAATTTGGCATTTAGATGGTGCTCAACAGCATCTCCCTTTATTAGAAGAATTCAGAAAAATTCTTCTAAATATCTTAAAGCATCCCTTTTCTTCTTGGCCGCAATGGTCCTTTAAATTAGGATTAGGTGGCGATATTTTCCAAATTAATGCTTATTATGTGACTGGTGATATTTTCAATTACTTGGTCCTATTGTTCCCAGCTTCAAAAATTGTTTTTGCATACCAATTTTTGATTATTTTGCGGCTATACTGTGTCGGTATAATCTTTTGTTACTTCGCATCTCACTTTTCTTTTAAGAATTCTATAATCTTAGCTGGTGCAGTTGTTTATCTATTTAATGCTTTTTTACTTTATGCTAATATTGCACAACCTTTTTTTGCAATTCCGTTCATGATTTTTCCATTATTAATATTGGGAGTTGAACGCGTTCTTCAACAAAAATCAATTGTACCTCTAACAGCTTCTTTTTCTTGGATGTTATTTAATAATTTTTATTTTGCCTATATCCTGGGTTTTGGTACACTATTGTACCTGATTTTGCGCTACTTAACAGCTTATCGAAAAAAAATTCCCGTACTAAAAACAATTTTCAGATTAGGAATTAGTACTATTAGTTCTATTTTAATAACCTCAGTTTTATGGATACCTGAATTATTCGCTGTTCTTTCCTCAACTCGTAGTAATGCTCCTTTTGCAAATGGTTTGAAACTATACCCATTTTACTATTATCTAGCCCTACCTTCACAGTTGATTAACGGCGGTAACCGTAATTTTTATTTTTGGAGTGCTCTAGGATTCGCTAGTATAACTTTTTTTTCAATCGTTTTTGTTATTTTAAAAAGAAAAAATTATCCACTTCTTGCTATAAGTTTTGGCTTAGGTTTTGTTATGCTCCTTTTCCCTCAATTTGGTGCTTTTTTCAATGGACTTACATCTCCATCCAATCGCTGGACATTAATGTTATCTTTACCAATTTCAATTTCTGTTTGCGTACTTATCGCGCAAATTGAAGTGTTAACTCGTAAAACAAAGGTAATTATGACATGTTCCCTTTTCGTCTATAGTCTTTGGATTTTTATAACCTATTTTTTCCAAAATGATGAAAAACTTTTTATTCCGATGGCTTTTTTATTTATCAGTTATGGTTTTTTGATGTATTTTTCTGGAGATGGGAAAATACATTCTCAATCTGCTTTCCTTGCATTAATCATACTAAACGTTATTTTTAATGCAGTTTATTTTGAAGCTCCCTACAATGGTGGTTACTCAAACGAAATGCTGCCAATAAAAGGATTTGAAAAACTTGTCAAGACAAGATATGCGGGACTAGAAAATGATTTAAAAATGACTGATAGTTATCGAGTATCAACTATCAGCCAAAATTATAATCTTGGAACTGGCTTTCATATGTACAATGCTCAACCAAATAAATTAAATTCGATTACATCCTATTATTCATTACAAAATATAAATATCGGAAATTTTGCTCAAAAAATGCAAAATTCTCAGTATGAGGCAAATATTCCAATCAGCCAATTTAGTGATCGAACTATTCTCGAAAACTTTTTAGGTGTTCGCTATATTTTTGCCCAAATCAACCAGAAAAACTCAAAAAAAATCCCTTCTGATTATCTGCCTGAGAAAGCATCTCTATACTTAAATAACAATTCAACTACTCAAACTATTCGTTATAAAACAACTGAAGCTTTCCCACTTATTTATTGGCAAAATACTGTAATTGATTCTAAACAGTATAAAAATATGACTACAACTGCCAAAGAACGAGCTTTAGCTACCGGTGTATATGTAAATAATGCAGTCGCAAAAAAATACAAAAAAGCAGAATTCAAAAATGAGACACTCAACGTCCCATATTATATAATCTCTAGCCATGGTAATATTATAAACACCGCTGACTTAAAACATTTAGATAGTACTGAAACCTACAAGATTGTTATAAAAAATGCTGAGAATTATAAAAATAATGAATTGCATATTGAATTAAACAATATTAAATATTATCCTTTATCTTTAAACAATCAAATTCAGATCGAGCAAAATAAACAATCTATCCTAACTTCAAATGAAATTATTAATAATAATGATAATTACAATTACTATCGTTATCTTAGATATCATATTCTGAATGGATCTCCAGATAATAGTTTTAGTATAAAATTAACATCTAGTCTTGGAACAGAAAGTATTTCCCAACCAAAACAATCTGAACTGTCATTTTATAAAACAGTAAATTCAGGCTTATTGAATATGGGATATTTCACTTCAACACCTACAAATTTTAATCTATCCTTATCAAAACTTGGCAACTATCATTTCAAGCTCAAAATTGTTGCTGAAAAATTAGGAAAAAAATACAGTAATGAAGTTGGTAAAATTCAAAAAAACCGCTTATCATCACTAAAGTTTACTCAAAATAATATTACAGGATCAATTCGAACAACTAAAAAAGGGATTTTGACCTCCTCAATTCCTTTTTCAAAAGGCTGGAGTATCTACGATAATGGAGAAAAAATTAAGACAATCAAAACTAATGTTGGCTTCTTGGGTGCTCAACTTCCTAAGGGTGTTCATCATATTAGATTTATCTATCGTACACCGGGGCTCAAGATTGGCTTAATCTTAAGTATAATTAGTGTATTTTTAGTGTTTGTAACGTCAATTTCATTTCTTGTAATCAAAAAAAGATAATAAAGGAGTTTTACTATGGACAAAATACTATTACTAGGTGACCTAGTCTCACAGGCAAAACAAAAAATATTAGATTTAGGTTATTCATTTGATGTATTACCTAACGCACAAAGCTTCGATCAACTCCCAAAAGACAATTATTCATTATACAAAGGAATCATTGTCCGTAATATCGAACAAGTTGATCCACGTTTCATTACAGAACTCCCTAATTTACAAGTTATCGCGCGAAATGGTGCTGGAACAGATAATGTACCTATTGAATTAGCAACGAAAAATAATATCTGGGTTACCAATACACCTGGTGCTAATGCACAAGCTGTTGCTGAACATGCACTTGCCCTTGTAATGTATCTTCTCAAAGATTTTGGTGATAATAAAATGTCACAAAAAAACTCACTATCTCTTGCAATTGGCTCTGAATTAAATAAAAAAACGGTGGGTATCGTTGGATGGGGATTTATTGGAAAAAAATTTGCCGAGATAATGGTAGCTTTAGGAGCCAAAGTTATTTATTATAATCGGTCCACTAGAAGCTCACAATTTGCAAAACAAGTTAGCCTTGAGGAACTGTTTTCAAAAAGCGATATTATCTCACTCCATATTCCAGTAACTCCGGAAACAAAATATATGATTAGTGCTGATTTAATCAAAAAAGCCTCGAAAAAACCGATTTTAATTAATACAAGCCGTGGAGAGTTAGTAGAAAATAAAGTTCTGCTTGATGCCCTCAATTTAGGTTTTATTAAAGCAATTGGACTTGATGTATATGATAATGATGCGTTATCTCTTTCAAAACTTCTCACAGATAAAAGAGTAATTATTACAAATCACTCTGCAGCACTAACAACTGAAAGCCTTGAAGCAATGGCATTTGGTGCGATTCTTAATGTTGATGCTACCATTAAGAATGGTAAACCACTCAATCCTGTCAATCTAATAAATTAATATTAAAATAAGGGTATATGGAAAAGTTAAATTTACTTTACCATATACCCTTATTTTATATTTCAACTATTAATTGCCAACTTAAATAATTCATGTCAACAACAAAATTTTGATTATCTAGCAGCAATATTCATTGCCTCTTGATAGATTGGAATTAATCTTTTTAAAGTAACAAGTATCTCATCAAAAAATTCATCCGGACTATTTTTAGTAAAATAATCTTTTGCAAAAGTTTTCCCAATTTGCAGTTCACTTTTTTTTATATTTTTCCATCTTTCTAAATCCTCATAAATATTCGTATTCGCCATTTTTTCTACATCTGTCTTAGTATGATCAGTTGAAATCGCAAAACTTTTTGGAAGACTTTTTATAATATCAGGATTATTAATAAATGTAGAAGCTATCTCCCTTTCATTTTTAGGATGATCAATAAATGATAGCCAAATTGCAAGATACTTTTCATTAACTACTATTTGAAAATGTGGTTCCATTTTATATCCCCGTTTTTGTTGACTAAAGGCACACCAAGTAATTTCAGGTGCATATTTTGTCCGTCGTCGATGCTGTGCAATATGCAAATAAAATTTCGCACTACAATTTTCATCAAGAAATGGTACTAATTTCTCGCCTAATACTTGAAATTCAGGCTGAATATTTTTTCTAATTGCATTCATTCTTTCATCCAAGCCTTGTATCGCAAAAATCTCAAAAAATTTTTCTGTTATCATTGGATTACTAACCTTCTTTTATTAATATGTTATTCAAATACCATTTGATTAACATACAAATTATAATAAAAACCTTTAGCTGCAAGAAGTTGTTTATGGTTACCACGCTCTATGACTAACCCGTCTTTTAATACAACTATCTCATCTGCTTCTACAATTGTCTTCAGTCGATGTGCAATAACAAAACTTGTCCTCCCTGCAATTACATTGTCCATAGCCTTTTTTATTTTTTCTTCAGTAACCATATCAACATTTGAAGTTGCCTCATCTAAAATTAGAAAACTTGGATCTGTTAATAAGGTTCGTGCTATGCTCAATAGTTGCTTTTGGCCCACAGACAACACAGAATTTTCATCATCAACTATAGTTTCATATTTATCAGGTAGACTTTCAATGTATTCATGAATATTTGCCTTCTTGGCTGCTTCAATCATCTGCTCATCAGTTGCGCTTGGCAACCCAAACTTTATATTATCAGCAATTGTACCAGAAAATAAAATTGAATCTTGTAGTACAATCCCAACATTTTTGCGGAGTGAATGCAATTCAAAATTACGTACATCTTCTCCATCAAATTCAACATTTCCCTTTGAAACGTCATAAAATCTGTTCAAAAGATTCATAACTGTTGTTTTTCCCGAACCGGTTGGACCTACAAGTGCAATCATTTTCCCCTTTTTGACGTCAATATTAATTCCATGTAAAATTTCATTATTTTCATTATATCCAAATTTAACATTGCTAAGCTTTACACCTTGCTCGATCTTAGACAGCTTTTTCCCCAGTGCATTAACTTTTTCTTCAGGTTGTTTTAAAACATTGCTAAGTCTTTTAGCACCTGTTAAAGCTAATTGTAACATTGAATACATCGAAGTTATCTGTGTAATTGGTTGAAAGTATTGTTGTGAATACTGAACAAAAGTAACTACAAGACCTAATCCCGTAGCCTCTGCAATATTACCGTTAACTACAAGCCATGATCCATATGCAATGACAATCGCAAGATTTAACAAAGACAACCCTTGCATTACTGGAAATAACATTCCTGAATAAAGTTGTCCCTTAAAAGTACTTTTTCGTACCTTTTCATTAAGAGTATTAAATTCAGCTATTGATTTTTTTTGAAGACCATTCGTAATTACTATTTTTTCACCATTAATCTGCTCATTGATATAACCATTTAGCTTGCTGATTTCATCTTGTTGATTATCAATATAATATCTTGCTTTGCGAATTATAAAGTAAGCAATCAAAATTACAAAAGGTGTCGATATTACTGTAGCAATTGCCAACTTTACATTCAATGAAAACATCATCCAGATTACCCCAATATAAAGAATTATTTGAGAAATCAGTTCAAAAATTGCTTGATTCATTGCATTAAAGATATTGTCTAAATCAGATGTAAAAAGTGATAAAATTTTACCATCTTGGTGACTGTCAAAATACTTAATTGTCATTTTTTGTAATTTTTTAAATAGTCCTCGTTGCATTTTATTAGTAGACAATGCATTAATGCGCGATGTCAAAAGGCTTGAAATTAACATTGTAATCACAGACAAAAGATAAAACCAAAGTATCATCCATAATGCATTATGAAAATCTGTCAACGATGCCGTTGCATGAGTCACAGGACGCATATAAGCTATTAAATATTTACTAAGACTTGTCATAGCCTTTCCTAGATAGACCGGTGCCTGTATTTGCGCCCAAGTAGATAAAACTGTTAGCAATATGATAAAAAGCAGCCCTTTCCAATAAGGTGCTAAATAATGCTTAAAATACCCTATTGATTGCTTAAATTCTTTCATTTATTTGCCCCCCTACCTTTGAAAGCTGTGCATTATAAATTTCTTGATAGACCAAAGATGTCTTTAAAAGTTCGTGATGTGTTCCTGTCCCAACAAGCTCCCCTTTATCCAGCACAAGTATTTTGTCTGCTTTGATTACAGAAGATATTTTTTCTGCAATCATTATTACTGTGCTTTCTTTTAATTGAGTCTCTAATGCTTGTTGTACTTTTTTTTCTGATTTTGCATCAAGAGCCGATGTTGAATCATCTAGAATCAAAATTTTAGGTTTCCCAACAATTCCTCTTGCAATTGAAAGACGTTGTTTTTGCCCACCAGATAAATTGGCTGACCTTTCTTCAATTCGATGTTTTAGTCCATCACTATATCCGTCTATAAATTCTTTTGCTTGTGCAACTTCTATTGCCCAGTTCATATCATCATCCGTTGCATTATGCTTTCCTTGTTTTAAATTGTCTTCAATTGTTCCGGAAAAAAGAATAGCTTTTTGCAAAACAAAGCTAACAGTTTCTCGTAAATCTTTTTCAGCAATATCTTTTAAATCAATGCCACCAATTTTAACATGTCCATCTTGGGGATCATATAATCTCGCAATTAATTGTGCCAATGTTGTTTTCCCCGAACCCGTTGAGCCGACAATTCCAACAAAATCACCAGCATTGATTTCGCAAGAAATTTTCTTCAAAGTTAGTTCCTTTGCATTTGGATATGCAAAACTAACATTAGCTAATTCAATATCTGCATTTACACTGGCAACCTTTTTCTCTTTTGTATCACTAAACTTAATATCTGGATTGGTGTCTAAAACCTCCTTAACTCGTTTTAATGCTATCATCCCTCTTGAAGCCATCGTCATCGTCATTGCGCCGATTATAATTGCAAACATTAATTGCATTAAATAGGAAATAAAGGATGCTATTGCCGCTAAATCACTTGGATGACTTGCAATTTTTTCTCCAATAAAGTAAACGGACATTAAAATCATAAAGTTAGAAATCAGCATAAATAATGGAATCATCAAGGAAAATAAATATCCAATCGTTAGATTAAGATTTTTCAATTCATTTGCAGTTGTAGCAAACTTCTTTGTCTCGTTTTCTTCTTGATTGAATGATTTTATGACCCGTATTCCTTGCATTGATTCTTTAGCGACTGTATTCATCTTGTCCAACCATTTTTGGAATTTTCCAAATAAATTCCCCATTCTTGAAAAAACAATTCCTGACAAGGAAAGTATTAAAACAATCATTAAAATCTCAATCCACCATAGTCTCGGAATTGTCAAGATTCCTAATATGAAAGCTCCAATAAATAAAATTGGAATTCTTAAAAGTTGTGTCAACATTGTCATTACTAAATTCAATATCTGATTCATATCATTTATCAGTCTGACAACTAAACTACCTGCCGTAAACTTTTCTATATTACCAAATGAAAATGATTGAATTTTTCTATATAAAGCTGCTCGCAAGTCTGTTGTTACAGATTGTGCAACAGTTGCTGAAAAAAAGGTACTCGCAATTCCAGCGATAATGCCGATAATTGCCAAAACAATTAATTGTATTCCATACTGATAGACCTGACTACGGTTATTAGCAATTATTGCTTTCATAATGGTTTGCAATAACCTTGGTTGCCAAAGTGTACTTCCAGCTAAAATTGCTACTGAAAAAATAGCTCCGATTATTGCTGCAAAATTTTGTTTCAAATAGGGTTTTAAAATTATCATTTAACTATCCACTCTCCCAGTTTTAAATATATTCGATTTTCAATTCTGAAAGATTTAAGTTACCCTCTATCAAAATTTTTTTATGATAAATACTATTGGTTTGCTTTGAATTATCAACTTCACTCAATACACTATTTAAATTTACTACAACTTCCCATTCTAACGGCAAAATTAGCTTAATCTCACTCAAAGACCCGTTAATAAAGACCGTTGCTGTATCTCCTTCAAAATCTACGTTGTCAAAATAAACTTTTAAAGAAGCAACCGTTACGTTTATGTTAACTCGTGCCAGATTATTAGCTTTGACATATCGTACACTTGACGACATTTTTTCTTTGATTTTAATATCCTGCCGTGAATCACCAAATTCGTATGAACTGATTTTATGTTTTTGTTCCCAATTCGATTTTCCATTTTTATCGAAAGGTTTTGTAATCATTGATAGTCCTATACTTACAAGTAGTGCTACAAAAAGTAAAGTCCATGGTACCAATCTTGCAATTCCTAAACTATTTGCGTAAATCATAGCTAAAAAAGCGAGCGAAAATACACTTTGAAAGATTCGTTTATGTAATATTCCATGTATAAGTGTAAAAATAAACGCTATAGTTAGTACTAATGTCCAAAATTTGAAATGCAGTTGAAGCAATTCCAACTTTGTTATCACCAATAATATCGCTAAAATTAACAAAATTAAGCCCCAAAAGATACGTTTTGTCTTCATATTCTAATTCTCCTTACTTTCCAAAGCTCTTTTCACATCTTTAAAATATCTCCGTGATACATAGACTTGCTTATAAGAATCATGAAATTCAATTAAATTTCCAGTCAAAGCATGTGTCAATGCATAGACTTTGTCCAAATTAACAATTGTCGACTTGGAAATTCTCATAAAATTTTGCGGTACCAATTTTTCAAGTTCATATAAACGCAATTTTGTTTCATATAGCTCTGATTTAGTATGTGCATTAATATTTCTTTCATCAGTTTCAAAAAAAAGAATTTCTGAAAAGACCATGTAAAACTCAGTTGCTCCTTTAAATAAAGGAATTTTATTATTTTCCATTTTTTCTAAAATATTTCTATATAGTTTATCAACTTGTTCATTTTGTTCAAACGTTCGAATTACAAGCTCTGTTTCTTGGATATTCTTATCAATTTCAATTTTAATTCTCATAGAATCTTTCCCTTCTTGTTTAGTAGAACACATGTATCCAAAAAGGTAAACAACTTATACATAAGTGGTCATTTTTTTTGTTTGAAATGATTATTCCATTCATATTTATATTAAAATTATTTTTCTATAACATTCGACTAACCTTATCTTTTCTTTGTTGTATACTTTATTAAACTGAACATAGTCATAACATGTATAGGAGAATTAATATGAAATTTGTAATCGCTCCAGACTCCTTCAAAGGAAGCCTAACAGCAAAAGAAGTTGCATTGGCAATAAAAGAAGGTATTTCCAAAATATTTCCGCATGCCCTTTTTGAGCTAGTTCCAATGGCAGATGGCGGTGAAGGAACAGTTCAATCGTTAGTTGATGCCACACATGGAACCTTAATCCAAAAAAAAGTTACTGGCCCACTAGAAAATAAGGTAACAGCTACCTATGGACTACTAGGAGATAAAAAAACGGCAGTAATTGAAATGTCTGAGGCAAGTGGGATCTCTTACATAGATAAAAAAACAGCAAATCCAATGATTACTACAACATACGGAACTGGTGAATTAATAATCGATGCATTAAATCATGATGCCCAAGAAATTATAATTGGACTTGGTGGAAGTGCCACGAATGACGGTGGTGCAGGAATGGCACAAGCAATTGGAGCTAAGTTACTTGATTCTAACGGAAACAACATTGCTTTTGGAGCAAAATCATTAGATAAACTTAGCAAAATTGACTGCACCGATATTGATAAACGCTTGAAACATATTCCTATTAAAATTGCTGCAGACGTCACTAATCCGTTAACTGGTCAGAATGGTGCATCTTTCATTTTTGGACCACAAAAAGGAGCTACCCCTAATGTAGTCAGACAATTAGAAAAAAATATGATACATTACTCTACAATACTACAAGAGTCTTTCCACAAAAACTTTGCTGATTTATCAGGAGCTGGTGCCGCCGGTGGTCTAGGTGCAGGATTAATGGCTTTTACAAATGCAAGTATGGCTAACGGAATTAATATCATCATAAATTATACAAATCTGAAAAAAAAAATAGTTAATGCAGATTTTGTTTTTACCGGAGAAGGTAGTGTTGACTTTCAGACACAGTTTGGTAAAACACCATTTGGAGTTGCCAAAGCTGCTAAAAGTATCTTGCCTAATATTCCCGTAATCGTTCTTACCGGAAAAATTGGTAACGATATTGACTCTTTGTATCAAAATAATACATTTGATGCTGTATTTTCTACAATGAATGGTCCCAAAAATCTTGAACAAGCTTTTAAAAATAGTAAACAAGATATCTCTCAAACAGCCGAGAATGTCGCCCGTTTGATCCACCAATTACGATGAATATATTCAAAGCACTTGACCTAACAGTTAGCGAATTATCGCATCTTCACTAAACTTTTGATAAAATAACAATACAACTAATATTTGGGAGGAGTCCTTTATGTCAAATAGGCTTAGTACAAATCCATTCATAAAATTTTTAATACTGGTTATCGCACTCGAAATAATAGTGATCTCCATTAATTTTTTCTATTCACCAATTGAGGTTGCCGCAGGTGGTGCAACTGGGATTGCTATCTTATTAAATGCTACATTTGGTATCAACACTGCTATTTCAGTTTTGGTTATAAATATAATAATGGTAACTTTAGCTTTTTTTTTCTTAGAAAAATCCATTGTTCAAAAAATTGCATTAGGTAGCTTTTTACTTCCACTTTTAATGTATATAACACCTAGTTTCAAACTCGTTGATGATTCTCTCTTAGCTGTTATCATTGGTGGAACTATTTTTGCAGTCGGTATTGCTATTCTTTACAGAATTGATGCATCTAGTGGGGGGACTACAGTACCGCCGCTAATCATTCGAAAATATTTTCATATAAACACTGCAATTTCACTGCTTTTCATTGATTCTGTAGTCACTTTTTTTAATATCTTCACGATGGGGCTAAATGCTTTTTTTATGGCTGCTTTTTCCATCGTTATTACTTCAATAGTAATGCGTTACATTGAAACTGGACTAGATCATAAATTTCAAATTCAAGTCATGAGTCTCCATAAAACAGCTGAAATTAAAAAAATGGCTCTTAATGTCGATCACAGTTTGACTATTTATGACGTCCGTGGTGGCTACAGCGACAATCACAAAGAATTACTAATGCTTGTCGTTGATAACCAAAGTTATGGTCCTTTGCTACGCGCAATACATGACATTGACTCTGAGGCATTTATCATTACATCAAATGTTGTAAAGGTTCACGGGGGTCGTCTAGGAATTTAATTTAATTAGCTTAAAAAGAAAAAATATGCCACTTAAGAATAGTTTAAAAAAAAGATTAGACAAAATGTCTAATCTTTTTTGGAGTTTCTTATAACACATGTCCTTTCCCATTACAACAGTCAAAACACATGATTCCTTATTAAATTATCTCTTCTAGTTTATTCAATAAGAAATCATTTTCTTCTTTCTTGCCAACTGTTATTCTTACATATTCAGGATATCCCCATGCATTACATTCACGGATAATAACTCCCTTGGCCATTAACTGTTCACAAATTTCTGTTGAGTCTAAGTTATTTGGCAATTTGGCAAAAATAAAATTAGAACTTGAAGGTATTACTAAAAAGCCCTTTGCAGTTAAACTTTCACTAACTCTAGTACGTTCCTTTAACAAAAAATCCTTTATTTTTGCTGCTTGATCTTGGTCATTCAATAATGTCGCTCTTGCAGCGAACAAACCTACACGATTTACACAAAACGGCTCTGTTATTGTATCAAATGCCTTAATAACAGGTGCCTGTGCCATAATATATCCAACACGTGCTCCTGCCATTCCATAAAATTTGGAAAAGGTTCTGATAACAATCAATTTTTTATCTTGCAGAAGTTCTGTTATTTCTGGCCTTTGACCATCATTAATAAAGTCAGCATACGCTTCATCCAAAACAATCCAAACATTTTCACCAACTGTAGCAATAAATTCTTCGAGTTCATTTTTATCACTAATAACCCCTGTTGGATTATTAGGATTACATAACCATATTAGTTTTGTTTTGTTCGTAATTTGTTGCCTCATTGCACAAAGGTCATATGTGAAGTCACTATTTACAGGAATATCTTTTATAGTAGCGCCCATTAAGATTGATACTTCTCGATACAATCGATAAGTAGGTTTTGCAACCATTACTTCATCGCCTTCATCAAGTAATAGCCTAGCCACTGTTTCAATAACATTACCAGCACCACTACCTAATGCAATGTTTGTAACACTTAGATTGTTTATCTCAGCTAGTGTTGCAGTTAAATCAACATAATCATCTTCTGGATATCTATTTAATAAATTTATACTCTCTTGCATTGCTTTTTTTGCATTATCATAAGGACCAAATGGATTTTCGTTTGAACCAAGCTTTACAACCTCGTTCAATCCATATTTTTTTAAAACTGCGGCTTCTGTCTCACCAGCGATATATGGCTTACAATCATCTACTTGTTTCCTAAGCCCTAAATTCAGTACATTATTTTTCATGATTACCTCCAAAAAAATCCATCATCAGTCAGAACAATTTATATCTCTTAAAACAATAAAAAAAGATGCACCAACTCCACAAATAATTGGCACATCCCTCTTGCACTATCAGATTACACCACTCTTTTACCCAAATACAATTATTTTTTCATTAGCAAACTCATAGAGTCCTAAATCACTCATTTCTCGACCATATCCAGAATGCTTAACTCCCCCGAACGGCAGCTCTGGGTGTGCACCAGATGGGCGATTAATAAAGACCTGCCCAGTTTCAATCTTTGAAGCAACTGCATGTGCTCTTTCAATGTTTTTCGAATATACAGCTCCTGCTAAGCCAAAGAAAGAATCATTTGCTAATTTAATGACAGCTTCGTCATCAGGTACTACATAAACCTGCGCAACTGGTCCAAAAAATTCTTGATAATAGGCCGGGTTCTCCGGACTTACATCTGTTAAAACAACTGGCTTGAAAAAATTACCAGTTCCTTTAACTGGCCCACCATGTACTAAAAGATTGGCCCCATTAGCAACTGCTTCTTCAACTTGCTTTTGTAAAACATCAACTGCATTTTTTGAAGAAAGAGGTGCTAGTTCGGTATCAGGTTCAAGAGGACTTCCTAATCTAATATCTGTGAATCTTTCCTTTATACTTGAAATAAATTGATCTGCAATTTTTGCCTCAACTACATAACGTTTGGCTGACGTACATACTTGCCCAGCATTTCGTAAACGTGCCCCAATGGCATCTTCGACTGCTAACTCTAAATCTGCATCATCAAGAATCGCAAATACATCACTTCCACCTAACTCCATAGTTGATTTAACTAGACTCTTTCCAGCTTGACTTGCAATTATCCGTCCAGCATCTTCTGAACCTGTCAAAGCAACACCTTGCACTCTTTCATCAGCAATAATATCAGTAACTTGATCATGGGAGACAAAAAGATTTGTAAATGCTCCCTCACCAAGTCCTGCCTCTTTTGCCAAACTCTCAAGTAATACTGCACATCCTGCAACAATTCCCGCATGTTTAAGAACCACCGGATTACCTAATAAGTAATTAGGAGCTAATACTCTAACAACTTGAGAATATGGGAAATTCCAAGGTTCAACGCTTAAAACAATTCCTATCGAATGGTACTCTAGCACTGCCTTTTTCCCATTACCATATTCATATGGCTTGGATTCAAGTAACTCAGGCCCTTTGTCAGCATAATAATGAGCTAGGTTTGCACATAATAAAACTTCGCCTTTTCCCTCAGTTATTTTTTTCCCCATATTGAGTGCTGCTTCTCTTGCTAACTCATCCTGCTTTTCTTCAAGCAATTTAGCAAATTTTTCTAATTTTTCTGCTCTTTCCAAAAAGCTCACATTTTTTTGAGATTTGTAAAAAGCTTCAGCTCTATCAAGTTTTGCTGCAACCTGTTCTTTAGACATCAATTCATATTCCCTTACAATTTCTCCTGAATATGGATTAATAACTTTATATGCCATTTTATGACTCCTTTCATTACTTTGTTATACTTTTTGCAATACTTCTGTCAATTATTTCTAAGGCTTCATCAATAACTTCCTTAGAAACAATTAGTGGTGGGATAAAACGAATCACATTATGAAAAACCCCACAATTTAGTAGGATTAAATGTTCTTTTAAAGCTTCCTCTCTAATCTTGGCAACAAGAGCAGTAGCAGGTTCATTATTCCCAGAAGTTCTAAATTCAACTCCAATCATCAATCCTAGTCCACGAACACAACTAATGACATCATATTTATCTTTTAATAATTCAAGCTTTCCCTTGAAATAATCACCTTTTTCTCGCACATTTCCCAGGAAATCATCATTCATAATATCTAACACTGCACTTCCAGCAGCACACGCCAAAGGATTACCTCCAAAAGTTCCGCCATGTGCCCCAGGCTCCCATTGATCCATATATTCTGTTTTACCAATTACAGCACTTAGTGGAATACCATTTGCAATTCCCTTAGCTGATGTCAAAATATCTGGTTGGACTCCATAGTAGTCTTTTGCAAATAAATATCCAGTTCTCCCGTATCCACTTTGAATCTCGTCAAAAATCAACAATATTCCATATTTATCACAAATCACTCTTAACTTTTCCAAGAATTCTTTTGGCGCAGGTAGATATCCACCCTCACCTTGCACAGGTTCAACAACAATACATGCTACCTGTGAAGGAGCTAATACACTGTGGAAAAGACTTTCAAGTTGATTGATACACCGTGCAATTTCATCTTCTGCACTTAATTTTGAATTATATACATCCGGAAAGTCAACGTGATATACTGGCGGCAATACACCCTCATAATTCTTACGATATTGTGCATTAGAAGCTGTCATCGCTGCTGTTAAAAGAGTTCTTCCATGAAAAGAACTCGTAAAAGCAATAATTCCATTTCTCTTTGTAACACTTAACGCAAGTTTTACAGCACCTTCATTTGCTTCAGCACCACTGTTAGAAAAATAGACTTTATAGTCTTCTCCTACCCTCTTTACAAGCTTTTCCGCTAATTCAATATATGATGGGTAATAAACGACATTATGCCCACCATGAACAAGTTCATGCAACTGCTTTTCAATTGCCTCAACAACTATGGGATTATTGTGTCCACAGTTAACAACACCTACTCCTGCTGCAAAGTCGAGATATTGTTCGCCATCTTCCGAAGTTAGATATACCCCTTCACCTTTCGTCACTCCAAGTTGGGTTGCTCTTTTGGCAACAGGAGGTAATACTTCTAACGAACGTTCATATAATGACCTAACCACCTTATCAACTCCATTCACAGATCTACATCACTTTAGATAAAAATGACTTTGTCCGCATATTTTCTGATTCTTCAAAGATATACTTGGGATTACCACTATCTGCAATCTTACCCTTATCCATAAATAAGACTTTATCTGCAACATTCTGGGCAAATGACATTTCATGTGTAACAATAATCATTGTCATCCCGTCAGCAGCTAATTTTTCCATTACACTTAATACATCTCCAACAACTTCAGGATCAAGTGCTGATGTTGGTTCATCAAATAACATAACTTCAGGATTCATTGCTAGTGCACGCGCAATAGCTACACGTTGTTGTTGACCTCCAGAAAGGGATTGTGGATAAGCATTAGCTTTTTCTGATAGTCCCACTTGTTCTAATAGCATATAAGCATGCTCTTTTGCTTCATCACTCGTTGCTACTTTCAATTTGATAGGAGCAAACGTAATATTTTCCAGTACCGTTTTATTAGGAAATAGATTAAACTGTTGAAACACCATTCCCATTTTTTGTCTAAGTGTTCGTATTTTATCGGTGCTAGCACCGTTTAAATCTTCACCTTCAAAAATAACATTTCCAGAATAATCACCCTCGAGTTTATTCAAGCACCTAAGTAAGGTACTTTTCCCTCCACCTGAAGGGCCAATTAAAACCACTTTTTCTGATTTTTTTACTGTAAATGAAATATCTTCAAGAACAACGTTATCAGCATACGCTTTTTTTAAATTTTTTACTTCGATAATATTCTCTGATGTCATCATTGTCCTCCTTAGTTACTTTGTGTGTACTTCCGACCCATTCTTTTTTCAACTATCTGCATTAATTGTGAAAGTACAAAGGTTAGCACAAAATAAATAGCGGCAGCAACAATTAAAGGTGGTACAAAATTGTATAATGTGCCTCCTACCCCAAGTGCCTCAGCAGTTACCTCTTGTACACCAATATAAAATAATACTGAAGATTCCTTTACCAAAGAAATGAATTCATTTCCCAAAGCGGGTAAAATATTTCGAATAGCCTGCGGTAACACTATTGAAAACATCGTTGTCCTTTCACTAAGTCCAAGTGAAATTCCAGCTTCAGTTTGTCCTTTTGAAATTGAAATAATTCCAGAACGAAAAATTTCAGCAGTGTAAGCCCCTGAATTTATCCCAAGTGCAATTGAACCTGGAATAACTCTATCTAACCCTGACCCTAAAAATTGAATCTGCGGCACAGCCAAGACATTTGATAACGTATAATAAATCAACATAACTTGAATCATCGCTGGTGTACCACGAACAATCGCAATGTACACTCTAGCAATATAAGAAAGAACTTTGATCTTTGAGAGACGTAACATTACAAAAACCAGACCCAAAAGGATGCCGATAATTATACCGATTATTGATATTAAAATTGTTTGTGCAGTTCCTTCAAGAAAGACCGGATAATACTGCTTTAAAAAATCGAACATTGTCTTCACCCTTCACTTTGACTATTTAGAATACTCTGTTTGTATCTTTTCTGCTTTTTTAAATAACTTTGTCATTTCTCCACTCTTTTGAAGTTTTGTAATTTCTTTATTTACTCTCTTAAGAAGACCTTTATCACCTTTTCTCAATGCCACATTAACTTGACGGTATTGTTTAGGTGTTGTCAATTTAACTTTTGCAATTGCATATTTATTTGGATATTGTTTCAAATAATTGTTTGCAATTTCATTTTCAACAATAACACCATCTAATTTTCCTTCGGAGAGTTCAGTTGTTAAACTTGTTACAAGACTTTCAGTAACTAAATTACTGTTCTTCAATTGTGTTTGGCCAATTTCTTGTTGAGTTGTCGATTGTTGTGCTCCAACTTGTTTTCCTTTCAGTGAAGAAATAGATTTGTATTTATCAGCATCCTTTTTTTGTACCAACAAAACATTTTCAACTTCATAGTATGACTTAGAAAAGGCAACTGCTTTTTTACGTTGATCTGTTGAAACCATACCTGCAAGAATCAAATCAATTTTGTTACTCTTTAATTCTGAGATCAAAGATGAGAATTCAGTATTTTCAATTTTTAATTTAACATTTAAATCCTTAGCAATTTTTTGTGCAATTAACATATCATATCCAACAATCTGCTTCTTCCCATTTTTCACTATTGGAAATTCAAATGGAGCATAATCAGCAGAAGTTCCAACTACTAAAGTTCCTTTATCTTGAATCTTTTTAACACTATTATCCGAACTAGAACTATTACTACAACCTGCCAGTACCAATCCTAAAGCAAGTGTTGCCCCAATAACTCCCAAACTTTTTTTCAATGACTTTTTCATATTAAACCCCTCCAAATTTTATACACGTTTTAGTGGAAATGTCATGCAATGAGGCCCTCCACCAGCCTTTAATGTTTCTGTAATATCTAGTTCAATTACATCCATCCCATGTTCACGTAAAGCTTTATTCACATCTTTATTTTGTTTAAGTGATAAGACTCGATGATTACCTAAACTTTCTAAATTACAACCATGGTTAAAAATTGCTTCCTCTGGCACCTTAATGATTTCAATTCCTAGTTTTTTGAGTAAAACTTTGAATGCTGTAGGCAGGCCCTCTTCATAAGCTACAGCTAGATTATCATCCACCAAATTAAAACACATATCTAAGTGCAAATACCTTGAATCTGCCGGAACGGGATAGAGTTCGTATCCTAAAGGTTCTAATCCTTCTCTTAATTCAGCAAATCCTTCCATATTTGTACGTTCAATTATTCCGACAGCGATTATATTCTCACGAAGAAATGCAAAATCACCGCCTTCAAAGAGTCCTTTTTTTACTTCAAATAACTTAGGAATCCCTAGTTGCTTCATTTTTTCTTCATATTCACTGTGCTCAGAATATCGTAATGGTTCTTTGAAATTGCCTAAAATATATCCTTCTCTTACACATCCACCAAAGTCCCTTGCAAACACAGAATTAGTCATACTTGGCTGTGGTGTTAATTGTTCAACCTGAATATCTGCTTTTGCGTATGCATCCAATAATTGTTGATACTCATCAAGTAACTTTCCTTTATCCAAATGTTGTCCTTGATATTTTTTTGAAATTTCGTTAATTGGTGCAGCTTCATCTAAATAAGTAGGTGCACAAGTTAACACTTTTTTTAATACTGATGTCCCGTTTCTTACAAACATAATTCAATCTCCTTAACTTTGCCAAACTTTTTGCGTGAATTTTCTAATCAGAGTCGGTAATATTTCAAATGAGTATGGTTTATATACTCTTTCTTTCCAGGTATGAGCACCTTTCCCATAAACTCCAATGTCAACTGCAGGTATATTTAATTCACGCATTTTATCGTATGGTAATGGATACAGTTGATCCACAAGTGGAAAATTACTCTTCATTTTATTTATTTCTTGCGAACTCTCATCAATCATTAGATAACTGCTATCAGATAAATATGGGAAAAATTGTTTCAAAGTAAAATCAATTTTGCCGGCATTTTCCTGCAATACATTTTCTAGTTCTTGGTAAACCTTTGAATCTTTTGAGATACTATTGTGCGGACAAAAAGGAGGAGCTAGAAATAAAACTACTTTTGCTTCATTATCATTAACCTGTCGATCAAGATAATCGATTAGTTTGAAACCAGCATTTCTTTTATCAAGATTCTGATTTTCACTAACAAAACCATTTATCAATTCATGATAATCGATGCCTAAGTCAGAAAGGTGATTCAAATACTCTTCAAAACTGTAAACACTTAGTTTACGAGTATTATTTACATTAGGAAAATCTAATTTTTCTAAAAAACCATTTTCCCTTTTTATCGTTTTCTCCAAAAGTTTGGCACATTCTTCTTTTACAGCTCGCTCCAATTGTTCGATAATTTCAAAAACAGGCTTCTTATAGGTAAATGTGTTAAAATACATCTCCGTTACTTTCGCTGTTTGAACATTATAAAAGTCTTTTTGATCCCGTAACATTAGGCATGAAGAAGGTAAAATTTCTTCACCTGGGATATCTTCCACAAATTCAGGATTATTATTAATTAAGGAATTAATATGACTTGCTATTAAAGTAGAATCAATTCCCGCATATGTATTTCCCACATGAGTTTCAATACCTTTAATATAAAAACAAGTTAATGTTTTACCAGCAGCGCCGTAATATATATATTTTTTCTCGTCGCCAGCATACTTGGGACTAATAAAATCAGTATTTATTGCTACGCTATACTTCAATCCCCACTCTTCTTGCAATCTCTTTAATTCATCTAATGCAGCAATCACTCCGCTATGATCATTTTCCTCAACACAATTTCCCATAAACAATAAGTTACCTGTTTGTTCTTCCGGATGTTCACTGAAATATAGTAGATTTGCTATGTTCACAGCATCACCACTCTTCATATCCAATGCTCCTCGTCCAAATAACCAATCCCCAGTCTTTGCATCTTCTTGGATTTCATCATCCCCATCATAATTCGCGAAATAATTCTCCAGATAGTCAGAATCAAGAGCGTGTTCTTTAACAGAACCAAAGTCTTCTATGCCTACTGTGTCAAAATGAGAATGGTACAACACCGTTTTTTGTTCGTTTTTTTTACCAAGAAAAGCAAAAATATTTTTTCTACCTAGTTGATCACCCTTAATTTTTTGTGTCCATACCCAATCTGGATGCTGCTTAAAGACTTTGAAACTCCTTAAAATTTCTTCAAGCTTTTCTACCAAATCAATTTCTCCGCTTGTTCCATTAACGCTTTTTGTGGCAACTAATTCTCTAGTAAGTATTTCCACCCTTTCTTTTTCCTCAACTACATTTTCCAAATCAAAAACTGACTCCATAACTATCACTTCATTCTCTTAATTTAATCGAATTATAATTTATATCTTAGTTCACGTCAATAAACACCATATTGTAAATATACCTTATTTTTACATTCAAAAAAAATTTTTTATGCGCTTTCATAGGTAATCTGATTAATAAAACCCCTAAAAACCGGGATTTATATTTGAAATCCCGGTTTTGTGTGTTTTTGTAATATTAAGTTTTTTGTATAATATGTTGTCTTTTCAAAAAAAAATCCCATATATGGTTATCTTTAATAACCCAACTTTTTATTATTCATTAGAAAATGCATATAAAAAATAACAATTAATGTACTATAAATAAACCTAATTCTATCTACCTATATCATCTCAAATATAAATATATCGTAAATTAAAAATAGATTGATACTAACACTAAACCTCTGCAATCCATTGTTAGATTTTTGTGAGATTAAGCTAGATCAACCTACATATTATTTATCTATTAATTTTATGATGACTTTTGAAATTATTATGAAAAAATCACATTAGTGTATTGTCTTTTTAAAAATATACCATTTACTAAAAAAATAGTTTGCCAAAATTACAATCACATTATCAATTATTTTTACAATAAGTGAATTCCATCCTAATATAGATATCCCAATCCATGTAATTACAATATCCATTAATAAAGTCAAAGATCTGTAAAAAAAGAAAGAGCTTGATTCTTTCAATGCCTCGTTAAAATTCCCCAACGGTGTCTTGAAAACCCATAATTTATTAGAGATATATGCCACTAACACTGAGACAAACCACGCCAATACATTTCCAACTTGATAATTCAATCCCTGCATATTCCAAATTTCAAATATCCCAATATTAATCACAGTGGTTGCTCCACCCCAAAAAAGGTAGGCAATAACTTGTTTATACTTCTCAAAAAGGGTAACTAAATTGTTCATGATAGACCTCAACTGACAATAGATTTGATATAACTTTTACAATTGTACTACAAAAATTTACGTTATCCCATATTCTTAATTAAAAACTTCCAACAAAAAATGTCCCTGGCTCCCAACATCCTTATTCAGAATTTAACTTAATAATCACTAATTAGCCAATCTAAGAAATTTTAATGTTATTTATAATTTCTTCACAAATTTTATGACTAAGATAAATATTTTTTTGTCTCAAATCACTTGACGTACTCATCTTAACTGAATCGATAAAATGAGTTACCATTTGCTCGAAGCCTCTAACATAAAGTGGATTGTCCCAATCTTCAAAATAATAAGATTCTGATTTATTGTCTCTAAAAATTTTTAATCTAGACAAGTTTTCAAGTGTATACGTTCCTTCTGGGCTTGTTACCTCATATAATTCCCGATTTGCCCCACTATTTAAATCCATTACTAAATTCACTAACGTTTTCTTCGTTGTAATAGACACAGTAATCATTTCGATATTACCATTATTTTCAATTAAATTACTTTCTGTTTTAACAATTTTGTCATCAAGTAAATAGATTGCAACATCAACAATATGAATAAATAAATCAAAAATCATGTACTTTATATCACCTGTTGCAGCAGCACGATTTTTCTGCAATAAAATAATTCTCTTTTTCTTTATTTTTTTTAATTTTTCGACCATTGGCGCAAATCTACGATTGAATCCAATCATCAAAATTTTAGAATTTTTCAAAGCTAATTGTTGTAATTCCTTAACTTGCGCTAAATTCTCACTAGCTGGTTTATCCATAAAAACATTAATTCCATTACTCAAACATTTTTTGGCTAATTCAAAATGACTTTCCGTTGTAGTATGAATAAAACAAGCTTCAATTTTTTCATCAATTAATTCATCAACTGTCTTTACTATCTTCTTTAAATTATATTGTGTTTGTAATTTTTTTCTGACTTCATCATTTCTCGTTGCAAAAATAAATTCCGCTTGATTCCCAATTTTTGTATATATTGGCAAATAAGCTTTTTGTGCAATATTACCTAATCCAATTACTCCTATTTTCATAAATTAATTTCCTCCTAACAAGATAGCTATCATCATCATACACTCAAAATCTTTTACATTCATCTAATTCATAATACACAGGTAATTAAAAAAATGACCCCCACAAAAAGTCAATTTTGTGCGAGTCATTATCATCTTAGCAATCCTTTTTTAGTTCTAGCTACTTGCGATATACTTAATTTCTTTTTTTGGGTATGAAAAACCCAATTATTAACCAAATAAATACAATATACGGAAATATATTCATTGGCCACGTTGGTATTGGCCAGAGATTACTATAAATTGGAAAAATCATTATTAAAATTGCAATTACTGGAGCACATAACATCAGAAAATTTTTCTTGCCTTTTTTCCAAAAGAATGCAATTGCTCCAACACTAACAAGAACATATACCAACAACAAAGCAATTACACCAATTGTACCAAGGTAATTATAATAATCACCTGCACTTACACCAAAACCAATTCCAATAATTGCATAAAAAATTAGCGACAAAATTGTTATCAAGTCTAACGCATGTGTTGGTGTCTTCTTATCTCCTTTTAAATCGCTACTCCAAGTAAACAAATAACCTTCTTTGGATAATGCTTGTATCATAAAGGCACCTGCATTTAAAGCTCCAAAATAACAAGCAAAATAACTCGTAATTGACGCAAAGTCAATAAAAACTGCCATCCAAGTACCAACATACTTAACGGATAAATAATTTAAAGGTGCTGCAGAATTTTGCATTTTCGCAATATTAGCAGTCCCAAACCCTATAATTTCTGTATAGCTAACAATAAAATAAAAAACCATAGCGAATATAACTGAGCCAAAAATTGCTACTGTAATTGCTTTAGCCGGGCTTTTAGCTCTTGGGGCAATTGTTGCCGAGCCTTCAAAACCTGCAAATGACATAAGCGCAAAAATCATTCCTGCACCAATTCCAGAAAATGTTCCGTTCGCTGGATTTAAAGGCTTCGTGGTAATCCCAGCATCACCTCCGTGAATTAAAATTGCAAAGGTCAATACAATAAGCGCACCAACTGCAAATAATTCAAGAACAATAGCAAACTTTGTTGAGAATTCAATTCCAAGGTGACTCAAAGCACCACCTATTAATAAAACTGCAATCACATACAAAGGTACAGGCAAAGAAATATCAAAATGTTTGAAAAAGACATTTAGAAAATTACCTACTACTGCTGAGCTGCTAAATGCAAATGTTACATATGTCAGAATTAATAACCATCCTGAAATGAATCCGGTTTTTTCTCCTAGAGCTTTTGTGTTATATGCATAGACAGAACCTTCTCCTTCAACATTTCTGCCCATCATGACAAAAGAAATACCTACAAATAATATACCCACTCCAGCCATTAAGAAGCCTAACGGAGCTACCACTCCAGAACTAGCAACAGCACCTGCTGTATTAAATGCCATAGCTCCAGTTGGTGCAAGTAAAGCAACTGAAAGTCCCAAAACTTCCACTAATGATAATTTTTTATTCTTCATTTGTTCTCTAAATTCTCTCTTTCAAATATATATTAGTACTCGTCTGATAACAGATCATCCTAATCCACTCTTCTTTTTTCTCTCTAGCAATTTCTAATCCGGTAAAATGATTAAGTAGCGCATTTTTAAATTTCCTAGCTGCAACACCATACATTTCAGGATAAGTACTAGCATCTGAAGCAAATAAATAACGTGAGTATGGTGCTAACTCTAAAGCTTCATCTAATACTCGCTCGACTGAAGTTGGTCCCAATGGATTTATTAATGATGTATCAAAATATAAATTAGGAAAAACACTAGCTAGATATCCAGCTTCACGATGGTATGGATAACAATGAAGTAAAACAACAATTAATCCTTCCATACTCCACCTATTTAGAAATACCCGCATTAACAACGGATTTCCTTCAAACATATCTGTATCAGCATCTCCATAGCCCACATGAAATTGCAAAGGCATTTTTTGTTTAGCTAATATTGGTGCCAAATTCCAAAGAATGAAACAAATGATTGTCGGATTAGTTAGTCGAGTATTACCAGATTTTTTCCATGCATCAAATTCTTTTTTTGCTTCTGCTTCCCCAACTTTTTTTAACCTCAAACCAAACCGATATGCCGCAATTGACTTAAATCCTACATATCCATTTTGACTAGCCTGTTCAACATCTGATTTTAATGCTTCCCACCATTGTTCAAAACTACTCTTCTTTTCCATCCAGCTTTCAGCATGGGTTTCAATTCGATAAATTTTTCGAATCAGAACTCCCGTCAATTCTTCAGTTTCAGAATCACTCGTAATTGGATTTTTCGGAACAAATCCTGTATCAATTAGCAACATCTGATAATTATAATACTTAAAAATTGACTGGTTATACTCTTTGTATTCTTCTCCATTTAAATCTCGCAAGTAATCTTGGTCATTTCCTTTATAAAAATGTTTTGCTTCATCTTTGAATTCTAACCAAGCCATCCGATTTTTTGTGTCCTCTAGCGGATAATCATTATCAGCTTCCGTTGAAACCTGAGCCAATCTTTTTTCCCTATTTGTGGCATCAGCACTTATTAGATAGTGACAATGATGATCTAATAATGGCATTGACTTAATAAATTCTGATAGATTCATTTTTCCTCCTAATACATATCGCGGTAAATCATTGCGATTTCTTCAGCTGTTTTTTTACTAAAATAATCCACATCAGCTTGTTTAACTTTACTATAGACTTCAATTCCTAAATCTGAAAAAGCATTTATCATTACTGAATCATTTTTAAGAGCCTGTAATGCCTCAGATAAATTCAATGGTAAACGTGCTATCTTCTTTTTCATAATTTGCTTTTCAGTCAACGTTTCAGGTTGCACATCAACCTCTGCTGGTGGCATTATTTTTTTAATTATTCCATCTAATCCTGCACTCAAAATTCCAGCAAATGCCATATAAGGATTGGCAGTCGCATCACTTGCCTTTAATTCAATATTCATTGAGTTTTTCCTATCTCCTGCAAATGTCGATGGTATTCTAACTGCAGCTTCTCTATTATCTTTCCCAAATATTGCATAAGCTGAACTCCAATGCCCCGGTTGTAACCTTTGATAAGAGTTAACACTTGGACAGGTCAAGGCTAATAACGAATTCATATGTTTCAATATTCCTCCAACAAAATAATATCCAATTTTGCTTAATTCTAATTTATCTTGTTGATCATAAAAAACATTTACTCCATTTTTCCATAAGGATAGATGTACATGTGCCCCGTTAGATGCTGTTTCTAAATTAGGCTTCGGTGCAAATGTTGCATACAAATTATTATCTGCAAAAAATTTCTTTACCACTCTTTTTAACAATATTTCATTGTCACCTGCAGTTAGTGGATCAGTTGGCGAAATTGGTAGTTCATGTTGTCCTGCCCCAGCCTCTGGATAATATTCAACAGGATTAATTCCAACATTACGAAGATTCTTAATAAGACTTGGTAGATATCTATACAGATTGTCCATTGCTTCCGTTGAAAAACAGATTTCAGGATTATAAGGCTCTAATTCACCCGTTTCCGCTTGTTGATACAAAATAAATTCATTTTCATATGTCATTTTAATTTCGTAACCCATTTTACTATATTCATTAACAATCTTTTGCAATGCTACACGCGGATCAAAATCCAATCTATTATTATCTTGATCATAGTAATTACACATCAACGTTGCTACAGTTGGTGCATATGGCAAAATTCTCAATGACTTTAAATCCGGAATTAGTCTGTATTCTCCAACTGCATTCATTCCGTAAACTGAAACAATTTCATCACGCATTGTGGAAGCGGGCATTGCCTTTGTAATTCCAATTCCATCTTCCAAGTGATGTGCAACTTCCGAAAGAAACACTGTCTTCCCTCGCGGTAAACCAGTATAATCAACATAGATAAATTCTAAAAGATCAACGCCCTGTTCTTTTAAGTCATCTATTATTTTTTTTTGAGTATCTCCTGTCATTTTTTGGCCTCTATTTTTTTTCACTTGAACGTTCTACAAAATCTGTAAACAACTTAAATTGTTCTTTATCATTTTGCCAAAGATTTTCCGGATGCCACTGTACTGCTAAAATTTGATTGCTGTCTTCAGACTCAACCGCCTCAACTACTCCGTCTGGTGAAGTTGCCGCAACAATCAATCCTTCAGCAACCTGCTTAATAGCTTGATGATGCCTTGAATTTACCAATGCTTTTTCACCCAACAAATCAAATAAATTACTATTTTGTTCAATCTTTATATGATGAGTTTTAAAATGCCCAAGTGTTGCTTGTGCATGTTGTATTTTGACATTTGGGTTTTGTGAAATCAAGTCTTGGTACAATGTTCCACCTAATGCAACATTTAAGACCTGAATCCCACGACAAATCCCCAAAATTGGTTTTTGAACTTTAATTGCTTCCTGTATTAATGCTATTTCAAATTCATCTTTTATTCCAAGAGTCATTCCAATTTCTGGAATAGGTTCCTCGTTATAAAAAAGTGGATCAACATCAGGCCCTCCAGGAATCATCAACCCATCAATCATTTCAATTATTCCTTTTATATCATTTTTAACATCTCCAAACTTTTCAGGAAAAGGTAAAATAATAGGTATTCCACCTGCTGCATAAATTGCCTCTTTTACATCATGTGGCGCGTATGCCAAATAATCTCCAGGCATACGTGGGTTAGTCTCAATTAATTGATCACTTGGTATTCCAATAATTGGTTTCATAAATGGTGTCGTCCTTTCTTCAAATAGGTGGTACTTTACATATAATAGTGATTATTCAAACTAATTACAACTAACATTTGCGTATAAAAAAAATCCATACTATAAATAACATTTTAGTACGGATTTCTTTATTAATTACAGATAAGACAATCTTTGAAAATTAACTAGCAAAGTTTATCACGCTTTCACTCTCAATGATTACTTTACAAAACATTATAATAGTTAAACAAATCAATAATTGTTTTCCCATGAAAATCATTTAGACTTTTCCCATCTAATAATACTTTATTAATTTCATAATAATCTTGTAAATCAGGTACTTCTAATTGTTGTCGTGCTACAAATTGATCAGGTGAATCATATTCTATGTTCTCTTCAATTCCTTGATTAAGATACTTAATAACTAGCACTACAAACATCTCCTTTTTTTACAAAAATTTAGAGTGATTCTAAAATATTTGATAAAGCAGGTTGTAAATCCTCACCAATATCATATTGCTTTCTATAATTCTCGACCATTTCTTTACCAAAAATGTTCTCGTCAACTGTAACAAAACTTGTATCAATTGGATCAACATTTTTAATTTTTGCATCTAAAACAATTGGCTTTGTATTTCCATTTTCTTGTAAATTCTTAATTTTTTCCATTGCTTCTTTTAGTTCTACTAAATTGGTTGCTGTAAAACCAATTGCACCCATATCTTCAGCCATATGTGCCCAATTTGCTCCCAATAAGTCAATCCCATAGAGCGCTTGATTTGCCATTAACTTTTCATGCTGGATAAAACCAAATGCTTTGTTTTCAAGAATCACATTAACAACTGGCAAATTGTATTTTACTTCTGTCAATAAATCAGGCATTACCATCGCATAACCACCATCACCTGAAATTGTCCAGACATCACGATCAGGATAACTCAACTTCCCAGCAAGCCCAGCTGGCAATCCAAATCCCATTGTTCCATACCATGCTGACATTGAGAATCTTTGATGCTTGTCAAATGGTAATTGACGAATTGCCCATTCAGTATTATTACCAACATCAAGTCCAAAAATAGCATCATCACTAGCATTATCTTTGATTGCACGCATTACTCCTTCAGCACTCAATCCTGCTTTATCATCATCAGCCAGATTATCAAGCCATGTATCCCAATTACGTTTGTTTATTTGTGCTGCTTCAAGAAATGGACGATTTTCAACTGAAAAATCTGCCTTTAATAACTCTTCTAAAAATAATTTTGCATCGGACAAAACTGTAACATCTGCGTCTCTTTGCTTACCTAAATCTGCTAAATTATTGTTAACCTGCACAAATTTTGCAGTTTCAGGTAAGTATCTTGCAAATGGGAAGTTTGTACCTACAAAAAGAACCAAGTCAGTCATTAATCCTGCCTCAAATGCAGGCTTTGTCCCCAAACGTCCCCATGAGCCCATAAAGTTAGCATGGTTAGTTGGCATTACTCCTGTCGATGGAGCTGTCGATATTACTGGTAATCCAAATTTTTCTGAAACTGCAACGATTTCTTTACGGGCACCATATGCACCTTTTCCGACCCATAAGATTGGATTTTTTGCATTTTTTAATTCATTTAAAACTGTTGTAATATCATCTTTTTTTGGTGCAATCTGACTCATAACTGCCTTAAGTGGCTTAGTTTTGAATCCTGTAAATTCGATTTCTTGTCCAGACAAATCATCCGGAATAATCACAACTGAAACTGAACTTGTTGCATATGCTGAACGAATTGCTTCATCAATTACATATGGAATTTGTTCAGCATTAACAACTTGTTTATGAAATTGTGCAACATCAACAAACATCGGATCTTGATTCATTTCCTGAAAGAAATTAGTGTTCATTATTCCAGTTGCAGATTGCCCAACAATCGCCAAAACAGGTACATGATCCATCTTCGCATCATACAAACCATTTAGTAAATGTACTGCACCAGGTCCTGCTGACCCAAAACTCACACCAATTTTTCCTGTTAGCTTTGCATCTGCTGCTGCTGCTAAAGCTCCAACTTCTTCATGTCTAACCTGAATATATTTTAAATTTTCCTTTTCTTGATATAAGCCATCAACCGTGTTATTAATTGAATCTGCTGTGATACCATAGATATGATCAACGTCCCAATCAAGTAATACTTTTGCCAAAGCTTGTCCTGCCATCATTTTTGTCATAGTTACTTCCTCCAAGGATTTATGATTTATTTTTTGTCTCAATTGTTACTTTTTTTATTACAAGAACTACTTTATCACTTCTTTTTTCACTTTGCAATAGTAAGTTTATTTTTTTTGTTATGCTGATTTTTTTTCGCTAACTAATTAGCATTTTAAACAAGGTAAAATCCTATTAAATCAGGCCTTTTTATTTTAAAAATATGATAATCTTTTTTTGCAAAAATTATAATTAAACTCAAATTCATTTTTTTCAATATCACTTAGCAGCTTTACCATAAAAAAAGGATGGATCAAAGTTAAACTTTGACCCACCATCGCTAATTATTTCGTATAAATTAATTATTCAAACGTTTTTGTGACGTTTGCAACTGATACATTTCGTAATATTTTCCTTTCTTTTCCAAAAGTTCATCATGCGTCCCTCTTTCAATTATTTTTCCTTCGTCTAACACTAATATTTGATCTGCATCACGAATCGTCGACAATCTATGGGCAATAACAATCGTTGTCCTCCCTGCTCTCATTTTTTCTAAACCTTCTTGAATAAGTAATTCAGTTTGAGTATCGATATTTGCAGTTGCTTCATCCAATACTAAAATTTTAGGATTCCTAACAATTACCCTAGCAAAAGACAATAATTGCTTTTCGCCAGCTGAATAGGTTGCCCCACGTTCTATTACCCTTGTATGATACTTACGTGGTAATTTCTCAATAAATTGACTTGCATGTACAAATTCTGCTGCTTTTTTTATTTGATCATCAGAAATATTTGTATCAAACATTCGAATATTTGACGCAATATCACCGTAAAATAAAAATGAATCCTGCAAAACTAATCCGATTTTTTCACGTAATTCTTTTGTACTATAATTTCGGATATCAGTACCATCAATTTTAACTATACCCTTAGCGAACTCGTAAAATCTCATCAAAATATTTATGGTTGAACTCTTCCCACTGCCAGTATGCCCGACTAACGCAATGGTTTGTCCTGGCTCAACTACAAAGTTAATATCCTTAAGTACATCTTTTCCTTCTTCATAAGCAAAGGTTACATTTTCAAATTCGATCTTGCCTTCCACTATTCTTTTTTCTGAATCTTCTTCTTGTTTAGGTGCTAATGTAGCATCGTCCATGATTCGTAAAATACGGCTCCCAGCTACCATACCATCTTGAAAAACAGTTAAAGAATTCATTACATCAGACATTGGATTAAAAAAGCTCTGAAGGTATGATAAAAACGCGTAAATTATCCCAGCTTGAACAAAGTTCGTTGTCCCACTAATTCCGAAAGCTCCCAAAGCTACAACTTCTGAAAGAATAAACAAGAGCGTTATCACAGGATTAAGGAGTAGTGCATTAACCTTAATCATTGCTACCCTCATATTCAAATAATCACCATTTGTTATTTCAAACTCTCTCAAAATCCGTTTTTCTTGTCTAAATTGTTGAATGATACTCATCCCAAGTAAATTTTCACTTAGCTTGGCATTAATTTCACTAAGATATTCTCTCATCTGTCGATAAATTTTTGAACTGTACAGTTGGTAATATACTATCACTGCAACAACTATGGGTAAGAATAGCAAAACAATTAATGCTAATTTTGCGTTAGTAAAATACATTGCCACAAAAGCTGAAATACTAGAAAAACTAGCTACTAAAAGGGTTAAAAAAAGCATCCAAAAATCAAATAATGTTTTTGTATCGTTTGTCACTCTAGAAACAATTGATCCGGCTGGAACTTGGTCAAAATACCTCATTCCTAATCTATGCAATTTGGTGAATAGTTTAACCCTAATTAACTCAAGTGTTCTTTCAGAACCCATAGCATAACAAAAATTCTGAACAAACTGCGTCAATGCCTTAATAATTGTACCTAAAAAGTAGATACCTGCAAAAAAGAACATGATATTCAATGTAGCATTCTTGGTAGTAAGAAAATGATCCATATAATACTGAAGTAATTTGGGTAACAAGATATTAATTACACTCAAAACTGCTGCAAAAGAAATTGCAGTAAAAAATTGTAATTTAAATTTCATTGCAAATGGCAAAAGTCGTTTCAAAACTATAAATTGCTCTTTTAAACTCATACTTTTTGCCCATGCTGACTTTTTCTCCACTATTTTTTGCCCCCTTCCAACTGTTGCTCTAATTGTTGCATCTCATAGGTCTGCTCATACCATCCTTTTTCCTTGATCAAATTACTATGTGTCCCACGTTCAATAATCTTTCCGTCATTAATAACAATTATTTCTTGTGCATTCATCACACTACTCAAGCGGCTTGCAACTATTATCGTGGTTTTATCAGCACGTAATTCTTTGATTCTTTTAAGAATATGGTTCTCAGTTTTGGCATCAACTGCCGATAAGGAATCGTCCAAAATTAATATTTCTGGGTCTAAAATTAAAGCACGAGCTATTGCTAATCTTTGTTTCTGTCCCCCTGAAAGAGATATACCTTGTTCACCAACTTGTGTGTTATATCCATCAGGCAGTTTCAAAATATCATCATGTAGGTCTGCAATAAATGCAACCTTTTCAACTTCAGCAATACTTGCTTGGGGGTTAGCAAACCTAATATTTTCTAAAACTGTTGTTGAAAATAAAATACTGTTTTGTGGTACATACCCAATTTCTGGAAGGTAGGCATCTAATTTATAATTTCTAATATCTACCCCACCAACTGTAATTGCGCCAGAATAATTATCAAATTGCCGCAAAAAGAGTTTTAAAATTGTCGATTTTCCTGATCCAGTTCTTCCAACAATTCCCAACATTTCTCCATTTTTAATTTCAAAACTAATATTTTGTAACCCAATTTCATTTGCATCAGGATATTTAAAACTTTCAACTTCATAGTTAACATTTCCTTGTTTCAGTGTCATAACTGGATCAAATGCTTCAATGATTTTGCTCTTTTCAGACAATAGCAATTGAATTCTGTCATAACTCGCACTTCCTAGTTCAATGATATTAAATAATCTTCCAATCGCAAACATTGGCCATATTAAAATTCCAATATAAGAAATAAAAGAAATAAGTTGTCCTATAGTAATTGTATTATTCACTACAAAGTAACCACCAAGAATAATGGTGGCAACGTATGCTAATCCAATTATTAAACTGGTCAACGGGTCAAAAAGTGAATCTAAGAAATTTGCCTTTCGATTTGCTTTAATCACATCATTTACATGATTATCAAAATCCTTTATATCCTCTTTTTCCTGTCCTAGTGCCTTTATTACCTTTATTCCTAAAATACTTTCCTGTGTTTTATTGTTAATACTTGAAAATTCTGCTTGTGCCCTATCATATGCATTATGAATTATATTTCACAACGTTCTTGATAATATTGCAAGTAACGGTAGTGGGATAATTGCAATCAATGTTAATCTCCAGTTCACAAAAAACATCATTGCAATAATTGTAGAAACTCCCGTAATAATAGAATCTGCGAATGTCAGAATTCCTATCCCTGCAACTTGTTGAACTGCAGTAATATCATTTGTAGCATGTGCCATCAGATCACCAATCCGATATTTTTGATAAAAAGTTTCATCCATTGTCGCAAAATGAGTAACTAACCTTGTCCTAATTGTTTTTTCAAGCAAAGCAGAGCTTCCCCAAATATAGCTCCTCCAAAAATATCTAAATAAATACTGTCCAATTCCAATTATTACTAATGCAAATAAATACAAAACTAATTTCTGGGTATTCATCTGATGCTGCTGTATACTGTCAACTACACTTCCAATTATTTTTGGGGGAATAATATTAAGAATAGCAACTAATGTTAAGAAAAAAATCCCCAATAGATATGATTTCTTTTGTTCTTTAAAAAACCACGATAATTTCAGAAAAATCCCCATTTTTTTAGTACATCCCTTTCAAAAAAAAATTGCATTTAAAGTAAAAAACACCCACTTTAAAATGCATTATTTTGCCCAGAAAACAAAAAACAATTTAAGCTATTAATAATCATAACTCATCATGTATATGGACAACAACCTTTTTTCGTCAAATGATAATCAAAAAATAATACAATTAGAAATCAATAACGTCTTTGCAACTAGCTATTCCCCTTTTTCTGCAGATTTTTTTTTTTTTTGAAAATTAAAATTTAAGATATTCTCAATTAAAATGGCCATTTTTTTATTTTACATTGTTTATACTCATAATTCATTAATCACTAATTGTTTTTATACTGAACATTCGTAACATTAGTTAACTACAAATCAAAAAAGAGGAACTAGACTGGCTTGTCCAATTCCTCTGTTGATTTAAACTATATTTTCCTATTGAAAATAATTTTTCATTTATGCCAAATTAATCGGCTAGCAATCCTCTCAAAAATCATTCACATCTAGAACCGTATAGCTTCGCTTGTCAAACCGATTGCGACTTGTTGAATATTCAATATTTTTTCCATTATTCAACCAAACAATTTCTTCAAATTCCAACATAGGATCGTGTTCAGATGCATTCAAATATTTTTTATCATATTCGTCTGGAAGACACGCACGAATCTTACGGTATGCACCGCCAAATTTTAATTTAAGCTCATGATGTAAATATTCATAAATTGACGACTTCAAAATTTCTTCATTTAACCCTGGAACCAAATTAACTGGCATAAAAGTATGCTCTAAAATCAATGGATCGCCTTCAACAATACGAAGTCGAATAATTTCATAAACAGGACTATCTTTTGCCACATCTAATCGCTTTTGAATATCAACAGAAGGAAATTTCACCTCAAAACTAATAACCTTGCTTTCAATTTTTTCGGCCCCATGTTGTTCTGTTAGTCCATTAAAAGCATTTGCAGGTGTATCTCCAGCTGCCTTAATTGGGATATTTCCCAATACAAATGTTCCCAAACCTGATTGCTTGTATATTAGTCCAGAACTTGCAAGCCTATCCAATGACTTTTTTACCGTCATTCGACTCACCTGGAATTCTTTTGCTAATGAATTTTGATCTGGCATCAGTTCACGCGCTGGATAAACCCCTTCTAATATTCTTTTTTTTATTTCATCCGCAATTACTAAATATTTTGATTTTGCCATCATTCGTTTAAGCCATTCCTGTTCAATCTAAATTAAAATCTGCATTAATTCTTGTTAATCCAGTTTTTGTCTTAGAACAATGATATGTTAATAACTTCAAAAAAGCAAAGTCTAAAATCAATTAGTTCAACTCTTGTCCATTTGACTCGATTACTTTTTTATACCAATAAAATGAATCTTTGCGGAGTCTTTTTAAAGTTCCTTTTCCTTCATCATCTTTATCTACATAGATAAATCCATAGCGTTTCTCCATTTGTCCAGTCCCCGCAGAAACAATATCAATTGCTGACCAAGGAGTATACCCGAGTAAATCGATTCCATCTTCTTCAACAGCTTTTTTCATCTCAACAATGTGCTGTCTTAGGTAATCAATTCTATAATCATCATGAATTTTACCATCTTCGACAACATCGCGGGACCCAAATCCATTTTCAACAATAAATTGTGGTAAATGAAAACGATCATTAAACCAGTTCATTCCGTATCTTAAACCTTCCGGATCAACTGACCATCCCCACTCGGAAGCTTTTAAAAATGGATTTTGTACATCATTTGTTAAATCATCATATTCATAGTCTGGATTATCCGTAGTTGCCTTAACAGTCTTTGACATATAATAACTAAATCCGAGATAATCAACTGTCCCATTCTTTAAATTCATTAAATCTGCTGTAGTTATATCAGGTACATATCCCTTTTTGGCAAAAAATGCTTTCATAAACGTTGGATATTCACCATCAACGTGTACATTTGCAAACCAATATCTTTTTTGCATTGCCTTTTGCGCCATCATAATATTTGTAGGCTTAGAATCTAACGGATATAAGGGTACCATTGCAATCATGCAGCCAATTTGCAAATCTTTATTAATTTTGTGTGCATGTTGTACCGCAATTGCACTTGCGACAAGTTCATAATGTGCTGCTTGATACATTTCTTTTTCAGCATTCTCGCCTTTTTGAACTTTAATACCTGAGTTCGTAAACAGACAAAATTCATTATTATACCCTGTTTGATTATTGATTTCATTAAATGTCATCCAATATTTTACTTTGTTTTCAAAACGCTTAAAGCAAACATCTGCAAAATTAACAAAGAAATCAATCATCTTACGATTACGCCATCCACCATATTTTTTTATTAAATAATATGGCAATTCAAAATGTGAAAGTGTCACAATCGGTTCGATGTTATATTTTAAACATTCATCAAATAGCTCATCATAAAATTTTAAGCCTTCTTCGTTTGGAACCTTCTCATCACCATTTGGAAAAATACGTGTCCAAGCAATTGAAGTTCTAAAACACTTAAAACCCATTTCTGCAAAAAGTTTAATATCTTCTTTATAATTATGATAGAAATCAATTGCCTCATGGTTGGGATAATTTTTCCCTTCGACAACTCCATCAGTAATATTACGATTTGCGGTAGCTGAACCCGCTGTCATAATATCCGCAACCGAAATTCCTTTGCCGCCATCTTTCCAACCACCTTCAAATTGATGGGCAGCAACTGCTCCACCCCACAAAAAATCTTTCTTCAAAATACTCATCAAAATCTCTCCATTTCTCTAATTACAAAAAGGAATGAAAGTCACCTTAAAATGTGTTTTCATTCCCACTTGCGACTACTTGTTTTCTTTACCCAGTCTTTCATACAACTCAACAATTTCTTGTGCTAAATCTTTAAAAGTAATTGCAGTCATCAAATGATCTTGCGCATGAACCATATATAAATTAATTTCAGTATGTTCTCCTTGCGCTTCTTTTGTTAACATATCTGTCTGAACATTATGTGCTTTACTTAAAGATTCATTAGACTTTGCCAAAAAGTCTTTGGCACCTTCAAAGTCACCTTGCTTAGCCGCATTGATTGCTTGTACCGCAAAGCCTTTAGCGTTGCCGCCTTCCATAATGAGTCCCATAATTACTTCCATATTTTCAGAATTCATTTTCCTTACCTCGACATTAATTCTTCAGCAAATTTTAGGACATTTTCACCATTCATCATTCCATAATCTGCCATGTTAATGACATCCATTGGAACTCCAGCACTATCTGCCTTTTTTTGGACCGTGTCTTTCATATAAGCAACTTGTGGCCCAAGTAGAAGTACATCTGGTGTATTTGTTTTAAATTCTTGATCAATATCTGCAGTTGACTTTGCAAAAATTTCGTAATCTTTCCCTTTTTCTTTCGCAGCTGCCTGCATCTTTGAAACCAGTAAAGATGTTGACATTCCTGCTGAGCATGCAAGCATAATTATTTTTTCTGCCATTTCTAATCATCCACCTTTTATTTTTTATTTACCTTTTGCTGCTTTTTCTTGTTCTTGTGCCAACAAATAGTTATCGTATTTCTTAGCAAATGGGAAGTAAATCCCTGTTGACATTACGAGTACGATTGCTTGCCAAATTGCCATTTTCCAACCGCCAATTAAGAATCCAGAAATAATTGGTGGTGTCGTCCAAGGTGCTGCAACACCATTTAATGGTGGTACAATTCCAAAGTAAATCACCAAATATGTTGTCAAAGCAACAATAACTGGTGTTAAGAAAAATGGAATTGCCAAAAATGGATTCATAACAAGTGGCAAACCAAACAAAAACGGTTCATTAATATTAAACAAAGCCGGAATAAATTCAATTTTACCAATTGACTTCAACTGCACAGACTTTGCAGCATAAAGTGTAAAAATTACAAGCCCAATTGTAATTCCTGAACCTGTCAGATTAATAAAGTTATTATAAAACTCGTTGGTAACAATGTGAGCACCGTTAGCTAATGAAAGTTGATTATGTTGATACAAGTTAGCATTATCAAATGTATTTGGAATCAAAAGCCCACTTGTAATAGCACCCATAATTAATCCACCATGTACACCAAAGAACCAGAAGAAAGGAACTAAGAAAGCAATTATTAAAGCTCCACCAAGTGAATCTGACAAGCCCTGCAATGGTGCTTGTAATAACTTGTAGATTAGTTGTAAAAGATCCGTACTCATTACACCCTTAAAGAATGCATAGATTAACATTGAAACTGTCAAAATGACACCCGCTGGAATCATTGCGGTAAATTGATTTGCAACATTTGCTGGAACCTGTTCTGGAAGTGTGATTTTCCAACCCGCTCTCATCATCGCTGAATATGACCAACCAACAAGAATACCAATGATAATCGCTGCAATCATTCCTTGTCCACCTAACCAAGTATTATTAATAACACCAGTTACTGGGGAGGTTAAATATGTCTGAACCACATGAGGTAATTTATCAATTTGCTGACTTAACTTTGCACCAGAGTAAACAACATTTCCTGCTACGTCTGTAATTCCAGTACCTGATTTCCCCATTGCACCTACTAGAGGATTATCAACTTGGAGGAATTGCAATAATAAAAATGAAGACAGTGATGTTAACCCAGCTGGTAATGCTTCATAGCCTTCATTTCTTACATATACATAGGCGATGCCGACCGCTGCCCAAATTGAAATAAATCCAAATGATGTTGTATATGCCTGTGAGAAAAAGGCTGACCATCCCGAAGCCTTTAAGGCACTCGCAACTGCTGGGATCGGAATATTCGATAAAATTAAGAAAATTGATCCAATTATGATAAATGGTAGTGCATAAACCATTCCATCCTTTAAGGCGGTTATCGGTTTTGTATTAACAAATTTCATTATTGGAGGAAGAACTTTTTTGTTTATAAAATCCCCAAAGTTATTGCTTTTTGCCATTATAATTCATCTCCATTTTTTTCAAGAATTGACTTAAACCAATAAAACGACTTTTTTGGAACTCTTTGTAAATCTTTTAAATCGTGATTTGTTCTATTAACATAAACAGCCCCATATCTTTTTTCCATATCACCATGCGAGCTAGGAATATCAATTAATCCCCAAGCCAAATACCCAAGAACCTTCGCTCCATCAATAAACATTGCATCTTTTAGAGCTTTAATATGCTTTTCATGGTACTTAATACGAGTATCATCTTCTATCTGATGGATACCATCCCAATGCTCACGTAATCCAATTCCATTTTCAATTGGAAAAACTGGTAAATGATAACGATTATATATCTTTGTTATTACATCTCTAAATCCCAATGGATCAATCGTCCAGTTCCATTCATTCGCATCTAAAAATCGATTCATCTCCCCACCAAATTTAAGATATTCATTTGGCGAGACATTATTAGGTATCTTATCAGCATTCACTACATCACTTCGATAGTAACTAAAAGCTAAAAAGTCTGCATGCATCTTCGAAATAATTGCCATATCATTTTTTTGGAAATCGCTATCAATTTTTTCAGTAGCGATAAAGTGCATCACTTCATTTGAGTAGTGACCAAATGCAAATGCATCATATAAATTGTTATTCATAAATTCTTGGATTTTCCGAGCTGCTAAAACATCCTTAGGTTTTGAAGTTGCAGGATAAACTTCTTCATATGCTAACATTCCACCAAGTAAAAGTTCTGGATAATTCGCATGAATATACTCGTCAACTTTTGCATGCGCTAACATTGTATGGTGCAAAATCTGATACATCTCAGAAAGAGTTTTTTCACCTTTTAAATATCCCGAGATTCTAAATGCTTCCTCTTGAAAATAAAGATTATGTTCATTGAATGTTATCCAATATTTAACTTTCCCTGCAAATCTATCAATTACTTCTTTTGCAAATCGGAAGAAATCAGAAACTACCTTTCTAGATACGAAACCGTTTTCTTTTTTTGATAAATTCAATGGCATATCGAAGTGATATAAACAAATCATCGGAGTAATGCCACGAGCTATCATAGCATCAATCAAATTTTCATAATAAGCAAAACCTTCCTCATTAAATGCACCATCACCAGTTGGATTACATCGTGACCATGAAATTTGAATACGATACATATTTAGATTCATTTCTTTCATTAAATCTAAATCTTCTTCATATCTATGGTACTCATCAATCGCAACTTTCCAATCACTTGAATCTGGTGTAGCTTCGCGAATATCATAGACTGAATTTCCTTTACCATCAATGTCCCAAGCTCCTTCAGTTTGCATGCTAGAAACTGAATTTCCCCAGAAAAAATTTTCTGGCATTTTTCGCTTATCCGGCAACTTTGACCATCTCCTTTAATTTAAGTTAAACGCTTTCAATTCCTAGGAACAAATCGAGTATAGTCCCAGTCTTTATAAATGTCAATATTTATTTTATCAAAAGTATAGTCTTTTGATAAAGAAAAGCATTTGATAACTTTTAGGAATGTTATTTCCTATCAATCATCTGCAAATTATAATATTTTTCACTATTAAATTACATTTAGCAATAAAAAAGACTGGGTCAGAAGTTAGCTTTTGACCCAATCCCACACTCCAATATTAAGTTTTTAACGCAAGCTCTCATTAATCATCTGCAACTTGCTAAGCAACCACTCTGAAAACATTGCAACATCAATATCTATAGCCACTTTAGCATTTGGCTTTTTCCCTAAATAGTTTTTAAAATCCATAAGTGAAGCCCCTGCTGTAAATTTGCCACTCGTCTCTATCTCAATATAAGTTTTATCAAAAGTAAACAATTCAGGCTTTTCTAAAATAGCAATTGCTAAAGCGTCATAGATTCGTAAACCAGTTTTTAAACTTCCACCACGGTAGTGAGAAAACAATGAATATAACATCTCGCCAACCATTCCTAAATCTTTGATTTTATTACTTAAATCTGGTGTCACTTTTGCTTTTTGACCAACCTCTAATGGCGCTAAATAAATATCGACACCACTTTCAAAAACAATTTTTGCCGCTTCCGGATCAGCTGCAAAATTAAATTCAGACAAAACACCATAATTGCCTCGGCCAATTGCCCCGCCCATCAAAACAAATCTCTCAATCTTACTAATGTCTTCAGGATATTGACGAATAAACATTGCATAATCAGTTAAAGGACCAATTCCCACCAACGTGACTGGTTGACGACTTTCTCTAATTGTTTCATGAATTCTAGTTGTTGCCAGTCCATCAATTGCCAAATCATAGTTAATCATTGGAAAATTAAATCCATCAAGTCCGGTTTCACCATGAATTTCACTCGCACTAATTGGTTCATTCAAAATTGGACGACTTGCTCCTTTTACAATTTTAATTTGCTTTTTCAGAAAAGTAGTTAGTTTGAGAGCATTTTTAAATGTATTTTCAAGTGATACATTGCCTGCCAGTGTACTAATAAGTTTGACATCATATTGCTCCGAAAAAAGAGCCAATGTTAATGCCACCGCATCATCGATTCCTGGATCCGTATCAATTATTATGGGTTTTTTTGCCATTTCATTCAACTCCTATAAAAAATATAAAAAGCCCACCCCACAAAATTTTGGAGGGAGCTTTTTTATTGCCTATTAATAACGTTATAGAGTATTTATTTTTTTTCAAACAATGGAACTCGTGTTTGAGTTTTAACATCAAACAATCCTTTATCAGACATCTTTAATGCAGGTGATACAAGCAATGAAAGTGTTGAAAATGACATAATCTCATTGGTATTTTTATATCCCAATATTCGCATTTCATTTCTAACCGTTGCAAGAGTAGCACCAAGTATCTCAATTGGCTCTTCACTAACAACCCCACCAATTGGGAGTGGGACATTTGCAACAATTTCTTCATTACGAGCTACAACAAAACCACCTTGTTCATCGATAATTTTATTTTGTGCAACAACCATATCCTTTAATTTAGTTCCCATTACCATAAGGTTGTGATGATCATGTGCCCACGTTGCAGCAATTGCCCCCGCATGAGTAATCGCATTTTTGACAAACCCAAAAGTCAATTCACCACTATTACCATATCTTTCTTGTATCACAAGTAAAGCAACTCCAGCATTTTGCCATTGAACCTGATAGTTTTTTACTTCCATAGGAATTTTTTCTTTACTAGTAAAAGTCCCAACTTCACTAATTCTAATAACGTTTGCCGTTATCGTTCCATTTTTCACGTCAGTTACTATTTCTAAATCAGTAATTCCTAATTTATTTGCTTGCACTGAGTTAGACAACTCATTACTAAATACATTTTTTATCTTTGATTCACTTTCAAAATCTTTAATAGCCACTCCAGATTTATAAACTGCATTAATGGTAAAATCATCCAGTGTGTCTAATACAATAAAATCTGCAACTCTTCCCGGTGCAATTGCACCTCTATCCCAAAGTCCCATTCTTCTTGCTGGCGTATATGAAGAAATATAAACTGCATCCGCTGGAGACATTCCAAAATTAATAGCCATTTTTACAAGTTCATTGAGATGCCCATATCGCAAATCGTCTGCCATCACATCGTCAGTAACTAAAGCAACATGTTCAAATAAGTTATTAGCAATGATTGCCTGAATAATATCCCTACTCATCGACTTACGCTGGATTTGAATAAACATTCCATTGCTAACTTTTTCAAGTAGTGATTCAACCGTCTGCTGAGTATGGTCAGAAGTTACTCCACTATAAATAAATTTTGCCAAATCTTCACCCAAATATTTTGGACTATGACCTTCAATTGGCATTGTTGGCCGTTTCTTTCGACAAATTGCAATTAACTTTCTGATCAATGAGTCAGGTTCTGATGTTAAACCTTTAAAGTTCATTGCCTCGCCCAAACAGATAATCTTGCTATCATCTAATAGCTCTTCAACTTCTTTTTCCGCAATAATTCCACCAGTGGTTTCTAATTGTGGATTAGTTGACGGAACAGATGATGGAATCGCATAAAAGACATCAATAAGAGAAGGTAGATCCATATATTCTTTAAGCCCTTTAATTCCAGCAACATTAGCTATTTCATGTGCATCAGCAATGACAGTAGTAGTCCCAAATTTTGCAACTGCTTTCCCAAATTCTGTTGGTGTGGTCATTGAACTTTCAATGTGCATATGTGAATCCACTAACCCCGGAACTAAATATTTCCCATCTAAATTAATAACTCTTTTTGCTTCAATTCCTGACAAATCTTGGCCAATCCAATAAAACTTTCCGTTTAAAATACTAACATTACGTTTTTGGAAATGTCGAAGATAGCTATTATACACTGATGCATTTTCTACTAATAAGTCAACCTTCGTCATTAAAATTTTCCTTTCTAAAGTTAATCAAACTAATCATTCATTATGCTATTCCACTTAGTAATCCATTTAGCTAAATGTGAATTTACGTAACTAAAGTCGATTGTCTTAGCACGCTTGGCAATTGCACCATAGGTCTTATATTCAGATTCTTTCTTTGTCAATTTAACTTTAGTGTTTACAGGTGCATTGTTAAGTGAATTCAACCCTGCAACTTTCTTTTGTGCTGCTTTGCTTATTCTGTAGTCAATGTACTTATATGCTGCTGTGGTATTCTTTGAACCTTTTACGATCGAAACAGTATCATAATTAGCATACGTTCCTGATTTTGGTACAAAATATTTAAGTCCTGTATTTGAGCTCTTAACCATTTGAACAGCATAATCACCAACAACAGCAACATCTATTTCGCCTGTTTTAAACATATTTGTTAAATCTGATGACTGTGTATATGTCTTTACTACATTTGGTTTCAATGACTTAATTGCTTTAAAGGCAGCATTTCCTCCATCTTTTGTGACACTTGTCTTAGCATAATCACCAGCAATATAAAGCATTGCTGGACCAAATGTAGTTGTCATATCAGGAATTGCAATCTTATTTCTTAGCTTTTTGCTCCAAAGTTGATTCCAAGAAGTAATTTTAACTTTCTTTGGGTTATAAATAATTCCAACACTATTAACAGTATAAGGAACACTGTTAGTTTCTTTGGCTAATTTTTGTTCTGAACTTGATAAATACTTGAAGTTTTTCAATTTTCCTGTATTTAATTTTGTAAATAGATTTTTCTTTTTCCCGGATAATGCATTATTTTGTGAAAGTTCAATAACATCAACCCCACTATTTGTGTTATGTTCAATTTGTGTAAAACGTTGGGCACTATCACCAAATTGTGTCTTGGTTTTGATACCAGTTACCTTTGTGAAGGGATTCAAAATATCACTTGTCATTTGCTTTGTTGATAATCCAAACGTTGACACTGTAATTTGTTTAGCATCGGCTTTCACATTGCCAATTGCCAAAGCTCCCGCAAAAATCAAACCTGCTGCTAATATTTTTAATTTTCTACTTTTTCTCATTTTATTTTCTCCTTTAAGTTTCTAATTTTCTAATGGTAACAAATTTTTTACTGCCAATTCCAAAATTACATCTTCATCTCTTGAAAGCACGTCATGTTCGAAATCATCAACCTTCAAAACTCCCAGAGAAGTTTTTACAGTATACCGATATGAATTTCCCAAATAGGTTCGATTAATAATTCGTCCCTTCACAACATTTTCGCTATCATTAGCGGTTTCAATGATTTTTATCTGTCTTGGTCGAATTGTAAGATATCTTGTATTTTCCTTAGCTTGTGCTGCAAGTTTGATGTTACTTTCGGTAAGATATGCTTCACCATCGTAACCAACGACCTTAATGAAATTTTCAAAACCAATAAACTTTGCAACAAATAACGTCTTAGGTTCTTGATAAATTGCTTGAGGCGTATCAAATTGCTCAACTCTGCCTCTATTCATTACTGCGACCTTATCAGAAATTGCAAAACATTCTTCCTGATCATGTGTTACAAAGATTGCTGTCATTTTCAATTCCTGTTGCAATCTCCTTATTTCTTCACGCATCTCAACTCTTAATTTTGCATCCAAGTTACTTAGTGGTTCATCTAGTAAAAGAACTTGCGGATTAATAACCAAGGCCCTTGCTAAGGAAACACGTTGTTGTTGTCCACCCGATAATTCAGCTGGAAAACGTTTTGCTAAATCACTAAGTCCCGTCACTGACAAGACATTTTCAACTTTTTCCTGTATTTGTTTTTTATCTAATTTACGCATTTTCAAACCAAATGCTACATTATTAAAAACACTCAGATGAGGAAAAAGCGCATAACTTTGAAAAACCATCCCAAATTCGCGTTTATGAACCGGTAAATTGCTAATATTTTTTTCACCAACAATAATTTCACCATCGGTTTGTTTTAGGAGCCCTGCAATAATTCGTAAAGTTGTTGTCTTGCCACACCCACTTGGGCCAAGGATAGAAACAAGCTCTCCATCCTGAATGCTTAATGATAAATCTTCCAAAATTTTATTTTTACCATCATATGACATCGATAAATTTTTAACTTCTAGTTTAGCCACAATCTTCTCTCCTATTTTACTAATTTATTGACTCCTAAAAATTTCTCTACTACCCACATCATTACAGCTGTAAAAATCATTAAGACAACTGAAATTGCAGAGACTGTTGGGTCATAATTATTTTGAAGATAATTCAAAATTGCTGTTGGCAGCATATTTAGTGCTGGTCCATTTAAGAATAAAGAAATTGGGATATTGTTGAATGAGTTTATGAAGCACATCATAAATGCAGCAATAACACTTGCCTTTATATTTGGCAAAACAACCAAGAAAAATGCCTGTCCTTTTGTACATCCACTGACCCAAGCGGCTTCTTCTATATGTGGATCTAAAATTAGCATACTAGCACTTACGAGTCTAATAACATATGGTAAACACAATAAAAAATGTCCTACTAACAAACTAATTAAAAGTGGCAACTTAAAACTAATCACAGCCGTTTGATATAAAGCAAAGCCAACAACAATTTCTGGAATAAGAGTAGGACTCAAAAAAAATGATTGGAACCATTCAGCATGCTGTAAGTTATAACGAGTTAATGCATATACCGCTGGAATACCAATAAGAAGAGCAGAAAAGCTTGCTATCAATGCAACGAATAAACTCATTTTGAATCCGTCAACGAAATCCGGTTGCTGTAAAATGTTCTTATACCATTCAAATGTGAAACCCTTGATTGGTAATGAAATTGTCGGTTGATTGCCAAAAGATGTTATTACTACTAAGACAAGAGGCACCAAAATGATGAACATGACCACTAACCCAAAAATCAACAAGGGTTTATTCTTACGATCAAGCATTAACTTTCCTCCTATCTAATTTTTTCATTAATTTGTTAATTGCAAACATAATCACAACTGATAAAATTATTAAGATAATTGCAACTACACTTGCATTTGTCCAATCACCTAGGGTCATTGCTTGTTGATAAATCAGCGTTGCCATTACCAAATGCCGGTTCCCTCCAAGCAGTTGAGGTGTTGTGTAGGCGGTCATCGTTCCCGCAAAAACAAGAATACATCCTGTCAAGATTCCGGTTGTTAGTTGAGGAATAATCACCTTAAAAAGATTAGTCATAGCACCGGCACCTAATACGGCAGCAGCCTCTTCAGTTTCTATATTTAATTCTGTTATTGATCCAACTAACGAAGTAACCATAATTGGTAAAAAGAGATAAGCTGAACCAATAACGATTGCTGCATTTGTATACAAAATTGTTATGGGTGCGCTAATTAAATGTAGCTTAAGTAGTAAATCGTTAAAGACTCCGTTCTTTCCCAAAATAATGATCCATGCAAAATTTCGAATAACTGCATTTGTTAACATTGGAAACAATATAATCACAGACAATAATTTACGCACCTTTTCATCTTGTCGTGCAATCCATATTGCTAACGGTAGCCCTAAAACGAGTACAACCAAAGTCGTAAATAATGCTATTGCCAAAGTTCGAAAAATTACAGTTTGATTATAACTGCTCTTTAAAAATTCTAAGTATAACTTGCCATAATCACTGCTTTGATTCAATGTAGGTATAATAATTTGAATCAAAGGATAAAAGGTAAAGATTAGTACACCAACAAAAGCTGGTAATAACAATAGAATAGCTGAACGTTTTCGCATATAATTCGTATCCTCTCTTAAAAGTACTAGTCCATGTTATCATTAAAAACCGAATATTAAAAGTGAAAATTTCAAAAAAATATGATTTTAGACAGTTTATGCAGTCTAAAAGTTAATAAAGTTATCAAAAAAATTGTTCAGTTCGCATTTTAATGTATTAAATGTTTCCTGGCCTAAAATGAACTATATTACACCTAACACTTATAAAGTTCGGTAAAAGCCTTCTTTCAACTCATTTCAACTATCCTCCTCTTATCACTTCTAACTTTAAAACTGATTGCTAATAGTTAATAATTTTGATGTAATATTCATAGATTTGAATATCTGAAAGAAGTTCTGCTAAAATCGCTTAATTGATTATTCAGCCAAATAGCTTGCAAAGTTGAAAAAAAATACTCATAATTAGTAAACGATTATTTACTAAATTGTATTTTTTGCAATCGAATTAAGAGGAGTGTATATCTAATTGTCAAATAAAGAAAATGATTTTTGGAATAAAATAATTGCGGACTCCAAAGATGAAAATGGTGAAAAGCGTCCATTTGTAAGTCTAGCACCAATGGAGGCTGTTACAGACACCGTTTTTCGTCGTGTCGTGTCCCAGGCTTGCCCACCTGATGTTTTCTACACAGAGTTCACTCATGCACGCTCTGTAACACATCCACAGGCAAAATTTTCTGTTCAAGGTCGCTTATATATTGATCCATCAGAAAATCAAATCCCAGTTGCGCAACTTTGGGGGGACAAAGGGGAAGATTTTGAAAAAGCCGTTCAAGAGGTTGTTAAATTGGGATACAAAGCAATTGACTTAAATATGGGTTGTCCTGATGGAACTGTTGTTAAAAACGGTGGTGGTAGTGATTTAATCCGCCATTTTGATAAAGCAAAAGAGATAATTACTTCAGCAAAAACAAGTGGCTTACCAGTCAGTGTCAAAACTAGATTGGGGTTCAGTGATGTCAACGAATTTAAAGAATGGATTCCATTTTTATTAGAACAAGATGTTCGTGTGTTAACAATTCACTTTAGAACTCGCCAAGAAATGAGCAAAGTCCCCGCTCATTATGAATTGATTGATGAAATTCTAAAAATGCGTGATTCAATTGCACCGAAAACACTAATTCAAATTAACGGTGACATTGCCACTGCTGTTGAGGGGCTTAAATTAGCAAAACAACATCCCGGCGTTGATGGTATCATGATTGGTCGTGGAGTGTTTGCTAATCCATTTTGTTTTGAAATCACACCAAAGCAACACACTTTAGCAGAAACTTTTAACCTATTAAGAACACAGCTTGACCTTTTTGATGACTTTTATGCTCGTTTTGAATCTCGAAAATTTGTAGCATTAAGACGCTTCTTCAAAATATATGTTCGCGGTCTAAGGAATGCTCATGAACTTCGTGAAAAATTAATGAGTGCTAAAAGTACAGATGAAGTTCGTATACTTCTTGATGATTTAGAATTGCGCCAAGGTACAGATATTTTAGACCCACGCTTCCAGACACTAAATAACTAAATATATTGTTTTTATCATAATTATAAAGAAGGTGTGCCAAAATAAAAAATTTGGCACACCTTCTTTATTTTTTTGGATAAATATGTGCTGAGAAAATGCTCCCAAGAATTTCAACATTCCCCAATTAATTAAAGGGTGTTCCGAGTACTCTCTCTTTTAATCGGAACATTCCTCTATTGTCTAATTCTTTTATCTGATAAAACTCAGTTTTAGAAATCGGATAAAAATGAAGATAGTTTCCTGCTTCGTACCTTGCTTGAGGTTCTTCAGGATTGTACAAAACAATAGGGGTTCTTCCAATTATGTGCCAACCACCAGGTGACTCAACCGGATAAATACCAGCTTGCTTACCTGCTAATGCAACACTTCCCGCTGGAACTTTCCCCCGCGGTGTTTCTAAGCGTGGTATCCCTATTCTGTCAGGGGTTGTACCTAAATAAGGATAGCATGGCATGAAACCTAACATATAGATAAAATAGTTATCTCTTGTATGTAATTTGATTAAATCAGCGATACTCATATTCCCAAATTCTGCAATTTCTTTAATATCTATGGCAAATTCATCATCATAGCAAACCGGAATTTCAATCACCTTTACTTGCTCATCTTGAGAAGACGTATCAAAAACAGTTAAAATTTGGTTAACCTTTTCATTAATTTCTCGATAAGTAATCATACACGCATTAAAATTTATTAGAATACTACTATATGCAGGTGTTATTGTTTCTATAATGTTGATTTGTTTTTTCAATGCTTTGACAACTTTATGAATCAATACATTTTCACGGATATCAATCTTATCTGCAAAATTAATAAGCATTGCACTCTCACCTACTGGAATACATCTATAATTAAGCAACCTAACTCACCTACCTATAAATTTTTATAATAATTAAAATTGTTAGCATTAATAATAAACACATACTTTATTGTTTGTCTAGTTTATATTCATTGAAAAAAAAGGAGTTTAACTAAGTTTTCCAAAATAAAATTTAATTTAACAAAAAGATTAAAATCTACATAAACAATAATGATATAATCTGATTTAATCAATAAACAATTAAGGAGTTTTTTTACATGGTAAAACCTTTAAATCAAAATGTAGTAACAAATCTTCAAAGAACAGGAATACGTAGATTCAATGAATTAGTAGCCAAAGTCCCGGGAGCAATCAAATTAACTGTCGGTGAAATCGACCTTCCAACCCCACCAAACACTAAACTCCGTGGAATTAATGCTATTACCGAAAACGTAACAAAATACACTCCAAATGCCGGAGACTTAGAATTGCGTTCTGCAATTTCTGAATACCTAGAACAACACTATCAACTTAATTATTCCGCAAAAAATGAAATCATTGTAACTGTTGGTGGATCAGAAGCAATCGATACTATTTTTAGAACATTACTTGAACCTAACGATGAAATTATCATCCCAGCTCCTTGCTTCCCAGGTTATCTAGGATCTGGAATTCTCACTCAAAGTAATATTGTTTTAGTGGATACTTGTTCATCTGAATTTAAGTTAACTCCACAACAGTTAGAAGATGCAATTACACCTTCAACTAAATTAGTCGTTTTAAACTATCCAAATAATCCAACAGGTTCCATCTTAACAGTAAGTGAACTAGAGAAACTGGCAGAAATCATCATTAAACACGACTTATACGTATTAACAGATGAAATGTATGCAACTTTAGTATACGATGACATAGGAATTGCTCCATCAATTGCCTCAATTCAAGGAATGAAAGAACGTACAATTATTGTTAATGGTGTTTCAAAATCAAGTTCTATGACAGGTTGGCGTGTTGGTTATATTGCAACCTCCGAAAAAATTGTAGAACAAGCTTTAAAAGTCCATCAATATGCAGTTGCTAGTCCGGCATCAATGGCACAAAAGGCAGCAATTACAGCGTTAACTACCGACTTCCCAGAAACACAAAAAATGGCACTATTATTTGAACGTCGCCGTGATATTTTAGTGAACTCTCTCAATGAAATAGGCCTAAAATTTAATCGTCCTGTTGGCGCATTTTATTGTTTTCTCGATATCTCGGAGTTTGGTATGGATTCATGGTCATTCGCTGAAAAAATGTTATATGATTACAAATTAGCTGTCGTCCCTGGTAGTTCTTTCTCAAAATATGGTGACAACTTCGTCAGACTTTCTTTTGCAGTCGACGAACAAATTATTGTTGAAGCAATGAAGAGATTATCCGCAGGTGTTGCGAGCCTAAGAAAGAAGAAATAATAATGAAAATAGTATATGTTGTCGATCCAATTGCTGATGATGGCATCAAATTATTGGAAGAAAATAATTTTACCGTATTTCAGAAGAATAAAGAATTATCAATACCAGCAAGCCTAGCTTTATGTAATCCAAATGAAGTAATAGCATTAATTATTCGTGCAACTAAAATAACTCCCGCAGAATTAGAGTTATTCCCAAATTTAAAAATAATTGCACGACATGGTGTTGGTGTCGATAACTTACCCCTTGAGTATATTAAAAGCCGGCAAATTCGCTTAACATATACTCCTGGGCTCAATGCCACTTCTGTTGCTGAATTATCCTTAACGCTTATACTTAATTTGTTAAAAAAAATCCCTGTCAATCATGCCGACAAATTTTTTGATGGTACTTTACTTACTGGAAAAACAATTGGGCTAATCGGATATGGCAAAATCGCACAAAAATTAAGCCAAATTCTCAAACCTTTCGACATCAATTTATTGGTGTATAATCATCGCCAAAAAAATTTGGAATATGGTAAACAAGTTGCACTTGCTCAAATTGCTAGCGAATCAGACATAATAAGTCTCCATATTCCAGCTACAAATGAAACCAATAACCTGATTAACTCCGATTTTTTGAAAAAAATGAAGACGAGTGCCCTCTTAATAAATACCGCTCGGGGCTCACTAATTGATACCGATGCACTTTATCTTGCATTGAGTGCACAATCTATTGGTGGAGCTGCTTTAGATGTTTTAGATTCTGGTGTAAAACATCCAATTGCTGAAGTTTGTACCTTGCCAAATGTCATTGTGACACCTCATATTGGTGCAAGTTCCATTGAAGTATTGCAACAATCTTCAATCCGTTGTGCCAAAGAAATTCTTCTATATGAAGAGGGAAACACACCCATCCAAAGTTTTTTCTAAAAAAACTATCTTGCGAATCAACTCATTTCGTTGATCCACAAGATAGTTTTTACTTTATAGTCATTTACTTTGCGGGAATTAATTTGTTCATTACGATTGCTACAATCGCACTAATTGCAATTGGAGAATCTAATAAGTATTGCAATAATTGTGGTGCATGTTTTGATAATGAAGATGGCATAAACAATAAGCCAATTGCGAAAATCAATGGTACACCGATGATATACAATTCACGTTCAGAAAATTCCTCGTTCTTAATTACTCTAAACCCACTTAACATAATTACCATACAAACAACTGCAAAGACACCACCAATAACTGCAGATGGAATTGCATTAATCAGCGCCGATAATTTTCCTAAAAATGAAAGTGCAATAAAGAAAATTGATGCACCCACAAAAACACGACGACTAGCGACACCTGTAATTGAAATGATCCCAGCATTTGTAGAATATCCAGTCAATGGTGTAGCACCTACTATTGATGCCACAAAACAACCGATTCCTTCACCAATTACACCACGATTAACTTGCTCATCGCTGAGTGGTTCCTCAATAACAGCACTCACAGCAAACCAAGTCCCTGTTGTTTCAGCCATTAATACCAAGTAAATCACTAACATTGTTAAAATTGCTGACCAATTAAAAGAAAGTCCATAGTTAATAAATGCGATATGAGGCAAACTGAAAAATGGTGCACTCGCTACAGAAGATAAATTCAAGCCACCCATCAGTGAGGCAACAAATGACCCACATGCAAGAGCAATAATTACTGAACTTATCCTAAAAATCCGACCGAACTTTGAAAAATAAACTCCAAGCATTGAAAACAAAATCATAATCGCTGCTGTTATAAAAGCAAGCAATACATTTTGATCCATCGATAATGATTTGGTTGAAATATAAATATTACTTGTAAAAGCTGTTGGTAAAAGTGTCAATCCCACAATCATAATAATTGTGCCACTCACGATTGAAGGTATAAAATGACGTACTATGTATTTGTAAACACCCGTCAATCCAAGTAAGATAACCGCGATTGCCCCAACCAAAGTTGCACCCATCGCCGTATCTAACTTCCCACCATCACTAATGATAATACCTGCTAAAGCTCCAATTGGAACAAAGGACGGTCCCTGACATACTGGCAAACGCAAGAAAAAGATTACTTGAATTAATGATGCAATTCCGGCACCTAAAAATGTTGACTGAATAAGTGCAGCTGAATTTGTTGAGGACATCGCTACCGCAGAAGCGATAATCACAGGTGGTACATATACATCCATTGCTAAGACATGTTGTAATCCTAAAACAAGTGATTGTTGCCATGAAATTTTTTCATCTACTCCAATTGATAGATTTGAAGATTTTACTCGATTTGCATTTTCCATTTTTTGAATCTCCTCAAAAAGATTATTTTACTTTAATTCCTTGAATCCATACTTCAGAAATATCAGTTTGTTCGCTCAAATATAATAATTTGGCTAACTGACTACTTGGTGTCTTATACATACTAAAACCAGGCAAGTGACTCGAATCTAATACTTGTGCATCAAATATTTGTCCTTTTTCAAAAGTTCCTACAGGTAAATTAAGCGCTTCTCCTCCGCCTTTTGTAGCAAGATAAAATGATTCAAGAATTGAAACTTTTGAATCAAAAACTCCTCTTTTTTCCTGTTCGACTTTCACATCTACCCCATCAGTTAACATACGACTTGAAATAACAGTCTGCTTAATATTGTCATACAAGCTTGGTGAAAATCCTCCTGAAATATCTGTTCCAAGGCCCAATTTAACACCTTGTTGCTTTAAACGTTTAACAGGCAATACCCCATTAGCAAAATATGCGTTAGATATTGGACAATGTGCGATTGCAGCTCCATGCTTTGCAAATATTTCGCCATCTCGTTCATCTATAAAATTGCAATGATCCATAATTGACTTGTTAGTCAGCAATCCATAATCGGCTAAAACCTCAGTATCACGCTTTCCAAACCTTTCAACTACGTAATCATGCTCCCACTGTCCTTCACTGCAATGGGTTTGTATATAGGTATCGTACTCTTTAGCTAGTTTCCCTAATGCCTCAAGTGTCTGATCTGTACAACTAGGAACAAATCTTGGCGTAACAACAGGATAAACTCCCTGTTTGACGTCTTCACCCAATTTACGCACCGCTTTGATAAACTTTTCCGTATCTAAGATTGCTTGTTCAGAACTGACATCACGATAATAATCATGTGTCTGTTCTTGGTTATCCATCACAACCTTACCAACAAATGCACGTTGACCAAGGTTACTTGAAATTCTTGCTAATTCAATGCTCGCATTAAGATGTTGCGTTGCAAAATAAACAGCTGTAGTAGTTCCACGATTAATAAGTTGTTGTACTAAGTCTGAATATACTTTTTTGGCAAAATCAATATTTGCATACTTAGCTTCTAGTGGAAAAGTACATTCGTCAAGCCAAACGTTTAATGGCTCGTCAAGCGCAACTCCTGCTTGTGGCCACTGCGGTGCATGTATATGTAAATCTACAAATCCTGGCAAAACACACTTGTCATCAAAATCAATTAAACTTCCATTGGTACGAGCCTCGTCAAATATTTCAGAATAACTTGGATTGTCACTTAATACTAAATCTATTATAATTCCTCTTTCATTAACCAATAGTAATCCATTTCTCAAATATTCGACTTTACCATAAACTGGTGTATGAAAAAAATTACCCTTAAACACTTGCATTACTCATAAATCACTACCTTCTTGAATGGGATACCTTCTATATTAGTCATCAGCTTTGTAAAAGTCAAACCATTTTGTTAATAATTTAGTAGATAGTTCGCGTTTGGAAAAAATTTAATTCCACTCTCAATATCAAGAAGCAAATACTAGATTTTGAGCAGCTGCAACTTCATTGTACAATTGTTTCCCCACTTCAGAACTAATCTTGTTATTTTGTACCATCAAACTTATCTGTGTTAATTCATATTGTAGCACTTTGCTTAATTCAGTATTTTCAGTTTCTTTTGCGGCTAAACTCCTTTGCATCCTTGTTTGTTGTGCTAAAATACTTTGCTTCAGTGCAACAATGATTCCCATATCTAGCTCTTGTTTTTCTAACTGTGATATAAATTCATTATTTATCGGTTTTAAGAACTCCTCTAGTTCGTCGTAAGCATTAATCCATCTACTTCGTTGATCAACATTTGCATAATTTTTTAGTAAATATAAACGTCTTTTGTACATCTTTATTTTTTTCATAATCTTGTTTTTCTTAGTGACCGGTTTTACTTTATCATTCTTCTTTTCAAGTCTACTTATTTCCCTTTTTGTCCGCTTAATTTCATCTTCAATTGTATTTTTTCTAAAAAATTTCCTGATTAAATTTATCAAACTATATTTAATTACCTCAATATACACGTGCCTTTTTTTGATTGTTTTTTTCTTTATCTGCATATTTCCAAGTACCATCTTATCCCACAAATTAACTGCGTCGATAGACAAAGTGCCTTGCGCTCTTGCTGATCTGATTGCTTCATCACTTTTTTTATTAAGTTGATTGTTTATTTCTTGCCAAATAGAATCATCGACTTTAACATCGTATCCCATTTGGGAATGTACTCGAAGTAACAAACCCTTTTTTAGACTCTTATCAATTTCTTGTTGATCAATATAATTAGTTGCTAAATTAGCTAGTTCTGTACGAGCATTACGCAATTCTACAACCGAATAACCCATTTTTTTCTTCTCTAAGATCACCGGCAATATAAATAACGGTACTAATATGCTAAGTAATATTAAAAAAACGGCAATTACTAGTAATTCTTGGACGACAGTGGAAGATTCTGCAATACCTAAAGTCACTGGAATTGTTAATGCTAACGCTAACGTGACCGTTCCATGGACTCCTCCAATTGCAAAAATAGCTGCAGGTTTATATTTTTTCACTTTTTTGAAAATATACCCAAATCTGACTAAAAACATAATTATGTACAATACAAATGCAATTTCCAGAAATTTTGCTAATTCTAAAAAACTCGATTCAAAGGCAAAAATTTTTACAATTGTGGTTCCCAAAATTACAAAGACAACTCCATTCAACAAATCAGTCAGTAATTTCCAGAACTGATTTACCAAATTAATCATCTGCGAAGATTGTAAAAGTGTACGATCCTGTTCTTCCCGATGGAAAATTCCAGCAATTACAACAGCAATTATCCCAGAAACGTGTAATTCTTCAGCTAGCATATAAATAATAAGTGGTGTCAAAATTTGAAGCATTATATGTCCTGTTAAATCATTTAACTGCTTTCGTAAAAGGCCTTGTCTAATTCTTACGATTATTAGTGCACTTATGATACCAAAAACAGCTCCACCTAAAGAAACAGTCAAAAATTTAATTATACTTGCCACTGCAGAAAATTTGCCTGTACTTGCCAAAATTCCTGCAAATTCTAATGCTACTAATCCTGTTGCATCATTAAACATTGATTCAAATGTCAACGCTTGCTCACTTTTAAAAGGCATTTCAAGCCCTTCTTTAACAGATTCAAGAGCAGTTGCATCTGTTGGTGTAGCAATTGAGGCTAATGCTAACGCAAGTGCAATTGGCCATTCAAACAATATCTTTAAAGAAAAAGTTAGACAAAATATTGTAATAAAGGCCAGAACAACCGCTAATTGCACGATTTCTTTTATATTCTTAGATACAATCTTTATTTTTGTCTGCTGTCCCTCATAAAAAAGTAACGGCGCAATAATCAATACCATAAACCACTCAGGATTAAGATCAATCTCAATTTTAGCGAGCTCTGGAATAATTGCAATTATTATACCCAAGAAAATTTGCCAAAGCGCTTGTGGCATGAACTCAAAACGCTGGGCTAAAAAATTAGCAATAATAACAGTGATAATTACACCTAACACTTCAAATAATATATTCATATTGCAACTCCCCTATATCTAAATAGCTTTCTAGGTGTAAGTATAATCCTTTTTTTTAATTTCTTTTAAACGTTTACCTCTATATATGATATAATATGATTGTTGTTTTTCGGGTCATTAGCTCAGTTGGGAGAGCGCCTGCTTCGCATGTAGGAGGTCATCGGTTCAAATCCGACATGATCCATTAATTAACCTGTAACCAGTGATAACGGCTTGTAAAATAGCGTTGTTACTGGTTTTTTATTTTATTTATATCTAATTAGAATAAATAATTAAAAAACACCTTAGATACACTCTCCAATGTCCTAAAAGGTTTACTTTCTTTTTATCAATTTGTATTATTGAGTCAGATAATTAAAAAAAGAAGGTCGCGAATTATATGGAAGATAAAAAATCACTTAAATCACGGTTAACACCAGAACAATATGATGTAACACAAAACGCAGCTACTGAGCATCCGTTTACAGGTAAATACGATGATTTTTATCAAGATGGTATCTATGTTGATATCGTAAGTGGGGAAGCCTTATTTAGTTCAACTGACAAGTATGATGCTGGATGTGGGTGGCCATCTTTTACTAAACCGATTGATAAAAATAATATTTTTGAAAAAGCCGATTGGTCATTTGGAATGCATCGAACAGAAGTTAAAAGTAAAAATGCTAAATCTCATTTAGGACACGTTTTTACTGATGGTCCATTACAAGATGGCGGTTTACGTTATTGTATAAACTCTGCTTCATTACGTTTTATCCCAAGTTCAGATTTAGAAAAAGAAGGTTATGGTAAATACAAGATTCTCTTTGATTAAAAAGGGTGATACTAACCAAGAAAAACGACTATAACAAAAGTCAACTTGGAGCGCGATTTTGGCTATAAAGAGGGATAGGTCAAAAGCTAAATTCTGACCTATCCCTTACTATTCCCATTATATAGCTGTATTAACTTTAATTATAGACCTGTTTATAACCTACTATGCTTAATAGCTCAAGTTATTATACAGACAATTACAAATTTACATTGTATTACTTTATTTAGTGGTATCTTCTTTTTATGCAATCACCTAAAAGCATATTTTACACAGTTACCTCAGCAATTTTTTCATGTAAAAGATTAGCTGCATTCATCAAACTATCAAATTTGGTTTCTGCCATTATTCCCTCAGATAATACAATCTCTTTGATACTGCAATGCTCTTTCATTGCCAATTTCACAATTCTTGTTGTTTCCCGATATCCCAATGCAGGTGTTAGCGCAGTTGCCAAAATAACAGAATCTTCAACTTCTTTTTTACAGATTTCTTGATTAACTTCAATACCTGAAACACAATTATCAATTAGTGTTGTAATTGCACGCTCAAGGAATGTTTCGTTTTGCAACAAGTTTCTAAATATCAAAGGTTCAAATGCATTTAATTCAAGTTGTCCACCTTCTACTGCCATTGTAATGGCTGCATCATTTCCAATAACTTGGAAAGCAACCTGATTTACAACTTCTGGAATTACTGGATTTACTTTGCCTGGCATTATTGAAGAACCTGCTTGTCTTGCTGGCAATTTTAATTCTGCAAAACCAGCCTGTGGCCCACTAGATAATAAACGTAAATCATTGCTAAATTTTGATAAATCAACGGCTAGTGTTTTTAGTACACCTGATAACTCTAAAAAAACATCACAATTTTGAGTGGCATCTATTAAGTCATTTGCCTGTTTTAGCTGAATTCCTGTAATTTGACTAAGTTTTTCAACTACTTTTTTTTGATAAATATCGTCAGCATTTAGTCCTGTTCCAATTGCCGTCCCACCAAGGTTAACAAATACCAAGTGTTCCTCGACATTTCTCAAACGACTATAATCTCTCTTAAATAATGAAGCATATGCTCTAAATGAATTTCCAAATGTTGTTGGAACTGCATCTTGTAATTGTGTTCTTCCAAGTTTTACAGTATCTTTAAATTCCTTTTCTTTTTCCTCAAGCACTTCAACTAAGGCTAGCACCTTTTCTTGCAGACTTGGTAATAACTTTAACATCGCTAACTTTCCGGCAGTTGGGAATGTATCATTTGTTGATTGAGCCAGATTTACATCATCATTAGGATTGATATTTTGTGAGTGATTGTTTCTATTAGCAAGATTGGCAATTACTTCATTAACATTCATATTAACTGAAGTTCCTGCTCCACCTTGAAATGCTGGAACAATAAATGCTTTAGAATTATATTTTTCTTTAAGTAATTGTTCACACGCACCGATGATTGCTTGCGCTTTTGCACCATCAATCGCACCTGAAATATGATTTGCCATTGCTGCTGCTTTCTTAACTTCAATCATACTTTTAATCAATAGTGGATTACTCTTTTCCTCTGAAATCGGGAAATTATGAGCTGCCCTTACCGCATTAATTCCATATAATGCATCTTTTTCTATTTCCAATTCACCAACACAATCTCTTTCAACACGCATGATCTGCCTCCGTTTGTAATTGTCATATTTTATAACACGTAAATTATGATATACCAATTACAAAGACATTCAATATATTATCTTCCAAAGTGACTAGTAAATCCTTTGATTATCATTGAATCCGGAGCTCAATATTTAATAAATAAAAGCATACCACTAATCTAATGATAATCTATCAGCAATCTCATATATCTTCAAGGATTTTCTCATCGCCATTTCATTTGTTAATCTTAATTGAATTGGTTTTAAACTGTTATAACTTTCAAAAAAATATCTTCGTGATTCTACACCATATGCTACCCGATAAACAGTATAATTTGTCTGATAATTTTTGCTTTTTGGTACAACAACGCTATTCAATATATGCCAACTACTTATTATATTTTCGGTTTCATCTTGCGCAACATCTGCTCGTTCCCGGTAATAAACAGCTCGTAAGAATCGACCAGTAGGCGTATAGGCACTGGTTGGCACCTTCTTGGCTGCAAAGCTTCCATCGCTAATTTTTTGAGGGAGCATTTTTTGTTCTGCCAAATCAGAGCGGACATTAAGATAGTCTGCAAGCTGTTGTACTTGGTTTGCAAAATTTACTGCATTTGTCACAACACCATAATTATTTTCAATTACCTTTAGTGGGCTTTGATTTGGTTCTAATATAATAAACCTACCAGTTTCATCAGTAAGTGCGTAATGCAAGTGTGGATTTTCATATTTTCGAACTGCATTTTCTCCAACCATCAATTGAATATCAGCAATATTTTGCAAAACCTCTATAACTGAACCATACATTCCCAATAAATAAAATGGTAATTCAAAAGGTGCAAGCCCAATATGATTATCAGAAAGTTGTTTATCCAATATTGCTCCATGACTAAATGTCAGTTTTTGCACACTCAGACCACGTTCATTAATACCATCAGAAATATCAATTTCAAACTGTCTTTTTTTACCAGTTCCAAGTATTGCGTATTTATTTTTGAAGTTCTGATTATTAAAATCACTTTGCCACTTGAAATCACGTGGAACGAAAATTGGACCCGCTTGCAGTGATTTCCAATCCATTGTTCGTGAAAAAACATGACTTCCATCATTTGCAGTTTGTAAAATAGTTGTACACATATTATTTTGCAGCTCCTCTTATGAAGACTATCGTTTTTAAATCAGATACAAAAGAGCATAGAAAGCCTTATTCATTAAACATAAATATAAATTACTAGCGCTAATTTTTTTCAAATATGGATTATTTTTTCTTTTTGGAAACCACAACTCAACTTTTATCCAAATTAAATTTAGCAACTCATTTCTAACTTTTTTTGCTTTAACCCTTAAGACTTTTCGTAGCAACACATTCCCAAAGAGATTACGATAGAATCGATACTCCAATTCATCATGAAACTTAGTAAGTACTTGCCTATCCTCATAATAATTAAGAATGTCTTCGTATATCCAAGCAATCTCAGCAATTCTCTTAGTTTCATTATATGAAATTGAATCCTCTCTTTGCACATAATGGACCTCACACGTTGTATCAATCGCAACCTCATCAATGTTATCTAACCATGTTACCATTTTGAAGAAAAAACATTGATCCTCATAAAGTTTGCCTACTGGAAATTTTATACCCGTTTTTTGTATCCACTCACGCAAATAAAGTTTGTTCCACGCAACAACGCGTCCATTGATTAAATAGTCTCGAATAGACTTATATTTTTTTTGAAAATCTTGTTTGCTTTTAGTTTTAAAATCCCAAAAAAAATTACACTCAATAATTTTTTTTGTACCCTCACTACTGAGCTCGTACATCTTTTCAAGCATTTTATTTTCCACATAATCATCTGAATCAATAAAAAGCACATACTCTCCTATTGCATAACTTAATCCAAAATTACGCGCATCGGATAATCCACCATTACTCTTATGTAGTACCTTAACGTTATTAGAATTTACTTGATAATCGTCACAAATTTGTCCCGAATTATCCGTACTACCATCATCCACCAAAATAATTTCAAAAAGCTCATCATCCATTGTTTGGTTCAATAAACTATCTACACATTTTTTTAAATAATCTTGTACATTATAAACTGGCACCACCACACTTATTTTTTTCGATGTAACCGAATTATTATTGATCATTATTAAACACCTTCACCACTATCATTTCAAAAATTTTTTTACTCTACGTTTAATTCCCCATGTTACGCGGAAAAACCAGTTAATTTTCATTCCCAATTTTTTACCAAATTTACGATTAATTTCCCTAATAGTCTGTGTATGCCTTTGACTTAATTCATCTTGCCATAGTGCACTATAATGATGAATACTTATTGTATTTTGTGTCTGTATTGACTCACCTGTCAAAAAATCCATTGGAGCAAAATATTCCGTTGGATAAACATTAATTTCTGAAATCTTTTGTTTCTCATCTTTTTTAACAAGTCCTTTTTTTACAAGATAATCAGTTGTATACACAGGTATAGCAACAATATTTAGGTCACCATCTTTTTTCATAAAATCGACGTTATCATATATATCACGAAGTGCCTTGATTGTTTTATTCTTAGGTTCTGCACCAAAACCTAGCCCTGGATTAACACAAACTCCACCTTCATTTTCTTCCATCCCCATAAAAACTCTTGTATCTAATAAATCATCCAGTGGCTTCAAAAGTTCCACATCTGTGTCTAAATATATTCCACCATTTTGATAAATAATATCAAAGCCTGCATAGTCAGATACAAAGCTCCATTTCTTTTGTTCGTATGCTTGTTTCATATAATTATTTTTTGTGACATCATAGTTTGTTTCATCCCATTGAATTATTTCATAGTCAGGACAGATTTCTCCCCATTTAGCAATATAGTTTTGATATTCAATTGGCAACTCATTGCCACCAAACCAACAGTAATGAATCTTTTTAGGTATCATTAATTTCTCCTCTAAGTCAACTTGACAAGTTTTGTAGTAGCCTCTGTTATATAATATCCCGACCTCAACTTTTCCCCAATAGTTGCTACATTTTTGCACATCTCAAAATAATCTTGTATATTTATGTGTGTTAATGTTTCATCAAGTTCACATAAACTTTTAATTGTTAATCCAATTCTATTTTCTTTCACAAAGTCAGCCAGAGCTGCTTTTTCCCAAATTATGACTGGTAATCCCGAACTCAAATATAACGATGTTTTATGTGGGTTATTATATTTTAAATATTCACCAAAAACTCCGTTACATTCATCTAAACTATCTCCATCCCAAATTAATCCAAAATCTTGTTTTAAATATTTTGGAAGCTCATTTGGGTCAAAAGATCCTTGATAACTAACATTTTCAGGATATTTTTGTGCCTGATTTGGTCCATACAAATATATTTTTGTTTGCATCTTCATTTTGCTTAAAAATTCTGATTTTTTCAAATTTCCAGCAAAGCAAACCGTGCCATGATATTCATCATGAGTTAGCATTTTTTGTGGATTATCATAATCAAATATCTGTAACGAAACGATTGGCTTAATAACACCGACTGATTTTAACCACTTAACCATTTTTTGATTGTGTGCAATAATTCCATCACTTTGATTAAAGAAACTCACTTCATGCTTTACATACTCTATATCATCACGGTGCAGTCTTAATGATTCAACATCGTGTAAGAGTAAAAAGATTTTGCTCTTTCTCTTTTTTACAGCATTCAAAATTGCTACATTGCTTCGCTCATTTAATGCTGGATACTGAAACAATGCTACTTGCATCTTCTCTTTTGATATCTGTCGTGGAATGTCCCACGCTGCTTGCTTTAGGCTTAATAATTCTGCCTTTCTTGCACCATTAAAATAAAAAACGATACTTTCAAAACCTAATTTGGCTAAAAAGTTAACGACATCAACTTTAGCTTTTGGACCTGCCTCATGCTGTGTTTTATCATACATTGAAATCACAAAATTATTCATAAACACCTAACCATTCCTCAAACATTTTATATTTGTGTTCCACCTAGATCCTCATTCATTATTATACCCGATTATACAAATAAAAAAACTGTCTGCGTTTTGCAAACAGTTTTCCTATTTCAGGCAAATTCTGAAGTTAATTTTGCCATCAGTGCATTTGATAATATAGTTGGTTTACCTGAACTTTCTTCAACTAAGTTTTTCCATTCCTCATTGTAACCCATGCAATCCATCAAAATATAATCAACCTTATCGGACAGTTTCTTGCCAACTTCTAAAAATTGTTCTTTCGTACCCGTGTACGGAGAAACATCAGTATACATTGGTGTTAGCCCAACTTTATTAAACTTACCGTTCATTTCTTTAACTTGTTCAGCTAAAGGCACAACTACTCCTAATTTCTTATCCCCAATAATTGTTTTTACAACCGTCGGAATAATTTTATCTGGCTCCAAAAAAATACTTTTCTTGGTTTTCAAGTTAGCAAACTCCCCCGTACAAAGTAACCAAATTAGTGAATATCCTGCTTCTTCTGCTAAATCAATTTTCCTTTGAATAAGTGGTTCGAGCTTACTTCGATCCATTTTAACAGCTCTTCCATCACGCATTCTTGAGACTAAGATATATTCACTATCAGTTCCTTCTGTTGGCGCAAGCTGCTTTTTTACTTCTTCATATGTTAAATCATCTAAAGCGCCTGCTTGAACCAGTTCAAGTTCTGTTCCCAAAATTTTTTCAACTAAAGGAGCAACATCACTTCTTGGAGATTGACCAATTGTTAGCATATATACCTTTTTCATTTATAATACCTCTTATTTGATTGTCTTAAATACCGACGTTCCAAATGAATAGAGTGCATCAGCAGCGATAAACCCAGATGCAAGAATTCCCATTGGTGCTTCTGCTTTTTTACCCCAAATCTTAACAACTACTATTCTAATCAATAAACCGATTAAGACCGCCCAACATGCATTAGCAGTAGATATTAATAAACCAGTTGCCAACATAACTCCAAGTTGTTTACTTGGACCACCAATTAATTGAATAATAGCACCAGGAATTGCCCAAACTGCCATCTGTTCTGCAATCTTTATTGAAGCCCCAGCCTTTATTGTTGATACATAAACTGCATCAACTGGTGGAAACATTTTTTGTGAAAATAAGAAATGATAACTTGCTGCAATAATCAAAAGTGCAATTCCAAATGCAATTAATCCTGCATGATACTGATGTTTTCGTCCTTCTTGTTCTGCTTGCTTGTCCTTACCATTACCACGAATAATGTAACCTGTCTTAAAATCGAAGCCCATATCAGCAAAAGCTGGACCTGTAGCTGTACTAAAGGCCACCATAATCGCTAATGCTTCGTGTGGGAATCCTAATAAAATCCCAATTAATAATGTGATCAACGCTACCGCAAAGGCTGGGAACCAGCCAGAATGCATAGCTGCAATTCCAACAATAATTTCATGGACAATTGCCGCAAAAGCTGCATATAAAAGGAACAAAATAAACATTCCAATTGACATATGAGAATATAAACCACCCATAACTGCAACTACTAATGAAATTAAGAAATACAATAAATATCCTAATCCTAATGTCTTTTTAGCGGAGGCCGAAGATCTTGTCATCTCTTCTTCAGATTCAACATCAATTTTTCCCTTATTTCCAAAAATCAAGACACCAGCTTGAATTAGTGCCACAATTCCTGCTCCAATCATAATTCCTTGTGGAACATACATTGAACTTAAATCTAAATGAAACAAAGGTGTTGCATATTGTGTAATCAATAGACCTAACCCAAACATACCTAGTGCAAATTCATTACCAATAAAAGCAACCCCAAATGCAGACATAGGGATAGACAACATTGAACCAATCAAGCCAATGACTGCACCAATTCCCAGTAACCCAGCTCTTTTTCCACCTTTTTGCCCTGCAAGAATCGATTCAGCTGTAGCAACACCTGGAGCCCAAACTTCCTTCGCTGGGAAGAGTTTTGAATCAAACAAGCGATAAAGCATAAATGAATCTACAAACATCGCTAAAGCCGCTCCAATCAATGCTGGAAAAATCAAGTCAGTTTTTCCCATAACAAAGGGAATACCAATCGGAATTAACAAACTATTTGCTGCTCCAAATGTTGCCGATGAAATGGCAGTTTGAATCAAGTTTTGTCTGTGAATAGACTGATATTTCTTAAAAAAGTGCATTGGAATTCTTGATACTAGCATTGCAATCAAGGCTCCAATAATAGCCGTATTAGGTGTAACCCCCAGAGTAACAATAATTTGTATTCCAATTATTGCACCAATGACACTTGTTATAATAATCAGGATAAGTGTTGCAAGTTCAAATACTTTAGGATGCTTTTCTTCGTTATTCATCTTTATTTTCCTCCTGAGCTTGTGTTTTGTTCACTATCTACATAAAAACTCGCAAATAATCCCTCTGCTTCAACTGCATCAACAATTGGAACATCAACAACCTTTTCTAATAATCTTTTTAAGTTAATTGTTCCCATTCCCGTACATGCAAATTGGATTTGTTGGGCACCATCTTGCAGTAGCTTTTTTACTGCAGCTATACAATTTTTTTGACCTAATGGTGTCAATAAATCATTGGTATTATTAATTCCTTCTGGTTTTAGATAGCCTGCAAACAACTGACCTAAGTTTTCTTTAACAACAGCTGGAGCTTCATCTGTAATTCCGATTACACCCGTTTGTTTACCTGTTGCACGTGCAACTAATGCAGCACTACTCCCGGCACCAATAACTGTCAACCCTGTAGAATTTCTTAACTGATCAATTGCAGGATCCGCCGCACAACTAACAATTAATGCACTACATCCTTCTTCTTTAAACTGCTTACCTAATTCGATAATCTTTGGAATAGCTAATTTTTCACTTTCTTCATCATGTATTCCACTATATTGTTCTGGAATACATGCGCTTTTTATCTCCAGCCCAAACATCCTCTTGATAATCTCTGCGTGTTTATTAATGTCATCAAAACTTTCTAAAGTAACTACTCTAATCAATCCAATCATCGCTTTGTTCCCTTCTATATAAATTTTCCTTCTTTCATAATCAACTTATTATCTAGGTAAAAGGTTGGTGTCAAAATTATTCCATCCAAGTGGACTCCCGCTTCAGTCTCTCCACCAAACGTCTTATTACTTCCAAAAGCAATATGGACTGTCCCAGCTACCTTCTCATCTTCTAAAATATTGCCAGTTATTCTTGCAGCTAAATTCGTTCCTATTCCAAATTCGGCGACATTCCGACCTAACCCTTGTCCCAAAATATTTAAAATTGTTTCACTACAATAGCCAATAATGTCAACTAAGCGACCATCCTTTATTACAAGTTTGATAGGCTCTTCTAACTTACCAACTCCAACAAATGATCCATCCACAATTAATGTTCCATTTGCAGATCCTTCAACTGGTGCAATATAGGCCTCACCTGATGGTAAGTTCCCTGACTCACCCATATTTTTATAAACACCTATACTTCTAATTCCCATCCGTTGTTCAATTGAAAAAGTAAATTGAAATCCATCTTTTTCTATCCTGACTTTTTTTGTCTGATCAAGTTGTGCAACAAGTTTATTTGTTAAAACTGTAACTTCCTCATAGTTTGCTGTGATTGCTCCTTTAGTGAACATTTCTTCGGAAATTCCTGGCATCGTAGCCACACGAGCACCTGCTAAAACTGCATTTTTTTTAGCATTTGTATGTGTCACAGAATTCTTTGTAATACATACAACAACATCCGCTAATTCCATAGCTTTGGCTGCGATTAAAGGTGGCTCTTCACCTGCGCGACTAGAGTCAGGAATTTCAATATATACTGCGTTTGTTGTCAGGCTCTGAGCAGCTTTATACAAAGACTTGCCTAATTCACTCTTATCTTCATCACTTAGAATTAAAACTTTTTCTTGTTCCTTGACCCCAAGATTGTTCTTTAAAATATTCTTTGCTACTTCAATAATTGATTCACTCAAAACACTTCATCTCCTAAATTAATCCACATTACCGTATGTTTGTAGATGACTCATTGAGCCATACAATTTTTCAAGATGTGCAAATTCCTTTTCATCATAAAATTGAATTTTCTTTGCAGTGAATTCTTTAGCTACCTCAATTGCAAAACGGACAGCATCTGCAATGTCTATCTCATGACTTGCACCTGTTCCACAGCCTGGAACTGCGCTAATTGTTGTGATAGCTACCCCTACAACGGGAGCATTAGTTGCAACTGAAGGCTGTAAAATTGAATTAACATGGTACACATCATTTCCATAAGGAGTAATATCCTGAGTTGTTACAGGGAAAGTATTTGCTAGTTGTCCAGTTGCCATCTCCATAATTCGTACCAAATCAGAATTAACTTTTAATACATAGCCAGCCTTTACTGTAGGAGAAATTGAAATCCCTTTATGATTTATGATTACATTCCCCTTGGTTGTATCAATTGATAAAATTGCGTCCATTTCGGAAGTAATTTCGTGTTGATTCATCTCCATTATTGTCACAGGTGAGTCCATAAAATCGACTGGATAATGTGGAGCTGTAGGTGCATCCGGACAAATATGTGTCGTTACAATAACGTCTCCTGGTAACACATCTAGTTTTGTCTGCATTAATGCTAATTTGTAAGCAGTTGAAACTGCTGCGATTGCTCCATCTCCATCTGAAACCAAACCTATTCTAGTTGGACGTGCTCCTAATCCACCAAGTCGTCCAACCACTCCAAGTGTGGGAGCATCCCCACCAGCTAACTTGCCGTTAGAACCAGGAATTGTTATTTTAACAAAATCTGTCTTGCCTTTTTCTCCCCTCACTTCCGTAACCTCTACATCGACATCATGGAAGGATTCAAAAAGTTTTACAATTTCATTTCCATTTACACGACCATCATCAATTATTTCTTTAACATCTATAACTTGTTTTAAAACCATCTGATTCACCCCATTTTATTTTTTTCTTTGCTTAAATTTTTAATAAATAGTAAACTATAAAAAATTACACTTAGGACGTGATACTTTGTTAAAAACACTTAATCAAGCATTAGAAATATTAAATCTTTTTACCCAAGAACATAGCCGCTGGACCTCAAAAGAAATTTCTCAAGAATTAGAAATTCCGGTAATCAATGTCTATCGTATATTAGAAACTTTTGCTGCCAATGAATATCTGATAAAAGAAGCAGATTCAAAGCAATATCTAATTGGTCCTGCATTGACGACATTTAGTTTCCTTGCATTTCAAAAATATAACATTTACACGATGATCCACCCATATTTGGAAGAACTCATGAAAGAGACTGGAGAAGCAGTTTATTTGATAAAAAGTGAATCAAATTATGCAATCAACATTGATGCCGTAATTCCCGAAAACAAAGTAAGTTTTGCAGTTTCTCTTAACAAAAAGATTCCGCTATATGCTGGTGCTTCTTATTGGTCAATCCTTGCTTTTTTACCAGATGATATCATTGAAAATGTCATTAATTCACCTTATAAAAATTTATTACGCCCAGGAAACTTAACCCCCAAAAAACTACAAAATGAATTGGCAAATGTTAGAAAACAAGGATGGTCTGTAAGTTATGAAATCACAACACCAGATGTTGTCGCAATTTCTGCACCCATTTTTTCAAATAAAAAAATTTTAGGTGCGCTAACCGTTGCCAAGCCAATTTTTAGAACTGACAAAAAACAGATTCCTATTTTAGGACAACTTGTAAAAACAACAGCCAATCAAATTTCTCTTACTCTTGCCGAAAATAACGTAAAATTAACTTCTTATGCATTTTTCAAAGAACGGATGAATCTCAATTTTTAATTCACTATATGAATGTAAATTTCATATAGTGAATTAATACTTAGAATATTAGCAAACTAAAATTAGCAAATCAACAATTTTTCTAATTTTAATTTAATTTAAAACACATTTCTTTTAATCTAACTTTTTTCCATAACTCTACTTTCAAAAACAAATAAAAAGATGCCTATTGTGACCCTAGCGTTAGCGTCCGCTTTATTCTAAATAATTCTGTTTGTTTTTTTGATTTACTTAATCCAACTATATTTGCAATATCATTATTTAAATTGACAATAAAAAAAACTCCCTTTTTTAAAAGGAGTTTTTAAATTTTAATATTTTTTCTCTCTAAATTACGAATACATTCTTCAAAATATTCTTTATTATGTTCTGGGTAAATTGGTGTTGTCAGCTTAATTGTTTCAAGGTTCTCATATGCTAGGCATTTTTTACCTCGATAATTTTTGTTATACCATACTTCATCAGGATGATATCCTCGCAGTTTCATTTCATCCATAACGAGAACATGAAATTGATATAGCTTATATGGCGTATATAAAAAAACATAGTCTACTGTTGCATGTTTTTTCCCCCATCCATTTCCTCTTAAAGCCGCAATTTCCCTATGTTGCCCAAGTAATTGTTGCCTTGGTAAGTTAGGAATAAGTTGTTCATGCCATAACCTCAACTCTTAGCTTCCTTTCTTAATTTTCTTATCAAAACAGAGTCTAAAAGATACTGAACTCCATATTTATCAGTAAGTTCAACCAAATATATCCCAAGTTTATCATTGCCTTTATCTAACTCATTCAGTAAAATTTGATACTTTTTTATTTCGTTAGCATTTACAACTTTTTTGAAGTATCCCCATACATGCTGATAAGCAGTTGTCAATGTAGCTTTGGTAGGAGACATCCGTTCAACTTCATCCAAAATAAACTGATAACGTCGTTGACTTTCATCATTCCACTGATTTTCCTTTGCCAATAGTCTAACTTCATTATAAAAATGTTGTGACCGAGACATTATCCAATACTTATTTTGTGCCCAAGATTTTTGCCAATCTTGCATGTTTTCTCCTCTTTGAGTTTTTGATCTTTCGCTAGGTTAATAAAATTTTAAAAAATTAATTTCTCGCTTTATGATACGTCAGTATATTACCAAAAACAAATACCAAGATTCCTAACCAAATAAAAGCAAAAACAATTGCTTTATGCATATCGAACGTTTCACCCATGAAGAAAATTGCTGTTAATAACTGGATAGTTGGGTTCAAATATTGAATAAATCCTAGCGTTATAAAATCCGTATTTTTTGTTGCTACAGCAAATAATAGTAACGGAATCACGGTTATAATACCACTAACTATTAATAATACAGTAACCTCTGTACCATTTTGAGTCATTACATGTGGTGAAATTAATAAATAAATAATTGCCACTGGTGCAACAAATAAAGTTTCTAAAGTGATTGATACTGTTGCAGGAAGCTGAACTTGTTTTTTTATTAAACCATATAAGCAAAATGAACCTGCCATCAGTAACGTTGTAATTGGTAATGTTCCAGTCTGAATAGTCAAAATGCTAACACCCATCAATACAAGCACCAGTGCAATCAATTTGCTGCGTGATAACTTCTCATGTAAAAAAAACACAGCGATTGCAACATTCATTAAAGGCATTATATAGTATCCCAAACTTGCCTCAGTCGCTTGATTGTGAGTAACCATATAAATATAGATAAACCAATTGATAGTAATTAAATAAGCACTCAAAATAATCCAATAAATTTTTCGATTTTTAATTAATTCGATCACTATTTTGACAGTCTGTCCCCAGTTTTTTTGAAAAGTTACTACAATTACAATTACCACCAAAGACCATATAATTCTGTAAGCCAATGTATCTAAGGCTGGGACAACACTTAACAATTTCCAAAAAAGACCTAATAGCCCCCACAAAGTATATGCAGTCATCCCAGTGGCCATACCTAATTTTCGATTTTCCATTCTCCCTATCTTCTCCCCCACTATCTTAATGCATCTTAAATTGTAAAAATAAATCGTTGTATTTGCTTAGATTTTTTTGAGATAAAGCATCATAAACTTCAAGATGAGCGATTGTCTTATTCGAAGGATACATGACTTTATCCCTTTGCATACTTTTTGGAAGTAGTTTTTTAGCAGCTCCATTAGGTGTTGCATATGCAACGTATTCTGCATTTTGTGCTGCATTCTTTGGGTTTAACATAAAATTCAAGAAAGCATAAGCCCCCTTTATATTTTTTGCTGTTTTTGGAATTACCATATTATCAAACCAAATATTTGAACCTTCACTTGGAATTGTATAATGAAGATGTTTATTATCATCCATCATTTCCATTGCTTCACCCGAGTATGAAACCGCAATTGGTGATTCGTTTTGTGCCATATAAACTTTTATTTCATCTGCTAAAATTGCCTTAACATTTGGCGACAACTTTTTCAATTTTCTATATGCTGCTTCTAAGTCGTTGGCATTTGTATCATTCACAGACTTACCTTGACTATTCAAAGTTAACCCCATAACTTCTCTTGCACCATCAATTAGCATAATACTATTTTTAAATTGTGGATTCCATAGATCATTCCAATGCTTAACTTCACTTGCTTTGACATACTTATCGTTGTAAATAATACCTAATGTCCCCCAAAAATAAGGTAAAGAATACTTATTTTCTGGATCAAATGAAAGATTTAAAAATTTTGAATCAATATTACTTAACCCTTTAAGTTTTTTATGATCAATTCTTAATAAGAGATGATTTTGAATCATTTTTTGAATCATATAATCACTGGGAATTGCAATGTCATAAGAGGTTCCGCCCTGTTTTATTTTTGTATACATTGCTTCATTTGAGTCAAAGGTCTCATATGAAATCTTATACCCAGTCTGTTTTTCAAACTTAGTAATTAATTTAGGGTCAATATAATCGCCCCAGTTAAAAATATTAACTACTTTATCACTCTTTCCCCCGCCACTATCCTTATTAAGCTCATATTCGGCCGTAAAAAGTGCTAGGCAAATCAAAATAATTCCAAAAAACATAACATTTAGTTTCTTCACCTTGCCTACCTCGCTATCTAATCAAGTCTTGATGCATCTTTTTTTCTCTACGATTAGTTTTTGGACTATCTCTACTGATAAAATAGTATCCTATGACTAAAACTAAAGAAAACAGAAACATCAAAGCACTCAAAGCATTTATCTCTAAACTAATTCCTTGCCTTGCTCTTGAATAAATTTCAACAGAGAGCGTCTCAAATCCATTTCCTGTCACAAAAAATGTTACTGCAAAATCATCCAAGGAATACGTAAACGCCATAAAATATCCAGCAATTATACCTGGCGTAATTGTCGGTAAAATAACACCTTTTAATATCTCCCATTGATTTGCACCTAAATCTTGAGCTGCATTAATAAAGGAAGAATTCATTTCTTGTAGTTTAGGTAACACCATCAACACTACAATTGGAATACTAAATGCAATATGTGATAACAACACAGATGTAAAACCTAGGTTAATTCCTAAAACTGTGAAGAAAATTAAGAAACTTGATCCTATAATTACATCTGGAGATACTAGAAGAATATTGTTTAATCCTAAAATAAGTGTTCTTATTTGTCGATTTTTGACCGAATAAATGCCTAGTGCTCCGCTAGTTCCAATAATTGTTGCAAGTAACGAAGACAAAAATGCCAGAAAAAATGTCTGCACTGTAATTAAAATTAATCGTTGGTCCGCCCATATTTCTTTATAATTATTCCAAGTAAAGTGTGAAAAATGATTCATTCCCCCACTACTATTAAAAGAATAGAAAATTAAGTAAAAAATTGGGAGATAAAGAACTAAAAAAACAAAAACAAGATATATATTCCTTCCAATATGTCCTTTTTTATTATTCATTATCTCCTCCTCCTTTTCTTCTCACCTGTGAGGAACATAATCAGTATCATAGTAACAATTAATATCACACCAATTGTTGATCCCATCCCCCAATCTTGTGTAACAAGAAAATTTTCTTCAATTGCTGTTCCAAGCGTGATAACTTTGTTTCCACCAATTAGGCGTGTCAACATGAATAACGAAAGCGATGGAATAAAAACAACTTGTACTCCACTTTTTATTCCATTCAATGTTAGTGGGAAAGTTACATTCCAAAATGTTTGAAATCCATTAGCACCTAGATCATGACTCACATTGATTAATGATTCATCTAGGTCATCAATTGCATTAAAAATTGGTAAAATCATAAATGGTAACTGAATATATGCAGCAACAAGCATAAAACTTGCATTTGTAAATAGTAATTGATGGCTTCCAAGTCCAATCCATTCTAGGAAATTATTAGCTGGACCTGACTGACTAAAAATACCAATAAATGCATATGCTTTCAGTAAAATATTTATCCAAGTTGGTAATATTACCAACATTAACCAAAGTTGTTTATATTTTGTCTTTGTTAAAAAATATGCTGTTGGATAACTAACCAATAATGTAATTAATGTGATTAACGCCGCATATAAAACTGAATTAAAAGTCATTTGTAAGTATGCACTAACCTTAAAAAAATTCTCATAGTTATCAATTGTAAAATGACCGTTAATTCCAATAAACGATTGATATAGAATAAGTGCAACAGGTGCTAGGACAAAAAAGATTAACCACAGGACATATGAACTAAAATAAAGTCCTCTTGTTTTCATATTTTTCTCCTCCTCAATTATTATTACTTTAAATAAACTATCCTAGCTTCCCTGATACTTCTCTAACCGTTGATAAAACTCAGCTTCACTCTCATTTGCCCGCATGATATGAATTGCTTCTGGTTCAAAATTTAACCCTACACTAGCTCCGACTTCCACTTTTTTAGTAGATCTAATTTTCCATTCATTTCCATCAATATCTGTACATACGATTTCATAGTGAACACCTCTAAAAAGCTGTGAAATTACAGTACCAACAACTTTACCTTTTTGAGATTCAGTCACTTCAATATCTTCTGGTCGCAAAACAACTTCAATAAGCTCATTCGCATTCATTCCGCCATCGACACATTCAAAAGTTTTTCCTACAAATTTTACCTTTCCATCTGCAATCATTGTACCTTCGATAATATTACTTTCACCAATAAAATCAGCCACAAATTTATTTAAAGGTTCATCATAGATTGCAGTTGGCGTACCTCTTTGAATAATCTCACCATGATTCATTACAAATATTTCGTCACTCATTGCAAGCGCTTCTTCTTGATCATGCGTTACAAAAATGAATGTTATTCCTAACCTTTTTTGAAGTTCACGCAATTCGTATTGCATTTCTTTACGCAATTTCATATCTAATGCAGAAAGTGGCTCATCGAGTAATAACACTTCAGGTTCATTGACTAAAGCTCTGGCAATCGCTACTCTTTGCTTTTGGCCGCCCGACATCTCACTAATTTCACGGTCACCAAAACCAGGTAAGCGAACCATTTTTAAGGCTTCAGTTACCTTTTCGTTAATTTCATTTTTACTTTTTTTCTTAATCTTCAACCCGAATGCAATATTATCAAATACATTGAGGTGAGGAAAGAGGGCGTAATCTTGAAAAACGGTATTAATCTTACGCTTGTTTGCAGGAATATGATTTATCTTTTGTCCATTCATTAAGATATCTCCTGAACTTTCATCAGTGAAACCCGCAATTAGGGACAGTGTAGTTGTTTTTCCACAACCAGACGGTCCCAACAGAGTATAAAATCTGCCTTTCTTCAACTCAAAGTTGATATTTTCCAAAATTACTGTATCTTTGTATTTCTTGGTCACATTACGAAACGTAATAATTGACTCAACCATTTTGATACCCTCCCCAGATAAATTAACTCGTGCCTCGCCTCATTTTCTTTTTGGGTTCTTTTGCTAATTAGAATTTTTGAATTTTTAAGGTTCTCTTTTCAATTTTGCATCAGTCTCAACAAATCTAATCCGCGAGGAGTTTGTCAAATAGTTTTTTTATGAACATTCAAAAGGGAAAGCCCTCTTCATTAGTTGTTATCTCAACTTGACGGGAGACTTTCCCACGAATCAGTTTAACAGAATTAAAAGTATTTCACCACAATATTTTATTTCACCTTATGAAAATGATAATAAGTTAAAATAGACTTGATCAAATTTATAGCTGACCTAGCCCATCATTTGTTTCGCATAATCTTAACTGAACTATCAAAATTCTACCTAAATAGTGAATTACTTAATTGTAATAATCACACTTTCATGCAATACTGCAATTTAATATCTTATGTTACATTTACTTTTTGCTTAATCAATTTTTTGTATTTCCAATACTTTTTGTAAATCATTTATACTTGGGCTTTTCTTTAGCATCTCTTTAAAATGATCCATATTAACTTCGGAACTCCATGAAAGTATTCCTACTAAATTATCATTTTCAAAATAATAAATCACAAATTTTTCATCACCAAGTTTTTCTGAGTACATTTTTAATTTTGAATCAACTTTTCCAACTGCTTCCCAATTAATATCGAATACCCAACTATAAAACACCGGTGTATAATCGTATGTCCCAACTTCTCCCGCTAACTGTTTACCAACAAATAAACCAGATTGAATAGCATGTCTTACATGTCCTGCACTTTGTTGCCCCAAAATCTTATCAGGATATGAAATAATGTCACCCGCTGCCCAAATACCAGGAATAGATGTTTGTAAGTGTTCATCGACAACCACACCATATTCATCAACTTTAATTCCTGCATCACTTGCCAAACTAGAATTGCTATCGGCCCCAATTCCTAATACTAACCCATCACTTTCTAATACATCACCATTATCTAGAAAAACTTTAACACCCTTTTCTATTAGTTCATAACCTGTTACTTTACTTTCATGATAAATTTTCATCCCTGCATTCAAATACCTTTGTTCATACTTTTCACTCAAAAATGCCGGAAACTTCTTGTCAAAAATTCGCTTTCCTGTAATTACAAACGTTACTTTTGTATCACTTTGAATCAGTCCTGCTGCAATTTCACTACCTATATATCCATTACCAACAACAATTACATGCTTATTATTTCCACTAAATTTGCGAATCTTAAGATAGTCTTGCTTGGTTCTTAGTGCAATAACACGATCACTTTTTTCACCTGTAAGACTCCTTGCTGTGCTCCCAGTTGCAAGTAATAATTTGTCATATGCAATTTTTTCTGCAGTATTTGTTTCTACAATATGGTTTTTTATATCAATTTTTGTTACGGTTGTTTCTAACATAATAGTAGCATCAAATTTTTCTGCGGTATGAAAATCAATATCTTCGTCATGAAAATTAGAATCAACCCATAACTTCTTGCTCAGAGCAGGTTTGGCATACGGTTCATCAACATCTGCCGAAATCATTGCTATGCTACCTTTTTTGTCGATAGAACGAATTCCAGCTACTGCTTGATCAGCTGACATTCCACCACCAATAATTAAATAGTTATATTTTTTCATTTCTTGTGTCATTCTTACTACCTCCTTAGTTAATCAATCCAAATTAATTGTTAAAATCCAAATTGTTACTGAACTTTATTATAAATTATATCTAACACAACTTAAAAAAACTTGCTTATTTTTATTAATCAAAGAAAAAATGCTATAATATCGAATATTAACCTACAAAAGGAGTACAAAAATGTACACTATTGGACTAACTTCATGGAGTGAACATGTCTCCTTGATAAAAAACATTCACCCATCGCTAACACTTAGTGAATATAGCGCTTTTTTCCCAACTGTTGAAATTGATACTTTTTTTTATGGTATTCCCAGTGTAGAAGCTGTTTCGAATTGGTTGAATCAAGTCCCAAAAAATTTTAAATTCGTGGTAAAAGCCAACAGTGTTCTAACACTTCATAATAATCAAGAAAGTTCATCGAAAAAAATTAAAGAAACTCTTCAGAAATTTAAAACAGCTATTAATCCATTACTAGAAACTAACTCGCTCAAAACAATTTTGTTACAATTTCCACCCTTTTTTGAGGCTACCAAACAAAACATAGCATATTTAATATATTTACGTAATGAATTTACAGGATTACCTCTTTCAATTGAATTTCGTAACGCTTCGTGGTTTGCAGATTCAACATTCAACTCGCTAGTCTTGTTTTGTCAAACTAAACAAATCACCCTTGTCACAGTTGACGAACCGCAACTTGGAAAAAAGTCAGTCCCGTTTAAAACAATTGTAACAAATCCAAAGCTTCTTTTGGTAAGGCTTCATGGGAGAAATAAAGCGGGTTGGCTACATAAGGGAGCTGACTGGCGAAAATTTAGAACATTGTACAACTACTCTAATGATGAATTACTTGATTTACAAGCAAAACTTGTCCCAATTGAAAATAATACAAAAGAAATTTGCATTATTTTTAACAACAACTCAGGTGGCCATGCAGCCAATAATGCTCTTTCTTTAAAAAAGCTTTTAAATATTGAATTCGATAATCTAAATAAGCGTCCTCCTCAACAGTTGGATTTTTTTTAATATTTTGATATTTCTACAAAACTCATCCCCAAAATTTCTATGTCCCATCATTTCACACTATTGAGTAATTCAAAAAATTTATACCACAGCAAAAAACACTATTACTGTCCAACATCCCAAAGTTTTGAGTTTAGACAATAAATAGTGTTTTTTAATCTTATCAATAGATACTACAAATCAAATAATGATCCCATCACAATGATCAATTTCATGTTGAATAATTTGAGCAAACAAACCAGAAAAGTTTTGTTTTTGTTCTTGAAAATTTCTATCAAGATACTTTAGCGTGATGTCTTTGTAGCGTTTTGTTGTTCTTTTACCAATCAATGACAAACAACCTTCTTCAGTTTCATAAGCTCCACTTTTTTTCAAAATCTCGGGGTTTACCATTGAAACTGCAAATGGCTCCAGCTGGCAAACTATAATTCTTTTGTATTCGCCAATCATATTTGCAGCCATCCCAATGCATTCTTCTTTATAAGCATTTAATGTATCTTCTAAATTAACCACTATTTGTTGATCTTCTTTTGTTGCAAGTGTTGATATAATATGCAGACTCTCCAAATTTTTGTTAATTAGCTTAATCATCTAATTGCACCAGCAGCATATATTGGGTGTTTATCTGTCAACTTTTTAACTTTTACTTTAACATTTTGCAAAGCCGCAGAATCGCCTGATGACTCTAAAACCTCAATAATCAATTGCGCAACTTCTTTAGCGTCGTTTTCAGAAAATTTCCTACTAGTAATCGCGGCTGTTCCTACTCGAATTCCACTAGTCTTAAATGGACTAAGTGTTTCAAAAGGAATTGAATTTTTATTAACTGTAATATTAACTGTATCCAGTAATTTTTCTGCTTGTTTTCCATTCAAATCAAATCCTGAAACATCAACCAGTATTAGATGATTGTCTGTCCCACCGGAAACCAAGCGCGCCTTAGGATCTTGAGCAAATACTTCTGCCATTGCAGCCGTGTTTACAATAATCTGCTTACAATATTCTTTAAAACTCGGATCAAGAGCTTCTTTAAATGCAACTGCCTTAGCTGCTATTACGTGTTCAAGTGGCCCACCTTGAGTCCCTGGAAAAATAGCACTATTCACCTTTTTGGCCAAATTTTCATCATTTGTCAAAATCATACCGCCGCGTGGACCACGTAGCGTTTTATGAGTAGTAGTTGTTGTAATATCTGCATATGGCACAGGACTAGGATGTAAGCCACTAGCAACAAGGCCAGCAATATGTGCCATATCAACCATTAATTTAGCTCCAACTGTGTCTGCAATTTCTCTGAATTTTGCAAAATCAATAATTCTCGAATATGCACTTGCACCAGCGACAATTAATTTTGGATTATGTTCCTTAGCCAACTCCAAAATGCTTTCATAATTAAGCCTTTCAGTTTCTTTATCAACACCATAACCAACAAAGTTATATGTTTTACCGCTAAAATTAACAGGTGATCCATGAGTAAGATGTCCACCTGCTGCTAAATCCATTCCTAAAACTGTATCACCTGGATTTATTAGTGCAAGATATGCAGCTGCATTTGCCTGGGATCCTGAATGTGGCTGAACATTAACAAACTTAGCCCCAAAAAGCTCCTTTGCACGTTCAATCGCCAAACTCTCAACTACATCTATGTACTCACATCCACCATAATATCGTTTTTTAGGATAACCTTCAGCATATTTATTTGTAAGAACACTTCCTTGTGCTGCTAATACAGCCTTGGACACGATATTCTCTGAAGCAATCAATTCTAAATTACCTTGTTGCCGTTTTTCTTCATTCTCAATTGCACTCCACAACTCCGAATCAAACTCTTTATAATCCATTTACTAATCATCTCCAGTCTTGCTTGCTATTGTACCACAATAACAAACATTATTAATCCGCTAAAATGGTTGTTTTAGTAGCGATTTTCCCTTATCTGCTAACCAATACTCCCCTCATACAAATAATAAATTTCAGGTTGTTTTTGCGGAGTACCATTTTTGTCTTTCCAAAAGAAATTCTTTTGATTGATACATTTTAATCCTTTATAATCATAGAACCTAAAATTTGAGGAATTATCTGTAAACAAATAGAAATTTTTTACTTTTAACTCTTTCAAATAGTTATAAAAATGTTCAAATAACTTGCCACCTATTCCCATTCCTTGAAATCCCTTTTTTACAATTAACAGGTTGAGTGCTCCCCCATATTTTTTATTGCTCAATGCCAAAAGCTCTTCATCAATATTCATTGTTTCCATGTATTGTGCAAAAATATAATTTTTGTCTTCATAACCAGCAAGTTGTGCTAAAGATTTTAATTGTCTTCGTTGCCAAATAAACTGCAACCGTGACCACTGTTCATGACTTGTGGCAACTATTCCGACAACTGAATTATCTACGACTGCTACAAAAACATCATCTGAGCCTACAAGTAAATCACATAAGAAAAACTCTGCCATTGGTCTAACAAGTGGTTTTTCAATCCATTCTCGGTAATCCCATGTTTCAATAACCATTTCAAGAACCGTTTGATAATCATCGTCACTTATTTTTCGGTAACTCACTCTTTTTTGCATCAAAAAACTCCCCTACTAGAATATTTAACCTAGTTTCATCATAACTCAAAAAAATTTATAATAAAATTACAGCCTACTTTTTATTAAATTTTTACATTTAGTCCTTTATTATTTATATACACTTTCTTTATGCTATACTGAAGTATGGTACTGAAAATAATAAAAATGGTGGAAATATAATGACACGTTGCGTTTTTGAACTATCCCTTGCACCTCCTTTTTTGTTTTAACATCAAACAAAAAAATAAAAGGAGTATTTAAAAAATGACAGAAGCAATTGAATTAAAAGCAGGAATGATTTTTGAAAAAGATGGCAAATTAATCAAGGTTCTTGAAACAAATCACCACAAACCAGGTAAAGGCAATACAGTTATGCAAATGAAGCTTAATGATATTCGTTCAGGCTCTATTGTCCAAACAACGATGCGTCCAACTGAAAAAGTAGATTTGGCAATCGTTGATAAGAAAAAAGCTCAATTTTTGTATCAACAAGATGATATCGTTTTTTTCATGGACCTAGATACTTATGAACAATATGAACTGCCTGCTCAATTAATTGAAGCAGAAAGTAAATATCTTCTTCCAGATTTGCAAGTTCAATTGAATTTTTGTAAGAATGAATTAATTGGTATTGACCTGCCAACAACTGTCGAAATGACTGTTATTGAAACAGAACCTATAATTAAAGGTGCCACAGCTGCAAGTGGTGGTAAACCTGCAACAATGGAAACTGGACTTGTTGTTGTCGTCCCTGACTTCATCAAAAATGGCGAAAAATTGATTATAAATACAGGAACTGGATCGTATAAGCAACGTGCCTAATTGAAATTAAAAGACAAAGCATTCAAAATTTCTTTCATGACTCCTTATTTTTATGTAAATTCTTAGTTGAATTTCTTTTTTACTATAGCACTAAGGGGACTTCATGAATTAATTATCTGAATCCGAATAGCTTTTAAACAGTCAACTACACTAAGTTACAATTTAATACTTGTTATTAACAAGAATCGAAATAAAGCAGCAATGGTAGATCAAAAATTAGACCTACCATTGCTGTTTTATTTTACATTATTCAATAAAAAAGCCATACCACTTATCCATTACTTTTGGTAAATATTCATGTCCATATTCAGGTAACATTACTAATTCTTTAGAGCTCTTTATCCGATTAAATGCAGCCATCTGTGTTTCAGGAGGCACTACCTGATCATTTAACCCCATTGCCCACTTAACTTCTGCTTTAATATTTTCTGCAAAATACTTGATATCAATATATTCAAGAGTATCAAAGACCTCTTTTTCCTTTACATGTAGGGAATCACGATATCTAAACCAATATTGTAGCTCACTAAAAGCAGTTTGATCTCCTAATTTGAACGCTTTTTTAAAATCAGATAAGAAAGGATAACAAACTTGCACTTTATAAATATCTGGGATAAGCCCCGCACAAGCAATTGCTAATCCACCTCCCTGGGAAACACCCTGCAGAAAAATTTTCTTTTCATTCACGTATTCCAATGATTTTAAAATATTCACAGCTTGAACTGTATCCAAGTAAACATTACGATAATATAATCGAGCAGGATTTTCTTCCTCGATACCTCTTATCAAGAGTCCCTTCAGTACATCACCTTTTACAGTATCTGCATATGTTGATTGGCCACCTTGACCACGACAATCCATTGCCATAACAACAAATCCCTCTGCTACCCACGATATTTTTGAAGTATAGTCTCCTGCATCACAATGATAACCATGAAAAATCAACATTGCTTTATGCTTTTTTTTGGTAACCTTAGGAACAAGCAATTGGCAATGAACCTGGGCATTTCCAACTCCATTAAAATAAAGGTCATAAAAATTGGCTATATTTGATGGAATATTGACTTGATTCAACTTAAATCCAATTCCTCTTTGTTGAACCTCACTAACTCCATTTTCCCAAAATTCATCAAAACCAATTGGCTTTTCACCAATTCCCATATAATTTGAATATTTATTTTCCACTATTCAATACACACCTCTTTAAAATCCATTTCTTTTACTCAACTTTTCAAACCAATAACCTGACTTCTTTATTGTTTTAACTTGAGTGTGTATGTCATTTCTAATTAGCCCATATCTATTACGATATGCATTTTTCCATGACCAACAATCTATCCCAGTCCATGTAAAATATCCTTGGCAATGTGAGCCTTCACTGATTCCTTTTTGAAGTTCACTGAGATGGTTTTTCATGAAATCAATTCGGTAGTCATCTTGAACAATTCCGGTTTCATCTATGAACCTTTCTTCGTTAGAAACACCCATCCCATTTTCAGAAATAAACCAATCGATATTCTCATAGTTATCTCTAATGTTAATTGCAATATCATATAGTGATTTTGGATATATCTCCCAGTTCTTATCGACATTCATAACTCTTCCAGGCATTTCATAATCATCAAAATAAATATCAGGCATCCAGTCTTGTAAACTATTTGCCGCAATATCTGGACTTTGCACTCTCATAGGATGATAATAATTAACACCTAAGTTATCAATAGTATTGTTTTTTATGATATCCAATTCTAAAGAAGTAGCATCCCAAAGCACCTTAGCTTCTCGTAATAATACAACTAATTCTTCAGGAAACTTGCCTTTTATAGCCGGATCTAAAAACATTTTATTTGCCCAAAGTTCAGCAATATTTGCAGCTTTTTTGTCAGCTTCACTCTCACTTGCTGGATACGCTGGCGTTAGATTAAGAATTATTCCAATTTTCTTTTCCTTATTGCTTCCATATAATTTGTTAAATTCTAAAATGGCTTTTGCAGAAGCAAGGTTTATGTTATATGCAACTTGCACCGAAAGAGGGCCATTCACTTTTAAGGGATAATGAAATTTATATAAGTAAGCGCCATCTAAAATTACTTTGGGTTCATTAAATGTAAACCAATTATTTACACGATCACCAAACAATTTAAAACATTGTCTTGCAAAAGCAGCATAAAGATCAACCACATGCTTAGATTCAAAACCACCATACTTATGTTGTAACTCAACTGGCATATCAAAATGGAAAAGATTTATATAAGGTTCAATCCCATTTGCAAGCATTGTATCAATTACATCATTATAAAAACTAACAGCTTCAGCATTCAATGAAGCGGTTTCAAAATCATCAATTAGACGACTCCACTGAATTGATGTTCTCAAAGCTTTAATTCCCGCTTTTTTCATCAAAAGCAAATCTTCCTTGTAGTCATTGAAGAAATTCGATGTTGTATCTGGTCCAACTCCATCATAAAAAGCAGTAGGTTCTTGTTGATACCAGTAATCAAAAACATTTTGATGTTGCTTCTTAAAATTACCTTCTGACTGAGGTCCCGAAGTGGCAGCCCCCCATACAAAATTTTGGGGAAATTCTAACATTTTATTTACCTCCCTGTGTTGTTATATAATCTTCGACCGCTCCGCGTAAGTTAGCTTCTCCTTTATATTGACAAGCTTCTACAATAGGTTTAATACTTGCTATTCCAACCTTTCTTCTTATTATTGCAATTTTTTCATCAATCATGTTTAGTAGCTCTGGATTTTCGGAAATACTTCCCCCAATAATAATTTTTTCAGGATCAAAACTATATTGAATGTTATAAACTGCGGTTGCCAATACACTAATCATTCTTTCAATTCCTTCTTTTGCAATTAAATCATCTTGTTTTGCCAACTCAAAAACTTTTTTCCCACTGGCTTTTTTGCCTGTCTTTTGCTGATACCATTTTCCAAGTTCTACCGGTGAACCTAAGTTACTTAATGTATGCTCATCATCCGCTAACATATATCCGAACTCACCCCCAAAAAGATGTGCCCCATGCCAAATTTTTCGATCAATCACAACTGTTCCACCTACACCTGAACCAATTACTAAAAAAGCTAAACTTTGATTTTTTTCCCCCGCGCCTACTGCCAATTCTGCTAAAGCAGCACAATTGGCATCATTTTCCAATGTAACTGGTAAGTCAAATATTTTTTTTAATTTTGATTGCATATCGAAGTTATGAATATATGGAATAGCTGAAGCTCCCTCAATAACACCACTCACTTTATTCACTGCTCCAGGAGAACTGATTGCAACTCCCACGATATCGATTTTTTCCTTTATTTTTTCGATCTCTGTAGCTAACAAATCATAAAAACTAGTTAAATCACTAGGAGTTTGAATTCGATGTATATCAAGTAATCTTGATTCATCCCAAGTTGCAAACTTAATCGTTGTTCCTCCTATATCCACTACTGCCAACTTTGTCATTTGCTTAACCTCGCTTTCTCCTTCTCAATCACAATTCTAAATGGCGATAAAGGTAACCCAAATTCATTAAAGATTCCTAAATTGGGGAAATTTATAAATCCGTATTCAACACTTGCTGCCCCTTGAGGCAAATCAATTTCAATTTTATTTCCAGCAAAATTATTTGCAGAAAATAAGGATTCTACTTTATTGCCCTTTGTTTTTACAACAAACTGTGTATTATTTTTAAAACTAAGCGTTAAAGCATGACTGACGATAATTGTTAAGCGATTTGCTTCATAACACATCTTTGTAATTCCAGGAGTTTCAGCATATTGATTTTCTTGTAGTATATTCCCAATTCGAATCCCTGGAGTTTTTTTATCCGTTGGATGAATATTATGACTTTCTCCTAAGTCACTAATTGAACACAATTTTACATATGGAATTTTCATTGTAGCTCGTAATTGGACCTGTCGTATTTTTGCCCAAGTGTTATCAATTCCATCTTCATAACCTGGTAATTGTATTAAAAGAAATGGTAACGATTTATCTCTAAAAAGTTCACGCCAAGTATTTATCAAGTTGCTTAGCAGTTCTTCATAATAATCAGCATTTTCGGTATCATTTTCTCCCTGATACCACACTACATTATTAAAGGTTCCATACTTTATTTGCAGAATCATCGTTTCAAAAAGTCCCCCTGGCCTCAAGTAACTTTCTGGTCTCATTGGCGGTGGCCAAGGAGTATGTCCAACAACATCTTTGACTTCATTTAATGTTTTTTCAGGATATTTCTTTTGATATTCCAGTAAACTATTTTGATGATTTTTTACTTTCTTTTCATAATTTAAATCTTCTTGATCAAAGTCAGCCTTAGTTTTGTTTAAAATTGCATCTTCAAATGGTTTGATAAAATGGTCATTTAACACTTTGCTCTCTTTAAGAAGATTTAGAGGCAACCAGCAAGAAGCCGAGGTCCCACCTTTATAACAATCTACAATACCTATTGGTCCTTCATAATCTCTTGCCAGCACCTTACTAGCATAAAAAGCAATTGCTGACATTCCACCAATATTGTCTCTTGTGGCCAACAGCCACTGCCCTTTTTTTAAATCTGTTGGTCTTTTTTTATTTCTTCTTTTATCAAAAAATTCAATTTGTGGTACATTGAAAAAATAAACACTGTCATTTTGATATATCTTTTTTTCATTTTCAAAATGTTGCTCATCTTCCAGTTTAAATTCAATGTTAGATTGACCAGCAAATAGAAAAACCCTACCAAAGTGAACATTATTTATTATTTGAGAAAAGCCACCACTTTTGCCAATAATGCTAATTGCCTTTTTTGAAGCAGCATGTGCAGGAAATTCTATTGACCATTCTCCCCTAGAGTCTGCACTTGTTTCAATCGTTACTTTTTCTAGAGATAGTAGGACTTTTGTATATGGTTTCACTGTCCCTCCAAATCTAATTTCTTTGTTAGCCGGTAAAACCATGTTGTCAGAGAAATAATCTGCAAAAATTTGTCCCATTTTATTCACCTTACTTAATCTTAGACAATTCTGCCACTTTTTTATTCAAAGTAATAACTTTTTGAGCAACAGTTAACATCATGTCAGCTGAGATAAAATGATCTTGTGAGTGAATTAGCAGAATTGATTTTTCGACTTTTTCTCCGTTCATTTCTGCTGTCATCCATGCAGTTTGAACATTATGTGCTTCATGTAAGACTTTCTTTGCTTCTTCTAACATATCATCTGCACTTTTAAAATCGTTTTTTTCAGCTAGACTCATTGCTTGAATACATAAAGATTTTGCATTTCCAGCAATCGAAATCAATTGCATCGCTTTTTCTAATTGTTTTTCATCCATTCTTATCACCTCTTATAATTCAGCAGTTGCTTGATCTTCAAGTTGTTTCGATTCATCAGCATTTATTCTGTTATCCATTTTGATAAAAGGAACGTAAATTACTACAGTAACTACAAAAATTATAAGTTGAACAATTAATCCATTTATGCTGCCTGTATAGAGTAATCCAGATATTAATGTTGGTACTGTCCATGGTACATTATTAACAATTGGTGCAATAAAGCCAATCTTTGTAAAGAAAATACCAATATAGAAATCTATTGGCCATGTTATAACCCATGGAATAAAATATATAGGATTTAAAATGATTGGTAGCCCGAATAAAACTGGTTCAGCTATGTTAAAAACTGCAGGCATAACCGCAACTTTTGCAACTTTCTTGACAGAAGCTCTTTTTGAAAAAATCATTAATGCCACAACAGGTGCAAGTGCGCCCATTCCAGCTGCAACCGTTGAAAAGTTCAAAAATAAAGTTGAATAAATATGATGCGCTTGACCAAGCATATTTTGAGTATCATTGATGTTCCAAGTCAAACCGAAAATTGGTCCCCAAATTGATGTTGGATGAATTCCAAACCAAAATAAAAAGCCTTGACTAAACATTGCAATAAATGCAAAAAATGCTGTTCCAGAAATTGCTAAAGCTGGTTTTTGAAGCATTGTAAGTAATAATTCAGGCATTGTTTGTCCCGTGAACATTGTACTTAATCCAGTCAAAATTATAAATACACCCATTGTACAAACACCGGGAATTAGCGATTCAAAACTACGTGCAACAGCCGGTGGTACAGAGTCTGGCATCTTAATTGTAATATTTTTATTCAAAATTTTGTTGTAAATCCAAACTGCAAAACCACTGATTAGTAAAGCAGCAAAAACACCTTTTGTTCCAAAATACGTGGTATCCATATAATTCAAGACATTAACTGCCTTCTTAGCACCCGTTGCAGTATATTCAAAATTCCAAGGCATACAAATGAAGAATGCACCTAACGCATATAAGACAGATGTCATATGTTCTTTACTCTTTGGAAAATATTTTCTTGAGAATGTATTTGAAAAAATTACAACAAGTAATACCGCAAAAGTACTCAAAGATCCATTTGAGACCAATCCTATAAGATTCCCAGTTGTTGTAAGTCCATGAAACAATCCAGAAGCTTGCCAAGCTGACCAGGAACCACTAATCAATAATCCTAGCCTGAGTCCTTCCTTCCCAAAAATCAACCCATTTGTTGGATCAATAAAAACATTTTGAATCATAATAGCAAAACCAGCAATCATCGAGGTTGCTGCAACAATAATGAATGAATCACGAAGAGTTAAAAGTAATTTATTTGCTGCAAGTTTACCAGCAAATGCCGTAAATTTCATCTCTAATCCTTGAAAATATTTTTTTTCCATTTTACTCTATCCCCTCTCTTTTCAATCTATCTACTAATATCTCACCATCCATGCTTCCAAACTCTTGCATTGTTAGTTTTATAATTTTTTTACCTGGATGTTGCTTAACAATCTGGTCATATGCCCAACTAATCTGTGGAGCTATTAAGATAACATCAACTTCTTCTGCAATTTCATCAATCATTCCTAAATCGTAAGCGTCAACTTGCACATTTTTTCCTTCTGCATCATAAACCTTTTGCATCTTGGAACCAGCTAAACTAGTTGACATACCACCTGAACAAAATAAAGCTACTTTTAATTCTTTTTCCATAATTAAGTTCCTCCTTTTTTTGGTAACGTTTACATTAATTATAATAAAACCGCTTACATAATTTGTCAATACATATTTTTAATTGTAATGACAAATAAAAAACACAATCCTTAAGTCTTGTCCTGTCTTTATCATTATTTACTTTTTAATATGCTGTTTTATTTTATATTTGTTAGCTCTATAATAGTAGCGTGTCCATTCAAACAGCTGACCACTATCCAGGAAAGTCCTTTGCTCACATTTTAATAGCGGTTCAAGTTTAGTAATTTGTAATATCCTATTTAATTTTTCATCCGAGATAACGGTTGAAATTTCACGAATTGCCGTTTTAGGATTTAACACAAGTTCATCTTCCAAAAAAGTATATAAAGAATGTTCAAAAACATCTAGTCGTATTCCCTGAATAACTTTGGATGGTAGGTAGATTACTTGATATCCCATAATTTCATCGTTTTGTTTTAAAATCCGCTCTATTTTATAAACTAAGTCATATTCATTGATGTTAAGTTTGGCAGCCATTTCTTTTGAAGTTTTTTGTATTTCAAAATTCAATATTTCTATCTGATATTCTTCTAAGTTAAATAAGTCTAAGCTTTTTTTATCGAATCCCTTTCCAACTCCATTTGCATCCTTTACAAAAGTACCTGAACCTTGAACTCGATATATTAGGCCTTGTTTTTCTAACTCATCTAAAGCTTTCCTTACCGTTATTCTGCTCACGTTAAAGCTTTTTGCAATTTGGATTTCTTGTGGTAATTGATCATCTACTTTAAAATTCTCTTCATGGATTAATTGCCTAAAATGATCAGCTATTATCACATATTTAGGAGTTTCCTTCATACTAAATTCCTCACATTCTCATTGTTTAACGTTACTCAATAAAAATATTACTCCAATTATTAGATAAATGTCATTACAAATAACTTATTTTATAAGACAACTTAAAAAAGAAAAGAAGTATAACACTAATTGGGAGACTTCATAAACTAACAAAAAATCATTTAAATAGCATTAAGCTTTATTATTCATAAAAGATTGAAGAGAAAAACATGTTTATACGGAAAAAGAGGGACTAAATCAAAAATTAACTTTTGATTTAGTCCCTCTTTTTTTGACCTTATATCAGATTTTTTAAATCTTGGTATCAGAAATAATTGTTTCATGCCCCATAATCTTGCTCAATCGTTTCCGGTCTTTTGCTATCAGCAATAAAAAGATAGTTTCTATTACTGTCATCGCTGCAACCCTGGAAAAATAATACTCTGATTGCAGGACCCTTTGTCGAACCGCTGTTCTCAAATGATAGTCTGCTTCAAGTGCAATAGGTGAATCATTGCGGTTAGTAATTGCAATAATCTTCATTCCTTGCTTCTTTGCAACAGCCATCTGCTTCAATAATGCTTTAGACTCTCCAGAATTTGAAATAACCATTAATACATCTGAATTTTTCAGATTTAGTGTTTGCCCAATTGATGTTTGCCATGACTCTGAGCAAATCGCTAAAATACCAATTTGATTAAAGCGATACGAGGCATCTTCAACGACTGGAAAAGTATTTCCTTCCGCTGCAATTTGTAAAACACGTGCCTCTTCTATTAATCTCATTACATTTTCAATTGTTGCACTTGCAATACTGGTCAACGTATTTGTTATCTCAGCATTCTTATTGTCTTTAATATTGGCAAGCGCCTGTTGAACATTATCGATATTAATAACTTTATAATAACTAGATTCATCATCAGAAACTTTTGCCAGTTCAATCTTTAATTGATGAAATCCATTTAACTGTAAATTCTTACAAAAACGAGAAACAGATGCCTCGCTCACAACTGCATTCGTCGCTAATTCAGATATCGTATAGTTAACTGCATCTCCAGGATTTTTCAAAATAACCTGTGCAATTTTTTTGTCAGTTTGTGTCATCGCATTTAAATTGCTGTATATCGTATCGATTACATTTTCACTGCTCATTAATTTGGTCCTCCAAATAACTATTAAAAATTATTTTAACTATACCATATCGTTAATTCCTTAAAAAGCATTATCTTTTTTAGGTTTCCAAATTCCATAGATTGTGCCAGCAACAACTGAGCCAATTACTAATGACAAAACAAAATATAAAGGATTATGCATTAACAATACCACCCAAAGTCCACCATGGGGTGCTGGGACGCTAACATTCCAGAATTGAGCAAGCCCACCTCCAAGAACTGAGCCTACAATACACGATCCAATCACACGTACTGGATCAGCGATTGCAAAAGGAATTGCTCCTTCTGTAATAAAAGATATTCCTAAAACATAATTACTTATTCCCGCTTTTTGTTCATCTGCTGTGAACTTATTTTTCCATATCGTTGTGGCAATTGCGATTGCAAGCGGTGGAATCATACCACCCACCATAACAGAAGCCATCATACTACCATTGCCTGTTGCTGTTAACACACCTATTGCAGTAGTATATGCAGCCTTATTGACTGGTCCACCCAAGTCGACAGCTTGCATTCCGCCAAGAATTGCCCCAAGTAAGATTGCATTTGCAGTACCCATCGTTGTTAAGAAGTGTACTAAAAATAAATTAACTACTGAAAAAATTGGATCAATCACAAAAAACATTAAAGTACCTACAAGAAATAAACCAAGTACAGGGAAGATAATCATTGGTTTAAGTCCATCAAGTGATTTAGGTAACCTAATGAATAATTTTTTAAGCACTAAAATCAGATAACCAGCAATGAATCCGGCAATAATTCCACCAATAAATCCAGCACTCCCATTTGATTTGACAATACTTGCACTTGCTTGTGTAGCCATATATCCACCAACAAATCCCGGCATCATTGCTGGACGATCACCAATTGAAAATGCGATAAAACCAGCTAAAATTGGAATCAAAAAGCTAAAAGCATTCGTTCCAAGAGAATTTAAAAACACAAAAGCCGTCGAGGTCTTACCTAAAGATTGTTCAAGTAAGAACGAAATCGCCATTAAAATTCCACCCCCAACAACAAACGGCAGCATGTTTGAAATCCCACTCATCAAATCTTGATAAACATGATGCCAAATTCCTCCTTGTTGCCCCTCGTCTGCCTTAATAACTTCCGCATTTTCACCATTAAAAATTGCCGGCTTCCCATCAAGAACAGCTTGGATTAATTTCTCAGGTTTTTTTATTCCATCAACTACTGCTGTTTGTAGTACTTTTTTCCCGGAAAAACGATCAACCTCAACTTTCTTATCAGCTGCAACAATCACACCTATAGCTTGATCAATTTCTGATGTACTCAATCGATGCTTTACACCCTCAGATCCGTTTGTTTCAACTCTCATTTTGACATTCATCTTCTTGCCAGCTTCAAGCAAGGCTGATTCCGCCATATAAGTGTGTGCTATCCCAGTAGGACACGCAGTCACAGCAACAATTAATGGTAAGTTTTTTTCATCAATAGCTGATGATTCTTTTTTCTTTTTTTTATCACTTGCCTTTTTAAATAATTCTTGTACTTCATCAGATGTTTTAGCATTTTTTAGACTTGAAATCAATTCACTATCTAACAGTAAAGATGACAAACTTGCTAAAGCTTGAAGATGGATATCGTTAGCATTAGCTGGTGCAGCAATCATAAAAAATAAATGTACTGGTTGTCCATCCAGTGCTTCATATTCGATTCCCACCGAACTTTTTGCAAATAATACCGCAGCTTTTTTTACAGCTATATTGCGAGCATGTGGCATTGCTATTCCATCACCAATTCCAGTTGTTGCTTCCTCTTCTCGTTTAAAAATATCCTTAGCAAAAAGTTCCTTATCATCGACTAAACCGCTTACAAAAAATGAGTTAATCATTTCATTAAGGGCATCCTCCTTAGTCCTCGCTTTTAAATCCATAATCATGATGTCTTTTCTCAGAATATCCAATACGTCCATCGTGAAAACCTCTTTCTTGATTTTTTTATTAATGAAATTAATTACAACAAAAATGTAACCGCTTTTTCTAAATTTGTCAACTACAAATTTAAAGTGTTGACAAATAAAATTTCAAGTAATATCATTTACTTGTAAATTATTTTCACAAAAAATAATATTATGAAATAATTGAAAGAGGTGATTTCATTGCTTGCGTTAATCGAGGAGGCTTTGTTGTTAATTAAACCCAATATGTCTATAAGTTTGGGTGGTGGTAGCAACGTCGCTAAATTAGCTGCTGAACTTGCAAAACACAAAAATCTTCATTTAACAATTTGTACACCTTCTGAGGTTACACAAAATTATTGTGAATCTATAGGTATACCGATTACGGATTTTAATCAAGCATCACATTTCGATATTGCATTTGATGGCTGTGACTCTTTAGATTCAAATCTCAATGCGTTAAAAAGTAACGGTGGTATCCATTTATCTGAAAAAGTTAGTGCTGAACTTGCAGATGAATATGTAATTTTGGCACCACTTCAACGAGTTACAAAAATACTTAGTCCGGATATTCCGCTTACTTTAGAAATTGATGAAAAAGTTATTGGACCCATCCAGAAACAGCTAAATGAGTTAAAACTCAGAAGCAAAATCAGAATGTCAAATGATATTGCAGGTTATGTAAGAACGGCATCTGGAAATCTTTTAATTGATTGTTACGCAGATAACTGGGGTAATATTAGTTTTCTTAATGACTCCTTAGCTAAACTTAACGGAGTAATTGCTACTTCTTTTTTTGAAAATTTGGTGACGCTCGCTTTAACCTTTGATACAGATGGTAAAATTCATAAATTTGAAAGGAAGATTGACTATGACAAAATATAACTGGGGAATGATTGGTACTGGTTGGATTGCACATGAAATGGCGGATGCGTTAAATGATGTTAACGGTGAAGTCTATGCAGTTGCAGACGTTAACAAAGAAATGTTAGCAAAGTTCGCAAGTGAAAAGAATGTTAAAAAGACTTTTACAGATGCAAATGAAATGATAAACGATCCCGCAATAGATGTGATTTATATTGCTACTCCACATACCTATCACTATCAATATATTAAAGCAGCCTTAGAAGCAGGAAAACATGTTTTTTGTGAAAAAGCGATTACTGTTAATGCCAAACAATTTGATGAAGTTGAGACACTTGCTAAAAAGAAAGGATTGATTCTTACTGAAGGATTGACCTTATACCATATGCCCGTATTTGATCAAGTTAAGAAAGTAATTGCTGACGGAAAACTTGGCGACATTAAACTCGTGCAAGTCAATTTTGGAAGTTTAAAAGACTATGATCCAAAAAATCGTTTCTTTAACAAGGATTTAGCTGGTGGCGCATTACTTGATATTGGTGGTTACGCTACCGCATTTGCAAGGACATTTTTGGCAAGCAAACCTAATACGACTTTGACGACTGTCAAATTTTTTGAAACAGGCGTAGATGAACAATCAGGTATTATTTTAAAAAATGACGAAGAACAACTAGCAGTAATGGCTTTGTCAATGCGCGCAAAGCAACCAAAGCGTGGAGTAGTCTCAGGTACAAAGGGATATGTTGAAATTAATAACTATCCTCGTGCTACTAGTGCTGAAATCACTTATACTGCTGATGCTCATGAACAGGCAAATGAAATATTGACGGCTGGCGATGATACACAAGCTTTGCGTTATGAAGTTAGAGATATGCAACATTATATCGATAATGGTCATGATGATGGTCAACTTGCTATTTCACGAGATGTGGCACATATTTTGAATGATGTGCGTAATGCTTGGGGAATGAAATACCCTTTTGATTAAAAGAGTGCAACTTCATCCCGAAAAAAGCTGAGTATAACGAAAAATAACCCATAGCGAGATTTTGGCTGTGGGTTATTTGAGTTAGACGGAAGATTTTGGGTGGTGAAGCACGTTTAATCAGAGTGCGACTCCATCCCGGAAAAAGCTGAGTATAACGAAAAATAACCCATAGCGAGATTTTAGCTGTGGGTTATTTGAGTTAGAAGCATTAATCACGCTTTCAAAAAATCATATCATTTGGCTTAACATTGAATGAACCCGCATTGAATAAAAAGGCCTATTTTCGATTACATACCGAAAACAGGTCTTAACATGTCTAACTTATTCACTATCTAGCTTCTTTATACATTCCTAGCAATTACACACTTTTTATTACTACTTATCCCCATAGCCATTAGGATGTGTTTCATGCCACTTCCATGCAGTTTCAATAATTTTATGGATGTCATCGAATTGTGGCTGCCAACCTAATACCTTCCTCGCTTTATCAGAAGCTGCTATCAAGGTGTCAGGATCTCCGCCTCTTCTTGGAGCCATTTGTGCTGGAATCTCTTTTCCAGTAACATCACGCGCAGCCTTCAAAATTTCCAGATTTGAAAATCCAGTTGATGAACCCAAATTAAATGCCGAACTCTCATTACCATCACTAAGGTATTTTGTAGCTAAGATATGCGCATCCGCCAAATCAAAGGGATGAACATAGTCACGAACATTCGTTCCATCAGCTGTATTATAGTCATCTCCAAAAATTTGTAATTTAGCGCGTGTGCCTGCAGCTACTTGCAAAACAATTGGTAACAGGTGTGTTTCGGGATTATGATCCTCACCGATACTTCCATCTGGTTTTGCACCTGCAACATTGAAATATCGCAGAGCAACAAACTTAATACCGTTTGCTTCATCTGCCCAGCGCATAATTTTTTCCATCATTAACTTACTTTCACCATAAGGATTAATTGGATTTTGGAATTCCTCTTCTGTAATTGGAATGTTCTTAGGAATTCCATAAGTTGCAGCTGTTGACGAAAAGACTATCTTATTTACCCCAACTTCATTCATAACTTCAAGTAATTTGATCATCCCAGCTGTATTATTGTCAAAATACTTCAAAGGTTTTTTCATTGATTCTGCAACAAGAGAAAACGCAGCGAAATGAATAACTGCCTCAATCTCTGGATTTTCTTTAAAAACATGACGCATGAAATCTTTGTCCGCAATGTCTCCTTGATAAAATTTTGCTGAAGAATTAACTGCATCAATGTGACCTGTTACCAAGTTATCAACTACTACAACTTTTTCACCATTTGTTACCAATCGATCAACTGTATGTGAGCCAATATACCCTGCTCCACCAAGTACCAATATTGTCATCTTCAAACCCCCATTACTTATTTTATCGTGTTATAGTGATATCTAATTTCATATTGAGCTTTTTTCGTGTCTGCCAAATAATAGTTTTCTCCCCATTCGGGATGATGCATAAAATCGGGTAATCCTTGTGCTTCCAATGCAATCGCATTAAACTCGTTTTTATTTCCAAAAATATTAGCGGTATATACCACAACTCCTGGGCGATCTGAATAAATTGCTACTTGTTTTCCGTTTTCACGATTACTAATGATTGCTACAGGTTCGTTTTCGTCTTCTTTAACTACAAAAATATCGTCAAGTTCATTGATACCAAATTCTTTTTTTATTTGACTTAAAGATTCAGTAACTAATTTTCCATTTTCAAAATCATATCCCGTTGACTTATTTGCTAAAAATTCACCTGTAGGCAATTTTTCTTTATTGAGTTCCAGCCTGGAAGCCCCATTAATTTTAAGAACATGGTTTCTTAAACTAGCTTGATTAGACTCCAAATTAAAGTAGGCATGGTTTGTTGGATTAAATATTCCATCTCCATTTGCAACACCCGAAAACTTAATGCTCACTTGATTTTCTTCATCAAATGAATATTCGATTATTGCTTGCAAGTCTCCTGGAAAGCCATCTTGAGTTTGGAGGACATTTTGCGAAAAAACAACCTTTGATTTATTTAACTCTTCAATCACAGTTGCATCCCAATTAAAGTCAGAAAACCCATGTGGTCCACCATGTAATGTATTAGTTTCTTCATTTTGTGGAAGTTGAAAAATTTTTTTGCCTATTTCAACTTCTCCACGACCAATTCTACCTGCGACGCGTCCAACACTCTTACATAGATATGTCGGTGTTTCGTAGTATTCTTCAATTGTATCAAAATGTGCTAATAAATTTGCATCGTCTGCAACAAAAGAAAGCCAAGTTGCTCCTTGTGACATTACTTCAATATAATTTTCTTGTTTATTGGTGATTTTATATTTGACAACGTCTTCTCCGTGAAACTTACCAACAACTTCTTGTTCTACATTCACTTGATGACCTCCTTTTCATTTATTCCTACAAATTCAATAAATCGCTTAAACGCAGCATTACCATTTTCATCATTTTTAAACACACCTGCATCTTCCAAAACTCTTGTAAAGGTTCGACCAACTTCTTCTTTAATGATTCCGTCTACATTTTCAGATGTAATTTTTTCATGAGATTCTTGTATCTTTTTTACCCATGTTGCATGTTTCTTTGCTACAGAATTATTATTTCCTATTAAGAAATCCTTTATATCAGCCAGCTCTCTTTTCAGTCTTGGTGGCAAGATTGCTAAGCCCATAACTTCAATTAGCCCAATATTTTCTTTTTTAATATTTTGAACATCTTGATGTGGATGAAAAATTCCATCTGGATACTGCAAAGATGTTTGATTATCGCGCAAAACTAAATCCATTTCAAAAATATTACCTTTTTTTCGAGCAATTGGTGTGATTGTGTGATGTTCTTCCCCGTTACTTTCAGAGCGTACATCTACACTTTCATCAGAATACATTTTCCATTTATCAAGAATCTTTGTTGCTAATTCAACTAATTGATCTTGTTTTGCTCCTCTAATTCTAATTACTGACATTGGCCAATGAAGTATTTCAGCATCAATCCCTGTAAACCCAGCAAATTTAAATTTGTATCTTGCTTTTGCTCTTGCCATCGCAAAAGTATGACGTCCCCCTTGGAAATGCTCATGATTTAGAATTGATCCGCCAACAATTGGCAAATCGGCATTGCTACCCGCAAAATAAACTGGGAACGTATTGATAATTGCTAAAAGGCGTCTAAATGTTTCTTGGTTAATCTTCATTGGTTGATGGATTGAGTCCACGAAGATACAGTGCTCATTGAAATATGCGTAAGGCGAATACTGTAACCCCCATACTTCATCTTCCAAATTAAATCTGACAATACGATGATTTGTTTTTGCTGGAAAATCAGCTCTACCTTCATATCCTTCATTCTCAAAACATAACTGGCACTCAGGATATGTGTTGGTAGTCGCTAATGACTTCAATTTTGCAATATCTTTGGGATCTTTTTCAGGTTTTGCAAGATTGATTGTGATTTCAAGTTCACCATATTTTGAATCATATTTGAAATACTCATTTTTTTTGTTATCTTCAACCTTAATATAGTTACTTTTTTGTGAAATGTGATATAAATACTCAAGTGCCGCATCCACACTCACTTGATACTTCTCCCAAAATTTATTATTAATTTCACTAGGTACCGGAACAATAAAGTTCATTAATTCTGTTCTTATACACTCAAGTTCATTACTTGTTTTATCACTAAACGGTTCCAACAACTTATTAACTAATCCAAGAAAATCAAGACTTTCATTAGCAGAGAGTTTTTCGTCATGATTTGCTAAAATATTCAAAACACGGTTATACAAATAATATTCATCCAGTTGTGTGTAAGAAGAATTATTAATTACTTCTTGAACAAAACGACCAATCAAAGTCTGTTTAATCATTTTCTCCACCTCAATATCTTAGTCTAGTACTTTGGTTCCGGTAGCAATTTGTGCAATATAAAATGATGGTGCATATCCTATTTTTTCTTTATAAACACTACCGACTTTTTCTTTAAACTCATCAACTTTATTTCCATCTACAAGCGCAATTGCACAGCCCCCAAATCCTGCACCAGTCATACGTGCACCTAAAACACCACTTTGTTGCCATGCAGTGTGCACAAGTGTATCTAATTCGATTCCTGTAACTTCATAGTCATCTTCAAGTGACACATGAGACGCATTCATTAAGTGCCCAAATGTTTCAAGATTTCCCTTATCTAAGGCTTTTTTTGCTTGTAATGTTCGTTGATTTTCAAAAACAGCATGTCGTGCACGCTTACGTTCTACACTGTTCTTTATCACGAAATTATATTCATCAAATAGTTCAATAGATAAATCTCCAAGTGTTTTGATATCCAAAACTGTCTTAAAATCTTCCAAAGCACTTTCGCATTCTTGACGGCGTTCATTATATTTGGAATCTTCAAGCTTTCTTTTCTTATTAGTATTCATAATCACAATTACATTATCACCTAAATCAATATCTGCATATGCATAGTCTAATGTATTTGTGTCTAACAAAATTGCCTGATTATCTCTCCCCATTCCAACAGCAAACTGATCCATTATTCCTGAATCTACTCCAACATAATTGTTTTCTGTTTTCTGACCAAACTTCACTAAATCAAGCATTTCAATATTCAAACCAAACAAGGCATTAATCATTGCTCCTGTTAAAAGTTCAATTGAAGCTGAGGATGATAATCCAGCTCCATTTGGAAGATCACCATCAAAATATAAATCAGCCCCACTATTTATTTCATACCCAGCATCAAGAAGTTCAAGAATCATTCCCTTAGGATAGTTAATCCATTCACCTTTTTTTCTTTCATCCAAAGAATCAAGTGTTGTTTCCAATATTCCTAATTCTTCAAAGTTAGCTGAAAAGAATCTAATTTTGCGATCGTTTCTCTTCGTTGCTGCACCATAAGTCCCAAGATTAACTGCACATGGAAAAACATGTCCACCATTATAATCAGTATGTTCACCTATTAAGTTAATTCTCCCAGGAGAAAAGAAAAGTATCTCTGGTTCTTTTTTGAATACCTTTGCAAATCCTTCTTTTAGCACTGTTTTTTTCATAATTATCCACCTAACTTCCTTTATTTTATTGTCGAATACATTGTAACTTTTATTTACTAAATTTACAACTGTTTAGTAAATAAAAATAAATTTATTATTTTCTTGTATTTACAAGCATTTTCAGCAACAAAATTTAAGTGTGTTTCGGTATTTATCATATAATAATAAGTATTACGTTGTCTAAAAAAAATAAATTTAGTAATACTGTTTACTTGTTAACTAAAACATGTATAATAAGCAATGTAATCGTTTTCTAAAATTAAGAAACCAATTTGGTTGCTCGGGAGGAATTTAAAATGCAAGAAACAAAAAAACTTACCGGTAAAAAGCTGGTATCACGCATTTCATTCGCATTTGGTAATTTAGGGCACTCAGCGTTTTACGGTGCGCTAAGCACTTATTTTATCGTGTTCGTAACTAGTAGTATGTTTAGTAATCTTGATAAGTCAATTGCTAATAAATTAATCGGTCTAATTACCGGATTAATCGTTGTAATTAGAATTGCAGAAATCGTAATCGATCCTTTACTTGGGAATATGGTTGACAATACTCATACTAAATGGGGAAAGTTTAAGCCATGGATTGTAATCGGTAACATTGTAAGTGGTCTCCTCTTATTCGTCCTCTTTACTGGCATTTTTGGTCTAGCAAAAATCAGTTGGATACTATTCGCAATTGCTTTTGTAATTATCTTTATCACTTTAGATATCTTCTATTCTTTTTCTGATGTCGCATACTGGGGGATGGTTCCAGCTTTAAGCGAGGATAGTCATGAACGTGGCATCTATACTTCACTTGGAGCATTTACTGGTACAATTGGTTGGAATGGTTTAACAATTATCATCATCCCGATTGTTACGTACTTCACCTATCTTTCAACAGGAAAAAGCTATCAAGGTGCTCCTGGGTGGGTCGCATTTTCAATTATTATTTCCCTAATCGCTATCTTGTGTGCACTTTCTGTTGCATTTGGAACAAAAGAAAAAAATAATATTATTCGTACTTCCGCAAAGAAAAAAACAACAATCAAAGATGTTTTCTCAGCACTAGCACATAACGATCAAATTTTATGGACTAGTCTAGCTTACTTTCTATATTCATTTGCATATGTTGTTACAAATGGTGTTTTGTTTTATCTCTTCAAGTACGTCGTGGGAAAGCCAAATGAATATTGGTTAGTTGGTATTATTGCGACAATTATCGGATTTTGTACTTCACCAATTTATCCAATTTTAAATAAGTTTATTTCTAGAAAAGTTCTTTTCGCTATTGGACAAATTTCAATGATAGCAGCCTACCTAATTTTTATTTTTGCAAGAACGGATATGACACTTCTAGTAATCGGTTTGATATTGTTCGATATTAATTTTGCTCAACTTGTTACAGTATTAACACTGACAGATTCAATCGAATATGGTCAATTAAAAACTGGTGAACGAAATGAAGCCGTGGTTTTAGCAGTTCGTCCAATGATTGATAAGTTAACTGGTGCCTTCTCAAACGGTTTAGTTGGTTTTGTTGCTATCTCAGCTGGTATGACAGGTTCTGCAACTGCCGCTGATATGACAAGCAAAAACATTCATACCTTTGAAAGCCTAGCATTCTATGTTCCTTTAGTCATGGCAATTTTGGCATTATTAGTGTTCCTATCAAAGGTGAAGCTAACAGAAAAAGAACATGCTAATATTGTTGAAGAACTTAAGGACAAACTTATTAAAGGTGAAATCTCAATTGAAGATGAATCAGTCAACACACCTATTACAACCACTTCGTCCTCAATTTATGCACCAGTAAGTGGACAACTTGCAAATCTTGATAAATTAAAAACTGAATTTCCTGGTACTGGTTTTGCTATCAAACCAAGCGATGGAGTGATTTATGCACCTTTTGACGGAACTATTCGTTTCACTTTCACAACAAAACATGCATTAGGTATCATTTCAACCACCGGTATTGAAGCCATCATTCATATTGGGATTGGAACGGTTAATATGCATGGCAATGGATTTACAACACATTATACCGATGGACAAGTTGTAAAACGTGGTGATTTGCTAGTAGACTTTGATCGTGATTTGATCAAAGAAGACGGTTATGATGATACGGTTATCTTCTTCTTGACGCAGCCACAAAAATTGAACCTAGGCGAGATTGAAGAAAAAGCAATCAACCATGGCGACAAAATCTGTGACGTAACTTTTAAATAAAAAAACTGGGAGGATTTTAATAATGAAGAAAAAACTTACAACGATGCTTTATGGTGGAGATTATAATCCAGAACAGTGGCCTGAAAAGTCTTGGAATGACGACATTAAGATTTTTGAAGAAGCAGACATTAATTCAGTAACCATCAATGTATTTTCGTGGGCTCTCTTGCAACCAAATGAAAACACTTATGATTTTTCAATACTTGACAAAATTATTGATAAATTTACAAAGAAGAATTTCAAAATTGTTTTAGCGACTGCAACTGCTGCATTACCCGCATGGATGTTTAAAAAGTATCCCGATGTTGCTCGTGTAGACTATCAAGGTAGGCGCCATGTTTTTGGACAAAGGCACAATGCTTGTCCAAACAGCCCAAATTATCTCAGGTTGATGCAAAAACTTGTTGATAAAATTGCACAGAGGTATGCTTCCAACAGTAACATAGTTGTATGGCATATCAATAACGAATACGGTGGTAACTGCTACTGTGATAATTGCCAAAGTGCCTTTAGAAAATGGCTTAAAAATCGTTATCAGACAGTTGAAAAACTTAATAGTGCTTGGAATATGAATTTTTGGAGCCACACTATTTACGAATGGGACGAAATTGTTGTCCCAAATGAATTGGGCGATGCTTTTGGTCCTGAAAACTCCGAAACAACTGTCGCTGGTTTGTCAGTTGATTATCTCCGTTTTCAATCTGAAAGCATGTTAAATACCTTTAAGTTGGAGAAACAAATTATCGAATCCTATGATCCAGATACTCTGATTACAACAAACTTTCATGGTCTACCAAACAAGCAAACAGATTATGCTAGTTGGGCAAAAGAGCAAGATATCATTGCATACGATAGCTATCCAACTTTTGAGACACCTGCATTTGAGACAGCATTCATGTATGATATGATGCGTGGATTAGGTAATGGAAACCCGTTCATGTTAATGGAATCAACACCTAGTCAGGTAAATTGGCAAGCTTATAGTCCTTTAAAACGTCCAGGGCAGTTACGTGCAACTGAATTTCAAGCAGTCGCACATGGCGCAGATACAGTTCAATACTTCCAATTAAAACAATCACTCGGTGCAACTGAAAAGTTTCATGGAGCTGTAATCAGTCATTCAGATAGTACTGATACACGTGCATTCAAAGAAGTTGCACAACTCGGTCATGATCTTAAAAAAATTTCCAGTGATATCATGCACACAACAACTTCTGCAAAAGTAGGGATTTTATTTGATTGGGCTAATTATTGGAGTGTTGAATATATGGCCACAATCACACAAGACTTGAATTATACAAAACTAATTCATGACTACTACAAGGCTTTATATAATAACAACGTTACAGTAGATGTGATCGATATTGATAGTGACTTTTCTAAATATGATTTACTTGTTGCTCCACTGCTTTATATGGTTAAAGATGGCTTGGGTAAAAAAATTGAAGACTATGTTGCTAACGGTGGTAATTTCTTAACCACTTACTTCTCGGGACTTGTCAATGAATCCGACAAAATTTATCCTGGCGGATACCCTGGCCCACTGAAAAAAGTCACTGGCCTATGGGTTGAAGAGACAGATGCAATTATCCCCCAGAACAAGGTAACAATTAACTATGACGACAAAACAACATGTACAGGAAATCTTGTCAGTGATATCATTCGTCTCGAAGGTGCTGAAGCTATAGCAACTTATGCATCTGAGTTTTATGCTGGGACACCTGCAGTTACCAAAAATAATTTTGGTAAAGGAGTTGCTTATTATGTAGGTACACATCTTGATGATTCAGGTTTAGCTCACCTATTCAAGTACCTAATAACCAAAATTAGGCTTTCCCAACTCAGCACAAATATAAATCCTTCACTTGATATTACCGAGCGTCATAATGAGAAAAACACTTTTTATTTTATTTTAAATATGAGTAACGAACCACAAGAACTGCCATCAGAATTCAAAAATAATCAGTTCATTGATATTTTGACTGCATCCCAACCAAAAACCACTTTAGATCCTTGGGCCGTAACTATTCTAAAAAAATAGGTTTAATTAATTCGATTTCAACTATCTAAAAGTAGCTTACAAAATACAGTTATATCAACAAAGAGGGGCTGTGCCATAAGTCCTTCAAAATAGAAGAGATTAGTGAAAGTCGTTCCTTGATTTTCACTAATCTCTTCTTTAGGTTTATAAAACGGTTCTGGTGCAAAATTAACAAAATAGTCTGTGTGTGCTAACTTGAGAAGATTGTTGAACAAATCATTGTGCTAAATTTTTCACCAGAACCTTATTAAGATAAATTAACCATAAAATCAATCTTTTCTGTGTTTAAAATAAATCGTTACAAATTTAATCCAAGCAATTAGGCTGCCGACTAAAAACAAAAAAGAAAACGAAGATCCAATATCAATTCCAGATCCCTCAGCATTATTAGTTACTGTAAACCAGCTACTAAGAAGGCTTCCACTGCTTAAATAAGCGTATAAGCTCAGTATTGAAAGTGTAATCGCAACAATTAATGAATAAACAGTATATTTATGTTTTAACAAGTTAATTCTCCTTTATATGGAATTTATTATTTATAATGTGGGACTAAATTGAATTGTTAATCGTTGGTTAGTTGCCTGCGCAATCTCAGACAATACCTTAGTCGAAACATTCATTGATCCATTTTCAATTCTAGCAATGGTTGATTGTGGTTTACCAATTAGACTAGCAAATTCACGTTGACTCATACCCATATTTTCACGGAGATCACGAACTTTAACAGCTACCTCTAAGTTGATATTTTCTTGTTCCACGATTTTTGCAAAATCAGGATTATTTTTACTTCTTTCAGCAACATATTCATCAATTTTACTCATTATTGGTCCTCCTTGTTAAAATACTGGCAGCGTCTTTATCAGGCAATTGATCCAAAAATTGTTTAAATTCATTCCAGTCATAATAGTCAAATTCTATTTTTTTTATATTTATATGATAGCCTATTAGCTATCAAAAAGCAAACAATTGTGTAATAACACAATCCCTTGCCACAAGCGGATATTTTTAATCCGGACGGCTCAATTAAACAAAATGCGTTTATTCATGATAAAAAAACTGGTAAACCTAACACACTTTATTTAAAACCAGTTCAACAAGATTTATTGCTTTATCATCAGTGGCTACTAGAAAATAAATTACATTCTGAGTGGCTCTTTCCGTCAACTCAACAACCAAAAAGACATAAGCAAAAGTTAACTTTTGCTTATGTCTTTCTATTGATAACTATACCTAATTTAATTAATCGTACTATCTCGTAAAACAAAATCAGTTGCAAGCGTAATCATCTGTGCAGGATGTGAATTTTTGTTTTCAATATGAAAAGTATTTAACAACATCAAAGCCAGCTTGCCCATTTCCTCAGTGAACACATGTACACTGCTCAAAGAAGGCGTAATGTATTTTGAAATCGAAGTATCATTGAATGAAACCACACTCACACGGTTTGGTACATCTATGCCTGCCTCTTTTAACGCCTTCATTGCACCAATTGCAATAGAATCATTTGCAGCAAAAAAAGCTTGAGGTAAATCTTCTTGTAACTCATTAATTGCCTTTTTCATCATTTCATATCCTGAATCAGCAGTAAACCTACCAATATATACATAATTAGGATTATATAGATGATATGCACTTAAATAATTTTTAAATGAAATTAATCTTGGATCTATCAGACTTTCAACCATATCCATCGTATGTTCTTCACCAACAAGCATACCAATTTTCGTTTGCCCTTTATTTATAAAATGTTGTAATAGTTGTCCAATAGAATTATTAAAATCAGTTACCACACAGTCAAATCCAGCATTGAGAGTGTTACTATCAACAAAGACCAGATGTTCATTTAAACTAGCCATAAGCTCTTGTTGTTGCTTACTATATTTTCCTATCGCAAGCACTCCATCAACATCTTGCAATTTTTCACCAAATTCGCTTTGAAAATATCTTACAACTTCAAATCCCAAATCCTGAGCTTTTTTCTCAATTCCTGCTCGAATCGAATAATAATACAAATCATCTAACTCTTCTTTTTGAGAATACCATTCAACAAGTGCAATCTTCCCAATATTTTTGCGCCGAATTATGCGTTTGGATTTTACGTAGTTCAATGCACTTGCAACCTCAAAGATTCTATTCTTAGTTTCTTCACTAACTGACAATGTCTCATCCATGTTTAAGACACGCGAAACCGTTGCGGTCGAAACACGTGCTTTTTCTGCAATATCCCTGATTGTTGTCACAAAAATCCCCCCTTCTTCAATATTTACTAAACAAGTATAACATTAAAGAAGTGTTTACTAAAAACAAAACATCACTATTCTCCCAATTGTTCATTTCTATTATCATTAACAATACCGTAAAGAATGCCTTTAATTATAGCATTAAGTGCATCCTTCAAACTAATTTCATTATCATTAAGAAACTTAGGATCTGTAACAAGTATGCCAACTTTAATTAGTAATTTAGCTAAGACTCTTAAATTAGTATCTTCCTTTAGCTTGCCAATTTTTTTTGCATGTTCCAGCAACTCAAAAATACATGAAATATTTTTTTCTTTTAAACTTATAAAATCATTCCATAAATCTGGATAGGAAACCTTAATTTCATTTAATGAACTTACAGGTAGCCGGTATTTGTGTGTAATTTTTAAAATAGCATAAATTTTACCAAAATCATCCGAATCGCTATTCATTATTTTATCTAATTCAAATGAATTGCTCTCAAATATCTCACCAACGTAATCTTTAATAAGTTCATCCTTATTCTTGAAATATTTATATATCGTTTTCTTACTAATATGTAAGGTAGTTGCTATTTGACTCATCGTAAAATTTTTAAGTCCAGATTTAGCCACAATCTCTTCCATAGCATTTAATATTTGTTCTCTCACAAAAACCCTCCTTTAAACAAGAATATTAACTTTCAATCTGATTCACCAAAGGACCTTAAAAACAGGCTTATCATATTCAAAATATAAACTCAATTATTTCAAGTTCTCTTGTTACAAACATAAATAACAGAATTATTGATAGCTTTAATTATACACCAGATTCAAATGGATATATAACCTTGAATCTCACTAAAAGCCCTTTAACTCATCGTTTGTAATTAAAAAGTTCTTTCTATATGAGAAATATGGATAACAATCCACTCGCATAATAGAAAGAACTTTTTAGTTGACACACTATATCATTTAAATTTTCTCAGATACGGTGTCAACATACTTAATAACCCTATCGTTTGACTAGGAAACGCAAATATTTGCTTATTCAATTCTGATTGGGTTAGTTTTTGCCCTATAATTATTGCCAAAAAATTAATTAATTCAGGAGCTTCATCACCATAAACACTAGCACCTACTAAATATGAATCCTGATCAAAAATTAAAGTGGCTTCCGCTTCTGGTTCATTCTTAGTCTGAAAACGCAAGCGACTTCCATAAGGGATTGTTTTAATCAAGTACTGATCCTCTTTTTCTTTAATCTCCAACTCACTTATTCCCACTTGTGCAATTCGTGGCAAGGTAAAAACGACACTTGCAATAGCAGGATATTCAATAGCTTCACTTGTCTCACCTAACAACAATTTTGCTAAGTAGTTTGACTCAAATGTCGCAGTAGGTGTTAATCTAGGTATTTTTTTATCAATTACATCACCGCTAGCATAAATATGAGAAATATTTGTTTGTAGATGATTATCAACAATAATCCCGCCTCGATTAAATTCAACACCGGCAGCCTTAAGGTCAAGCTCATCAATATTAGGAATTCTTCCTGTGGCATCAACAATATAATTGGTTTTAACCTCAAGTCCTGAAGCAGTCACAACACTTAACCCGTTAGTTTCATTTTGTTGAATTTTTTGCACCGCTTCATTAAAATGGATTTTTATACCCATCTTTTCCATTTGCTGCAAAAGACTGTCAACGTACTTTTGATTAAAACCTCTCAGCGCTCCTGCAGCAAATTCAATTACTGTAACCTCAGCACCTGCAGTTTTAACTAGCATTGCAAATTCTAAAGAAACAATCCCAGCCCCAATAAATGTCATATGTTTTGGCAACTCAGATAAGTCCAAAAAATCACGACTATCATGTAAAAATTCGTTTCCCTCTACTGGTAATCGATTAGGCTTTTGCCCCGTCCCAATTATAAAATCAGTTGCACTAATTCTATTTTCACCAACTGATATAGAATGTGCATCCAAAAACCTAGCTGTTCCATTGAATATTTCTATCCCTACAGCTTTGAATTGTTGCTCTAATAACAGATGGATTGGATTTATTGTTGCTTTTTTATATGCCATTAACTCTTTCCAATCAATTTGAAGATTGCCTTTTATTCCAAATCCTTCGTATGCGTTAGCTTGGTGAATTAAGTCAGCTGCCCCATCTAATAAAATTTTGGCATTACATCCATAATTCGTACAAGTTCCAGCAATTAAATCTTTTTCAACAATTGCCACTTTTTTCCCTGCTCTTTGTAATTCTACAGCTGCATGCCAATTTGCATGTCCACTTCCGATAAAAACAACATCAAATTTTTTCATATTTTTTCCTCAATCTTTTCCTTATTCTTTATTTATATTCTTCCATTTGTTCAGAAATTACTTTTGCAACTCGTTCATTCAGTTCATGTGCTTCATTCAAAATTGAAATAAACTTTGAATGCTCAGATCCAACTAACTTGGCCTGAATCTTAGCAATTTTAGCTTGAATAACTTTAAAATTTAGCATCGCTTTACCTGTCAATGCCAATTCAAAACTCCGTCCATCAGTTAAAGATTTTTCTTTATTAATCCAGCCCTTTTGAATTAGTTTCTTTACGACAGGTGTCAAAGTATTGGTATCCAAATCTAAATTAAGACAGATCTGAGACAATGTACATTTCTCATATTGAGTGATACTCAATAGCGCCATATATTGCAAATAAGTCAAATCGTACTCAGTTAGCACCAACTGATATAGTTGATGAAAATAACGGTTAGTTGTATAGACCGCCAAACAAAGTTCGTCATAAAAAACGTTTTTGGATTCCATGATTCCTCCTCTTTATATCGTATACGATATATTATCGTTTTTTTTTAGTTAAATCAAGTCATTTGAAAATAAAAACATTAAGATATTCATAACTTCTCTTTTTTTTAGTCAAATCTTCATAATTATCATTTACAGATCCTAAAATCACACTAAAGTTAATAAAAAAGGATTTTTTTAAAGGAGCTAGACTTGTGCAAGAAAATAGAAGACGAAGAAACAAAAGGCAAACCAAAAAAAAGCATCACTTATGGTTTTGGGGAATATTAATTGCAATTCTTATTATATGTGGCAGTGTTTGGATGATGTGGAATTACTTGAATCCTCAAAAACATTTTTCTAATCTCAAAACCCTCAACACAACTAAAACTAAGTATCATCAGGCAAAAGGAACTTTCAATATCTTAGTAATTGGTTCGGATGAACGCCCTAATCAAGTAACTGGTCATACAGATTCAATGTTATTAGTCCACGCTAATTTAAATAGTCATAAATACAATATTGTCAGCATTCCCCGTGATTCTCGCATATATATGCAAAATTTTGGCTATACAAAACTAACAAGTGTCCAATCTGTCTATCAAGAAAAATATGGCGCAAAAAAAGGCGTATTAATGGCAGTTAAAACTATTTCCAGTTATCTTAATGTTCCTGTAAACTATTACCTTGAAACAAATTATTGGGGATTTCGATCGATGGTAGCGGCCGTTGGTGGTATAACTATGAATTTACCGTTCAACGTGACACTAACTCACCCCTGGTACGCAGATGATCAAAATAAGACTTTTACAAAAGGCAAGCACAACTTAGATGCAAAAATGGTTACTGAAATTGTCCACGAAAGAGATTCTCTTCCCGGAACCGATTTTGGAAGACAAAGACTTCAAGAAGATGCTCTCGTTGGAATCGCTAACAAGGTAAGCAATCCTGTTAATGCATTCAAAATACCTGCGCTGGTCAATTCGACTTCTAAATTTCTAGTCGCCACAAATATGAATAAAACTGACATGATTAGTATTGCTTTAGCCGTCGCAAATAATTTCGATGCAAAAAAACAACTTCACTACTTCCAACTTAAAGGGACTAACGAAGTTGCTTATGACAATATTCTTGAAAATTATAATGACGAAATAATCCTAAATAAAGCAGATTTACAAAAAATTATTTCAAATAAGTTGGATAATTAATCATTATTTTTCAAGTAATTATAAATTAATATTTATGCATTTGAAAAGTTGCTATATCTGAAACATAAAAATTTTAGTTCTTTTTGTGGAATTTTATTTTTAAAATCAAATTTCGATGCTCTATACTTTAATCACATTTATATAAAAAAGGAGCTAAATCAGAAAATAGATCTGATTTAGCTCCTTCTTCTATCTAATGTTTCGTTTCTACAAATGTTTAAATTTTACTGTGCTATAACTTAAAAATCCACACAATGTTCACTTTTGATCTTTTTGCGTTGCATCCCTTGCTTCAAAATATTGTTGAAGTCTCCGCAATTCACTAACTTGCGATTCGATTGAGCCCAACATTTCTGTTTGAATCTTTTGGATTTGTAGCAAATTGGGTTGATCTTGCTGGATAAGGTGATCAATCTTTGAATGCAACACTCTGATTTCTTCCTCCGACTTTTGGTTTACTTGGTAATCATTTCGCGATTCCATTCGATCATACTCTGAAGAGCGATTTTGACTCATCATAATCAGTGGTGCTTGAATAGCCGCTACCATACTTAAAAACAAGTTAAGTAAAATAAATGGGTACGGATCAAAGTGGACCCCGAACCAATGGAAAATATTTAATAAAATCCAAAAAATCATAATTCCGATAAATGTCAAAATAAATGACCAACTACCACCAAAACGAGCTACTCCATCAGCAATTTTTTGCCCAAAAGTTAAAGAATGTTCTAACTGCTCCCTTACATCAATCATCTGATATGCATCATTTTCCATCACTCGTGTCAATTTTCTAGTTAACTTATCATTTTGCCGATAATCTTTTGCAATCATCTGATCCATTTTTTTTACACGATATTCAACTAAATGCTCGCTACATATAAATTGATTATCACTTGCTTTAGGAAAATCTCTTCTTATTAGGGCCCGCAAAGAACCGTCCAAGTCCTTTAGAAATACCCCATCTACTAAATCATATTCCTTTTGATCTACTAAACATTTTAGTGAACGCTTAACTTCTTTTTCCAATGATAATTACCTCTCAATTGAATTATTTTAGCGTTCATGCCGCGAGGGATCGCAATCGTCTGCACCATGAACAGTTATCTCATCATTATTATTGTTATTATCTCTATGACTATCTGACATTTCCCTCACCACACTTTCTAAAAGTTTATTATAACCATACAAGTTAAATTTATTGATTTATTAACCGCATGTCAACTTAATCTTAAATTTGTATTTTTTTTTTAATAATTCATCCCATTTTATGATTTTTAACAAAGCTATAATATCAAAAAGCTGTCTTATCTATATCAGATATTCTATTTAACATTAAAAATCATAAGTGTTGCCTAAATAAAAACTCTAATTAAATTTAGAATGGGGCTAAATCAAAATATAACTTGATTTAGCCCCATTCTATCACATAAACCATTTTTAAAAATTTCCAGCTTATAATTACACACCAATTAACTTAGCAATTACAACTGCTCCACCCATCAAAATGCAGTAAATCGAAAATGGGCCCATCGTGTTAATTTCTTTGCGATTGAACCAATGCATCAAAAAATAAACACTTAAAAATGCAAATATTCCAGCAACCACACCACCGCTCAAAGATAATGTTAGTAAGCCAGCTGGATGATTATGAATTAATTTGGGCACTTCTAAGACAGCTGCACCTGCAATAACCGGAGTGGATAAAAGCATTGAAAATCTAGCAGATTCCTCATTAGATAACCCCATCCAAAAACCTGCAGTCATGCTTGACCCAGAACGCGAAAAACCAGGTATTAAAGCAAAAGATTGGAAAACTCCAACTATCATTGCCTGCCACCAAGATAATTCCTCTAATTTCTTGGTACCTTTCTTCCGAAGACGTTCACCTAAAAATAACAATACTCCATTAATACACAAGAAACTTGCTGCAAGTGTTACGCTGCTAAATGCATCAGTAATGGATTTTTCAAAAATCGCACCAAGCAAAATTGCGGGAATTGTTCCCATTACAAGTAATAACAGTACTTTTTTGGAATCTTTAGCGGTAAAAAGAGAACGAATTATTTTTGCCCAGTCTTTTCTGAAATAAATCAACAGTGCAATTGTCGTACCAATATGCATCATCACCACAAATTCTAAAAAATTATGCTTTAAAAAACTTGGATTAAGGTTCCATCCAAACAAATACGGTACAATCACCGCATGAGCGACACTACTAATTGGAAAAAGTTCTGAAATTCCCTGTACAATAGCTAAAATAATAGTTTTAAAAAAAGTCATTATGTACAATCCTCCCTATTTTTATCAATTGTATCTTGATAGAAAAACAAAAGTGGATGTCATAATAAATTCTTAAAAAACTTTGCACTAATTTATTATTTTTGAAAACAATCTCTACTATAACTGTACTAGATCAATTTTCATATTCTTTAGGCTGACCTCATTTTCTTAATTCACGTTTTCTCAAATATGGTAATAATAATCCTACGCCAAATAAAACAAAGACGGTAATAAAATTCATCAATAATTGATGATCAAATGATTTTGTCCCTACTGCTGCATCTTGTGGAATGAAACCTAATGTCGCACAAACAAAAGTAAATAAGAAACACCATCCTCCGACAAGTAAGGCGAACTTACGATTTCGAATAAATACATAATCTGATTTAAACTTCTTTTCACGCCACCTTATTGCAAGAAAGGCGAAGAATACCCAACAGGTTTTGTATGGTGAAACAATTCCATTGATATTTAATAACCAATTGTAAATAGTATTAATATTGGGCAGCGTACCTGTCAGTAATAATAAGAACAAACTCAGTCCTGTAGTCATCAAATATGAATTAACTGGTAAGCCCTTCTTGTTCTTCTTCATAAGCCAGCTTGGCATAAATCTATCGGCAACATCCCCAGCAAAAACACGACTTGAAGCATCCAGTAATACTGCCAATTGTGCCATCATAAAAATTGCTTGTACAACAGCAAAAATGTACATTAAAAGCTTACCTACACCAAGTTCAGCTCCTAACATTGAAAATGCATAATATGGCCCGTTCATCTTGAAATCATGTGGAATTGCATTTGCATTAAAGAAAATCGCTAATGAAAGTGTCCCGAAAATCGTAAGGAAAGCGGTCATCAATGCTAATAGCCACATTGCTTTTGGAAATTCATGTTTTGGATCTCTCATTTGAACAATATAAGGTGCCGCCAATTCCGCACCAGACATCGCAAAAATCAACAGCCCAGTTGTTGAAAAATATTTCAAGCTAAAATGTGGCATAAATGCCCCAAGATTAAATGGCTGTGTTGCAATATGAGTACCATTCATCAAAGCATATCCTGCCAACAAGACAAATAACAAGGACATGATGAACATCGCCCCACCACCAATAAGAGATAAAATTTCAAGTGAATTTTTAATCAAATTCTCTAGCAAGATAAATACTAAGATGATAATAAACGTCAATAATCCAAATTCAAACGTCGACATCTTATTACCTAGTGTATTATTACCCAACACCATCCAGCTAAATGAAACAATAACCGAATTAGAGACATCTACAATATAAGGAACACTTTGAATCCAATACATCCATGATGTCCAGTAACCTAAAGTATCGTTACCACCACGTCTTACCCATGAGGCAAGACCGCCACTTTGATTGTCAAAAGTCAAACTGAGTTGACTAACAATCAATTCATATGGAATTATATAGGCAAATAATAGAAAAACCCATGATACAACAACTGAAAGTCCTTGATTTTGAAACGGATAAAAAATATTTTCAAAACTAATTATGGTTACAAAATCCAAAAGAGCCATTACCGGCCAACTCATATAATGTTTTTTTGGTTGTAAAAAATTATCTTGCATGTTTATTCCTCCAAATTATAATTACTTTAGTTTCTAAAATAATTATAATTTGGCGGCTTGTTTACAATTGTTGCCAGTTCTAAGCACAAAAGAAGCTCCCCCACTTAACCTTAAATTAGTACTTGTCAGAAATATAGCCTGCACAAATTAAGTTATCTTACATATCTGCCAAAATTCATACTTACTTATATATTTCCTAAACTCCCATAACTATAAATTTTAAAGCAATGCTTTCTAAAAATAAAGTATAAATAATAATTTAATCGACTTCTTGGTTATTAGTCTCTGGTCCAAAGAAATAGACTATACAGGCTGCCACCATAGCAAAAATACTTATTATAACAAAAATCATCATTGAATTTGAAACACTTAATAACCATGCGACGACCAGAGGCATTCCTACAGCTATGAGCTTGGAAATTCCATTTGCAATTCCTGCACCTCGAAACCGGTATTTGGTAGTGAACAACTCAGAAACATACACTCCTACCACTGATGCCATCAAAATATAGAAAAAAGTTGTCAAGAAAAAACCAATTACCATAACCATGGTGGCACTTTTTTGTTGCGAATAAACAATCCCCAAGATTGCTGCTAACATAAAAGCTGTCACAATTGTGGGCTTCCTTCCTACTCGGTCAACTAACTGGGAACCTAAAAATGCACCTATTGGAGCTCCTAACATCATAATAGTTGAAAATCCCAGTGAAGAAACAATGTTAATTCCTTGTCTCACCAATAAGGTGGGTACCCATGAAGTAAAAGTATACTGGCAAATAATTGTGGCAGAAACTGCAAATATTGCAACAAAAAGATTACGTTGAAAATGATTGTTTATCTCTTTTGTAGCTTTTTCCCCTTGCTTATTTTTTCCAATTATTTCTTTTTTTGTATCTTGTTTATCCATCTCAGACTCTAATTTTTCGATAACACCTTGCGCTTCTTGCATGCGCCCATGTGTAATACTCCACCGTGGTGATTCTGGGAGACTACGCCGAAAGTACCACAACACCAAAGCTGATGCCCCAGAAATAACAAACATTATCCTCCACGAAAAAAGTGGAATTAATAACGTACACATCAACATCGTAATTGGAGCTCCACAATTAGCAATACAAGAGGTCATTGCACACCATTTTCCACGACTTTTAACTGGTGCGAACTCATTAATCATTGCAAAACCGGTAACGATTTCGGTTCCTAAACCAATACTTGCAATTAAGCGACAAACAATTAAAAAAAATATGTTTGGAGCAAAAGAGCCAATAAGTGTAAAAGAACCAAATACTAATAGATTCAACTGATATGCTTTTTTTCTACCAAAAAAATCCCCCACTAAACCTGCAAAAACTGAGCCTAAAAATAATCCAAAAAAACCAACTGCCAAAAATATCGAATTAAGTTGCAAAGTTGACCACTTTGTTTCTAAAAGATAACTACTAACCCCACTTGCTAAATAAATATCAATTGCATCTAAAAACATTCCAGCTGAAACAAGTATAAAAATTTTATAAAATGTTTTTGTTGGTTGAATTTGATTCATCCTAATTTTCAATTGTTCTACATTTTCATTATCTGTCATTCTTTTTGAATTTGTTATTTCGTCCATTTTAAATCCCCCTCTATTCAAAAATTGGTATACTTTTCTCAAAACTTTGAATCTTATGTTCTTGTTTAAGAGTTAATTCAATATCGTCTATTCCATCAATAAATTTTTGTTTCCATGTAGGATCAATGTCAAAAGAATATATTCTGTCGTGACAAATTACCTTTTGATGAAGCAAACTAACAGTTATCTCATCATTTGAAGCAAGTTGTGCAAATTTTTCACGTGCTATTTGCGGTAAAACAATTGGTAATATTCCATTTTTTGTACAATTCATAAAGAAAATATCACTGTAACTACCAGCAATAATAATTTTGAATCCCCAATCTTTAAGTGCCCAAGCGGCATGTTCACGTGAAGATCCACATCCAAAATTATCGCCAGTAATTAAAATTGTAGCATCTTTATATTCGGGTCTATTTAGAATAAATTTTGGATTAGGACTTCCATTATCAAGAAACCGCCAATCATGAAAAAGATGGTTTCCATAACCCACTTTTAAAATATTTTTCAAAAATTGTTTAGGGATAATCTGGTCTGTATCAATATTATTGTTCATCAGTGGAAGAGTCGTTCCTTTGTGTATTTTGATTGCCTCCATAGTCAGATTACCTCCTTTTGTCGAATATCAATAAAATGTCCATGAATTGCTGCTGCAGCTACCATCGCAGGACTTGCTAAATGTGTTCTTGCATCCTTACCTTGACGCCCTTCAAAGTTACGATTAGTTGTTGATGCACAATGTATCCCTGCTGGAATTTTGTCTGGATTCATCGCTAAACAGGCTGAACATCCAGGGTCTCGCCATTCACACCCTGCATCCTTAAAAATTTTATCAAGTCCCAATTTTTCAGCCTCATGCTTGATTGTTCTTGATCCTGGAACAATCCATGCTGTCACACTCTTGGCAATATGTTTTCCATTCATTATTTTTGCGGCTTCCTTAATATCTGACAAACGTCCATTAGTACAAGAACCAATAAAAATCCATTGAATTGGAATTTCAGTTGCTTTAATTGCAGGCTTTAAACCCATATAATCATATGCAAGTTGAATGTTTATATTACTAATCTTTGGCAAAATTCCATTTATGGGAACCGCCATAGAAGGATTCGTCCCCCAAGACACATAAGGTGCCAAGCTACTTACATCAAATTCGATTATAGTATCATAGTCAGAGATGTTATCGGTGAAAAATTGTTTCCAATATTCAATTGCTTTTTCTATATTTTTAGGCGCATACTCCCGGTATTTCAAATACTCAAAGGTAGTTTGGTCTGGTTTCACCATCCCCATCTTTGCTCCACCTTCGATTGCCATGTTACAAATTGTCATTCGATTTTCCATAGACAACTGCTCTATTATGTCACCATAAAATTCAATCGCATATCCTGTTCCAAAATCTACTCCATTTTGAGCAATTAGCGCCATGATAATGTCTTTTGCCGCTACGCCAGTTTGTAAATTTCCATGTAAGTGAATCCCCATTGTTTTAGGTTTGAGTTGCCAAATAGTTTGTGTAGCTAATACATGTTCAACCTCTGATGTCCCAATTCCAAATGCAATTGAACCAAATGCACCATGAGTCGCAGTATGCGAATCTCCACATACAACAACTTGTCCAGGTTGCGTCAATCCAAGTTGTGGGCCAATAATGTGCACAATCCCTTGATTTTCATTTCCCATATCAGCCAAACGTATTCCAAACTCTTTGCAGTTTTCCTGCAATGTTTCAATTTGTTTTCTTGAAATTTGGTCTTTAATATTAAAAATGTCTTTTGTGGGCACGTTGTGATCCATTGTCGCAAAAGTTCGATTTGGTCTCCTCACAGCTCGTTGATTTGTTCTCAATCCTTCAAACGCTTGTGGAGATGTCACTTCATGTACAAGATGCAAGTCAACATAGATCAACTGTGGCTCGCCATTTTTTCCACTAACCACGTGTTTTTCCCATAATTTATCAAATAATGTTCTTCCCATGTTCATCATCCTTTCAAATTCTTAATTACTTCTTTTACGACTTGGTTTGTTGTTGCTACTCCACCAAGATCTGGAGTCAAAAATCTCTTTTCAATTGTCTTTTCTACTGCCTGAGCAATATTATTCGCGATTTCATATTCCTTGAATGACTCGCGCAACATCATTTCTATGCTTAATATCATTGAAATTGGATTTGCGATTCCTTCTCCTGCAATGTCTGGGGCTGATCCATGAATAGGCTCGTACAAACTGGGACCTCTTACTCCTACGCTCATCGAAGGAATCGTTCCAAGTGAACCAGTTAGTACTGATGCCTCGTCACTCAAAATATCTCCAAATAAATTAGCTGTAACTATTACATCAAAACTATTTGGTTGCGTAATAATTTTCATTGCCGCCGCATCAACATAACAATAATCTATTTTTATATCTGAATACTCTTCACTTATTTTTTCTGCAACTTTTCGCCATAACTTTGAGGTAGCCAACACATTTGCTTTGTCCACTACTGTCACATGCTTTTTACGATGCCTGCTCATCTCAAATCCCACTCGCATGATTCTTTCAACCTCTTCTGCTTTGTAACTTGAAGTATCAATTGCCAACTTCGCGTCTAATTCTCGAGGTTTTCCAAAATATATTCCACTTGTCAATTCACGAACAATCACAAAATCAGTACCCTCTAGCACTTCAGCTTTGATTGGTGATTTTTCAGCCAAAACTTTATTAATCATAGTTGGTCGAATATTAGCAAATAATCCCAAGTGTTTTCTAATCTCTAATAATCCCGTTTCTGGTCTAACCCTCTTCTTATCCCACCTAGGGCCACCAATCGCACTCAGTAAAATAGCATCAGAATCTTGACATCCTTTTAAAGTTTCTTCAGGTAGTGGTTCACCATATCTATCAATTGCTTCACCACCAAATGGATAATTGTATATTCGATATTTAAAACTAGTATTTTCACTGGCCAACTTCAATACTTCAAGTCCCGCATGCATTATCTCTGGACCAATATAATCACCTTGTAAAACAGCTATTTTTTTCATTCTTCTTCTCCTTTTCTTCTTTTTTAATTGTTTAAATAAACAAAAAAAGACGTCCCATTCATGTTGAATGAGACGTCCTTTCTCGAGCCCCATTCCCATAACGCAAACAGGACTCGACTAATAATGTCAGAGTCCTCGGTCATAGTAGTAGGGCAAATTCAATTGTGAAATTTTTACACATACTATTAATCATGTCTAGGACTTCTTTTCTTTGATTTAAAAATAATTTAACCTCTTTATCATCAATTGTCAATGAAAAATTACACTTTTTTTAATAAAAATAAAATGATTCTCAAATTGTAAAGTTTCAAAAAAAATTATTTAATTAATTCACAATCTTCAAGCATTTGTCAATTTTCCCTTAAATATGCTGCAACTTGTTCTACATCTTTATCTCCACGTCCAGAAATATTAATAATTACTATTTCATTTTTCTCCATTTGGGGTACTAACTTTATTGCTTTTGCAACCGCATGTGAACTTTCAAGAGCTGGAATAATTCCTTCGGTTTTTGCCAAAAGTACAAATGCATCAACCGCTTCTTGATCTGTTATCGCATCATATTGGACCCTTTTTATATCTTTTAAATATGCATGTTCTGGACCAACGCCTGGATAATCTAAACCTGCCGAAATTGAATACGCTGGAAGTAAATTACCTTTCTTATCTTGCAATACGTATGTTCTCATCCCATCAGAAATTCCAATAGTTCCATTTGTCATAGTTGCAGCATTTTCGGATGTATCCACACCCTTTCCTGCTGCTTCAGCTCCAAACAATTTTACTGTGTCATCTGCTATGAATTCAGCAAAAGCCCCAATTGCATTTGAACCACCACCAACACAAGCAATCACTGCATCTGGTAACCTCCCCTCTTTTTCCAGAATTTGTTTACGTGCTTCTTTACTAATAACACTTTGAAAGTCTTTAACAATCATCGGGTATGGATATGGTCCAACAGCCGAACCCAACACATAAAAAGTATCGTTTAAATGCTGTGAAAAATAATTAAAAGCCGCATCAACAGCATTTTTTAATGTCCCATTTCCTTCTTTTACTGGGTTTACTTTAGCTCCGAGCAAATTCATTCTAAATACATTTAACTTTTGCCTTTGGACATCTTCTTCTCCCATAAAAATTTCACATTCCATTCCAAACTTGGCAGCAGCCGCCGCCGTTGCTACCCCATGTTGTCCTGCACCAGTCTCTGCAATGACCTTGTTTTTACCCATTTTTTTAGCAAGTAAAATCTGCCCCAAAACGTTATTTAACTTATGTGCCCCTAAGTGATTCAGATCTTCTCGTTTTAAGTAAACTTTAGCTCCCCCCTAATTTTTCCGTTAAAGATTCAGCAAAATAAAGTGGTGTTTCTCTTCCTGAATAATCTTTTAAATAATAAGCTAGCTCATCTCTAAATTTTTCATCATCTTTAAACTTTAGGTATGTCTTTTCAACTTGTTTAAGAGCCTTAGCGATATCTCTCGTAACATATTGTCCTCCAAAAATACCATAATATCCCTTTTCTAACTCAGTAATTTTTTTCATAATAAAAACTCCTTTTTAAATTTTATAAAAAGAAAGTCTACGCAAAAAAACCGATAGCACACACCTATGCACCATCAGTTCTTTATCTAACTAAACTGTATTTGGCATAGACTCTCTTAGAGTTACAAAAACTAAGCGAGTCAATGCTTAACATCAAACTCACCTTTAGCTACGCCAAAGTTGCCATTTTTTAATGTTTAAAATCATAATACAGCCATCCTTTCGGTTATTAATTGCACATATTATCATTCATTTTTAATTTATTGTCAACATTTTTCTCACAAAAAATTAGATGTATACATTACATTATATGGTAGTTTGAGTTTTGCAAAATATAACTGTTTACTGTTGCCATCTCATTGCTTTATTAATTAATTGATAATTAAAAATTCATTTTAAAAATAAAAATAGCTAATATTTTTAGAAAGCATAGCATAAATGCTTTATTTTACCTTGGTGTGATACAATTACTATATTACATATACTTATTAGAATAGGGGAAGATTAGATGAAACATAAATTTTTAGTTTTTTTTGCAATGTTTTTTGCAAGTTTGGCACTTTTTATCTGGCAAGCCCCTCAAGTGCATGCTGATAAGACTTATACGATTGGAACAGATGTTACATTTCCTCCATTCGTTTATGCTAACTCAAATAACAAGTATGTTGGTATTGATATGGAGCTAATTCGTTCTATTGCTAAAGAAGAAGGATTCAAAGTCAATATAAAGCCACTTGGTTTTAATGCTGCTGTCCAATCGCTTAGTTCAGGACAAATTGATGGTGTAATTGCTGGAATGACAATCACAAATGAACGCAAACAGACCCTAGATTTTTCAACACCTTATTATGAATCTGGAATTGTTATGGCAGTTGCAAAAAATAGTAAAATATCAAATTTAAAAGATTTGAAAGGAAAGACTGTCGCTGTCAAAACTGGAACACAAGGTGCAACTTATGCGAATTCCATAAAGAATAAATACGGATTTAAAGTGGTCACATTTGACGATTCCGATAATGTATACAATGACGTAAAAACTGGAAATTCGGCAGCTTGCTTTGATGATAGTGCTGTACTCAATTATGGTGTTAAAACAGGACTTGGACTAAAAATTGTTACAAAACCAACTGATATTGGTCAATATGGCTTTGCTGTTAAAAAAGGGCAAAATCAAAAATTATTGAAGATGTTCAATGCTGGTTTAGCTAAATTAAAAAAGAATGGTAAATATGACCAAATAATTAAAAAGTACACCGGAAAAAAGGCTACAAGTAAAACTAACAAATCAAATTCTGAGGATCGAACATTCTTAGGACTTTTAAAACAAAATGGGCAAGCAATTACCAATGGGATTGTTGAGACTCTGAAATTAACCGTAGTTTCAATAATTTGTGCTACAATTTTTGGAATTTTAATAGGTTTACTTGGCGTTTTACCAAACAAATTTGCTCGTGGTTTATCAACTACAATCGTCTACATTTTTAGAGGTTTACCTTTATTAGTTCTTGCTTTATTCATATACAATGGAATTCCTAGCTTAACTGGTACAAAAATCCCTGCTTTCGTAGCGGGAATTATAACTTTAACCTTAAATGAAGGTGCTTATACTGCCGCTTTCGTAAAAGGTGGTATTGAAGCTGTTGATAGTGGACAAATGGAGGCAGCTCGTAGCCTTGGGTTACCTTTTGGAAAAGCAATGCGTAAAGTTATTTTGCCACAAGGAATTAGAATAATGATCCCATCTTTCATTAATCAATTTATTATTACTTTGAAAGACACTTCAATTTTATCAATCATTGGTATTTTAGAGTTAACACAGACAGGTAAAATTATTATTGCTCGTAATCTTGAAGGCTTTAAAGTTTGGGCAATCATTGCCATAATTTATCTTGTGATTATTACAGTATTGACATTATTGTCAAATTGGATTGAACGGAGGATTAACGGCTAATGACTAATTTAAAAGTAGATGTAACAAATTTAAACAAAAATTATGGTGATAACCATGTCTTAAAGGGAATAGATTTCAAAGTTGCAAGTAATGAAGTAGTCGTTTTGATTGGACCATCAGGTTCTGGAAAAAGCACATTATTACGTTGCTTGAATCGTCTGGAGGAGCCAACTTCAGGAAGTATCATCATTGATGGACAAGATATCAGTAATTCAAAAACAAATATTGATAAAGCACGGGAAAATATTGGAATGGTTTTTCAACATTTTAATCTCTTTAATAATTTAACAGTCGGTCAAAATGTCGAGCTCGCTCCTACTGAATTAGGTAAGATCTCAAAAGATAAAGCTGCTCAACAAGCAAAAAAATTACTTGCGACCGTTGGCCTAGCAGATAAATATAATGCAAAACCTCAATCTCTTTCTGGTGGACAAAAACAACGTGTTGCAATTGCACGGGCACTCGCCATGAACCCTGATATCATGCTATTTGATGAACCTACATCAGCTTTAGACCCTGAAATGGTTGGAGATGTTTTAGAGGTTATGAAGAAACTAGCCAAGAATGGGATGACTATGGTTGTTGTCACCCATGAAATGGGATTTGCAAAAGAAATGGCTGACCGCGTTGTTTTCATGGCTGACGGTGTTGTCGTGGAAGAAGGAACACCTGAAGAAGTATTCGATCACCCACAAAATGACCGGACACAGGCATTTTTGGAAAAAGTTATTAACGTTTAGACCAGAGTGTGACGTTAACTGGGAGAACTTGAGCATTAACCAAGAATTATAAAGTAACAGAACTTTTGTTACGAGTAATTTAAGGTTAGGCGTAAAGTTCTAGTTGACGGAACACGTTTAGACCAGAGTGTGACGTTAACTGGGAGAACTTGAGCACTAACCAAGAATTATAAAGTAACAGAACTTTTGTTACGAGTAATTTAAGGTTAGGCGTAAAGTTCTAGTTGACGGAACACGTTTAGACCAGAGTGTGACATGAGTTGGGAAATTCAAGTAACTCAAAAATTCCTGATTCATGTCACACTTTATTTTAGATCTTTAAAAATTCATAGTTTTTTAGAAAAGCTAACAAATATCTCTTCAAGAAAAATCTTATATTTATTTTAAAATAACTTTATTAAAAATATTATTTTGAAATGGGGTTTCTATTGATTAATTCTAATACTACTCACAATCGTCAGCACTTATATGAAATTGATTTTATGCGTGTTTTCTTTACACTTGGTGTACTATTCAATCATACAGTCAATCAATTTACTTCCGCAATGACAGTTGGAAATGCGTATTATACTGTAAGAAGTATGCGTGTCATGTTCCATTATACTAGAATGGGGTTCATCTTTATTAGTGGCATTGTTCTAACTTTGACATACTTTAAAAAACATGATTGGCCAAAATTTCTAAAGAAAAGGTTTGGTGGAAGTGTTTGGCCCTATTTATTTTGGAATGCTCTACTAATGTCACTCATGATTCTCGTAGGTAATTCTAACTATTCATTAGATTCATTTGGCACCAAATACTTTACCATTGTCCTTCATGGTAGTAGCTTTTATTTATATTATATGCTATTAGTAATGCAACTTTATTTACTATTTCCATTTATTGTTTACATTTTCCATCAATTCCCCAATTCTCACAAAAGGATTCTTTTATTAAGCCTCTTAACTCAGATATTATTTGACTTTTGGATTAAATATGGAATGAGCCAATTAGATACAAGTTCATGGTCTTACTGGTTAAAAGCCACTAGTATCAATATCTTTGCCTATCAATTCTATATTTTTTTTGGAGTTTATACTTGGTTATATCATGAAAAAGTCTATGCATTCTTAGATAGAAACATTAAAAAAATAGCCTTTCTTGCAGTATTAATGGCAGTTGGTATGATTATATATTACCGTATTTGGAACCAACAAATATTAGCACTTGATAGCGATCATGCTTTGTCTTTACATCAGCCTTATATTGTTTGTTACGATACCGTAATGCTCAGTCTTATTTTTTGGATTGGCAAAAAATATGCGCAGAAACAATCACAAGGTTTACCTAACTGGTTACAAACAGTAGTTGATAAAATTGTCAAAGTTAGCTTTGGAATGTATCTAAGTCAAACCATTGGTCTTCTAATTGTAAGTACTCTATTAAAAATATTTCTTCTACCTAATTGGTTATTAATAGCACTCATTCCTGTTGGTTGGCTCCTAGTCATTTTTATTTCCTTTGAAGTATCGTGGCTTTGTTATAAAATACCTCCTTTTGGTTTTATAATAGGTCGTCCTAATTGGCATCCTTTTAAAAAATTAGCAATACTACTGAAGACAACATCTACTTCTGCTAAAGAAAGTTAAATTAAAAAATATATATAGTAAAAATTTATACATTAGTTAAAAAAGAAATGCCTTGCCAAAAAATATTAGTTCTTTGTCAAATCCTGTTTAGGGGTAAATTTATTTATACAGAATTGGAATTTAACTTACTTCTAATTCTGTTTTTTTATTTTTAGATTTAATCCGCATTTATTATATTTTAACTTGTGAAATCGTATGGTGATAGTTATGGAAACCAAAAGCTGTTCGTTAGATTTTTTTAATTATGTGATTAATACCTTTGGTTGATCCATTAGGATAATTAGTCTCGGTTGCACTAAGTACTAGTGAAGAACTTTTTTTGTCATTATTGTCCCATCAAATGTTACTTTAGTCATAAAGTTCATCATTTTACTATTCATCTCACCTAAAATAAATGACTTGTTTTTTCATATTGAATAAACTATAATATGACACGTTGTCACATGACAGTGTGTCATATTATAAAAAGGAGGTCATTTTATGCCTAAAGAAACCTTTTTCAATTTGGACGATGCAAAAAAAGAACGTCTTTTTGAAGCGCTCAGCTTTGAATTTTCAAAAAAAAGTTTTGATGATTCAGCAATTAGTGTAATTATTGACCGTGCTGGAATTCCGCGAGGCAGTTTTTATCAATACTTTGAAGACAAACTAGATTGTTACCTTTACTTTGTTGGTCAAATTCAAGATGAACAAAATGATTTATATTTAACTGTTTTAGAAAGAAAACAGGGAAATTTATTTGAGGCAACCAAAGAATTTTTCAAATTGGGGATTACTGATGTATTAGAAGGCAGTCATTCTGCTTTTTATCAAACGATGATTGAAGCTCATGATTTTCGCTTACAACGATCTTTGGGTCATGGACGTATTCACCAACTAATTTTAAGTCTTTATGAACAAACAGATTTTTCACTTTTAAAAATTGAAAGTTTTGATGAATTTCGTGATTTAGTTAGTTTCTTATTGAATATTTTTTTTAAATCTATCGGTAGCTACTTTCATAAGCGCAAAAGCAAAGAATCAGTTACTGTTTCAGAGGTACAAGCCAGTTGTCTTAAGATGCTATCATGGCTTCAAAATGGAGTTTCAAAATAAACTAATGGAGGAAAAATATGTATAAAATCGTTCGTAATCGTGTCGAATTGTGGCCGGTATTAGCAGCTGCTTTCTTTATGATTATTCAAGTTTTTTGTAATCTTAACCTACCTACACTTACTTCAGATATGATTAATAAAGGTGTCTCAACTGGTAATACAACTTATATTTGGAATACCGGTGCTAAGATGCTTGGAATTGCCCTAGTTGGAATTTTAGCTTCTGCCTGCAATGTTTTTTTTGCATCAACTCAAGCACAAAAACTCGGCAATAAATTGCGGAATGAGCTATTTGAAAAAGTTTTATACTTCGGAAATCATGAAGTTGATAAATTTGGTGCGTCATCTTTGATAACACGAACAACAAATGACGTATTACAAATTCAAAATGTAACTGTAATGATTTTACGAATGATGTTACAAGCTCCAGCTATGCTAATTGGCGGAGTTATCATGGCATATCTTAGCGAAAAAAAATTAACAATCGTTTTCCTAGTCTCCTTACCACTTCTTGCTATCGCAATTGGAGTAGTTATGTCTTTTGCAGGTCCTCTTTTTAGTAGTTTACAAAAGAAAATTGATCGAATTAACCTAGTTTTCCGTGAAGGATTAACAGGTGTTCGTGTAGTTAGAGCATTTCGCCAAGACAAATTTGAACAAGAACGCTTTAAAAAAGCAAATGCATCTTATACGAATACTGCAATAAAAGCTTTTAGTCTTGTATCCTTAATGTTTCCGATAATGACCTTAATTTTAAATGGAACAAATATCGGAATTATCTGGATTGGTGCAAATCTAATTGCAAAACAATCTATGGAAATAGGTAATCTTGTGTCCTTTATGACCTACGCTGCAATGATTTTATTTAGTTTTATGATGCTCTCAATGGTTTTTGTTTTCATCCCTAGAGCACAAGCAGCTGCCATTCGTATTCAAGAAGTTCTTGATACTGATTATTCAATTAAAGAAAATTCTAATCCTGTTAAAATAATTGACTCAAAACCAACACTGGAATTCAAAGACGTCAATTTTCGATATGCTAATGCGGAACGCCTAGCACTTAATAATATTAGTTTCAAATTAAACGCAGGAGAAACTCTTGCAATTATTGGCGGAACTGGTGCAGGAAAATCAACATTGATTAATTTAATTCCAAGATTATATGACATTGAATCAGGTCAAATCAGTCTCAATACAAAAAATATAGCACAATTGCAACAAAGTACGCTGCATGAAAAAATTGCTTTTGTACAACAAAAAGCATTTTTGTTCAAAGGAACAATTCGCAGTAATTTACAAGTTGGAAAGGCAGATGCAACAGAAGAACAAATGTGGCATGCATTAGAAATTGCACAAGCATCCGAATTTGTAAATCAACTTGATAACGGTCTTGACTCCATTGTTGAACATAATGGTGCTAATTTTTCTGGTGGTCAACGCCAGCGCCTTGCAATTGCCAGAGCTATTATTAAACCAGCAGCAATCTATATCTTTGATGATTCATTTTCAGCACTTGATTTCAAAACTGATGCAAAATTACGGGAAGCTCTAGCAAACGACGCAATAATTAGTAAGAGTATTGTTATCATTGTTGCACAAAGGATTGCTACGGTTACAAAAGCTGATCAAATCATTGTTCTTGATGGTGGAAAAAATGTCGGTCACGGAACCCATTCAGAGTTAAAAAAGAATAACATCACTTATCAAGAAATTATTAAATCACAATTGAAAGGAGAGGATATCTAATGGCAAATCATGGACCAGCAGGTAATATTGGTAAGACAACAGAAAAACCCAAAAACTTTTGGCAAACCACTTGGCGCTTATGCAAATACATGGCACCGTGGAAATGGTTTTTATTCATTGTTATCGTCTTTGCAATTGGCTCTGTAATTTTTCAAATTATTTCACCAAAAATATTAGGTGAAGCTACAACTACCATTTTTAGTGGCCTCCTAAAGGGCTATAAAGAAATTAAAACTGGGCAACATCTCAACTCTCTTCCTATCAATTTCGGTAAAATCAAAAGCATTCTTATAACTGTTGGTATTATGTATCTCTTTTCAGCAGCATTATCCTTTTTCCAACAGTTGATTATGGCAAACATTTCTCAAAAAATTGTCTTTAGACTACGACAAGATTTAAAAGCAAAGCTTCAAAGACTACCAATTGTTTATTACGATACTCATTCAAATGGTGATATCATGTCTCGAGCAGTCAATGATATGGATAATATTGCGGGAACACTGCAGCAAAGTCTCGCACAAATTGTTACTAGTGCCGTAACATTCATCGGTGTTTTAGCTATGATGCTTTCAATCAGCTGGGAAATGACTTTAATTGCTTGTATCACTGTTCCACTTGGGATATTGGTTATCTCGCTTGTTGCACCACGTTCGCAAAAATATTTTGCGGCGCAACAAAAAAGTTTGGGGCTACTTAACGATCAAATAGAGGAAAGTTTTTCAGGTCATACAGTAGTTAAAACATTTAATAAAGAGCAAACAAGTATTAAGGAATTCAAAAAGCAAAATGATACTTACTATCGTTCGTCATGGAAAGCACAGTTCATATCCGGTTTAATCATGCCACTGATGAACTTTGTTTCAAATATTGGCTATGTTTTCATAGCTGTCGTCGGTGGTCTGAAGGTCGCCAATGGTCAAATTTCACTTGGAAACATCCAAGCCTTCTTACAATATGTCAATCAATTCACTCAGCCGATTACACAACTTGCTAATTTAGCCAATACAATTCAAGCAACAGTTGCATCAGCTGAGCGTATCTTTCAAGTAATTGATGAAGAAGAGATGGAAGATACTAAAGTGGCAATTACAGATGAAAATACTGATAACGCTAAAATCAAGTTTGAACATGTTGATTTCGGTTACCAAAACAGTGAGATCCTAATTAAAGATATGAACCTATCAGTAAAATCTGGCGAAAAAGTCGCAATTGTTGGACCTACCGGAGCAGGTAAAACAACTTTGATTAATCTACTTGAACGTTTTTATGATATTAAGAGTGGTTCTTTAAAATTAGACGGAATAGACACTCGAAACATGAGCCGTGAACAAGTCCGTAAGCACTTTGCAATGGTTCTGCAAGATACTTGGTTATTTACCGGCTCAATTTACGAAAATATCAAATATGGCCGTGAAAATGCAACAGAAGAGGAAATCTATAATGCGGCTAAAGCAGCTCATGCTGATACTTTTATCCGTCAATTACCCAACGGATATCAAACCACTTTAAATGAAGAGGCATCCAACATTTCTCAAGGACAGCGTCAACTACTAACAATTGCTCGTGCTTTTTTGGCCAATCCTGATATCTTAATACTCGATGAAGCTACGAGTTCTGTTGACACTCGAACAGAAATCTTAATTCAAAAAGCAATGGAACGGCTATTAAATAATCGAACAAGCTTTGTAGTTGCACATCGCTTATCAACAATCCGCGATGCCGATAATATTCTTGTAATGAACCATGGCTCCATTGTTGAAACAGGGAATCATGAATCATTAATGATTCAAAATGGCTTTTATGCCGATTTGTATAATAGCCAATTCACTGTTCCGACTGACTAATGGTCTAAAAAGGACAAAAAAAGGACTTGATCAAAAAACTAAATTGATCTAGTCTTTTTTATTTATCTTTTAATAATTTTTTTACCCTTATCATTTAAACAGTTACCCTAGAAATAGCACCAAGGATTACTACTAAGAGGCTTTCTATCAAATTTTTCTTAAAATAACTTCAATAAATTCTATATTTTATCTAATGCTTGCTTTAAATCTACAATTAAATCATCCACATTTTCAATTCCAATAGAAATTCTAATTAAATCAGGAGTAATTCCTGCTTGTAATAATTCTTCTCCATTTAATTGTGCATGTGTTGTCGAAGCTGGATGAATAATTAGCGACTTAGCATCACCCACATTAGCTAGTAATGAGAAAATCTCCAAGTTCTCAATTAATTTTTTCCCAGCTGTTTCTCCCCCAGTTAGGCCCAACGTGAATATTGAACCAACACCATTTGGAAAATCTCTTTTTGCAAGGTCAGAATATTTATTGTCTGCTAATTCAGGATACTTTATCCATGCTACCTTGGGATGGCTTTGTAAAAAATCAATTATCTTACGTGTATTGAAGACATGTCGTTCCACTCTTAACGATAGTGTTTCTAAACCTTGAAGTAGCAAGAATGAATTAAATGGACTGATTGCTGCTCCTGTATCCCGGAGGCCTTCAGCCCTGACCTTAGTAGTGAATGAACCGCCACTTAAATCGGCAAAAACTAATCCATTGTACTGAGCATTAGGTGTTGTAAATTCAGGATAACGACCACTTTTGCGATAATCAAATTTGTCATTTTCAACAATTACTCCACCCATGGAAGTACCATGTCCACCAATAAATTTAGTTGCTGATTCAATTACAATATCGGCTCCATGATCTAAGGGACGATATAAATAAGGTGAGGCAAAGGTATTATCAGAAAGAACTAGAATTCCATGTTCATGCGCAATTTTCGCAATTTTTTCGAGGTCAATTAAATTAATGTCAGGGTTTCCTATTGTTTCAACATAAATTGCCTTTGTGTGCTCATTTATTTTCTTCGCAAAATTGTTTGGCTCATCTGAATCAACAAAATGTGTTTTAATCCCAAGTTTAGGTAAAGTAACATTAAATAAATTATACGTCCCACCATAGATTGTACTTGCCGAAATTATCTCGTCACCTTGTCCTGCAATATTCTCGATTGCAGCAGCGATTGCAGCAGCACCCGATGCCAAAGTCACCCCACTTGTTCCATGTTCCAGTTGTGCAATTCTTTCGTCTACCACCGCTGTAGTTGGATTAGTAAGTCGATTGTAAATATTTCCTGGCTCTTTCAAACCAAATCGTGCAGCAGCTTGTGCTGCATCTTTAAAAACATAAGATGTTGTTTGGTAAATTGGAACTGCACGTGCTCCTGTTTCATCCACCTGTTGTCCCGCATGTACTTGTAATGTTTCAAAATGTAAGCGTTCCTTTGTCATAAAAAATTCCACCTTTCTTTTAATCCATCTGTTTAATCTAGCAACAAACTATTAGAACGACAAAAAGCCCCCTACCTGACTTTATAAACAGGTAAGGGGCGAATTAGCGCGTTACCACCCTTGCTTTACACTTATAGAAAGTGTCTCAACAGCACATATTGGATACTATGCCTGGGAAATTAACGGTTCCTACCGAATATTTAGCAACTCACCAAATATCTCTATCTCAAAGTTCATCTTCACCAATACTCTTAATATCTGCTCTCAGCAAAAACAGATTTTCTGTAAAAACTAATATTGACTACTCTTCTTCTCACAAGATTATTAATATCATTCTAATGGTTTAATCGAATTTTAATTCTTACTTTTTATTCTGTCAATAGTAAACAAATTATTTTTCAAGTTTTTTTATCCATCTTTCATACAAAACATAAAGACAATATCCTATAAATCCAAATAATACTGGACCAATCAATTCCAAAAAGAGATCCAAGTAATTATTTGTTTCGATTGCATCAACTATTGTTGAGCCAACTCCCATTAATAAAACCGTATTAACAATTATAACAATGATAATATAATTCCACTTTTTTTTGAAAATTTCATACGGCTTTTTTAACTCCTTATTTTGTTTAAAAAAAATAAATGCACTAACTAAAAATAAATAAGGCAACGTTGATGAGACATTATCCATTAAAGTTAAAATTTCGTAAAAAGCAGTTGCCGTACTATTTCCAAATGAAGTTAAGCCAATTAAAATGCAAATAATGATTGCTTGCCACCACATTGCATTGGCAGGCATTCCAAATTTATTAAGTTTCGGAAGCGATTTTGGCCATAACTTCTGCGGTGTTCCTAAGATAAATGACTTTATTGGCATATACACAATAACAAAAAATGAGCCTAAATAACTCAACAGCATTGTAAACGACCCAAATCGAGCAAAAAAGAAACTCAAAGCTTCTGCACTTCTGTGATTTATTCCTAATGAATTTCCGATACTATACCCTAAATTGCTCATCAAAACGTATGTTGTATTTCCTAAGTTTACACCACTTTTTTGAAACACTTCATGCCAATTAGCTGACGTACTCCATAAAAAAATAACCATTGCATAAGCAGCTGTAATTAAAGTGGCACTAACTGCTAAGGCAATAGGAAAATTTCTCTTTGAATTTTTCATTTTATCTGAAATTCCACCTAAAGCTTCGATACCCGCATAGGCATATACAGCGTATATCAAAAAAGAAATCATCTGACTAATAGATTGATAACTAGATCTTGGTGATTTAATAAAGCTTTTTGGAAAATCGATAGGTTCAGCTAATTTAAAACCATTCAAAACTAACAAAAAAAGGCTAGCTGCAATAAAAAAAAGTGTCAAAAAAACTGCTGCTATACCTCCTATTGAAGCAAGACTTGCAACTTTATCTAATCCTCTTGTAGAAACAGCTGTTACCATAATAATGAAAATAATACTGATAATTCCAATTGTTTCGGTAGAATTAAACCCTAAAATGTGCCAAGTTCCTGTTTTATCAGCACCACTAATTGTCGTAGAAAGCATTATCCATATTTTAGACACTGTGGATACTGTCAAAATCACCCAAGAAGCAATCCAAATAAAGCCACCAATAAAAGCCCATTTTAATCCAATAGATTTTTCCAACCACGAAAAAACGCCTCCTGGTTCAGCACGAAATGCTACACCAAACTCTGAAAACATTAAAGTTGAAGGAACAAAAAAGAAAAAAGCAGCTAAAATATACCAGATAATACCTGCATCCCCCATTGTATAATAGGCAATCGATGTATTATCAAATGCAAATGTTGAAGTAAATATCATGAGCATCACACTCAGTAAAGTAAGTCGTCTCTTATCATTCATTAAATTAATCTCCATTGATTTTTAATCATATCAAAAATACCTATTATTAAAATTATTGTCAAGAAGACAAATTCAAAAAGTAAAAATATTTAAAAAAAGCCTGCTTTTGGTTGAATACCAAAGGCAAGCCCTAACTTCTTAATTTAAAATTTTGATTACATAACTTTAATCGTTTTATTTACTCAACTTAAATGTAGCCACAAAATACATCATTCCTTTTTTGTATTCTACATTTAATTTCCCATTAAATACTTCAACCAGGCTTTGCGCCATGGACAATCCAATTCCAAAGCCTTTTTTTTCGCTATTTCGCGACTTATCATTTCGATAAAATCTTTCAAAAAACTTGTTATAATTAATCCCTTCACCTTTAGCATACGTATTACCAACGACTAGGCTAACTTTTTTAAATTTTTTGTCTGGAACAAATGTGATACTTATATCACCGCCCACATCACAATACTTATTAGCATTATCTAACAAAATATTGCATAACTCTAAAAAACCACTTTCTTCTGCCTTTATCCTTACCCCAGACACAATATCCAATTTAAGTTGCTTGTTAGCCTGAACAACCACTGCTTTAAAACTTTTAGCCGTTTTTTCGAGAATACTAGATGCATTGATTACTGTCAAATTAATCTGTTGTTGTTCTTCCATTCGTGCCAAAGAAATTAGTTTATTAATCAGATGTGTTAAACGATTAACTTGTTGTTCATTACTGATTGTCCATTCGGTTTTACCTGTCAACATTTCTTGTAACTCATTATTAGCCTTAATAATTGATAATGGTGTTTTTAACTCATGTCCCGCATTAGTAATGAACTCTCTTTGCCTTTTGTCCGCTTGTACAATTGGTTTAATTGCCCTTTTTGAAACTGCTATTAACATCAATGTAAATAAAAATAGACTTGTTACACTTACCATCAATCCTAATTTGATAATATTATTAGTTGTTTCCATGATTACCGATTGGTCAAGGAAAACAATCGTCGTTCTCCCATTTCTTTTTGCAACTCGGTAGGCGTAACTCGACATTAAAGATTGCACTGTACCTTCTTCTTTTTTACTTCTAAGAATCTGATAACCTAAATCAGAAATTGTCTGAGGTGGCACACTGACAATATGTGAATTATCAAGGGCAATTTGCTTCCGCTTTTTATTAAAAGTCACACTAAAATAGCGATATTGATAGAGACTTTCTTGATTAAAATCAGGGCCAAATCTTTTTTTGACATCTTGGGTATTAATCTGTGAATCAATCTTGCCATTATTTTGTAGCAATATTAGTAACACATTATCAATTTGTTGTTTTGCCCTATAGTATGAAGTTCCCACAATACTCCCGATTAATGTAACTAAAACAATAAATAGTGCAATTGTTGACATATAAATGAAGCGATAGCGGATTTTTTGAATCACTTATTATCCACCTCACTATTTCTCATTAATCGATATGGGCCTCCTTTTTCACCTAAAATACTGACATGTGCACTAACAGAATGTAGTTTCTGTCTCAAATAAGATATATATATCCACAAAGTGTTGTCATCAACACCTTCATTTTTGGGCCATGTATGCTCGATAAGTGCCTTACTATCCAACTTCTTATCAGCATTTAGAATCATTAAATTCAATAATTTTGTTTCTTCAGCAGACAAACTAATCGAGTTATAACTCTCCAAACGTTGCTCTGTATTTATCAAAGTTATATCACCAAATCCAAGAACATCTTCTGTGTAATTTTCATTTCTTCGTTCCAAAGAATGTAACTTTGCAAGTAATTCCTTTAATGAAAATGGTTTTGTTACATAATCATCAGCACCAGAGTCTAACCCGGTCACCCTATCGTCGACTTCAGACATTGCCGTTAACATTATTATATAAGTCTTGTCCCCTGCTAAGCGGATCTTCTTAACTGCTTCTATCCCCGTCATTAATGGCATCATAACATCAAAAATCATCAAATCAAAGATTTCATCACTTGCCTTTTTTACAGCATCTTGCCCATTATACACAGGAATCACTTCATATCCTCTGCTATTCATAGCCGCTATTAAAACACGGGACAACTCTTTTTCATCTTCAGCTAGTAATATTCGCATCAAGTCACTTCCTAATCATTTTCATGAATCACTTGTCTAATTGTCTGCATCTGAACATCACATGATGCTAGCTGATCTGCACAACGTTTCAATTCTTTTCCAATTTGTTCTGCATTTTTTACATTGTGCTTATATTTCATTTCATGCTCTAAACTTGCCCAAGAATCCATTGCAATTGTTCGTAACTGAACCTCAACAAAATATCTTCCATTTTTTGGGGCTTCAATTCCTGGAAAATCTGTTTTTACACTCACTATCAAATGATAACTTCGATATCCATTTTGCTTAGAATTAGAAACATAATCTTTTTCCTTAATCACATTACACCAATCTTGTTGTTTCAAAAGATTAACCACTCTATAGATATCATCAATAAAATTACAAACAACTCTAATTCCAATAGCATCCTTACACTCTGTTAGTGAACTCTTTGAATTTAGACTAAGCCCTTTTCTTTGACACTTTTCAATCATACTATCTTCAGTCTTAACCCGACCTATTAAATGTTCATACAGTTTTTCATTTTTTCGTAGTATCTCAGTCTGATTCATTTCAACTATCTTATTCATAACAAATTCTTTTACTCTCGGAAGATACTTTCCATAAACTCCATATATCTCCATCTCGTTCATTCCTTTAAATAACTTGTTTTTTAATAATTAATAAACATCTTCAAAATAGCATATAAATGTTAATTAACTATGTCTAATATTTGAAGAAGAGTAATATTTACTAATTCTCAATATTCTTAAAAATTACTTTGAACTTGCAGCCATCTTAATTGCTGTAGTGATATCATGTGCACTTAATTGATAAACCACATTGTTCATCTGCCACGTAATTATTTGATTTTTACTACCATAGGAAGTTCCCATATCAGCAGTAATCGTCCCATGCTGTAAAGGTGCCGGCAAGCTGTACTCTTCTAACATATCCACAATCTGTGTTGCCAAAAGTTTAGGATCTTGATTTGTAACAGCAGTCGCATGAACTGTTAATGACCAATTACCCTCATGCCAAGATAAATATCTTTGTCCTGCACCTGCGTCAACATATCCAGTAATATTATTCCCTAAATCAACTGTTTCCAATCCATTTAAATTATCTTGACTCAAATAATTAACTTGTGCACTTGCATCAGCTGTTGTATTGTATGTTATTTTTTTAAATTGTGCATACGGAACCTCTTTAGATACTGCTGCATCATTAACATTTCGAGCGACATTCCCAACACTATAATTAACTGTATAATTGTCCTTTGTTCCAATGTACCGTATATTTAATTTGTCACTTCCCGTTCCTAGCCCATCAACAGTAGGCAATATAACAGTCCCCAATTCTGCTCGTAACTGTTTATTAAATAATTCCAAACGACTAGATGAATTTGATTTATCCATCGTTGAACTACTAGATGTACTACTAGAAACTTTATCAGATGTACTTACAGAATCACTTTGAATACTAGTCGAACTTTTTAAGGTACTTTTTTCTTTTCTTGAATTCTTTGAACTTGCTATCTTTTCAGGTGTTGTTTTTTTACTTGAACTCGTTGCTGAACTTTTTTGATTACCGCAAGCTGCTAAAAAAAATATGGTTAGTAAAGCCATCGTTAAAATCGAAATTTTTCCTTTTTTCATGTTAGGTCCCCCAAGAAATTTTTATGCTCACCTTAAATTACTTATTTGCAGCTTCAATCATTTCGCTAAAAATTTTATTGACACTTTCAACACTATCAATTAACATTTCTGGATGAAATTGTACCCCCATAAAGAACTCATATTTTGGATCTTCAAATGCTTCAACAACACCATCAGAAGTCATCCCCGATATTTTAAGACTTGTTGGCACTGATTTAACCAATTGATGATGGAATGAATTGACAACTATTTCATTTTTTTTAATTATTTTATTAAGTAATGAATCTTTTACAATTTGAATTTGATGTGTTGGAATTGGCGGATCCTGTAATTGAAAGTGCCGCAATGTTGGCATATCACGATAAGAAATATCTTGGTATAACTTGCCGCCACGATATACATTCATTATCTGTAACCCACGACAAATACCTAAAACAGGTATTCTCCTTTTTTCAGCTTCTCTGAGTAAAGCAAACTCAAATTCGTCTCTAGCTGGGAATATTGCTCCACATTTTTGTTGAATTTCTTCACCATAACTAAACGGGTTAACATCTTGTCCTCCAGAAAGAATCAATCCATCTACCGAAGCTATTAATTGCCCAGCATTCTCTACTGAACCTGGTGGTAAAATTATTGCTATTGCCCCATTTTTGTTGACTGCTCTAACATAATCATTATTAACATACGCACGTTGATATCCAGGAAAAATCCCCCCTTGATCTTTAATGATGCTTCCTGAAATTCCTATAATTGGTTTTTTCATTATTCCCTCCAATCAAGCTCATGGAGCTTATTCTTAGCATAAAATTCAAAAGAACTTACTTTCTCATTATAGCAAAAAAAGAGTATGTATCCTAAGACACAAGAATTCAGTTCCAAATTTATAGCAAAGCTATGTACAATAATTATATGAAAAACAAAAAAAAGCTAGGTCATAATATACATTTTGACCTAGCCTTTTATTTTGTTAACATTTTTATAAATTTTCTAATTTATTTTTTTTCTCATTTTTTACTAAGCACACAGCAACCGCATAAATTGACCATGCCCAAACAATATGCCCCAAAAACTCCGAAAAATGTTCATCGAAGGGTTGATTCCATGCTGCCGGAACAGTCCCCATCGCAGGCATAATTATTATATGAAAAGCAATCCAAATAACAATTCCATAAATTGCACCTTGTCCCATTGTTACATTCTTCCAATACTGTGCTAAAAAGATGAATAGTGCTGCAAATACAATTGAAAATGCAAAATGAATGATGAGTGCAACAAAGTAAACTTTCTGATCAGTTGAGTAATAAACAAATGCATGGACTGCTTTTGATGACATTCCAAATTGTTCCAATAAATGCTGTGGTGGATTTGTTGCATTTCTGGCTAAAGTACGTGGTGGTAAAATATTTTCCCACCCGATTTTGACCATTCCAGAAATCATTCCTGCAATAAATCCATACCAAATACTTTTCAACAAAATTATTCTAAATGATAATTTAGGTTTTGACAAATTGAACATACATAACTCCCCCTTTTCCATTAATAATAATACTTAATTGTGATTTTTTTGTCAAACACAAAAAGCTATATAAAAGTAAAAATGAATAAAATTTATTGAGTTAGATAAATATTGAACAAATAAAAAGGATGTACTTTTAAAGCAGAATCTACTATCTTATAATACGTTCTAACTATCATCACAAAATATATCAAGTAAATTCTAAAACTCTACTTTATTTAACCAATTTACATGTTAGAATATTATTAGATTTTTAAGCAACAATTATAATTATTAATTACAAACAAAGGTGAACACATGATTAAAAAATACGATAGCAATAAGATGTACCAACTTGTTCTTAAAATTTATGAAGCTTATGGCTTTTCAAGAACTGACAGCGAAAAAGTTGCGCACACAATTATTTATACCGATATGCATGGAATAGAATCCCACGGTGTCCAGCGGATGGCGATGTATGATAGATTTATCCAAAATGGGAAAATCAGAATTAATAGTTCTCCAGAAATTGTCAAAGAAACTAAGGTTAGTGCAGTTATCGATGCTCATTTTGGTCTCGGACAATTAAATGGAATTTATAGTATGGAGCTCGCAATTAAAAAAGCGAAAGAATCTGGTGTTGGTATTGTTTCTACCAAGAAATCTGGCCATTATGGGATTGCGGGTTTTTATGCAAATATGGCTGCAGAGCAAGGCTTGATTGGAATATCTTCAACCAATTCCCGTCCTGGTATGTTACCAACTAATTCAACACAACCATTTGTTGGTACTAATCCAATCGGATTTGCAATGCCAGCAAATCCCCATAATTTTATTCTTGATTTTGCCACAACCACAGTTCCACAAGGGAAAATTGAAGTTTATCGTAAATTGGAAAAGGATCTTCCAGAATTTTGGGTCGCAAAAAACGGTATTACACCTATACATAATCATACAAATGATTACGACTTAGACTTATTACGTGTTCCAAAATCAAATGTCGGTTTAACACCGCTTGGTGGCGTCTCTGAGTTGACTGGTGGTCACAAAGGATTTGGTCTTGGGATAATGGTTGAAATTTTCACCTCAATTCTTTCTCAAGGAGACATTTCTTCTGAAATCGATGGATCTAATCCTGATTTAGGCCCATGTCAAAGCTTTATTGCAATTGATCCCACAATCTTTGGTGACAGGGATGCAATAATTGCAAAATTTTCAGCATATTTACAAGAAATGCGTGACCTACCAGCTGTCCCTGGCCGCAAAGTTTATGTCCATGGTGATAAAGAGCACCTTAGTTACCTCGATGCAATCGAAAATGGCATTAAAATTGATGATGCAACAATTATTGAAATCAAAGAAATCGCTACAAGATTAGGCGTTTCTGCTAATGAGTTTTTAGCTTAGTAATCAAAAAAGCATTGCACCAAATCAAAATTTACTTTTGACTTGGTGCAATGCTTTTTTTATTCTCCTGGTGAAACTAAAATCTTGACTTGTGTTTTATGTGTTACTTATTAAATTTTTTAATCATCTATAATTATTCTGAAACAAGTTTAGATGCAATAATTGCTAATCCGACACCTAGGCCTAATGGTAATATGGCAGAATAATTTAGATGACTGATTTCAATAATCATCATTAGTGCCATTAACGGAGCTTGTTGTGAAGCAGCCAATAATGTACATGCTCCCAATAGTGTACATTGCCAAATTGGGACAGATGTAAAAATTGTATGGAATAAAACTCCCAAAATTGTTCCAATTACAGCACCGATTGCAATTGAAGGTGTTAATGTTCCACCTGATGCACCTGCACGAATTGTAAAAATTGTTACAATAGCTTTTAATATCGCCCCAATAATTAATATCCATATCATTTGTTGATTAAAGGAATCAATTGATAATTGAGCTAAAGCTCGTCCATTACCCATAATTTGCGGAAATAGCATTGAGATTATCCCAGTCAACAGTGCCACTAGTGGTAACTGCCATAAGATTTTCTGATCATTGGTCTGATATTTCCCAGCCCATTTAAATCCTTTACGGAAAAATGCACCCATCACTCCACAAAGTGGTGCAACAATAATTACAAAAACTAAAAAGATAATTGGAAATTTTTGGTTACCCACTATGTAATAAGGTCCAAAGCCCTTAACAAGGGTACCTATTAACATTGCGATTGAAGACATTATTAAACTTACTACTATTACTTTTTTTGTGACCTTTTTTAGTAATATTTCAGCACAAAAGAGCATTCCAGTAAATGGAGCGCTATAAACACCTGCAAAACCAGCTCCGGCGGCGGCGGCTATCAACAATTTGTAATCCTCTGCAGATAATTCTAATTGCAGTTTATTCAACAAGCTATTCCAGCACTGAGCTAACATTGCCCCAGCCTCTCTTGGAGCCAGTTCTCGTCCAACAGATCCACCTGTTCCTACATAAAATATTTGTACCATAACATGAATAGCTGTTTGAACAGGTGGCATTTTTTCACCTTTTAATCCCTTAGCAATCGTTACCGGTGCTTTAACCTTTGTTCTAATAATCCACCAAATAATTGCAGCAATTATCCCACCTACAAAAACAGAAAAAAAGCGATGAATTGGTAATATCGCTAGTGATGCTGGATCTTTAGCACTCTCTTGAAAAGAAAGAAACAGTCGTTCAACCCCATCTAACAACAAGCTTAGCAAGAGTGAACTAAATCCCACTATAACCCCAAGAATAACTGTTGAAAATAATAAAGTCCAATTCTCTTTTTTTAAAAAAGTATTCAAATGCTTCCACAACCTTACTAATATATAGTTTTATTTTTTTGTTTTTTTATCACACATTCTAATAATAAACTATCTCTTTGAACTGAACCAGATAATTATTCATATGTAAGACTGCTAAACACGTAGTTTGTTAAATCTGATTCTAAAATTGACTATCGCTATAGCATGAATGAAAAAACTGTTACAAAAATCATTTTCTTATTAATATCACAGTCTAACAACTTGTTTCATAGTTTTTATCAAATAACTAATTTCTTATTCATTCGATAATTTATCGATTAATAAAAACTAAATTTATATGTTGTGCAATTAAAAAAATAAAAAAACCTAATGCCGTGTGCTAGCATTAGGGTATATAGAGCATAAAAGTGTGTGTGTGTACTTCGTACGATTTATAGTATACTACTATAAATCAAATTTGTTAATAAATAATAATTATATGTTGAAGAAAAATTAATATTCTCCCCAATATTTGTGCATATTAGTTTTACCCACACCTGGATTAAAACTATTTGTGGGATCATTTTTCTTATAATGGGCTACTAAAGTAGGAGCTGCCTTATATAGATGACCTACATTATGTTCAGCAGGATAAATTGCTCCACGTTTATCCAACAATTTCAACATTTCCTCTTTTAATTCATGCGGGTCAACACCTGGTTTCAAAATATAATCTTGATGCATCACATGGTCCAAAAAATGCCCGTAGTACAATTTATGTTCAATCTTGTCTTCAATTTCTTTTGGAAGTTTTTCAAACCAATCATATTCATTACGACGTAAAGCAATATCAAGAGGTAAAATATCTGTGATTGTATCTTGAAAAACCTCTTGATAGCGAATCGCGATACCTGCTGTTACATATCGATGCAACTCAGCTCTTTTTGTTTCCTTTGCACTTGCTTCAAAATAGCCGCCTTTAGCTTCTTTGAAATATTCTCCTAGATATTTACGAGCTTCTTCTATGCCATCACCAGCCATTTTTAAAATCAAATAATGTTCATATTTATCATGAAATTCCTCAAGCCTTTTTGGCAATTGGTTAGGGAACAGCATCCCTACTTTTTGTAAAACTCGATCTGGAAAGTACGGTTTGAAGACAATCAGATGATCCAATATTCTTTCTGCCGTTGCTTTTAATGCAAATAAATAAGGAAGAAAGTCTGTTCCCAATTTATCAATAACTATCAATGAGTCCTTGCCATACTTCTTAGCCAATGTATATGCTTCACTATGCATATATTCTCCGGAAACTGGAAGATTAGCAAAATTTTTCATGATATGACGGCGAAGATCTTCAAGTACGTTAGGATTATTTGTTCCAATATAAAACACTTGGGATTCCCCGTCTTTAGGAAAGGTATCTAACCGTACTGCAAAAGTTGCTACCTTCCCTGCTGAACCAGACACTTCATATAATTGATGTGGATCTGCATTATATCTTGCCGGAGTATCTGCTTCAACATCGCGCACTCGTGCTTGATAGTTAGGAATGTGGCCATAATGATCTGCTTTTTTTACTGCATCAACATCAAAATTACGTTGCTCCAAATTTTTTAAAATCTCTTCAGGTGTTGCTCCAAGGTCAATTCCTAGATGATTAACCAAATGTAATTCGTCATTTTCATCAATACGCGCATACAAAGATAGTTCGGTATATGCAGGGCCTCTACGAATCAGCGCACCACCAGAATTATTACTAATCCCTCCAACTACTGAGGCACCTAATGTTGATGAACCAATTACAGAATGTGGCTCGCGATTTATAGGTTTTAATGCATTTTCTAACTTAAACAAGGTAGTTCCAGGAAATGCTAAAACTTGCTCCCCATGATTAATTAATTGGAGACTCTTAATTCTTCGACCACTAATAACTACAACCTCTCGATCATATCCGTGATCTGTCGGGATTGATCCTTCTGTTAAACTTGTATTGGAAGCTTGCATAATAATAATGATATTATTTTTGTGTAGAACTTCTAATACATGCCACAACTCCACCAAGGTTCCTGGAAATACTACTGCTAAGGCATCTCCTTGTCCAGAGCGATAGCCTTTACGAAAACGTAGCGACTTTGCTTTGTTCGTAATTACATGTTTTCTTCCAACGATTGTCGACAACTCTTCTACTACTACCATTTTTTCTCCCTCATTAAACCAAAATTTGTTTTAAGTATTCTCCACTTTAATAACTATGAAAAAAACATCTTATAGGATATATTATTAGTAAGTGTATAATCAAATTTAGCAAAACTCATAACTATAAGTTATTGAAAAGAGATTTTAAAAAATGAATATTCAAGATATTGAGTACTTTAAAAAATTATATGTACTAAAAAATTTCTCCAAGGTTGCAAAATTCTATAGTGTTAGTCAACCTGCTATTAGTAACTCTATTAAGCGACTTGAAACCTTATTTAATGCAAAATTAATGATTCGTGAATCAGCCCGCAAAGAGATTATTATTACTCCTGCTGGTGAACAACTTTTTCAACATTCTGTTACAATCCTAAATGAATTTGAAGCCGCAAAAAAAGAAATCAGCCGTTTAAATACAAAAACTTTTAAGCTTGGATTAGCTTCAGTTATTGAAAATACTTATTTTTATAAGCTAGCAGAAAAACTAAATACAAAAGGATTATTAAATCACATAAAAATTTATGAAGCAGGATCTAACAGTCTAAGAAAATCGTTGAAAGGTGGAAAAATTGATGCTGCATTAATTGGTTCTTTAGATATTGACAAATTGGCAGAAAGTGAAAGCAACGATTTAATTATTGAGAACTTTGCTTCAAGTAACTTTCATATTTTTGTATCAAAAAAACATCCTTTAGCTCAAAAAAAAGGAATTTATTTTTCTGCCTTAAAAGATGAAAACTTTGTACTATTAAACCAAAACTTTGTACATTTGAGAGTCTCACAAATTCTATCGAGTTCCAACAAAATAAATCTAAATGTTGTACTTGAAACAAACAATGTCGGCTTTTTAATGGATATGGTCTCCCAAAATGTTGGCATCACAATTCTATCTGAAGTTGTCCAAAACACTCACCCCGACATTGTAAGTATCCCATTATTAGACAAATTTCAGCCTCGACTAATTGCAAGTATCGCGTACCGCAAAAATCATTTTTTTACATCGGAGCAAGAAGAATTTCTTAAATTAATAAATAGTGAACTAAATTCTTCTGACTAGACTATGCCTCATACTCGAATTACTGATTAGTACCAATCACAGTATACGAGCGTCAATTAAATTTACTTATCTGCACTAAAAAATAACACCCTTTTTGACCACTTTGGCCTTAAGAGTGTTATTTTTAATGCTTTTGATTACAGAGTTGAATAACTAGTCCCTACTAAAATTGATCTTCTAATAATTGTTTTATTTCTTCTAAACTTGGCTGTCTAGGATTAGCTGGGGTACATTGATCGTTGTAGACCAAATCAATTAATTTTCCAAGTGATTTTTCGAAGTTCTCCTTTGTAACACCATTAGCAGATAGTGTAGGCTTTACTTCTACTTCATTCATCAGTTCATTTATTTTCTTACAAAGAGCTTCAACTAGTTGCGCATCGTTATTACCCTCTAAGCCAATAAAACGTGCAATTTCAGCGTAATCTCTTTGCCCACGATAGACTTCATATCGTGGAAATGGTGTTCTTTTGACCTTACCAACAACACCATTAAAGCGAATCACATGCTGCATTGCAATAGAAATTGCTAACCCATGAGGTAATCCGAATTCTCCTCCTGTTTTGTGCGCCAGTGAGTGATTTATACCTAAAAATGCATTGGCAAAAGCCATTCCCGCTAAACAAGCTGCATAATGCATATTCTCTCGGGCTTTTTCTCCAGCTCTTGTTGGATTTTTTGAATCAAATTTGTATGATAATGCTAAGTTCTCAAAAACTAATTTGATTGCCTGTAATGACCATGGGCGAGTGAAATCCGAAGCCATTACTGAAACGTAAGATTCAAGTGCATGTGATAACGTATCTAATCCTGACCATGCAACAGTTCTTTGCGGAACGGTCATCACAAATTCTGGATCCACAATTGCAATCTGTGGTGTTAATTCATAATCAGTCAACGGATATTTCACATGCGTTTTGTCATCCGTAATAACCGCATAAGGAGTAACTTCCGAGCCTGTTCCAGATGTCGTTGGAATTGTTATTAGTTGGGTATTTAATTGATGATGAAATTTGACAATTCTTTTTCTAATATCTATGAATTTTTGTTGTAAACGTGTAAACAATTCACTAACCTTTTCATAGCTATCTAAAAATCCATCTGGTTGATCAAGTGAATACTCATAAATAAATCGTGCGATTTTGGCAGCATCTAGTGCGGAGCCTCCTCCAAGTGCAATAATCGTATCTGGCTTAAATTGTCCCATTTGTTTTGCAATTTCAATTGTTTGCCCAAGTGTCGGATCGGGTTTTACAGTCCCGTAAATAGAGCTTTTAACCATTTTTTCACGTAATGCAAGTTGTTCATAGATTTTATCAACAAATCCGAATTTAACCATTCCTGGGTCGGCCACAATAAATACTCGTTTTATATCCTCAACCTCATCTTGCAAATACGAGATAGCATTTTTTTCATAGTAAATTTTTTCTGGCAAACGTACCCACTGTGGGCGATTTCGCCGCTTTGCAACAGTTTTAATATTCAATAAATCATTTGTTGATAAATTATGCGACAATGAGTTTTTCCCCCATGAACCAGTGCCAAGCGTCAGACTAGGCCGTAATGCATCAGTATAAATATCGCCAATTCCACCAATTGAATCCGGTTGATTTACCAAAATCCGAGCCGCCTTTGTCTGTTTTGCATATTCAGTAATGAATGGATCTGACTGCGAGCCAATTTGGATAGCTGCATTATGACCAGCTCCTTGATAATCTAATAAAGCGGTCACAATTTTTATCCCTTCTTGGCGGGTATGTGCCTTGTAAACTGAAAGAAGTGGTGATAATTTCTCAGATGATAATTTTTCTCCAATGTTTTTGGCATCAAGTTCAAATAACATAACATCTTTATCATTAGGTAAAGAAATCCCCGCTTCTTTAGCAATCCATGAAGCCGATTTACCCGCCACAGGACCATTCACACCATGGTTATCATTAAAAACAAAATCAGCAACCTTTTGGTAATCCTTTTTAGGAACAACATAAGCTCCCTTATTTTCCATCTTCTCTAACCATTGGGTATATATAGCTTCTTCAACAACAACCGAGTTTTCAGTTGCACAAATCATTCCATTATCAAAACGCTTTGATAACAATAAATCTTCCACTGCTCGATCTAAATCAGCTGTATGATCAACAAAAATTGCTCCATTACCTGCGCCAACCCCCATAGAAGGATTCCCTGATTTCAAAGCCGCATTCACCATCCCTGGCCCACCTGTTGCCAGTATCGAGGCAATTTTTGAATTACGAATTAAAGCTGTTGTGTTATCCAAGCTAGGAACTTCAATCCATTGGACGATATCTTTGGGTGCCCCTGCAGCAACTGCAGCATCATACAATATTTTGGCTGCATGTGCTGAACATTTTTGTGCTTGTGGATGAAAAGCGAAAATGATAACATTCCGTGTTTTTAATGCCATTAAAGTTTTGAACATCGTCGTTGATGTAGGATTAGTAGTTGGTACAATTCCGGCTAAGACTCCAAGTGGTGCGGCAATTCTAACTTGTCCCGCAACTTTATCCTCATTTATCACACCAACTGTTTTTTCATTTTTTATTAAATTGTAAATATTTTCAGTTGCAAAACGATTTTTTGTGTCTTTGTCTTCAACGACTCCTCTTTTTGTCTCAATAACTGCTTCATGTGCTAATTCTAGTGCCGCTTCAGAACCAGCAAGTGCTGCTGCTGCAACAATTCGGTCAACTTCGGCTTGCGAATACGTCGAATACAACTCCTCAGCAATTAAAGCCCTTTCAACCAAATTTTTTGTATATACTTCAGCTTGTTCATAGTGCTCTGCTTTTTCTTCAGGAGATACCGTCTTTTTCATTTTCTTTGTCATTGTCATGCGAAAATCCTCCTTAAATAAAAAATAATTGTGAAATAAATCACTAAATATATTACAAGGATATCCTACTCTTTTATATTGTGAAATTCAACACTTATACAAAAAAATAACTTATAACTCCAAACATCCACAATATTCCTCAATAATTACCTATAAACCACAGACACTATTGGTCAAAAATATAATTGACTTTTTTTGATTTGATGTTAGTCTATATTGTGAAATAAAACACATAAAAAAGAAGTGATCTTATGGAAAAAATTTTGTCAATTAATTCTGGAAGTTCTTCGCTAAAAATCAGCCTATTTTCCATGCCTACTGAAACTTGCCTCGCAAGAATACTCATTGATTACTCGAATCCAGTTAGCACAAACATGATTATCAGCTTACCTGGTAGCGAACCAATTCCATACACATATACTATGAAATCAACACCTGTAGCTCTCGTAATTTCATTACTAAAAAAATATAATGTCATCAAAAATCCTAAAGAGATTGTGGGAATCGGCCATCGAATTGTTGCTGGGGGAGAAATATTCAAAAAGTCTATTACATTAACTCCAGATATGCTTATACAGCTACAAAGCATTCATGATTTAGCGCCTTTGCACAATCCTGCAAATATAGCAGGAATTCAAGATGCAATGAACCTACTACCGGATTGCCCACAAGTTGCAGTCTTTGATACATCCTTTTTTAGTGATTTACCTCCTGAAAATTATTTGTATGCCTTGCCCTTAGATTTCTATCGCGATTATCACATCAGAAAATATGGGGCACATGGTACTAGCCATCGTTTTGTTGCACAACAAGCAGCCTCCTTACTTGGGTATTCCTTATCAAGTTTAAAGTTAATTACCCTTCATCTAGGATCAGGTGCATCAATTGCCGCAATTAGGTATGGTAAAAGTATTGATATTTCTATGGGCTTTTCTCCTTTAACTGGATTATTGATGGGAACACGTTGTGGTGATATCGATCCTTCTGCATTAGCCTTTTTAATTAAAAACCAAGCATTCTCCAGTATCGATGATTGTATGGAAACTTTAAATAAAAAATCTGGTTTACTTGGCATATCAGGTATTAGTTCAGATATTCGAAAAATTGAGGCACATATAGAAGATAATCATCAAGCCAAACTAGCAATTAATATGTTTGTCAAAAAAATTTGTGATTATCTTGGAGCATATTGGTTAGAATTGGGGGGTGCTGATGCACTTGTATTCACTGGAGGCATTGGGGAAAATGATTGCTATATTCGAAAATTGATTTGCCAAAAATTAACTTGTCTAGGAATTGGTATTAATTCAGCTAATAATAAAAATCAAGAAGCTCCATTTGATTTTGCTAATTACAACAGTAAAGCTCGATTACTAGTTATTCCTACAAATGAAGAATTGATGATTGCCCGTGACACCTATGAACTGATAAGGCGAAAAGAAGATGTTATGGATACCGTATGATTTTTCTATTCTTATATTCCTATAGACCCTGTTTTACTGATAGGAAAATGTTGAGAGTACAAAAACCACTGAACCGCAATTCTACAAGTTGGCAATGTTTTACTGATAGGAAAATGTTGAGAGTACAAAAACCACTCAAAAGCTCACCATTATTTTTATCATGTTTTACTGATAGGAAAATGTTGAGAGTACAAAAACCGAGCTTATCAATCCATTCTTCTTTGAACCGTTTTACTGATAGGAAAATGTTGAGAGTACAAAAACCATAAAGTGAATTCGAATTGCCCTCTTTTCGTTTTACTGATAGGAAAATGTTGAGAGTACAAAAACTACCTGTAAAATAAATGAAGCCATTATTTTGTTTTACTGATAGGAAAATGTTGAGAGTACAAAAACGAGCAATGGACCAAAATGAGGTCAAAATTGGTTTTACTGATAGGAAAATGTTGAGAGTACAAAAACTATCCAACTTGGCATACTATCATTTTACGAGTTTTACTGATAGGAAAATGTTGAGAGTACAAAAACTACAGCTATGATCTAAATGAAGTTAAAAATGTTTTACTGATAGGAAAATGTTGAGAGTACAAAAACAAGATGAAAAGACGCAAATTGCCAAAGCAGGTTTTACTGATAGGAAAATGTTGAGAGTACAAAAACAGTCCACGTGGTGCATATGTCCTTCCAAAAGTTTTACTGATAGGAAAATGTTGAGAGTACAAAAACTAGCGACGGAAGTGTATATACTATTCATTCGGTTTTACTGATAGGAAAATGTTGAGAGTACAAAAACTCTGCAGCTGCAATTGAAATAGGATTACCAGTTTTACTGATAGGAAAATGTTGAGAGTACAAAAACTATACCTACTGTTCAAATCATCAATTCTGTGTTTTACTGATAGGAAAATGTTGAGAGTACAAAAACATAAGTTAAAGTTGACTAACATATTCTCAAGTTTTACTGATAGGAAAATGTTGAGAGTACAAAAACAGACATAAAGAGAACGACTTGCTTTATTACGTTTTACTGATAGGAAAATGTTGAGAGTACAAAAACTTATGGTAACATTAATACTATCATGTTTTAGTTTTACTGATAGGAAAATGTTGAGAGTACAAAAACTTTAAAACGGGAACTAAAGCTTCGTATGCTGTTTTACTGATAGGAAAATGTTGAGAGTACAAAAACATAAACAAATCAAGTTAGACAAGCAGTTATGTTTTACTGATAGGAAAATGTTGAGAGTACAAAAACTAGGATTGGTGTCGGGATAATCTGCTGTGTGTTTTACTGATAGGAAAATGTTGAGAGTACAAAAACACACACGTCATCAGATTTTAAGGTTCTCATGTTTTACTGATAGGAAAATGTTGAGAGTACAAAAACTAAACTGTCTTGGCTGAAACAATATTCCCAGTTTTACTGATAGGAAAATGTTGAGAGTACAAAAACGGACTGCAATATAATTATTAACATCTTTTTGTTTTACTGATAGGAAAATGTTGAGAGTACAAAAACAATTGGTCGGGTGGAGTTTTGCTTAAAAGCGTTTTACTGATAGGAAAATGTTGAGAGTACAAAAACGGTCAAAAGAATCATCTAAAACAGCAGCATGTTTTACTGATAGGAAAATGTTGAGAGTACAAAAACTGGCTGATAGAATGGAAATTTGAGCTTTTAGTTTTACTGATAGGAAAATGTTGAGAGTACAAAAACCGACACGCACTAAAAACAAATGAAGTCACTGTTTTACTGATAGGAAAATGTTGAGAGTACAAAAACGGTACTATTAAATTTTTGAACGGCATCTGAGTTTTACTGATAGGAAAATGTTGAGAGTACAAAAACGTGTCAAGAGAAACTGAATATATCTTGAAGGTTTTACTGATAGGAAAATGTTGAGAGTACAAAAACACTCATTATCCTTCAAAAATGTATACCACAGTTTTACTGATAGGAAAATGTTGAGAGTACAAAAACATATTATCTCATGCTTAAAATTATGGATATGTTTTACTGATAGGAAAATGTTGAGAGTACAAAAACACAAACTGGAGAAACGACCAAACAACATCAGTTTTACTGATAGGAAAATGTTGAGAGTACAAAAACAAGTTATTAATGAAGCCAAAAATATAAGTGGTTTTACTGATAGGAAAATGTTGAGAGTACAAAAACAGTATGATGATGTTTATGTTAAAGAGTTAAGTTTTACTGATAGGAAAATGTTGAGAGTACAAAAACTAGGGTCTGTCGTAGACATATAATTAGTAGGTTTTACTGATAGGAAAATGTTGAGAGTACAAAAACACCTGAGACTTGGATTAAGTCTAACCCATTGTTTTACTGATAGGAAAATGTTGAGAGTACAAAAACTAACAACATATAGATTATTTCCATCATCAAGTTTTACTGATAGGAAAATGTTGAGAGTACAAAAACCTCAAATCAAGAAATACTCGAATCTACTTTGCAGGAGGCTGGCCTTGAACATTCTTATAAATTCGTCAATCCTAAGATTCCAAATAGGCTCGCTCAGCATCTGTTAATTCTTTTACTTGGGAATTGAATTTCAAACTGCTAAACCCCAAAATATCATTAATTACTTTTAACAATACTATATATTCATATGATTTTCCAGTGGCATTGATATCATTACCGATGCAAGATATAATTTCAAAAAAAGCGCTGCAGAGTTCTTCATCCGTCATCCTTAACGTTGCTGGATAATGATTCATGACGCTACTCTTAAAATTTTCAAACTCTGGCATTTGGCATACTTCATTCGTTAAAATCACTGTATTTGGAATATCTTCTAAGTCATAATTTAAGTTGAGTGACTCTTCACCAACTATAAATATGTGAAGTAAACCCGTATCATCAGCCATCTTAGTCAATCCATCTATTAAAACTTGTGAGCTTTCCAAAGAAAGAAAACTCGCTATATTAATTAAAACTACCCATGTCTCTTTCAAATCTCTCGCTAATTTATCTTTCAGCAAAAGTAGGTATTCATCTATCAATTCATTAGCATCCATCATCTCCAAAGGAAATTCATGACTTTGATCAACATATGATAAAAACATGTTATTTTTCATTAGCTCAGCGTATGTTAGCTCTGCAACATTTGAAGAAATATTATCTGATATCTTACCCAGTTTTTCATTAAATATAAGTTCGATTTTTAATAAATGATCTTCAATCTTTGACAATTCCCTATTTATTTCAACATTTTCAGACATTGCAGAAAGAAAATCTGTCATCAAACTTAGCTTATCAAAACTAACTTCATTATAAATGGAAGAACTATCTTGTAGAAAATGAATATCAATTGATCCAGGCTTAAGTAATTGCTCGTCACGATATATTTCTATTCCATTTTCACCATATACCAACTCTTCTAGCTCATTCAAATTCTTTTTGTTACTAAATCGCTTTAAGCTGCGCACCAATTCATGTGCCAATTTTTGATTATGACCATAGAAAAATAACCTTTGAGACTCATCAAACTCAATAAACTGGTTGTCTTCAATTTCAATCTTCATATAATCACCATTTTGTTATTCCCAATAACGACTTCTTGCGGAGATTTTTCTCCCGTCAAAAACCTTCGTTCTTCAAATTGCTTTTCAGAGACATACATTAATTCAACCAACCCATTTTCTGGAGTTACTCTTTTAAGTTGCTCTTCATATTTACTCAATTGACTTCTATTGGGTAATGTGCGGACATATACAGACTCTTGTATCATTATAAATCCTAGTTCAATAAGTCGTTTTCGAAATATCCGATAATGACGCAACTCTGTCTTTGAAACCATTGGCAGATCAAAAAAACACATTAATCGCAATTTATTGTACACCTCTCATTCCCTCCAATGTTATCGCCAATAATTCTTTATCTCTACCATACTGCATTAATTTAATAAAAGAATTCACATAATCAAGCATCACTATATCGATCGTCGTCTTTCGACCTTTATGGCTGTATGATTGATTCATAAAGTTTATCAAATCACAGCGCATCTCCCAACTAAGATACTTTTTATATTTTGGCAAAAGTTTATCTACAATGTACCAATCCATTAATGGACGAAAGGGTTCCATTAAATCATCAACTAAATTAAATGAATTAAACTCATTACGATGAAAGACTCCAAGTGTTGGTATTAATCCCAGACTGGTAACCAAACGCGCCATGTATGCACGAATAATTGTGTAACCGTAGTTCATTGCATCATTTTGAAGACAATCTTGTTCACGTGTAAAATCTTGCCCGTATAAACTGTTAAAATATACTTTGGCACAGTGCCCCTCACGATTAGTTATATCGGCAAACTGAATATTAGCAATTAACTCTTCCATCTTGTTGATTCGTTCTTTTTCAAGATTACAAGCGATTAATACATCCTTCTGATTGATCATCTTCTGACTAATAATTCTTGTCCATGCTTCTTTTCGCAAAACTTCATCCCATGAAATTTGTTCAAGATTTCTTTTGGCAGTTCGATGATATTGACCAAATCCCATATAAACTCCGCACGGCACGTATTTATTATCACACACAATTACTGCGATATTGTACTGTGCAAATTTCGCTAATAATCTAGTTGTTAACGTCAATATTTTTCCTTCCAACGTAACAGTAGCAATATCCGAGAGCGGTACTATATATTTTTGTCCTGCCTTTTCAATTTGTAGATTATCTAATTTCAATCTTAAATAATCACCATCTTTAACCATGATATTTCTCCAAGTCATTATGTCTCCTTTCAGTATTATAAATTTTTGTATACAAAAAAACTGCCATAAAGGCAGTCATTTCGGCATAAAGCCTTATCTTTGTAGATTCTCAATCATTTTCCTATCAATAAAACGATTGAACAATACACTCCGTCGAGTGCAGCAGTCCGTCGACTACATTGATAGTTTAACATCATTATTATACTTTTACAACTATTTAAAAATATTTTTTTCTATAAATCTAATTTAGGTTCATTCGATTCTTTCGCGGTATAGTATAGATTACCTAAGATATCAGTATTCACCTTATAAATTTGGTACCCTTTTCTAGCCATTTTCTTGATTAATCTCTTATTTGATGTCTTTCCATAAAAACTAGCTTCCTCTGCATCATCAAAATTCGTCTTAAAAATTGGCTTCATTTCAACGTATCCTTCTGATGTTTCATTTCTAGAACCAAATAGGAGATCTATTTTTTCACCGGCTTCATTAATAATTCTTACACGATCATTTCTATACAAACTAAACTTGAATTCACTCTCTTTGCTGATTGGTTTCCAAGCAGGTACACCGTCTGTATAGCCATACTTAAGCTTTTCATACGCTTCTCGAGTAATTCCATAAACACCTTTTGTGAACTTTAAATCAGAATATTTTAAACCAAGCAGTTCATATTGTTGTGTTTCATTATTATAATAAACATCAGTTCTCCAAGGTTTCAAGCTCTGTAAGATTACCTTATTATTAGCATTAACTGGTGTTATATCAATATGATTTCCAAGTTTTGAATCATAATACTTTATGCTTACTACTTTCGGGCCATTATTGTGTTTAGCATATTTAGTAATGAAGCCATTTTCACGAAAATAAAGTTTAAATGGCGAAACTTTAACCCGCTTAACTTTCCCATCTAACTGACTAATTTCTTCATAATCTGGGTAGGTATTCATGATTTCAACTAATTTCTCCCATGTTTTTGGATCATTTTTCTGCATTAAAAATTTGATATCATCTTTTTTAGAAGATTCATCATAAAGTTTTTTGAATTTTTCAAAGTTAGTTACATCATAAATATCTTTAATAGTTCCGATAACATACTCTTCTTCTTTAGCCGTTACCTTTTTACGAACTATTTTTTCAGTTTTTTTAATACGTGTACTATAAATTGTTTGATTAGCAACTGTCCGATTTGCTTTTTTATCGACATGATGACTAAATTTCACCGGATTTTCTGGATTTTCAATATTATTTGCCAGCTCAACTTGTTTAAATAACGGAAAATTATAGATTTCATCAACAAGTTTTTCGAACTTCTCGTTTTTTATAATAGGTGCCTGAATCACTGATTTTTCCTCGATTACGTCCCCATTTAAAGAGGCCTTCCCATATTGTACTATTTCTCCAGTTTCTTTATCGACATCAATCAATTTTATCGCTCTATCGAAAGCTCTCAATAGTGGGAAACTTGCAATAATGCTGGCATCAATCGCATGGTGATGATGTGTATCACGAGTTTTCCTTAGTCCCCCAACATTATTCCATTTTCTTCGCATTTGAGAAGTCCATTTTCCACGTACAACTTTGACCTTTGTCGGTAAATCATTTGATTTAAAAAATGAATAAAACTCATCTAATACTGTCCGTGCAGCATATCTCGTATCATTAAGATTTCTCTGAATAAAACTACGTTGCGTAATAATATCAGTAAGATCTGTCTCATTTAACAAATTATCAACTTTGTTTTTTGAATACTTCTTATTATTTTTAACCCTATTAGTATATTCATTCTTGCTTTGACCAAAACCACCACCATTATTTATCCAACCCAAAGGAGTTTGTTTTTCTTTAGCTTGATTACATTGGCTATGAACTAGCACTTTATTATTTTGTGAATCATCATAACTAACGGAAATTGGAATAATATGATCAACTTCAAAATTATCGTTATTATTAATTAGTTGTGTTGCTTCGATTATTTTCCCACAATATGGACAATAAGTTTCTTGTTGATACCAATACCTAACCTTTTGCGAAAGTCCTTTAAACTTACGGTAATGTGCAATTAATGCTGAATCCGAAATTCCTAGTTTATGCTTTACTAGATTATCAGCAGCCTCTTTTTCAGTCTCATTAGCTTTTTGTAGCTTTTGAATTTTCCTTTTTTCATCTTCTTCATTATCATCACGAGGCAATTCAATAACAACATGCTCAATATTATTTTTTCCTATCTCTTTAGATATTGCATTGAAAACTTTGATTGCTTCTCTTGTTGACTTTGCAACAACCGGATTAAATATTTCTGATGCAATTTTTTCAGCAGGTATCTTTTTCAATCCGCGGTATTTCTCATTATCTGATTTCATTAACCCCATCCGAGTTAATATTGTCATTTGCTCTTCACTAGTATTCAATAATTCAGGAATAAGCATGTTTAATGTTTGATAGGAAAAACTATGCCATGTAGCTCGCCCATCTACTAAAAAATCTTTATTCTTATCAATAACTAGTTCTTTCATCTCATCAGTTATATCTAACTGGACTTTGTCTAACTGTTTTCGGATTTCTGCTTTTTCCGTATTAAGAGTTAAAATATCGGCAATTTGGTCAAAAACAGTTGGATTTAACTCATTCGCCTCAATATTTATAGTTGCCAAAGCTTTCCTAATTTTTCGATATCCTGCTAATGTATGAATAACTTTTTTTTCAGACTTATCTTGTCTAAATCCAGTAATTTCCTCTTTTTTGCAACCAATAATTTTACAAATTTGGGATATTCCAAAAACTCCATCTGTAGTTTTAGCTGCTTTGATTATTTCTTTTTTTGTGCTTGTTGTTAATTTGCCATCTTCTGTATTAGAAACATGCAAATTATTTAAATCATTTAATAAATTGTAAACCTGTGCAGTCAAACTTGATGCTGATGCTCTTTTTTCACCATTAATCTTATCCGTTCCAATGAGTTCAGCAAACAAATTATCTAATGTTCGTCCATCACTTTTATATATTCCATAATCAGTACGTGATTTCTCATTACCTGGTCCAATAAAATAATCTCTTTTGCGGCTAACTAATTGATCCACTTGTTCCATGAATGAATTCGTAATTTCAGAATAAAATTCTTGTTGCTTAATCATGATTTTATTTGCTTCATCACGATATGCAGAAGATGGAAAAACATTCAACAATGAAACATCTTCAGCCTTTTTAACTTGTCCATGGACCTGGTTAAACTCAATGAGTCTTTCTAACTGAATTTGACCAACCGTTTTTTCACGAAGTAATTGTCTATTAATATTGATTGAATTTTTATAATCGCTAACTCCGCTTGTCCCATCATCTTCCAAATCTCCTAAGTCATAAGAAATACCACGATGCTTAATGATATGATGTAATACAACTGCTAACTCTTTTTTAGATAGTTTCTCCGTTATTCCTTTAACTCGTAATTCATAAGGATTAGCGTTAATTTGGAAATCGATATCATAATATTCATAACCATTTGAATCAATTTTTTTTAAATCAGAGAAAAATGTTTCTCCCAATAATTTCTTTAAATCTGTTAATCTATTCTTGCGACGTCTAATCAATCGTCTTATCCCACGAAAACCGCGTCTTTCTTGATTTCCTGCCGCATTTCCAGATGGAAAAATTCTACTTCCAAGATTCACAATTTGTTTTGTCTCAATATCAATAATTGCCCAACCAACTGAAGAAATTCCAATATCTAACCCCACACTATATTTAGCCATTCAGCATAATCCCCCCAATATTTTATTTAACATATTTTATCATACTTTATTAATGTAATAAATGAATTTGTAAATAAAAAGAAGACTTCACTTTTTATCAAGAAGTCTCCTTTTTTCACCTATACAATTTTGATGCAAATTTAGTTTTCTGCGTCAATTATCAACATCTAACATTCTTAATGTGTCCAATTATAATTTTACAAAGACAAATGTTTTTTTACAAATTCCTCAACTGGTAACCTAAAATCTAGATAACATTCCTCCAACTTTTGTCTCGACCAGTCCCACCATGCAATTTGTTCTAAATCTGTTTTTATCTCGTCTGGGAATCGATTCTTAATTACTTTTGCTGAAACACCACCAACAATCGTATATGGTTCAACATCATGTGTAACTACAGCTCCTGAACCAATTACAGCTCCATCACCAACAGTTAATCCGGTTTGAATAATTGCACCATGACCAATCCAGACATCATTTCCGATTGTTGTTCTAATTTGTTTACGTGTCTTCAAATATTCACTATCTTTTTGTGCAAAACCATATGCTTCACCATTATAAGCAAAAATATGCTGGGCAACCCGATTATATGGATGATTAGTAGGCCCAATCCTCACTTGCGCAGCAATACTAATAAATTTTTTTAAATCGCTATTTTGCATAAAACAATATTGTCCAGTGTAGTTATAGTCACCAATCACACAATTATCAACTAAATTATTCTCGCCTAGCTCAACCCACTGTCCAAAAGTTGTATTTTTTATCTGGCTTCCTCTTCCAATCGTTGGTTCATCTTTGGATAATTTTGGAAATTCAATATGCATAATTCATGCCTTCTTTCTTAATAACTTACACCTTTTTTATTGGTAAAGTAATTATAATTCATTGCTTAAATATATACAAAATAAAAAAAGGCACAAAGCAGTCAGATTATTAATAATCTACTTCTCAGAAAATTTGTTAACTGTTTGGGAATTTAACAGCACTATTTCAACTAATTAAAAATTTCATTTACAACTTATCTATTCTTTGCTAGCATTAGGATGTTTCATTGTTTAATTAAACTTTTGAGCTTCACCAATAAAATAACTATACAACATCCAGAGTAGGAGTAATATTATGGCAATAAAAACAAAAAATGTAGTCGTTAATGATTGGGAAATTACTACTAACCAAGATAGTAATGTACTTGTCGGAGACTCAGATGTGGTTGGCGTTACTAATCCAACCGATATTACAGATGTGATTATAATTACTTTAAAAGGTAGCGAAGTTGAATTAGGACATACGTTTTTCGGTGCTAAGATCTCAATTTCAACAAATAAAAAAATCAAAGTATTATTTGATGATGAAGAATAGCACTTCCACATAACCATCCCGCAAAATTATGATATTAATAATATAAAACTTTCTTTCCCATAGTTTGGATTAATAATCCGAAAGCTATGCGAAAGAAAGTTTTTTGGTGTAGTTATCTTATATCTTTTAAAATTTCAGACTCTATACTCTTACTTTTGATAACTTATAGAAGTAACACTTTACTAAAAAGACTGCATTAAATTTGCAAAATCGATCTTAGAATACACCTAACTCGACCAATAACGTACGGACGTCAATTGTTTAGCCAGGAAAAGCATTGATAATATCGAATTTTACAGTATGCAAGCAAATATCTATCACTCTAACCTACACAATTCTTAAAAATAAGTGTTGATTAAAAAAAGGTTGAAAAAAGATGTATTTGTATTGGTTTAACCATATTCCACTTAGGAGATGTTTTACATGAAGAATGAAAAGCTTGAAGCTGAAATGTTGGATGACTTGGAACTTTCTATTGAGGAGGCAAAACAAAATCTTCTAAAATGTCTTTGTCTTGCCAACTGTTAAAAAGTGAAAATTAGTTAACTAGTTAACAGCTATACTACCGAGACTTTGAAAGCATTTTTTCATGACCGCATTAGATTCAATTCTCTTCTAATGCTCGGGTTGTTTGTGCAATTGATAAGTGTGGAGGAATTAAAGTTGATTTTCCAGGTCGTTTTTCAATCATTCCTAACAGCAGTTCAACCATTACTTGAGCTATTTTTTTAAGTGGTTGCTGTACCGTGGTTAAGTGTTGTAAAGAAATCTGATTAATAAATACGCCATCAAAGCCAGTTACTCCAATGTCATCAGGTATCTTAATATCCAAGTGTAAAAGTTCTTGTAAAGCTCCAATTGCAATTCGATCAGTTGCCGCAAGAATCGCACTATTTTTAGCTATAATTAATTGCCTGATTAAGCTAGCTGCTGTCTGTTGAGTATTATCGATTCGAAAAATAGTTGGCGTTTTATTTAATTCCGTCATGGCTTGCAAATACCCTTCTTCACGCGAAATCGCAAATGTCTCACTTAAATCAAGTCCAAAATAAAGCAAGTTTTGGTAACCACATTTTGCTAAATAGTGTGTCATTTGATAGGTTCCTTGAAAATTATCAATATCAACATATTTAATCGTTTTATCAAGCTGACCATAAGATACGATTGGGTCAGATGACTTGGTTAATAATGGCAAGTCTTGTTGTCTTGCACCACTAACAAAGGTTCCATCAACTTGACTAGAATGATCAGTTAAATCATGACTAATCTCCAGTGTATAACCTTTTTCACGCAAATAGTCTGCAATATATAACAATAGTTTGGCATAGTATGGATCGACTTGTTGAATATCTTCTAAAATTAGAAATCGAATCGCAAATTGACGCTGTTGTGATAAGGCTTGTCCAACTCGACTAGGCTTATAACCTAACTTGTTAATAGTTTGCTGAACAGCTTGTCTAACTTCATCTGAAACCTGTTCAGGATGATGCAACACTCTTGAGACTGTCATCATTGAAACATGTGATTCTTTGGCAACATCAGCCAATGTTATCATAAGCCTCACCTCCAAAATTATTTTACTATACTTTGTTAGCCGAAAAATATTGTTAACGCTAACATGTTTTTAAGCGTTTTCAAAGAAAAAGCAGCGTGCTACAATTTATTCATGAAATCGATTTCAACTATTTATTTTAGGAGTATATACAATGGAAAACAAAAATAAAAATACTTTGCCTAATTTGCCATTATCCACCATTTGGATGTTAAGTTTTGGTTTTCTCGGAGTTCAAATGGCGTTTTCTTTACAAAGTTCTCAAATGGGAAGAATATTTCAAACACTTGGTGCAGACCCCACAAAGCTTGGCTTCTTCTTTATTTTACCCCCATTAGCAGGAATAGTTGTCCAACCTATTGTTGGCTATTTATCTGATCGAACATGGAGTAAACGCTTTGGTCGACGAATGCCTTACTTGCTAGTTGGTGCTTTAGTCTCAGTTATTGTAATGTTTTTATTACCAAATTCAGGCAGTTTTGGTTTCAAAACTTCAACTGCCTTATGGTTTGGTGCAATCGCTATTTTGTTTATGGATTTGAGTTCAAATGTTGCTATGCAGCCATTTAAGATGATTGTTGGTGATATGGTCAACGAAAAGCAAAAATCATATGCATATTCAATTCAAAGCTTTTTGTCCAATACCGGTTCTGTTTTAGCAACCATTTTCCCTTATCTTTTGACAGCTATTGGTGTTGCTAATACGGCAACTGCTGGTCAAGTTCCTGACTCAGTTCGAATTTCTTTTTATGTCGGTGCAGTTATCTTAGTAATCTTTTCCTTAATTTCTGTCTTTTCAGTTCATGAATATGACGATGATACTTACAAAAAATATCATGGCGTAGCTTTAAATGAAGACAACGCTAATGAAAAAAACAAAAGTATGCTGCAATTATTAAAAGAAGCACCCAAGACTTTTTGGACTGTTACTTTAACGCAGCTTTTCTGTTGGATGGCTTTCCAATATCTATGGACTTATGGTGCCGGCAGTGTCGCAGCAACAGTCTATCATGCTTCCAATCCGGCTAGTTCCGGCTATCAAGCAGGTGCCAACTGGTTTGGAATTTTGTCAGCCGTTTATGCAGTTGCTGCTGTTATCTGGTCACTAGTTTTATCAAGAATTCCGGCTGGTAAAAATAAAATTGGCTACACCCTATCATTGTTTTTAGGCGCAATTGGTTTTATTTCAGTTTTCTTCATTCATTCACAATTTGGTTTATTATTCTCATTTATCCTGATTGGTATCTCATGGGCTGGCATGATGGCTTATCCTTTCATCATGGTTACCAATGCACTTGACGGTTATTCACATATGGGAACTTACCTTGGCCTATTCAATGGTTCAATTTGTTTACCACAAATTGTTGCCTCGGTCGCTTCGTTTGCAATTTTCCCAGCAGTTGGCAGCAAATTTCCCGCAATGATCTTAATCTCAGGAATTTTAATGTTAATTGGTAGTCTTTCAGTTTCATTAATTAAAGAAAAAATCTAAGATAGAAAAAAGGAGAGTTTATTTAGATGACAAATACTCGTTGGTGGAAAAATGAAATTGTCTATCAAGTCTATCCACGTTCGTTTCAAGATACAAATAATGACGGAATTGGTGATCTACAAGGAGTCATTCAACATTTAAACTATCTAAAATCACTGGGAGTTACCATGATTTGGCTTTCTCCCGTCTACCAATCACCGATGGTTGACATGGGATACGATATTTCCGATTACCAAGCTATTGATCCTCAGTTTGGTACTATGGCTGATTTCGACCAACTGTTAGTCGAAGCTAAAAAAAGAGGAATCAAACTGATTATGGATTTAGTTGTCAACCATACCTCGGATCAACATACTTGGTTCAAACAAGCCTTGGCCGATTCGAGCAGTCCTTATCGCAAATATTATATCTTCAAAAAAACTACCGATGGAAAAGTTCCGAATAACTGGCGCAGTATTTTCGGCGGCTCCACTTGGACAGAAGTTCCAAATGAACCAGGAACCTACTATTTTCACACATTTGCTTCGCAACAACCGGAACTAAATTGGGAAAATCCTAAATTGCGGCAAGCAATTTATCAAATGATTAATTGGTGGCTCGATAAAGGAGTTGCTGGTTACAGAATTGATGCAATTACTCACCTAAAAAAGGATCTTGATTGGGCTAGTCTACCATCAGATGGTGATGATGGTCTAGTTGCTGTAACAAAAAAAGGGCAAAATCGACCTGGCTTAAGTAAGTTTCTTGATGAGTTAAAGGCTGCTACTTTTGATAAATATGATGCTGTTACGGTAGGGGAAGCCTATGGTGTTCCAGCTGATGATTTACCACAATTTATTGGCCCTGATGGCTATTTCTCGATGATTTTTGATTTCAGTTACCTGAATATTGATATTGAAAATGTTGACGAATGGTATCGTGGTAAAACTGATTGGTCAATTAAGGAGTTAAAAGCCACTATCTTTTCAGCTCAAAAATCAATTAAACAAGCTGGTGGCTGGACGGCCAATGTCTTAGAAAACCACGACCAGCCTCGCGTATTATCAAAACTAATTCGTAACAAAACTGAGCAAACTCCGCAAGCTGCCAAGGCTTTAGCAACCATGTATTATTTCTTACCAGGAGTTCCATTCATCTACCAAGGTCAAGAAATTGGCATGAAGAATTTTCAGCGAACTAAAATTTCTGAATTTAATGATGTTTCATCAATTAATAATTATCAAATGGCTCTCAACGTTGGCTTTCAGCCACAACAAGCACTCGAACTTTTAAATGATCGTTCTCGTGATAATGCGCGGACTCCAATGCAATGGAATAATACCAACTTTGGCGGTTTTTCGAAGACTCAACCTTGGTTGGAAATGGGAAATGATCGTCAAAAAATTAACGTATCAGATGAAAATTTAGATTCTACATCTGTGCTGAACTTCTATCGAGCAATGGGACAATTGCGGCATAACCTACACTATCAGTCAACATTAATCGATGGTAGCTTAATTGAACTCCCGGCTCCTGAGGATGTCATCGCCTATCAACGTCAACTAAGAAAACAAATAATTAGTGTTTTTGTTAATTTGTCTGCTGAAAGTCAAAAAGTCCCCCTTCCTATCGGCTCACTTATACTTAACAGTCAAACCAAATTAGCTCAAGATGCTACTAATTTAATTTTAAATCCGTATCAAGCGGTTATTTTTGAAACAGATTAAAATTTTCAAATGGTAACTACAAAGACAAGTTTTTTAACTTTGCAGTTACCATTTTTCTAATACGTTAAATAAGCCATGGCCCCTTTGCGGGAAGCCATGGCTTTTAACATTTATTATCTTTTGTTATTAAAGTTTTTCTTTGCTTACAATGTTCAACTTCTCATCCAAGTCATAA
>NZ_AYZE01000008.1:187081-206009 GCF_001436735.1 Liquorilactobacillus cacaonum DSM 21116
ATTCTTGCCGTCTAATAATTTAGAAGCAATTTCGCCTTCCCAGAATGGGTCTTAAAAGAACTCACAAAGCCTATCATACCGCTATTTATCATTAAATATTAAGTTGACAACTTGGCCCAGATTTCGTCAAAATAAAGATACAAAACGTTATGAAAAGGCACTTTAGCACACTAAAATTAATTATGTCTTCATTTCAAAAATTTGGAAGGGAAGACTAAATTACACATCAGAGATGAATTGAAAAGTATACCCTATTTGTCCTAAGTACTCTGCGCATGTTCCTGTATTGGATGTAAATAGATATTTTTACACGTTATTTTCGATGAAATTTTTTGGGGTTTATGTTATGGAAATTGTTAATGAAAAGAAAACCTCAGCTTTCTTTATTTAAACAAACTCAATAAATTAACTTTAATTCTTTTTAGACAACATATCCTTCACTTCGTTTGGTAAAATTCCCATAAAATAATTTTCAATGTTATCCCAAAACCATCTTGAATAGTTAATGATTCTTTTCTTATCACTTGGCTCGGACTGCTCTTTCATAAATAGATATTTAAGCATTGCAACACTAGTATAGTGCCTGAGTTGAACATCTTGTAATATACTATTTTGATAAAATTTACCTTGTTTAATTACTTTTTCCAATGGATAAACTGAGTTCATTCTCAAATAGATCTGCGGATTATTCCCCCCAATTATTTGGTAATTTAACATTTTCCTTGCTTCACCAATACCTAAAGCAGCAATTTTTGCATCAATATCATCCTCCCGAGAACGAAAATAGAATGAAATGACTTTATTAGTTTCCTTAACAAAGTTATCATCAGGTTTTAAAACATTCGTTATTGAACCCATTATAAATCTTGAAAACACATCTCCATCTTGGTAAATAATATACCTTTGTTTATTTTCACTGCTATTAGTTCTTTCTGCAATAAACTTGATATCTTTAATTTTTCCAAACTCGAACGCTGAGTTAATGATCGTCTGGGCAAAAGCACGAGCCTCAAACTTATCTGAAATCTTCAAAGATCTCATAAAGTGATTTCCAAGGCCATCGATCGTAAACTGACTTCCAGTAATCTTTTGTTTATTAATAAAACTCTCAAATGAGTTAAGTATAATCTTGTAATGGGATAATAGATTTTCAATAGTAATATTATTGTTCAATGCAACTTCAACACCTGAGGTATAGGCAAATTTTTCGAACAAATTTTTATGCTCAAGTTTTTTACGTTCATCTACATTAAACAACGCAAATTTGAAACTTGGGAATGACATTCTTTTATAATATTTTTCCCAAATTCCACTCAGATTTACTTGATAAACAGCAGCATATGTGTTGCTATTTAAATCCACTTCTTTGGAAAAATATTTACCAAGTCTTGACTTAATGAAAGTTGCTTCAAGTTCTGATGTAACAAAAATCAAGTCATTACCAAAAAGGCTTCTAGGACGTGCAACAAAAGGAGAATATCCCAATTTGTTTGGTGAAGAAAAGTCCTTCTCGATCATCAGAAGTACTGTTTTTACCTTATTGTCAAGGGAACCTTCATCACGTTTGTTTTGTACAAAAATATATTTGAAATCTTCGGGACTAATAATTAGATTACGATTGTTACCCTTTTCTTTATATACTGATAGGATTTTCCGCATCACTTCAAGTATCTGGTCCTTTCTAATCGCTGACATACCGTGAAGCTGTTTAACTTCATTCATATCACGAGAAAGAAAATCAATCATTCCAAAACCATGAGGAACCTTACTTTTATCTCGGGCAGCACGACCAATTTCCTGAACATAATCAACAACATTTCCAGTTGGAGCATAATGGTAAACATTAGTTATATCAGGAATATCTATTCCCATTCCAAATGCTTTCGTAGCTAAAATAAATTGAAGTTCACCAGACTTGTATTCTGATAACACTTCGTCTTTTTCCTCTTTCTGGAGAGTTCCAAAGTATTTACCAGTTTTTTTTGCAATTTCTGGTTCATTTTGAACGACAAAATTATAAAAATCTATTAACAATCTCACGGTTGGAAAGTATAGAAGAGACTTTTGTTTTTTCTTCGTCGCCATTTTTAAGTGTTTTAACGCAAGTGCGTTCTTCGTTTTACGATAGTCTCTACCTTCAGCATCTAAATCTTTTTCACTACTTCTAACACTCATCAATAAATCATCACGACGAACATCTCCGAAGTAAGAAATCGGGCTTATCATATTTAAGCTATTACGAGTATCCAAATACATATCTTCTCGCCCACCATAAATTGCAGTGGCAGTAAATGTTACAATTGGAAACTTATACTCTTTTCGTAATTTAGCAAGATATATACCTAAATACCAATAGTCAGCTCGGAATGATTTTCCCCAGGTCGTTACGATGTGTGCTTCATCAATAATAACTACACCAATACTTCTATCACCAATTAGCATTTTTATATCACTTCTAGCTTGTAACGTTTCTGGAGATAAATAAAGTATATCAACTTCTTGACTTTGGACCTTCTCTAAGATTTTTTCTTTCTCAAATGGTGGTGTATTTCCATTAATTGTTGCAGATGTATTTACACCTTTTCTCCTCATATTATCAATTTGATCATTCATCAAACCAATCAGTGGAGAAATTACCAGTGTTAGTGGCTTATCATTAAAATATTTTTCTGCTAAATATAATGCTGGAATCTGAAACATGACAGATTTACCTGCACCGGTGGATGCAGTTATATAAACATCACGGAACGATTCGCCACGCATAGCATTTTCAGCTTGTATCACAATATCATCAATAATCTGTGCTTGTGAAATATTAATTGTTTCCTTTAAATGGCTCTCAATATTTTTATAAAACTTTATTTCACGGTAACTATCGTAACCATAGATATCTTTTAATATTTTGATATATTCATCTTCGTTCTCAATAATTTGACGTCTTATGGATAATATTGAAAAATAAAAATTAACTTCAGAAAAAGATGAAATAATATTTAGTCTTTCGAGATATTTATTTGGAAGTGTATCTGCTGCTCCCGAAAAAAATAATACAACATTCGTTTTACTAGTTTTATTTAGAATTTCTGATTCAAGGTCCAAAAAGGGAATTTCATCATCCGAAAGTTCAATACGTTGAATATCTTCTAATGGATATTCAACGGAAAAGTTTACGTTTATAGGAGACACTTCATAATATGGAACAATTTTAATTTCTTCTTCAAATTCAGGATATGTCACATAATAGTTACCAGTTTGTTTTGAATAATCAATCTGGCCATAGAAAAATGAAACATTTTTAAGCAATTTTTCCTGTTCAGGTTCCAACTCATTATCTTCTTGATAATAAAGATAATGATAAATATTATCTACATTTGAAAGTGTTCCACTATATGGATACTGCTTGTCGTATAAATTATTCGCAAGAACAACAACTGGCATTTTATTAATAGCCAGTTGTTCCTTAAAAAATTGATATTCTTCGATGGTCATCCATTTATAAGGTTCATCAAATGTTCTGTTGTCGATCACTTCATCAACAACTTGTTCTCGAATAACATCAATATTTAACTTGTCATAATAGTCAATATCAAAAGTAAAATATTTACTTGAGACGGGTAACGCTTCTTTGTCAAATCCCATCAATACTACAATGCTATTTCTCCGAGACCTTATCAACTCTTTTATTTTATTTTCAATCATGATAGAAACCCATCAACCTTTCAATAACATTTGGATGTCGCAATTTTCTAATAGCCTTCGATTCTATTTGTCTAATTCTTTCCCTAGTGACTCCTCGAACTTCACCTATTTCTTCAAGAGTATGTTTTACTCCATCAATTAATCCAAATCTGAGCAATAATATTGTCTCTTCCCTACTAGTTAGGTGTTCTTTAAATATGTTTTTCAATTCTTTCTTTAATGCTTCTTCTTCAGCACATTCCTCTGGGGTTTTATTATTTTTGTCAGGAATAAAATCACATAGGTAACTTTTCTCCTCATTTCCAATTGGAATATCTAGGCTAGTTAAATTTGCCATATTTCGATATAATTTTAAGTTTCCAAGTTCATCTTTCGATATTTCTAAGTAATCAGCTAATTCGTCATCAGTAGCAGTCCTACTATTTTCATTCCAAAATTGTGCTTCAATTTTAGTAAACCTTATGATTTTTTCTCTCATGTGTACAGGAACACGAATCGTTGTACTGTAGTCAGCAATACTTCTCGTAATTCCTTGCCTAATCCACCATGTTGCATAAGTTGAAAATTGATTGCCTAATCTAATATCAAATTTTTCAGCTGCTTTCATCAAACCTTGTATCCCGGCCTGTGCCATATCGTTTACATCAAATGAGGGCGTAGACAATTTTGCATACCGATTTACAATTTTCCAAACTAATCTTTCATTTGCCTTTACAAGATCATCTAATACGATCCTTTTTTTCTCAAAATCAATATCATCATTATGTAAGTCAATTAGGTATTCAAAGTTTTTACTTTTATCTACGACATCTTGTAAAGAAGCTAATTCTGCGTTGAATTTTTCATCATCCAAAACTTCATCGAGACGGCCTAAATCTAAATCATCAAGAAAATCATAGTTCCCTAAATCCTTTTCGTTATGTACATCGTTAATTATAGAGTAACCGGAAGAGTCTAGGAGTGTCCTAATTTTTTTTTGAAGATCAAAATTAATATTTTCTACTTCAAACCACTTGTCAAGGTTACTTTGGTTTAATTCCTTTTTAGGACCAATCATTATAAAAAGTTTATCTACTTTTTTCTTTAAATAATATTTTGAATACTCTATGGTAATATTCAAATCCTCAAGTTCTTTATATACTGTATCTTTTTCATCCGCACTGATTGAATAATCATGGAAGAGGCTATCTATAACTCTACTCTTAATTTTACTACCGAATATCAGGTTATCATTGATGTATTCAATTATAGTTTCCAAATTTTGTGTCATTGCTAATCCTACCCCCTGTAGTAATTGCAATATCTTGTCAATCATTAATTTTACTTACATCCTTCGCTACAAAACAACAACCATACATGTCTTGATTAGTAAATGCTAATAGCATTAGTCGATAAACCTAAAAATTTTATACATATACATCGCACAAGAAAAATGATTTTTGCTATTTTGTATGTAGTCAAAATTTATTTTTTGTTTTCATTAATAATTTTCTTCAGTTCAGAAACTGAAAGTATCTCATTTTTATGTCGATGTACCATTCTATGGCAATTAGAACATAAAGGAATTAAATCTTTTAAAGGATCCACAACGATTTCTTCTTCCATACTAAACAATGGTTTAACATGATGAATTTCTATATAATCAGCACCTAAATTTCCGTAAGCCTTACTAAAGTTAAATCCGCAAGCGGCACAATTTAGGCCATGATATTCAATAGCTTTTCGTCTGTTCTCAGGACTCCGTTCATATTTAGTTGTATATATGAGTTTCTTTTTTCCTTCGTATATTACCGATTCTAATGGATTAAAAGAAATGTCTCCAATTAAATTTTCAATTTTATTAGCAACGTTTGAAGGTATCTCTCGTATACTCTGAATGTTGCCTTTAATTCCTAAATCACTTAACTGTCCTAAATTTATTATTGAAGAAATATTTTGTACTTTTTCAAGAGTGAACCATGGTGGATTCATGCCAAAATCAATTATAGAGTTTGAAAATGCTGAATCATCAATATGATATTTAGTTACATTAGTTTCCAAAACTTTTGCCTTTACAATTAATCCTTGTGTTGGCTTAGCTTCATAAATGTAAACAATGTCCCCAACGTCTACCATTTTAGTTCTTCCTTGCTTCCAATGTAATTTTCTTAAAGTTTCAAAACTTTCTCTTGCCCTATAATATTTAGGATTAGATGGAAAAATAAAAAATTTCATTGCTATGTCTCCCTTTGAGAAAATCATCATATTCATTCAATTTCAAAATCTTATTTTCTTATGGTAATTGATAATACACTTTTCCATCTTTAAGCAAGAGATTAGTATCTTGTGTAAATAGGTCCAAGGTTACTTCTTCTGGTTCAATATTTTTTAACTTTCGTTGATGTTGAATTAGTTTTTCTGTATCCAAATCTATCTTTTCATATTGCCATTCTTCATTTATCTTAGCTGCTAGGCCAAAAAACATTCCCTCAAGACCTTGTTTAGAGTACCTGTGGTTTTCCAAATCCACATCATATTCATCTTGTTCTTTTGTATGCCATCCCTTTATACTCTCAAAAATTTGATTAGTTTTGTTCAAATATTCATTATATATATTGAAATATCCTTGCCCTATTCCGTTCTTATTACTGAATAGTAATGAAAGGCGACCAATTTCCTTAAGAATTGACAATAAGCTTTGTTGAAAAAATAATAATGCTTTTATTTCATTTACTTTCTTTAAATAACCTTTAAATCCATCTATACCTGGATTTATTACCAAAGAACTGATTTCATCATTAACCTGTTCCATTAGTTGTGTTGCTGTATCACGATAGTTCATTAAGGTATTTCTGTGTACAGTTCTAGTCTCAACATCATTCAAAATTTCAGCACTAAATCTAGCACAGTCTTTTAAATTAATAATTAATGCACGAATCTTACTTTTAAATTCACGTTGCTGAAATTCTTTAATTTCTGTAATTGAACTATTCAAATCATCCATTTTTGAACTGATTTCAGTCATATAATATTGTCCAACAACCATTGAAGCAACATTCATAACATTAGCAGTAGACAATATTTTTGATTGCTTTACTTCCTTTAGTAGTGCTTGACTTTGAATTTTCCCACTTTTTCCTTGAACAAATCCTCTAAGATAATCTCCATCTCCATGGGCTTTAACTAATGTTTCTCCTTTTTGTATAACAACTTCATAAAGCCCATTTTTACTATTCCCAATAGGAATATTCTTAGTAATTAACTCAGCAAACCTTGGAGATAATGAAATGAGTTCGTCTAAAACTGCACTATCTGTAATTTCATGTAACTGTTTATTCAATATATCTTTATCTGTTTTAGAAATAAATTTAAGCTCATTTTTATTTTCTAATTCTTCGTCATTCTTCTTCATCCAAAAAGCCATAATAACACCCCTTTTTAATCCCCAAAATTTTCCCTTAAAAAAATAATCGCAATAACTATTCATTGATATATACTACTTATATACATAATTCAAATTTTAGAATAACAATTTCTTTAAATTATTTAAACTTATTTCATTGTATAAAGTAAATAAATTTAAAAAAGATAGTTGATTTATATTTCTTAGAATATATTAAACGTGCACACACCTACCAAAAATGACCAGTTAACTTAAACCTGCTTAAACAATGTTATCTGTGTAAATTTTTAGTGTTGAAGCAGCATCGTATTTTAAATTTCGCTCCACTGGTCATCAGACGAGCTATACTGCCATTGATGATGATACACATCGGCTAGTTTCTGTCTTACCTAATTGCCTTCGCCTTAATCGAAGTATCCAAAATCACTTTGAAAGTAACTATTCTAATGGCCCACTAGAAGGCGTTAATCGCAAAATCAAACAAATTAAACGTACGGCATACGGCTACAGAAACTGGTCACATTTTTACACCCGGATCAGAATTGAATTTACGATTCGAATAAAAAAAAGAAAACCAATTCGAAAATGAATTGATTTTCTTATAAAAATTTCTCATCAACAGCGGTTGACAAAGAGCCACAAAAAGCAGTAAGCAAAAAGCCATGGCCCCTTTGAGGGAAGCCATGGCTTTTAATGTTTATTATCGTTTGTTATTAAAGTTTTTCTTTGCTTACAATGTTCAACTTCTCATCCAAGTCATAAACAACTGGTTGACCTGTTGCCATTTCAACATCCATGATGTCTGCATCTGAGATGTCTTCAATGTATTTTGTAAGGGCACGTAATGAGTTACCATGTGCTGCGATAATAACGTTCTTGCCGTCTAATAATTTAGGAGCAATTTCGTCTTCCCAGAATGGGATAACACGTTCCAAAGTAACCTTTAAGTTTTCGCCACCAGGGATAGCACGTGGGTCAAGGTCTGCATAACGGCGATCTTGTGCAGCAGAACCTTCATCATCAGCACTCAAAAGTGGAGGAAGTACATCATAAGAACGACGCCAAATATGAACTTGATCTTCACCAAATTTTTCAGCAGCTTCTGCCTTATTTTGGCCTTGTAATGCACCATAATGACGTTCATTTAAGCGCCATGATTTTGTTTCTGGAACCCATAATTGATCTGATTCTTCTAAAGCAAAATGCAACGTTTTGATAGCACGTGTCAATACTGATGTATATGCTTGATCAAATTCAATTCCTGCTTCTTTTAATTTACGTCCAGCTTCCTTAGCTTCTTTTTCACCTTGTTCACTCAAGTTAACGTCAACCCAACCGGTGAAAAGGTTCTTCAAGTTCCATTCACTTTGTCCATGACGGATAAAAACTAATTTTGTCATAACTAGCCAAAACCTCTTTCATATTTGATTTGTTTACAATTCACATTTTACACTGAAAACTTAAAAATTCATAGTCCAAACAAGTTACAAATTGTGAAAAAGTGCATTAGTTTTCTAGCGCCTCTAACAATGCTACAACAGTTCTTTCAACATTTTCAGGAGTTGTTGCAAGGTTAAGTCTAATAAATCCAAGCCCTGCTTCACCAAAAATTTCACCATAATTAACTGCAACTTTAACCTTTTTTTCCATGAAATTGCGCAATTTACTTGGCTCAACTACCTTACGCATATCAACCCAAGCCAAGTAAGTTCCTTCTAGATCAGTTACCTCAATATCTGGTGCTTTTATTGCAAACTCATTTTTTAGGTAGTTAAAATTATATTTAATCAAACCCAGCAATCCGTCTAACCAATCGCCACCCTCTTGATAGGCTGCTTGGGCTGCAACTTGAGCTAACAAATTTCCTGCTGGAAGATGTAATTTATTTACGAATCTATCGTACCGTGCACGGATCTGAGGATTAGCAATCACCACATGGCTACATTGTAATGCTGCTAAATTAAATGTTTTAGAAGCAGCATCTAACATTACTACGTTATCACGATATAAGCCATCATTAACAGAGATTGCGGAAACAAATTTGTTATTTCCAATGACCAGGTCGTGATGAATTTCATCAGAAATTACCAATACCTTTTCCTCTCGACAAATCTCCAATAATTGTTCTAATTCTTCGTTACTCCAAACTCGGCCAACCGGATTATGCGGAGAACAATTAAGAAGTAACTTAACCTGATTGGTTTGGATTTTCTCACGAATATCATCAAAATCCATTTTGTATTGTTTTCCATCATTAATCAGATTCGAAACAACAAGACGACGATCATTTTCTTCGATAACATGCATAAACGGATGGTAAACTGGTTCAAGTACCATCACTGCATCCTCTGGTAATGTCAATACATTAACTAACGTACTGATAGATTGAACTACCCCTGAACCAAATCGAATCCATTCTTGGCTGAGTTCCGTACCATATCGTTCTTCTTGCCATTTGCAGTATGCATCGTAGTAGCTACTTGGAGTTAACGAATATCCATACACACCATGTTCAATTCTTTTTTTTAAAGCATTTGTTACTGCTTCAGGTACTTTAAATTCTGCATCTGCAATCCACATTGGTACAAGATCATTTGAACCAAAACCACTCTCCATCGCATCCCATTTTATTGAATCAGTATTTTTACGATTGACCGCATATCTTTCTACGAAATCTGCAACTTTCATCTTACCTACTCCTTATTACTCAATTTTTCTTTAAGTTTACCCAATGAAGCCTTTTTTCTCTTAATTGGTTTCACCCCTAGAATATCCAATAAAAATGTAAATATAGGAATACCGACAATCAGTCCCCACATTCCAAAGAATTTTTCTGCTACAAATAACACTATAAATGTATAAAAAATGGGAAGTTCTGTCTTACTGGACATTAGTTTGGGATTAAGTACATACGATTCTAGTATATGAATCACGAGTAACATTATCACAATATAAACAATATAGTTCAATCCCCCAACGGAATATCCAATGATACTCATCGGAATTGCGGAAATGATTACGCCTGCAACGGGAATCAGACTCATCAAAAAAATCAAAAGTGAGAGGCTAAATAGTTGTGGCATATTCATTATTGCAAGACATATCGTTGTCAATGTTGTGTTCACAATTGCAATAATAAATTGAGTCTCAATTACAATACCAAATGTATTAACGAATTTTTCAGCAAAATAATATATATCTTGAAAAAACCATTCATACGGTCCCTTTAAAAAACTCCGTGAAAAACTAAACATCCGCTTTTTTTCTATTGTGAAGAAAAAACTAAGTATTAGCGATAAAACAAATGTAACTCCCATTGAACCAACACTTGTCAAATATTTAAACAAAATGGTCACCCCATTTTTCATTTGTGCAACAAGAGTTGAAGTACTTATATAGCTACTGATATATTCAAGAATTGAGTTCCCATCAAATGATGGTTTTTGATAAAAATCAATTACGTAACGTACCATTGATTCAGTTTGATTAAATAACTTTGGTAAGTAAATAGTTACACCCGTATATAACGCTCCAATTATTAACAAATATACTATTGTAACAATCAATGCAGCAGGAATTTTGATATACTTTCGGATAAAATTAGTAATACTAAGAACTAAAAAAGTAAAAATAAAAGTAAGTAATATCAAACTCAGCAAATCTCTCATCTCATACAAAGCAAAAATGACAACCATCAATACTATTGTTCGTCGTAATCGTACATTAGCAATAAATTTTTCCCACACTCCCAAAAGACCACTCCTAATTTGTTAATATTTATTACCCCTATTGTAACTAAAAAAAGACTAGGTCAAAAGTTGAATTTAGTTTAATCACTCTAAAAATCTTATAATTTTAGAGAAAATGCAATATTAACTATCATATTTATTCAATATTTCGCGGAGCATCTGCAAGCTTTTCTTAATCTCTTCTCCAATATCTGTATCAGCAACAGTTTGCCTTTCTAATTCTTGATTAACAATCTTTCTTGTAGATTTAATATCTCGACTGTGTTTTACTGCATCTTTTTTGGAAGTAAATGGGTAGTGCGTAACTAATTGTAACCCATAAGAGTTATATAAAAGTGTGTAGCCGCCAATCCCCGTAATCGGCTGATATGCCTTTGAATAACCACCATCAATCACTATCATCTTTTTATTAGCAAGAATTGGTTCCTGTTCTTTCTTAACAGGTGTATGTCCATTAATCACGTGCCCGCTTTTTTCATCCAACCCAAACTCAATTAATAGTTGATTACAGAACCATTCTTCCTTGCGTAACTTAAAGTATGCATTTTTGCACTCTTTTTTGGGCTCATCTTCAGAAATAAAATACCGTGCAAAGGTTGTCATACTGTGTTTCCCAAAAAGCGGAGACAAAGCGCCTTGCCACAAATACCAGATCATATCTGCCTCAATATTTTCGCCATTATTTGCTTTTTTATATGCTTTTCTTAGTCTTAGTTCCCAAAAATCCAGCAATTTTTTACCCGAAAAACTATCATTTTCATAATTAAATTGTTGGAATGTTCCATCTTCTTCAACTGGAATACACCCATGAAACAAAAGATTCCCATTGTATGTCTTATACATACTTCCTTTACCAACCAAAAAGTCCAAATGTTTTCTCAATTTTGTTGCATTCATAAAAGAATTAAGCAACGATTGAACAACTTCATCTTCTTCTTTTGTCAATTCAAATGGCTTGTCAGGATTAATAGTCCTAAAGCATGTATTTTCCAAACTATATGTCTTTCCTTCAATCACTATTTCTTTTTTAGGCCACTGAATTTGATCTAACAAAATCATATCATCTAACTTAAACTCTGGCCTACGTTTTTTTAATTGTCCTTCAAGCTTGAATTGAATAATGGACACAGCTTGATGAATCTGTGTAATTTGAATTCTTTCATCTGACATTACAAAATCTTCATTTTCGAGTGTTTTAGGCCTAAATGCCTCATTATCTCCATAATTTTTTTCAGCAAACATCGACAAATGACGCAAATTAATCCCATATACATCCTCAATGATTGCAAGATTATTATATCTAGCACAAATCCGGAGAAGATTCATCATACATAAAGCTGACCCGGCAACAGCCCCTATCCACAATACATCATGATTACCCCATTGAATATCTACAGAATGATAATTAATAAGTTTCTCCATAATCTTGTCAGGGGCAGGTCCTCTATCATAAATATCTCCAATTACATGCAAGTGATCAACTACGAGTCTTTGAATTGTATAACAAGTTGCAATAATAAAGTAATCAGACTGTTTTAACTCGACCAAATTACGCAAAATTTTATTATAATAATTCCGCTTATCATGTTCTTGTTGATCATTATAAAGCAACTCTTCTGTAATATACACGAAATTTGGACTAAGCGCTTTCCTAACTTTGGACCTTGTATACTTTGTAGCCGTAACTTTTAAAAGTTCAATTAAATTCGAAATTGTGTTGAGATACCATTGTTCCAAAAATTCTTGGTCTGTTAGTTCCTTTTTTTGAAAAGCAAGTTCATCTTCAGGATAATAAATTAAAGTGGCAAAATCTTGAATATTTTTTGGTGTTAATCTTCCTGCAAAATTTTCTGTGATTTTTTGCTTAACATTACCTGAACCATTTCTAAGGGTGTGATCAAATGCATTAAATTCACCATGCAAGTCACTAACATAATGTTCCGTAGCTTTAGGTAAGTTCAAAATTGCTTCTAGGTTAGTTATTTCAGTTATTATCGCTTGTTCGGTTGGAAACTTTTCACGTACCAATTTTTCAACATATGACATATTAAGATTCCCCCTGTAAGTCTCTTCATCCTTGAATTTTTATTATTCTTTAATTCATAATACAATGATATACATCATGTTATAACAAATACCAATTTTCAGCAAATACTCAATTATGCTTAATAATCCTTTATTTAACTTACAAGTATTCACAATTAATTATCAATACCAATTTGTAATTATTTGAGTTTTTTTATTGAAAAAAGCTTTTTTTAGTGCTAACGTATAGTTATTATTTCGAGTCGAATAAATTTCTTAAGGAGGATATTTATATGAATAATACTGTCATTGAAAGAACAGAAGCCAGGATTGAGAAGAATACAGAATGGCGCTTATCTAACCAGAAAAATGGTAACTTTCTTGATGTTGTCTTCTGTAAAGAACTTGAAAACACCATGAAGAAAAAACGTAATTTTTCATTTAATCGTTTTGAGTCAGAACAGCTTAATAACCTTCATTCATTAGTTAGTAATTTGAATGGAAACTTCAAATTAGTTTTGGATGAAAAGGTGATTGGCCTGGACTTTCTTCCACTCTCAGCAGATGTCGCTTCAGAATTAATTGTTGCACAAGACTAATCTAGTCATTTTCATATTCAAAACTACTTAGAACTGTAATAAAAAAGGTAGAGTTGATGGACATTTATCTCTATAATTAATTTTAGAGAATGTTCCAGTCAACCCTACCTTTTATATATATTTAATTCCACGCTGTACTTCTAAAATTCACTGATGATTTAATTATTCTAGTATTCTATATTCGTACTTTTAATTACGATCTGCATATCCATTTGGATGAGTTAAATGCCATTTCCAGGCTGTTTCAATAATTTTATGAATATCATCAAATTCCGGCTTCCACCCTAAGATATCACGAGCCTTATCAGAAGCAGCAATCAGAGTATCAGGATCGCCCCCACGCCTTGGCGCTACCTCAGCTGGAATTGCCTTTTTTGTTACATCACGTGCAGCTTTCAAAATTTCCATATTAGAAAATCCTGTGGATGAACCTAAGTTAAATGCGGTACTGTCATTACCCTCACTCAAGTACTTTACTGCTAAGATATGGGCATCAGCTAAATCAAATGGATGAACATAGTCACGGACATTTGTCCCATCAGGTGTATTATAATCATCTCCAAAAATCTGAAGCTTCTCTCTTGTACCTGCAGCTACTTGCAATACGATTGGTAATAGATGTGTTTCTGGATTATGATCTTCACCAATACTGCCATCAGGTTTTGCTCCTGCAACATTGAAGTAACGTAGAGCCACAAACTTTATTCCATCAGCTACATCTGACCAATGCATGATTTTTTCCATTGCAAGCTTACTTTCTCCATATGGATTAATTGGTTTTTGTGGGTCAGTTTCCTTAATTGGTGTTTTATCAGGAATTCCATATGTTGCTGCAGTTGAAGAAAAGACAATTTTTTTAACTCCAACTTCAGTCATGACTTCTAGTAAGTTAATCATACCTGCTGTATTATTATCAAAATACTTAAGTGGCTTTTTCATAGATTCTGCAACCAACGAAAAAGCTGCAAAGTGAATAACAGCATCAATTGAAGGATTTTCCTTAAATACTTTTCGCATAAAATCACGATCTGCAATGTCACCTTGATAAAATTTTGCTTGCTTGCTAACAGCCGCTTTATGACCTGTAACTAAACTATCAACAACAATTGTTTCTGTGCCTTGTTCTATCAAACGGTCTACCGTATGCGAACCAATATACCCCGCTCCACCTAAAACTAAAATTGACATCTTTGTTCCTCCTTGAAAAGTATGATTAACAATTCATACCTCGCTTGAATTTCATTTTATTGGAAGACTTTTCAATCTGTAGCCTTTCCTTATTATTTTACCAGTATTACCAAATAATTTGTTAATTAATATCAAATTGTATTTTTTTAGCAAAAATCATAATTTCTTATTTAACTCAAGACTTGTCGTTTCTATTAAGTTGTGATTAACTATTATTTAGAACTTAAAAAGGGGCAAGCTTATGTCAGAACTCGTTTATAAACAAATAATTACAGATTTAAAAAAGAAAATATTTGCCGGCCTTTTTCCAGATTTACGTTTACCAGATGAGCGTACACTTAGTGGTCAATATGATGTGAGTCGTAGTTCTGTTAAGCGGGCCCTCAATCGGATGGCTAACGATGGCATAATCTTCAGAAAACGTGGAGCTGGCACTTTTATCAATCCTCTTTATCTAAAGAACGAATCTGTTTTCAACTACGAAGAAAGCTCTAACTTAGGAGTTACTGATAATTTTAAAATGAACGGCCAACGTCCTAAGATAAAAGTTATTTCTTTTGAAGTTATTAAACCTAACCATGAATTACGACGTGATCTTTTTTTATCACACGATGACTTTGTTTATAAAATTGTCAGGCTTAGATTATTTGATAATCAACCTTTCATGATTGAAACTGGGTATATTCCAATTAAAATAGTACCGGAACTAACTAGATCTACAATCGAGAAATCCATCTTTAACTATTTACAAGAAGTTCATCACCAAGCTGTAACCAAATCTTTTCTGTCTGTTTTTGCTGAACCTTCAACCGAAAAAGATCAAGAATTACTTGGTTTATCTTCTAACGAACCAACCGGTATTATGGAAGGAATCTTCTTTCTTGATGATGGAACACCTTTCGAATTTTCACATATGCGTTTCCATTATAAATACTTGAAGTTCAATTCTTTTGTTTCCGTAAATTAATTATCTTAATTCTCTCTGGAGGTACATAATGACTAACCTTTATATCGTGCGTCACGGCCAAAGTGAGGCAAATGCTGCTGGTATTTTACAAGGAAGCTTAATTGATACTCCACTATCTGAAAAAGGACAACTACAAGCTTTAAATGTTCACAACCACTTAGAAAAACTAGATTTACACTTTGATATCGTGATTGCCAGTCCACTTTTACGTGCCGCTCAAACAGCGCAAATTATTGCACCAACTAAGCCAACCATCTATGATTCAAGATTAAAGGAATTTGATTATGGTGATTGGGATGGACAGTTATCAGCTGATATTCATCAAAAATATTCAATTTTTTTTGATGAAAAAAAGAACCTGTTACCAGGTTCTGAAAAGATATCTCATGGCGAAACCTTTGAGGCTGTAACTACAAGACTTAATTCCTTTCTTTCTGAGGTTGCACTAAAATATCCCCATCAAAATATTCTCATTGCTAGTCATGGATTCACAATTAAACTTCTCTTAAATGCAGTCTTAGGAATTACACAACTTAGCGCTTTAAATGAACCTGACAATGCAGGCATTACAAAAATTGAATTAACATCTAACACAAGAACAGTCGTATATTTTAACAGAGATTTAACACAATAGTATTATTGCTCTTGGATAAACTTAATTGTTTGTTCAAGGGTTTTTTTAGCTTTTTTAGTTGCAAAATCAAATTGATATTCATGATTAACTCGCTCACTTTTAGCAAAGAAACGAGTTTTCACATCTACATTTTTACTTTCAAGTGACTTAGCGAGTTCCTTACCAGAAGATTCAAACGTATATTGATTTCCATCCGTAATATATGTTGCAGGATAATTCTTTGTTACTTGATTTGCAATGTTTGCTTCCGTTGCTAAATTCGATTTGCTCCAAAAAAAGTCCCCTGTCATAGACCATCCAACAGTATGTACAAACCATCTCATTAACAAATTATTTGATGCTTTGGCTTCTTTTTGAATCATACTAAAATCGTACGGTCCGCAATATAAAATGGCTCCCTTAAAGTTAAGATTACTTACTAAAGTTTTAGAGAATTTTTGTGCATACTTAGTATTAGCCTGAATTGCTAAATATTGGGCAGCAATCTGTGCTCCTGCAGAGTCTCCACCAACAAAAACCTTAGGTGATTTGGGTAAGTTATATCTCGCCGAATTTTTTGTAAAATGCCTTATTGCAGCTGATAACTGGTAAAGTTGTGTTGGGTACTTTCCAGTTGGAGATACTGTATAATTGATACTTATTACAATCGAATTTGTTCGCGCAACAATGTAAGTTCCAAATTCCTTGATACTTTTTTTGTCCCCGCCTATGAATCCTCCACCATGAACCCAAAAAATTACTTTTGTTTCCCTGTTATTCTGAGGATAATAAATATCTGCTTTTTCAGTCTTTTTATTCCCGTAAGATAAATTTCTTCTAACACTGACAAATTTTTTCGCATTATTATACATTTTCGGATTTGTTATCTTGACCGGCCCGTCGAAAGCCCGAGAAAATAGTAATACACTAGGACGTGGTGAGACCACAAGTAACAAAGTAACTACCACTATTATGCTAACAAGGAAACCTAGGACTATCTTAAAAAATTTCTTCATGCATCACACCTACATTTTCATTGTTTACCCGACTTACTTGAATTCACGTGCAACTTCACTAACAGTCATATTTTGCTCACGAGCATGCTCAATAACTTCCTTTACATCTTCATCACTAAATGCTTTAACGTTAATTCCTTGACCCTCAATTTCCTTACGAGCTTTTCTTATTTGCTCATCAGTAATCTTTTGCGAACTACTCGATGAAGAATTATTTTTCGATGCTGGAATAGTTGGCAAAATATCTGTTGCTAATTTTTTCTCGCTTGATTCATCGGTACTAGAAATATGGTATCCTAACCTGGCAAGAACTTGATTATTTGTATGCTCTAAATTCTTTGCTTTTTTTCGAATATCTTGATAATAAGGTTGAGTGATATTACCATAACCCAAAATTACTGCTAACTTTGTATTTGAAGCAGTATATTCATAATTCGTTGCCAAAACCTTTGCACGTTTATAAACTTTATTAAAAATGGTAAGTTCATGTACAACTTCTTTAAGTTCAACCTCTTTTGAAACGGCTCTCAGTAATAATGTTTGCGAACCATTTGTTAATTTAGTTACTTTTTTGAAATTTGTAATTGCTGTACTATAATTTTGTTTTTTTATGTCCGCTAAGCCTTTTTTATAATTCTCCAGTTGCTGTATATGCGCATTGGCGGAACCATCATTTGCTCTTTTTTTGAGTGCATTACGAAAATGATTTTCAGCACGCGAATAATTGGCTGTAGTAATAGCTTGCTCACCTGCGTCCATCGCATTATTGTAATATTGTGTGGTCTCAATATGTTTTGTGTAGCCATAGCCTATAAAAATCACGGCAATGAATAATGTGATTACGAGCCAAGCTTTCTTACTCATTAACTAATTCCTCACTTTCAACTTATTACACACAATTATAACATCTTTTATCATTTATTTTCTTGCTAAAATACCCTTACCTAAGTTTCATTTTTGACCTTTTAAACCACCTTATGTAAAATTAGAAGAAAAAATAGGAGTGTTTATGAACTCATCTTTGCTAACTAACCTTATTAATGATTATGGCTATTTTGGAATTGCCTTACTACTTGCACTCGAAAATATTTTTCCACCAATTCCATCCGAAATAATTTTAGGGTTTACTGGATTTTTAACAATCTCAAGTAATTTGGATATTTTTGGTAGTATTATTGCAGCCACAATTGGTGCTTTAATTGGTGCTTTAATTTTGTATTTTTTTGGCAAAATCATTTCAGTTGACCGCTTAGAACAACTTTTAACAGGAAGGTTAGGTAAGATTCTGCATTTTAAACCTGCAGATTTGGAACGAGCATCTAGTTTCTTTAATCGTCACGGAAACTCTGCGGTCTTCTTTGGGCGGTTCGTTCCAGTGGTACGCAGTTTAATTTCAATTCCTGCTGGAATGTCCAACTACTCTTTGGGACGATTCATCTTTTTTTCAACTTTGGGGACATCTATCTGGAATACAGCATTAATTTTTGTTGGTAGGATGGCGGGGCATGCATGGCCGCATGTTATTAAGACGATTGTGGCTTATGGAAAAATTGGCTTAATTGTTATAATTATACTGTTCATAGTTTGTTATGTTGTTTATAAAAGAAAAAAAGAATAAGAGTGTGACTTCAACTGGGAAAAGTTGAGTATAACGTGAAATAACTCATAGCAAGATTTTGGCTGTGGGTTA
>NZ_AYZE01000008.1:206057-369239 GCF_001436735.1 Liquorilactobacillus cacaonum DSM 21116
GAAAAGTTGAGTATAACGTGAAATAACTCATAGCAAGATTTTGGCTGTGGGTTATTTGAGTTAAACGGAAACTTTTGGTTGTTGGAACACGTCTAAATCAAAGTGTGACTTCAACTGGGAAAAATCACTTGTTCATAATAAAGGGACCAGATCAAAATCTTAATTTTGAACTAGTCCCTTTAATTTTTATTGATAAATATAATCACGTGTTTTAGGCAAGTTCTTGCCACTTGGTCCCTTTGAAATCAAATACTGAATACAGTCAATGTTACCTGATTCAAATGATGCAGCACATGCTTGTAAATATAAATCCCACATTCGAACAAATTTATCATCCATTTGTTTCGAAATCTCATCTAGATGATTTTTGAAGTTTTCATCCCAAATTTCCAATGTATGTTGATAATGACGTCTTAGTGTCTCTACATCAAAAACTTGCATCCCTGCATCAACAATATGCTTTAAATTTTCATTTAAGCCTGGAATATAGCCACCCGGGAATATATATTGGTTAATCCATCCATTATAGGCACCACCTTGTTGCCTTGTTATTCCATGAATTAAAGCCACTCCATCATTACTCAAATATTTAGCAATCGTATTAAAATACGTCCCTAAATTTTCTTCGCCGACATGCTCGAACATCCCAACACTAGTAATATAATCAAATGGTGCATGTTCTAACTCACGATAATCTTCAAGATAAACCTCTGCTTGTTCTTCAAGCCCTTCATCTGCGATACGTTGTTTAACAAACTTATATTGTTCCTCACTCAAAGTTATTCCTGCAACCTTTAGCCCAAATTCCTTAGCTGCTGTCAACATTAACGTTCCCCAACCACAACCAATATCCAACAATGTCTTTCCTTGTTGCGGGTGAAGCTTTTTGATAATGTGACGTACCTTATTCATCTGAGCTTGCTCTAAGCTATCGTCTTCCTTCTCAAAGTAGGCACATGAATATGTCATCGTTGGATCCAACCATAACTTATAGAAATCATTTCCTAAGTCATAATGGCTATGAATATCTTCTTTGCTACTTTTTTGTGAATGAGATTGCTTTGGTAAAAATTTTTTTAGCTTGCTATTATAAAAGAAGCTTTCAGCTGAATCATACGCTGCCTTCACTAATTTTTGAATAGATCCTTCAATCTGAATTCTTCCATCCATATAAGCTTCTCCTAATGCAATAGAAGCATTCCTCATTATATCCTTTACCGGAACAGATTCTTTGAATGTGATAGTTACTTCAGGTGTTCCTTCGCCGTAAACTTCACTTTCTCCATCCCAGTAATTTACACGTACAGGGATACTAAAAGACTTGCTTAATAGTTTCTTATAAAAAATTTTATCAATCACAGTAAACCGTCATCTACCTTCCACTTACAATTAATCACTAAACAAATCAATTCTATCACTTTTTTCGAATTATTTCTAAGACTAGCTCATAAAAAAAATTAATTTACCCAATGATAACCTTTTCAGTTGGGTATTTATAATTAAAATCTTGTTCCTTTTTAGAAACAAAGAGCATTAGCATATACAACATTCCAACCCGGCCAATAAACATCAATACAATTATTACTATTTTTCCCACTAGACTAAGCGAACTTGTAATTCCTAATGATAGTCCTGTTGTCCCAAATGCAGATGCAACTTCAAAAACTAAAGAAACCAATGACGCTTTTTCAGTTAAAGACAAAATTAAAATTGCGACTGCACACAACATTATAGACAAGTTAACCACCACAACTGCCTTTTGAATATCATCTTGATTTATTCTTCTTCCAAAAATATTAACGTTCCGTCGTCCACGAATAAAAGATACCATGTACAACATTAAAATCCCAATAGTGGTTGTTCTTACCCCCCCACCAACTGAACTTGGACTTGCACCAATAAACATTAAAATTGAAAAAAGCAAAAGCGTGGTCGTTCTAAATCCCGTTAAAGAATCTAGTTGCAAGCCGGCATTTCTTGTAGTCGCACTATAGAACAACGAAGTAATCACCTTTTCTCCCCAAGGCATGTTAGTAAAACTATGGTTCATTTCAGAAAGGAAAATCAAGACAGCTCCCAATATAAAAAAGATGATTGCAAAAAAGAAAGCTAATTTTGAAAACAACGAAAATCGATACTTTCCCTTTCCTCTAGTCTTTATTTTCAGTAAAAGCCATTCACGAAATTCTATTAAAACAGGGAATCCGATTCCACCTACTAAAATCAACAAAATGACGAGCAGTAAAAAAAAATAATCATGTCGAAATGGCATTAAAGACTTGCCAGTAACATCAAATCCGGCATTTGTCACAGCCGATATTGAAATGTAAAACCCCTCAAAAATTGCACTTTTTAAATCATATAAGCTATCTGTAATATATAAATATACCGAAAAAACAATTCCAAATATAAACTGTAATGCCATCATTAATCCAAATACAGAATATACCAGCCGTACAGTTCCACTTAATCGCGGTTGATTCATATCAACTTGAATCAGTTGCCGATGCTGTAATGAAATTTTTCGACCCGTAATAACCATTCCAACGGTGGCTAACATAGTTACACCAAAACCACCAATTTGAAACAAAAATTCAAGTAAAATCACGCCATAGTTATTATAAATTTCGTGCAACGGTACAGTTGTAAGTCCCGTCACACTGATTGTAGAAACTGCCATAAAAAAGGTATCCAAGAGTGATATCTTCACCCCAGGGTACCTAAAAATTGGAAGGCATAACAAGAAAAATGTAACAACAATTAATCCAAAATATGCCAAAACTAATAATTGAATTGGCGTAGCTTTTTTTCTTGTTCTGGCAATAAAAGTCATAAAAGTAGACATTATTTTTTCTTCCCTTTTCAAAATTAATTTAAAAGTTTCATCTTGGAATAGCTAATAACTACTTTTTGTTTTAAATCAAGTGCCGTCTCAGAATTGCTGAATTCATTATCAAAATCAATAATTGCTGAATTTTTCAGTTGCTTTTCAACAGTTCCCTTAAAATGTTGCCTATTAAATATAAATGACACATGAACACTCTTTTGAAAAGGTTCTCCCATCTTATTAATCTCGATTATCTGCTTATTTTTTTCGATCTTTTTTTCATCACTCAAAACTATTCCTCCTTAGAAGCTAATTCCAATTGTACAAAAAAATAAAGACATATATTAATTGCGACTTTGGCAGATTCTATCTCTTATCATGTGTTAACTAAGCTTCTAACTTAATTTGCATAACTTTACCAACATACTTAATTATAACGCTAATCTTTAATCTCGACTAATAAACTAAATTAATTCAGTAAAAAAGTACTCCATGGCTTTATTTTTTTTAATAAAAATAAATTGCTCTCCAATACTTTACCAATCACATTGCGTCGTCCGTCATTTTTAATGTCTAATAAGGCTATCTGCATCTCACCACTATATTGTCCGTAATTATCATTAACCATAATTAAATCACCACACTTAATATCATGGGTATCATGTGCCTTGATACTAGTGTCCTTAAACTTAACCCGCGTATTTTGATCTCGCAATAAATACTCTGACGTATCTCCACGATACAAGTGCACCATATCTAAAACTGCCTCACGTTCAACATTAGAAATAGTTTCTGCTAATTCTACTTGTAAAACCGGATGAGCACTAAAAAAGCTACGAGCCACAACTTCTAATTCTTCATCTGTAGCAAATGCATTGCCAATTATTACATCATCAATTAGTCCAAATGACTTGAGATGTTCTACTTGCAATTCAATTTGTCGTTGCCTATCCTCTTCTATTGTTGGTAACCCATCTTGAACTGGCCACGGTCCAACTGTAGCGCTATTAGAACTAACAAACGCTGCAGTATTTAATGAATATTTTTTAAAAAGCTGTGAATACTTTTCCACAAAACTTTCACTAAGACCTGTATAGGCTTGTGGATAAAAATTATGACATCCAAGTAAATTTTCAGTTTTGGGTGAATATGACATAATATTTTCTAAATAATTAGTACCTGTGCTCATATTAACTTCAATTTTGAGGTCGTACGGATTACGTGTCATTAATGCCTCTTCAAGGCCTGTAAACCCAAGGTCTAATCGAATTCCCCAAACTCCTAATTTTTTAAAAAAGGAAAGATCATCATAACCTATCCCTAGCTGTTTAAAAAGCGTGGGGTTAATATCTATGATTGTTTTAAAATTTAATTCATTTGCAAAATCTATAACTGCTTTAAATTTTTCTAGCACATCTTCTTTAGACCCTTTTATTTCTAAAAGTGATGTAAATAATCTAGAATAGCCAAGTTTTGCTGCCTTTTTTATGTATTCAAAATTCCTTTTCAGATCTGTATGTTCTGGATAGACAGATATTCCTAATTCACCCATAGTAGACACGCTCCCATTTCATTTACTTTTATCTTATCATGGATGCTCACTTATTATCGTCATGATTTACAACTTTACATTTTACAAAATATTTGTTAGACTATGTATGTTTTTAAGAGATTAACAAACTGGGGTGCCTAATGGCTGAGAATTACCCATTGACCTGATCTGGACAATACCAGCGGAGGGAGTTTTGTATCGATTGATATTTTCACTTATATTAGTCAAAACAAACTGCTGGCATACTCATAGAGTGTGGTAGCTTTTTTTATTAGTACCCCTTTTTGTTATCTCCAAATTAAAAAAGGAGAGATTTTTTATGCAAACTATTAATAATACAAAAAAAGGTTGGTCTGTTAAAGATGTAATCTTTCTAGCAATTATCGGAATTTTCTTTGGCATTATCTATCAAGTTTGGAGCTATGCCTACTATGCTTTAGCCGCAACACCACTGAAACCATATGCTAACGATATTACACTTGGTGTCTGGATTATGGCCGGTCCCTTAGCCGGAGTCCTACTAAAAAAAGTTGGAGCTTCTTTGATTGGCGAACTTCTCGCTGCTGCCGTTGAAATGTTGCTTTTTTCAAGTTGGGGAGCTGCTACTTTAATTTCTGGTTTTATTCAAGGTATAGGAAATGAACTTGGATTTGCTGCAACAGGTTACAAAAACTGGGATAAATTAGGATTATTGTTATCTACAATTGGCTCTACAATTATTACTTTTATTTGGGACTGGTTTCAAAATGGATATAACGAATATCACATGGGACTGCTAGTAACGCTATTTATCATTCGTTTCATTTCTATTGGTTTCTTTTCTGGAGTGCTAGTCTATTGGATTAGTAGACTAGTCAATAAATCAGGATTAGGAAAATGAAAAACTCTTTAGTAATTCAAAATCTAACTTTTGCATATGCTGAAGATGAGCCGAATATCTTCCAGAATTTCGATTTTGAACTCCCTATTCAAAACTTTAATCTACTTGTCGGCCCTTCAGGAAGTGGAAAATCTACCATCTTTAAATTAATAGCAGGTTTGTATCCTCAGTATCGTGGCATCAAACGAGATGGCAAAATTTTATTGAATGGGCAAGAAATAAGCGAAGTTGTGCCATTTGAAAGAGCGCAACATGTTTCAATGCTCTTTCAAAATCCAACAAGACAATTTGCGATGAAAACGACCTTTGAACAAATTGTTTTTGTATTAGAAAACATTCAATATCCAGAAAACAAGATCGTTCCAAAAGTTAACGAAATTCTTGAAACAATGCATCTTAATGCCTTTAAGGACAGAAATCTGCAAACACTTTCCGGTGGTGAACAACAGCGGGTGGCACTCGCAATGACATTAGCACTAGATAGTCCAATTATCTTGTTAGATGAGCCTTTTGCTAATATTGACTCGAAATCAAGAATTGAGCTTCTGCATGAATTAAAAATTCTTCAAAAAGACCATGGCAAGACCATCTTTATCTCTGATCATGATATCTCTAATTACGATGGCCTTGTAAATCATGTTTATCAAATGAATGTCGAAAAGAAAAAAATAGTTGAATTGTCACTATCTTTTCTAAAAGATACCCTTTTGGAACAACATTTTGCACAAAATACTTTAAGTTCTTCACAAATTTTCAGTTGGAACCACCTTGGATTTAAAAGTGGTGATCGCACACTATTAAATGATAGTTCTCTCTTTCTCCCCCAAGGACAAATTGGCCTGTTGTCTGGAGATAACGGCATTGGCAAATCGACATTTTTTGCTGCTTTATCACACCAAAAGAAGTATACTGGATCAATTTTATTCAAAGATAATCCTTCGGAAAAAGTAAGACTAGGCAAATGGGCAAAAATAGTTGCTAATATTTTCCAAAATAGCAGTGATCAATTTATCAGATTGCATGCTCATGAGGAACTAGAACTGTCCGCTAGGCATTCACTTCGCAGTGATTATTGGAACGATAATCGAATAAAGAAAGCTATTTCACATCTCAATCTTACAGATGTACTAAATCATGTTAGCTATCAACTATCAGGTGGACAACAAAAAAAGCTCCAAGCACTTGCCGTTTTGATAATGTCACAGCCTATCATGCTTTTTGATGAGCCTTTTGCGGGGCTCGATATCGACTCTGTTAAATCTTTAATGGATATTATTACGGAAACTACCGTGGATCTCGAATTAACTTCATTAATTATCTCCCATCAAAGAAAAGGTATCGATAATCGAGTCAATTATGAACTGATCATGGCTGATCAAAAAATTAGACGACAAAAGGAGTTCTAATATGTTCACACACAGATTAAATCCTGCAATCTTGTTAATTATTATGCTAGGAATCGGTCTTCAAATAACATTTGCACGTAGTTTCCTAACAAATGTCGCTATTGTAATTATCGGCTTATCGTACTTGCTTTATTGCAAAATATCTATCAAACTTATTTCAATTATGATTTTGTCTGCTTTCCCAGTTGCATTAGGGAGCTGGTGGTCTTTTATTGCCTTTGGAACCAGTGATGTGTGGCATGTTGGCTGGATCTATGCAAGCCGTGTTTATGCTTATCTTTTTTTAGGTTCAATTTTGACACTCACAGTACCAATAAAAGATATTTTACTTAGTCTAGAAAAACATCTCAAACTTTCATCCACTTTTGTATATGGTATTCTAGCAGCTTTTAATCTAGTTAGTCGCATCAAAACACAATATAAAATAATTCGCTACTCAGCTACAATGCGTGGAACCGAGTATCATTTATGGAATCCTGGGCTTTACCTACGTATTATTATAGTTGCTCTAAATTGGTCTGGTGATCTTGCCGAAGCTATGACTTCTCAAGGATTTACTGAAGGTGGTGCCCGCTCAAGTATCTATCATGATAATCTACCTTTTTGGCAATGGCTTTTATCATTCGTACTAATTCTAATATATTTTTTCTTCTCATTCATAGTCCGTCCTTGGTAGTAAAATTAAAGCTTTTGGGAAATCAATATCTTGCTAAAAATAGTTTTATGACTAAGACTCCATAATGATGTATTTTCTGAATTTAAAAAGTTTAATATCAGAAAACAATTACAAAAAAGAAAGCAAAAGTTGAAGCATGCAACACTTCAATTTTTGCCTTCTTTTTTCTATATATCATTAATTAATAAATACAACAATATTCCCAAAATCTAATTAGTTTTCAAAACCAAAGTTTACTGGCTGTTAATACACAAACTGCAAGTATTGTTGAAGAAATAAGTACAGCTACAAAAGCAGGCAATCCTCTTTTTAGAATCACTTTAAAATTAACACTTGTTCCTAAAGCCGCCATTGCCATTCCTAAAAAAATATATGCGGCATTCACTAGGTAACCTAATACAATATTTCCTAAAGGTAAAAATGTTCCTAAAATACTGGCAACTAAAAAGCCTGCCATAAACCATGGAATTGGCAATTTTGCATTTGTATTATCTACAATTCCTTTTTTTACATTTCTCTTTTGATACCACATGCCTATCGCCAATGCAGCTGGAGCAAGCATTAAAACACGTGATAATTTTGTTATAAGCGCACTTGCTAATCCTACTTGACCTGCTGCACTTCCAGCAGCCACAGCATGTGCTATTTCATGAAGTGATCCACCCACAAAGACACCAAATTGTGTCGGAGTGAGATGTAATGCCTGCCGTAAGCCCAAATCAATAAAGGTAAATAAAGTTCCCATAATAGAAACAATAGCAACTGCTAAAACTTCATTTTCCCGTTGACGCTCCATTTTCTCTTTTGTAACCTTAATCTGTGGTGATATCCCCATGATTGCCGCCGCTCCACAAATTCCTGTTCCGCTTGCCGTCAAAATTGCTAATTCTGGCTCAACTTTAAATCTACGTTGGATAAAATATGTCATGCAAATACCGCCAACAACTATAACTATTCCAAGTAAAATTGTTTTAATCCCTGCCTGGGCTAACTGAATCAAGTTCAGTTTAAAACCTAATAAAATAATTCCTAATCTTAAAAACTTATTTGAAATAAAGCTAATACCTTTACTTGCTTCATTGACAAGTCTAGTTTCTGACTGCATAATCATTCCCAAAATAAGAGCTAATACCAATGGACCAAGCAAACTTAAATAAGGTATTTTTGCAAGCACTGAACCTACTAATGCACATATAAGAGTAATAATAGCCGCTAACCAGAATGACTTTGTCTTTACTATTTCTGTTACTTTCATTTTTCCCCTCCTTAATTAATATCTTAATAATACTAATTATGTTTCATAAAATAAAATTATGTTTTATTATATATTCATAACTATTACTTATAAGGAGAAACCATGTTAGCACAAGAATATCAAACTTTTTTAATCTTAAGTCAGACACTTTCCTATACAAAGACTGCCCAAATTATGTACGTTTCACAACCAGCGATTACACAACAAATTAAACGTTTAGAAACCAAGTTAAATCTACAATTGGTAACCTATAAACGTCCAAAGCTTATCATAACTCCAGCAGGTCAAGAACTTGCTAGTTTTCTGACTAGTACTCAAGCTCAAGCAGATAAAGTTTTAAATCATTTAAAAACAAATAATTATCAAGGAACAATTTCTTTTGGCATCACACGTTCCATTGCCGAAAAAATCGGAAGTAAACTAATAACTAGTATGCAAACTACTGAAAGTATGAAAAAGATAAATTGTAGTGTTGCTAATACAGAAACAATTCTCTCCCAAATTCAAAATGGTATGATTGACTTTGGCATTATTGAGGGAAATTTTCCTAGAGACAATTTCTCTTACCACGTAATTCGCAATGAATCGTTTATTCCCGTGGTAAGTTGCTCACACCCACTTGCATTAAAAAAACAAGTCACATGGTCAGACCTCTTAGAATATCCATTGCTGATTAGAGAACAAGGATCTGGCTCTCGTGACATTTTATTATCACTAGCACATGCGGAAAACATTAGTATTTCTGATTTTAAACAAGTTATCACAGTCTCAGAACCATTATTAATCAGGAAGTTAATTACACAAGGAGTTGGTACTAGCTTTATTTACAAAATTCTTGTAGAAAATGAATTAACAACTGGTAAAATCAAGCAACTCAACATAAGAAGAGGTTACGTGGAACATGAATTATATTTTGTTTATTCGAAAAATAATTACTTTTCAGCTGACTATGACAAATGGTTTTTACAACTCAAGTCACTAAATATTTAAGTATTTATAAAATTTCTAAAAATCTATTTATAAACTTTGCTTGTCCTCTTTCTTTCATCCCAAAATATGCTATTCTACACAAAAAAGGAATTCTTCACAGGTTCATAATTATGGGGTGGTTATAATGAAACGCAAACTCTTATTTACACTTATTGTAATGATATTAATTTGCGTCTCGAGCTTGGGACTTGTACACAGTGATAATATTAGAGCAAAAAGGTTTAAAAAAACAGATATTCCGACATTCTATATTCACGGCTATGGCAGTAGCTATCATGCCGAAAAATATATGGTTGATTCTGCACTTGAAAATGGTGTAACTAATACTGTTGTCCGTGCAAATGTTCGCCGCAACGGGTCAATTAGAATTTTGCATAATTATCGTTGGACAAACAAAAGTTATAATCCATTAGTGGAAATCAACTTTACAGATAACCATAACCGCAACTATCCACGTTATGCCTCATGGTTTGGACAGATTCTAAAAAAATTGCAATATCAACATCATTTTAAAAAATACAATGTAGTTGCTCATTCTTTAGGTAATCTCGACTTAATGTATTATCTACTAGGGAAAGAACGCAAGCCTGCTGAATTAGTTCATCAAGTCGATATTGCCGGACCTTTTGATGGCTCCAATATCGATGGTTTCAATTTTCCAAATAATACGCTAAACGCTCAGAGTCGTCCAAGTCAAATGAGCCCGTTTTACCGCTTTTTTTTGACTAATAGAGATTTGTATCCGATTGACCAAGTCAATGTTTTAAACATTTACGGTAATTTAGACAATGGTTCAAATACTGATGGTCGTATTAGTACAACTTCAGCTCGTTCTCTCAAATATTTAATCGGTAATCGTGCAAAAAGCTATCATCAAATAGAATTTAGAGGCTGGGATGCCGCACATAGTTTATTACGCCGTAATCCCGTAGTCAGCCAAAAAATTATTGACTTTATTTGGGGAAAAGATGAAACTTCATAGTAGATAAATTAAAAATATATAGGGCTAGGTCAATTTTCTATTATGACCTAGCCCCTAATTTATTTAGCGTAATCCCGTAATCTTAAATTTTCATTCATTTACAATCAATAAAGACTTAATAGCTTCTCTATTGTCCATTGCTTCATATGCAAATTGGACATCATCAATATTAAATTTTTTTGTAAATACTTTTCCAGGATTTATTTCGTTGTTAAGAACCGCTTTTAACAACAAATTCTTATCATAAGTAGTAACTGAAGCAATTCCCCCACGTAAACCAATATTTTTCCAAAATAAGTTATTAGTATTCATATCAGATTTTTGCGGAACACCAACACGACCGACGATAGCCCCGGGCCGTCCCAATTGAATAGCGATTTCAACTGCTTCTGCAGTGCCAACACACTCTAAAACAGCATCGGCTCCATTTCCAGTTAAAGTCATCACCTGATCAACAGCACGTTGGCCACGTTCTTCAACAATATCTGTTGCTCCGAATTCTTTGGCCAAATTTTGTCGATCTTCATGGCGACTCATAATAATAATACGTTTGGCTCCCAACAATTTTGCGGAAATCACCCCACATAAACCGACTGCACCATCTCCCATAACTACAACTGTATCATCTTTTGAAACCTCAGCTGTTTTGGCTGCATGATAGCCTGTTGCCATAACATCAGCCAACGTTACAAAAGAATTGAGTTGTTCATTATTATAATCAGCGGGTTCACCTGGAATTTTGACTAATGCCCAATCTGCATTTTGGAATCTTATATACTCCGCTTGATACCCTGAACCACCTGATTCTTTTTGATTCAAACAGTTTCCATCAAAACCAGCTAAGCAAGCAACACAATGCCCACATCCATGAGTAAACGGCACTATTACAAAATCTCCTACCGCAATATTATGAACATCTTCACCTACTTGTTCAACTATACCTATTGCCTCATGTCCAACCAAAGTGTTAGTCGCACGTTGACTGATACCTCTAAAAAACCATAAATCTGATCCACAAACACTAGCACGCACCACCTTGATAATTGCATCTGTGGTTCTTTTAATTATTGGCTTCTTCACTTCATGAACTTCAACTTTACCTGGCTCAATAAATACTGTTGCTTTCATAATTTTCTCCTATTTCATGTTTTTATCGATTCTGCAACAAATGATGTATCTTTTATTCAGACTTTTTCGAATCTACATAAATCATCCGCCAACGTCGATTTTCTTTCAGTATAACACATTAAGAAACACACACCGTTTATCACAACTTAGCTAGCATAAAATATAACCCTAAAAAAGAATCTTAGACACGTTCAATATTTGCATGACTAACCAACTGTTGATCGCTAAGTGTTGCCAAGAGATTAAAAATTTCATTGAAGAAGGAATATCCCCTGTGCGGATACTTATTTGATGCTATCTCAGAGATAACACTTAACATTGCAGTTGCATAAACAATACTGCAAAGCGATTTCTCAGATGCATAAAAAGCTGCAATAATTCCATCAAGCATATCTCCTGAACCAACATTTATTTTTAACTGTGCATCTCCATTTTTTACAGAAAATGTATTTGTTCCATCCGAGATAAAATCAGTTTCTCCAGTAATAACGACAACACACTGATATTTTTGTGCTGCGCTTATCACAAGGTTTATTGTATCCATTTTTTCATTACCAACATCAATTCCGTGTGAACTAATTTCCAAATCACAAATTGTCGCAATCTCAGAAACATTGCCACGAATAATCGAAAAATCTACCTTTTCTACAAGTGAGTCAAATACATCACGTCTAAATTGTGATGCTCCTACTGCCACTGGATCAATAATAATAGGTATCTTTTTTTTATTAGCATATTGTCCCGCAACAATTGCTCTTTGCAACAATGAATCTGTTGGTGTGCCTAGATTAATCACTAAACTGTTGGAAATATTCAAAAGATCCTCTGCTTCACGTACGTCGGAAAACATAATTGGTGAAGCCCCCAAAAAATTAATCGCATCTGCTACATGTTGCTGTGTAACAGTATTAGCAATATTAAGAACAATGGGATTCTTTTGTCGTAATTTTAATAATAGGTCTTTATCAATCATTTTATTTTTCACCTAACCTTTTAATTGTGTTTTTTAAATCTTCACTATTCATTATTGCGGAAATAACTGCTACACCTTCCACACCCATTTTTTTTATAACGCCTACATTTTCTAAGCTAATTCCTCCAATTGCCACAATTGGCAAAGTTACCTGATTCATTAATTCAGTTAATCCACCAATTCCAATTGGTCGGTGTGCGTCACTTTTGCTTGATGTTGGAAAAATTGGTCCGCAACCAACATAGGATAATCCGCTTAAATCACCAGATTTTTTCAGCTCAATGAGTGAACTGATTGACAGTCCAACAAACATGTTATTTTGCTGAGCTAACGGAATTATTTCATGAAAATCTCGATCCCCTTGTCCCACATGAATTCCATCTGCCTTGACCTTTACCGCTAAATCAAAATCATCGTCAACCACAAACGGAATACTATACTTTGTAGTAATTTTTTTAGCTGCTACAGCAAGTGCAGCTCTTTTTTCTCCAACAAGTGAACCCTTTCCTTTTTCTCTAAACTGAAATAATGTGATTCCATTTTTACATGCTAATTCCAATTTATATAAAAACTTAGCAACGTCTCCTGCAACATCTTGGCTTCCCGCAACTAGATATATTCTTAAATTCTTACTATCAAATTTCATCGCGAAACTCCTCTGCAGCCCAATGATTTAACGGGCCGTGACCATGTCCAACAATGATTCCAAACTCAATTGTTTTTGTAACAACCTTTCGCCCAAATCTGATTGCCTCTTCAACAGAGTGGCCTTTAGCTAACGCACTAGTAATTGCTGATGAAAGTGTATCTCCAGTTCCATGGGTACGATTTGTTTCAATCCGCTCACTTTCTAAAAAAAACTGCTTTTGATTTTCTAACAGTACAAAATCACGAACTCGCTTTTTATCATCATGACCACCCTTAATAATCACATTTTTTGAACCCATCGCTTGGATTTTTTTAGCAGCTTGCATAATGTCATTTTGATTTGAAATTTTGTGACCAACAATGACTTGTGCCTCCGGTAAATTAGGAGTTGTAATAAGAGCAAGTGGTAATAGTTGCTTTTTTAACGTCACAATTGCATCATCATTCAAAAGTTTTGCCCCACCCTTTGCAACCATTACTGGATCAACAACTAAACGATTTATTTTAAATTTAATTATATTTTCAACAACACACGTAAGTGAAACTCGATCAGCTAACATTCCAGTTTTTGCAGCTTTGATATTAAAATCTGCAAAAATCGAACTAAACTGTGCATTGATTAATGAAACAGGAATATTCAAAGAGTCTTGAACACCGAGAGTATTTTGGGCTGTAATCGCAACAATTACATTTGTGCTATAAACGCCACATGCTTGCATTGTTTTAATATCTGCTTGAACACCTGCACCACCACCTGAATCCGATCCTGCAATAATTAATGCTTCCGCGACATTATTCATTTGTATTACCTATTAGATTAGCAAATCGCCAATTTTGTTGGTAGAATGCCTGCTCCCAAAATTCAAATTCAAGTTCACAACTAATCAAGAAAAATTTTTTTGCTGTTTTTAATTCTTTTGGTGAGGCATTAGCTGCCAATTTATCAATCCAGTTAAAAAATTTTTCAGTGAACGTTTTTTCTTCCGGGCTTTGACTTTGGTTGGTATGATAAAATTCAATCCACTCCTTAAATGGATTATCATTAGAGTTCTTGTGTTCCTTTACTAATTTATCGGCAATTTCAGAATAGGTCCACGGGCATGGCTGAAATGCACAAAGAATGTTTAAAATGCTCCCGGTTTGAACAGCCCTGTGCATATGAGATTCATATAAATATGCCTTTGGTGATGGCTGTGCATGTTGCAAACTTTCGTATTTAACACCCGCAATATCACAAAAAATATGATGAGGATGACTCTCACTATTTAAAATAAAATCCATTGAATTCGTAAAATACTTCATTTCCAAACGGTCATTAAGCTTTGTAACAACACCCGCATAAATTTTGATGAATTCAGTTAGATAGCGGTAATCTTGTTCAACATATGAAATCAACGCTGCATCCTCGACAAACCCATCACCAATTCCTTGTACAAAGGGGTGCTGATGAATAGCTGTCATAATGGGTGTAGCACTTGATATTAATTCTTTAGAAAAAAGCATAACATCTCTCCTTTTTTCCACAAAAAAAACCTTTTCAAAAGTAGAAAAGGTGTGCGCAAAAAAAGCAGCACCACTTTCCTACGCTAGTTCTAACTAGATCAGGTTCAAAGGGATTGGTGTAAACACCATCTCAGCCATAAGGCACCCCTAGTGGAATTTTTTTATTTTATTCACTTTGACTTTAGCACATAAATTAAACACGTGCAATAAGCATAAATGTTACCAGTTATTCAGTCTGATAATCTTAAAACTAATATAAACTCAAGGAAGTTAATATTCACAAAGAAATTTCCAATCCCAATATTGTTTTTTTATTCCAAAAAAGATTTATTGGATTTGTTAATCTTTTCAATCTCTTCCAAACGCTTATCAATATTTGGTATCTGTTTGGAGACATCTCTCATTAGTAAATTGATTAACAACAAAGGTGTACTGTACACATCGAAAACTGACGAAATTGTAATTGGAGTTATTAAAGCGACATCAGCATAAGGAATAACAGGCGAAAGATTACTATCTGTCAATGCAACAATTTTAAATCCTTTATTTTTTAATTTTTTTATCTTTTCAAGTAAAGTTCGCGAATACCTAGGGAAAACTGTTGTGAAAACAACTGCTTCATTTGGGTCTCCAAATTCGATATTCTCCCATTCTGGAGAGCCATATTTAAGTTCAAATACATTTGCCCGTAATCTACTTAAAATATAATTCATGTATGGAAGAATTGTTGCAGACATTCTATTTGACATTAAATAAACATTCTGACTTTTTCCAAGTAGTCTTACAGCATCAACATACTCAGTTGTCCTTGAAAGTTCTTGTAACTCTTGCAAATTATTGACCTCTTGATTAAGAATATTTAGATTTTTATCATCTTCATTTTCTTTATCAAGCATCGAAAAGCGCTTGCTTGTTGTCATCTCAGAGCTAATAATCTTTTGTAGGTATCTCAAAAAATCATTGTACCCTCTATATTGCATTTTTACACAAAATCTCGAAATACTACCTTGACTAACACCAATTTCTTGGCTGATTTTATCGGCAGTCATAAATACAATTGAGTTATAATTTTTTTCAATATACATCGCTATTTTTTTGTTAACTGCTGATGTTTTTCCAACCACCATTAGTCGCTCTATTAACTCTTCTTTATTCTTAATCTCTTTAATTTTCGCCTCAGCCAGATTAATCACCTTTTTTCACTTCGAATAATACTATGCCGTATATATCACCAAATAAATCTATATTAATCTCTAATAACTCTTTGTTTGTGTTTTTAATAATAACACAGTCCCTGGAAAATAATGTTACCTTTTGTTCTCCGAAGCTAACTTCGGCCTTTTCATCCAAATTGTAAAAACATATAAAATTTGCATCTGTTTTAATTTTATTTTGGGTCTCGTCTAACATCCCCATATTTCCTACAAGCCCCCGTTCAAACATCAGATTAACATCTGTTGAAATTCCTTTTGACTTGATTGGGTCAGCACCATCAAAATTAAACACTTGCTTTGGCCTTACCTGTGTTATTTCGCCATTTTTACTTAGTTCTATCTCATCTGAAAGTGGCATGATTATACGTTTGAATTTTGGAAGAGAGGTAAATGTACTTTTTTCAACATCGACTGTCGCAAAGGACAAACGAAATTCAAAGTTTCTTTCCTTATAAGAGCTTGTTTCTGGATAAATATATAATTCAGTTGTTTCTCCTCCAGACCATTTAATTGTCTTATAAGTAGCTGCTTTTTTCAAAAACATTTCTATCATCTACACAGTCCTCCAATTCAAAATCAATTATTTCTCAAAAACTAATTTACCACTTTTTACAACCTTTTTTACCACATTAATCCCAGTGTTGTACATCAAATAACGATAGTCAGGATACTTTAAGAATACGAAATCAGCATCTTTTCCGACCTCTATGCTTCCTTTTTTCTCAGCGGCATTAACAGCTGCCGCACCATTTAGAGTAAGTGCAGTCAATACCTCTCCCATAGTCATCTGCATTTTAAAGGTCGCTAGTGCAATTATCAATGGAATTGAGCATGTGAATGAACTTCCTGGATTATAATCAGAAGCAAGTGCAACTGCACAATCACTATCAATTAATTCTCTTGCAGGAGCAAAGTTTTCCTGAAGACAAAAAGCAGTACATGGCAACAGTGTAGCAACAGTTTGCTTCTTTTCACTTAACTGTGTGATTTCTTCAGAGGATATTTTAATCAAATGGTCTGCTGAAGTCGCTTGAATATTAGCTGCAAGTTCAGCCCCATTTAGATTTGCAATTTCGTCTGCATGCATTTTAACCTTAAATCCAAGATTTTTTGCAGCTACTAATAATTCTTGTGATTGCTTATAATCAAAAACGCCTTCATCACAAAAAACATCGACAAATTCAGCCAGTTTTTCTTTTTTAATTTTAGGTAATATTTCTTCAATCATTAATTTAAGATAACCTGCTGCATCATTTTGAAACTCCAATGGAACTGCATGAGCACCTAAATAAGTAATTGCAATGTCTAGTGGTTGTGAAAAATTCAATTCTTGAAGTACTCTTAATTGTCTAAGCTCAGTTTCAGTATCTAGACCATATCCACTCTTACCTTCAACTGTTGTTACCCCTTGCTCAATCATCTCATTCAATCTTGACATTCCCAATGCTTTTAATTCTTCTTCTGTCGCCTCTCTTGTAGAATCGACAGTTGCTTGTATTCCACCACCATTGTTCATGATTTCCATGTAAGATGACCCTGATACTCGTGCATAAAATTCCTCAACACGATATCCTGCGTAAAGAAAATGCGTATGCGAATCTACAAAACCTGGAACAACAGCTTGTCCTTTAGCATCAATTACTTCATCAAAATCACTAATTCCTTTAATACGTAATTGTGTCAAAACCTCGTCTGTCTTACCAACATTGACGATAATTCCATCTTCAACGTAAATTGCTCCATCAGTAGTTATTTGGATATCATCCATTGCTAAACCATGTTTCATAGTCTTACCAACAGGCGTTGCGATTTGATCAACATGAATTACTAATAAATTTGACATTTACTCTTTACTCCTTTGGAAAACTCTGATTAATTGCAGTATTAATGACTTGTTCATCTGCGAGATATGGTTCAGTGATATGTGCATCTTGTTGGTGTAACTGATTAAACTCTACAGTTGTCGCCATAGCATTTTCATTCCTAGCCCAGTTTCTTCGAGCAACACCACCCATAACATCCCACAAAATAGCTTTTTTAATAATTTCGTCAATTCGCTGGCTACCATCTAATACTAGTCCAAAACCACCATTAATTGAACGACCGATTCCAACACCACCACCATTATGTAGTGCCACAAGACTCATTCCACGTGCCGCATTTCCAGCAAAACACTGAACCGCCATATCCGCCATTACATTACTTCCATCATAAATATTTGAAGTTTCTCTAAATGGTGAATCAGTCCCACTTACATCATGATGATCTCTCCCAATCATAACCGGTCCCACTTTGCCTTCACGAACTAGCTTATTGAATTTGAGTGCAATTTGAACCCTGCCAATTGCATCCTGATAAAGAATACGAGCTTGTGTCCCCACAACTAACTTATTTTCTTCCGCATCTCTAATCCAGTTATAATTATCCATATCTTGATAACGTCGATTTTTATCAATTGACTCCATTGCCGCCTTGTCTGTTTTGTGTAAATCTTCTGATTTTCCAGACAAGCATACCCAACGAAATGGTCCATATCCATAATCAAATAAATTTGGTCCCATTATATCTTCAACATACGAAGGAAAAATGAACCCATCTTTGTCATCAATCCCATTTTTTGAAACTTCTTTAACACCCGCATCATAGATTGCCTTTAAAAATGAATTCCCATAATCAAAGAAGTATGTTCCCTTCTCATCCAATTGTTTGATTAATTCAAAGTGTTTCTTCAATGTTATATTAACCAATTCATTAAACCTGGTACGATCTCTTTCAAGCAATTCTGTGCGCTCTTCGAAAGTTATTCCTTGCGGACAATAACCACCTTCATATGCAGCATGACATGAAGTTTGATCAGAAAGTAAATCAATCTTAATATTATTTTGCACCGCATATTCCAATAAATCGACAACATTACCTTCATATGCAATCGAAAGTGCCTTTTTCTCAGCTTGTGCCTTACTTGCCGTTTCAAAAACTTGTTTTAAATCAGATAATGCAATATCCACCCAACCTTGATCATGTCTTGTCTTAATCCTTGAAGGATCAACTTCGGCGATAATCGAAACAGACCCAGCAATTTTTGCTGCTTTGGGCTGTGCTCCACTCATTCCGCCTAACCCTGAACTAATAAATAATTTTCCGGCAAGATCTTCATCCAAAGGTATATTTAGCTTCTGTCGGCCAGCATTCAAAAGTGTATTATAAGTCCCATGAACAATTCCTTGTGGCCCAATATACATCCATCCTCCAGCAGTCATTTGGCCATAGTTAGCAACACCCATTTCTTCAGCTATTTCCCAATCATCTTGATTATCAAATTCCCCAATCATTAATGCGTTAGTAATAATAACACGTGGGGCTGTCTCTTCTGAAGGAAATAATCCAACTGGGTGTCCTGATTCAATAACTAATGTTTGCTTATTCGTCAAACGCTCCAAGTATTTCTTAATCAAACGATATTGCATCCAATTTTGACAAACACTTCCTGTTTCGCCATACGTTACAAGCTCATACGGATAAAGTGCTACCTCAAAATCAAGGTTATTTTCAATCATAACTTGGAATGCTTTTCCCTCTGTACAATTCCCTTGATATTCATCAATTGAATGTCCATAAATTCGTCCTTCTGGGCGAAAGCGATATCCATAGATTCGTCCTTTTGTATACAATTCATCTAAAAATTCAGGGATCAGTTCCTTATGAAACTTGACAGGGATATATCTTAAGGCATTTTTCAATGCAATTTGTGTTTGTGCCTCGGTTAGTCTAAATCCACGTGAAGGAGCACGCCTAATTCCTTCTAAAAATTTTGGATAGGCTGGTAATTTGTCATCTTCAAATAGTGTTAATTCAATTTGTTTTTCTTTTTCTTCAAGATTTGCCATACTAAATATTTGCCCCTTTCAATTAATTATCTAATTGTTTCAAAATACTTCATTGTTTCATTAACTTTTCTCAATACTTTATTTTCAGTTATATTTACTAATTCGCCATCACTAACAGTTTCTTTTCCATTCACAATAACTGTCTTGATTGCATCTGGTTGCAGTGAATATACAATATTTGGTAACATCTGTTCTAAATCGTCACTTAGAGGATTCATTGAAAAATTGTTCAAATCAATCCCTACAAAATCGGCTAATTGACCAACCTTGATTTCTCCAACATCTAAATCGAGCTGCTTACCACCATTCTTAGTACCCATATCAAAAACTTGCTTGCATTTCACACACAATGCATCTCTAGTTGCTGCTTTTTGCAATAAAGCTGTCATCCGCATCTCTTCAAAAACACTAATCCGGTTATTACCACAAGCACCATCACTTCCTAAAGAAATGTTAATATTGTTGTTGACCATTCTTGGAATATTAGTAATTCCATCAGCTAAAAACATATTACTTGAGGGACAATAATTAAGTGATGCATGATTTTCACCTAAAAGTTTAACCTCATTGTCCTCTAACCACACACCATGTGTAATTACCAAATTTGAATCGACTACCCCTAATTCGTCAAGGTATTCAACAGTTCTTTTTCCATGATCTTTAATAGTAGCATCAACTTCAAATGTTTCTTCGGCAACATGCATATGAAATTTTGTACCTAATTCATTTGCCAAATTATGACCTGCCTGAATCATTTCTGGACTGGCCCCATGTAAGCTATGAGGCGCTGGAATGATTGTAATCATTGAATCATTTTGGTATTTTTTAGCAAGATCACGTGTATTTTTTACTGCTTGATCAACCGTCTCTAGATAACCGTTTGGTGCCCCATCCCAATCATACATTGTTCGTGCTAATACTAATCGAATACCAATATCCTTAGCTGCTTGAATCACTGCCTCATCAGATTCAGTTCCATAGTTATGCAGATAAAAGAAATCACAAACAGATGTTACACCACACTTCATCATTTCTGCATATGCAAATAATGCACCATTGTATATATCTTCCAATCTCATTTGAGGCGAGTACTTATACAACGAGTTATCACGCCAAGTTAAAAAAGGTTGATCAATTGCTATTCCTCTTAACAGACTTTGAAAAGAATGATTGTGAGTGTTTACTGTTCCTGGAACAAATACAGTATCCGAATATTCTTTTTGAGCAAATTCAGGATAAAGTTCTTTTATGACTTCAGCGGGTGCTATTTTAATAATTTTATTGTCATCAATAGCAATTCCATAATTTAATACAAATTGATCTTCAAAATAAATATATTTAGGAAGTAATATTTTTTTCATTAATCCAACTCCTTATCAAGTCGTAAAATCGTATTCAATAATACATTCCCTGCGACTTCAATATCATCTATTTGTGAAAATTCTTCTTTACAATGGCTTTTCCCATCAACACTTTTCACAAAAAGCATCCCTGCTCGACCAATCCGTGCAAGATTTGCAGCATCATGGCCTGCCATACTTGTCATTTGTTGTGGTTGATACTTATATTCTTCTTCTGTACTTGCCACTAATGCAGCGCTAATTTGTTTATTTAAATCAGCTGGTTTTTGGTACAATATTTTTTCACGTTGATTTTGAATTCCCTTCTCCCATAATTGTTCAAAACATTCATCGAGAAAAGTAATCGTTTGTTCAACTTTCTGCCAGTTACCAGATCTAATATCAATATTGAACTTTACACTTCCAGGAATTATATTAGCAGCGTTCGGTAAAACTTCTGCAAACCCAATGGTTCCAACAACAGGATCAGTTTCATCAAATTCAGATAAAAATTTTCGCAGTTCAAGATTTATCCAACTCATAGCCAATAAAGCATCTTTACGATGTTTCAAATCAGTTGTTCCTGCATGATTTGATTCACCTTTTAATTCAACTAGTTCACGATAAATACCTGTTATACTTGAAACAACTGCAACTGGTTCTTCTCTCTCAAACAATCGTCTGCCTTGCTCAATATGGCATTCCAAAAATGCAGCAAAACTATCTGGTTTTAAAACATTTTCATCAATATGCTGAAAATCACCACCTAAGCGATCAATAGCATCTGCCAAAGATTCTTTTGTCTCAATATGACTAAATTTTTTTAAATTGTCTTGTCCGACAACACCCGAAATAATTTTGCTTCCTAAGGTTGAGATTTGATAAGGATTCGGTTCTTCTCCAGTCAATGAAATCACCTTCAGCGGATGTCTCAATGTAATCTCATTTTCAGACAATGTTTGACTAACTTCTGTTGCTAAAAGGACACCTAATGCTCCATCGTATTTACCCCCTTCAGGAACACTATCGTTATGCGATCCGATAATAATAGGAGCTAATTCTTTCTCACTTACATAAGGATAAGAACCCCACAAATTTGCTCCAACATCTGTCGTAATTTCACTAACAACATTCTTCAACCAATATTCTTTTATCCATTTGCGAGAATCAATATCAGCCTGACTGGCAAGTGAACGATTAACCCCACCTTTTTGACTGAGACCTATCTCTCCTAACTCAAGAATATTGTGTTGAATTCTCGCCTTATTGACCTTTAAATTCAACATACTAATTTCTCCCAACCTGATTACCTTCTTACTTACATACTTTTTTTAAATTACTTTTTCAAGAAACTTCTTTGTCCGTTCTGTCTTTGGAGCATAGAATAGTTCTTGCGGTGTACCAGTCTCCACAATCTTTCCATTTTCCATAAAAACAACTTTATTAGCAACTTCTCTTGCAAAACCCATTTCATGGGTAACAACTACCATTGTCATACCATCGTCAGCCAAATCTTTCATAACCTTCAAAACTTCACCTACCAACTCTGGATCAAGTGCAGAGGTCGGTTCATCAAAAAGCATTAATTCTGGATTCATTGCAAGTGCTCTTGCAATTGCTACACGTTGTTGTTGCCCACCTGACAACTTTGATGGGTAATAATCAACTCGATCAGATAATCCAACTTTACTAAGAAGTTCACGAGCTTTTTTTTCACTTTCAACTTTATCAGCTTTTTTCACTCTTATCGGGGCTATCATGACATTCTTTAAAACGGTCATGTGTGGGAATAAGTTGAAACTTTGAAAAACCATTCCCATTTTTTCTTGAACTTTTTCAACACATTTTTTATCATCTTGAACTAGTTCAATTCCATCAATATTAACTGATCCACTATCTCTTTGCTCTAAATTAATTAGACATCTTAAAAATGTGCTTTTACCTGCTCCTGAAGGCCCGATAATCGCAATAACATCACCTTTTTCAACATCAAGATTGATATTATCTAGAACCTTGTGATCATTAAAAACTTTATCTAATTTATCAACTTTCAACATAACCATATTTATAATCCCTCCTAGTATATTGATAATTTGGCTTCTAGTTTGTTAAATATATATGAGAATATTGATGTTAATAACAAGTAAATTAGTGCTGCTGTTATATAAACCTCAGTATATTTAAATGTTGCTGAACCAATTAACTGTGCTTCTCTCATTAACTCAACCATTGCAATTGTTGAAACTAATGAAGTATCTTTCAACATACCTATGAATTGATTGCCCATAGCAGGCAAAATATTTCTCAATGTTTGCGGTAAGACAATATGAAACATCGTTTGAATGTAACTCATACCCAATACATTAGCAGCTTCATACTGTCCTTTTGAGATAGAAATAATTCCTCCACGCACAATCTCCGCTGTATAAGCTGCACTGTTAAAGGAAAGACCGATAACTGCTGCAGCAAAGGGACTTAGTGTGATTCCCCATGACGGAAGAGCATAGTATAGAAAAAATAATTGTAAAATTAAAGGTGTCCCTCTAAAAATCCATAAATAAAATCTGGCAATTGCATTTATAACTTTTTGTTTTGATATTCGCATAAATGCTATTATTATTGCCAAAATCGTCCCGGCTACCAGTGAAACAACCGTTAGCTCAATAGTCATTACACTCGATTGCAACATAATTGGCAATTTTTCTAATGTGAATTGTAAGTTCATCTTTTAAACCTCCAGAATTTATTTATAAACGTCATAATCAAACCATTTCTTTGAAATCTTTGTAAGTGTTCCATCTTTCTTTAATGAATCCATTGCTTTTTGAACTGCCTTTTGTAACTGCTTATCATTCTTTCTAAATGCTATTCCATAAGGTTCCTTAATATTCAAAACTACTTTAGAATATGTTCCCGGTACTTTTTGCATATAATAATTAGCAACTTCAAAATCATCAACATATGCAGCAATTCGTTTATTTGCTAAATCCTGTAAAGCAAGTGTTGCTGAATCGTACTTTTTAACCTGTTTAACACCCTTAATTGCATCTACTCTATCGACAATTGCTTGTGCTCCAGCTTGAACACCCACTGTCTTGCCCTTCAAGTCACTTAAGCTCTTTATCTTCTTAACATTAGTTACCTTTTTATTGACGATAATCGTCATTCCACCATTAAAATAGGGCTTTGAAAATGAAACGGCCTTTGCACGTTCTGCTGTAATTCCCATTGCAGAAAGTACCATATCGAATTTCTTTGATTGTAAAGAAGGAATGATTCCATCCCAATCCGTTGGGATATTGTTAATCTTGACACCTAATTTAGCAGCCAATGCTTTGTCTACATCGATATCAAAACCAGTTAACTTTCCATTACTATTCTTGAAGTCCATTGGTGGATATGCATCGTCTATCCCATTTTTTATCTCACCAGACTTTTTAATTCTGGAAGGTAAAAGCTTATACAAACTTTTGTCTTCTTTAACCTTACCTACTTTTGCAATTGAAACAGTTGAATTTTCTTTATTTGAACTTTTAGAACTACATCCCACCAAAATCACGCTAACTAGAAAAAACATCAAAGTAGTAAAAATTAATTTTCCTTTTTTCATAAATAATTTCCTCCTAAACATTTAAGTCGACTCCGACACTTCCCACTATTTCTTCTACCCTATCTATTAAAATTCCTTGATTTAATATTTTCTTTATATTGACTAAATCATCATAGAAGGCTCTATCATGTTCAATCTTTGGAACGGTCTTTCGCATCTCGCTAATTACACTTTGCAAACTCGGAGCTAATTTTTTAATATCCAAAAATTCCAATGCTTCCTTGGTTACAAAAAACCAAATTGACATAACTTCTTTGAACTTTTCACTTACAACCAATGCCTTTTTTGATGCTAAATATGCAAAAGTTACTACATCCTCTTGTTCAGCTGACATCGTACTATTATTAATATTGACTGGATTAGTTAGTAACTTCATCTCGTTCAATATTCCTGCCAATGTATAATGAACAATCATTAACCCATTATTAGCACCCGGGGAACTAACTAAAAATGGAGGAAAGCCGCTGTGTCTTGTATCCAAGAACCGATTTACAATTCTTTCTATAGTATTTACAAAATTTGTTACTGCAATTACCAAGTAGTCCATATGTAGCGAAACATATGTTGCATCAAAATTACCATTCATCCATGCCTTTGCCCCATTACTATTTAACAAAACCGGATTATCACTGACAGATAGTAATTCCTCATACACACTTTGAAGGGTCTCTTTGAATACACGATCAAGTGCTCCTATCATTTGCGGCATTGTCCTAATTGACAACGCGTCTTGCACTCTTAAGTCTTGACTTTCTAACAAATTTTGACTTCCTTTTAGAATTCTTCGTATATTAGCTGCCACTTCATATTGCTCTTGATGTTTCTTTAACTCCATTACATTTTCATCTAACTCACTAAATGCGCCTTTTAAACCTTCAAAACTAAGAGCTGCTCCCAATTCAACATTCTTCAATTCAGAATAGATATTGTAAGTTGCTAGAATTGCAATCCCAGTAACGGCCATAGTCCCTGAAATTAATGCCAATCCTTCTTTTGGTTGCAACTGTGGAATTTTAATTTTTAGTCTAGTAAGTTCAATTTGACTATCTATTATTTTTGAATCAACAAATACCTTACCATCACCTATCATTGCTCTGTATATATGAGCCTCAATGCTGAGATATCCCACAGATCCTTCCCCTGGGGCAAATGGATAAATATGTCGATTCAGCATTTCTTTGACACTTATTAAAGTTTCTAATGAAACTCCAGAAAAGCCCCTGCCTAAATTCACTAATGCCATTAACATTATTGCTCTTGTTTCTGCATAACTTAAAGGGTTCCCTACAGCAACAGAATGAGAGCGAAGAATATTTTTTTGTAGATTAGCTTGTTGTTTATAATCAATTTCCTTAGTCCAATTGTCACCAAGGCCTGTATTTACACCATATATTTTTTGGCTGCTCTTTAACGCATTCTTTAGTGTTTGATTTGATTGTTCAACCTTTTGCTTATATGTTTCATCAAATTCAACTATAGCTTCGTAATTTGTAACAGCAATAAATTCGGTAATACTTATCTGCTTTTCTCCAAGAATCACTTTCGAAATTTCTCGTGGATTCCCTCTCATTACTGCATTCAAGTCCAAATATGCATTCCTCCTTTAAGAACAGTAAATAATATAATTATCAATAGCATAATAAGATTGATGGTTTCATTACTATAGGTAGTAGGTTAATATAGATAACGCTAATAATCAATCGCTAAATTAAAAAACAATTAAAAACAATAAATAAAACGGTTGCTTTTTAATTAAACAAAGCAAAAGATGGACTTCTCATAACTTTTTTTGCATAAAAAAACAGAACTCAGAAAAAGAGTTCTGTTCTATCTTACTTTATTCAGTTGTTTTTTCTTCATCTGTCGGTTCAATATAACTAATTGATCCATTCCTTCTTTTTGTAACCATTGTCACCCATAGTAATATCAAGGAAATAACCATAAAGATCAACATTATTCCAATTGATGTTGCTATTTGTCCAGATCCAAGACCCGAAGTCAAAGCCTCACGGAATCCTAAAATTGAATACGTCATTGGTAGATATGGATTAATAAGTTGGAAGAAGCCGTCCATTCCATTTGTAATATTAATAGGGAATGATCCACCTGAACCACCTAATTGAAGAACCAGAAGTATCATTCCTGCAAATCTACCAGGATTTCCCCCAGCCATCGATAATAACATTACTAGATACATCGCTGTTAATGAGAAGATAATCGCATTAAGAATCATTTGTACTGGATGATTAGGTACAAGACCTGCAGCCATCATCAATAGCGTTTCAACTAATGCCGTTCCAACTGCTACTACTGCACCAATACTTATTTTACTCAAGAACCATTCTGTACCTGTGCCATCTGGAGTCGAGAATCGACGAATTGGGTAAACAAGATTGAATACCAATGCACCAACGTACAATGCTACAGAAAGCATATAAGGTGCAAGTGCATATCCATAATTAGGTACTGTACTGTAATTCTTGTGAACAAGTTTAGATGGCGAAGCAAACATCCTAGCTGTCTTGTTAGATGTCTTAACTGCATTAACTTGCTTAGCTCCCTTATCAAGAGCCTTTGCTAGGGCTTTATTCCCTGAAGCCAACTTCAAGCTACCTTGAAGTAATGATGCAGAATTATCATTAAGTTGCGCTGTTCCGCTTGCTAACTGGGTAACACCAGATGTAAGTGTAGGAACACTGCTATTAAGGGTACCTAATCCTGTCGAAAGCTGTGAAGCTCCAGATGTTAGTGCCGCACTGTTAGCAGCAAGCTGACTCGCTCCCGAGTTAGCTTGCTTCGTACCAGAAGTATAAGTAGAAACACCACTAACTAATTTTGATACTTCAGAAGTCAGAGTTGATGTACTTGCAATAGTCGCAACTTCCTTTTGAATAGATTCAGTTGACGTTAATTCAGTCGCATCAATTTCTGGACTGCTTGCATTAACCTTTGAATTAAATTGTGTGGCACTAGTTGCAGCAGTGGCTGATAATTCTTTCAATTGCGAAACTTTATCAGTCAAAGTTAAAATTGACTTAACCATCGTTTGTGCGCTTACATCTGTCAACTTGTTGCTAGTATTCATTAAACCACTTAAATTATCAACCGCCGTACTCAAAGAATCTAGCTCTGAGACTAAACTGTCCATTGAATCTAATTCTTGCGCAAGTGAGCTCAAATCAGTTTTTGCATTTAATGTTGTAGCTGCATCCTCTATATTGCTAATTTCTCCCATGTTACTTGTAGCACTCGTATTAGCACTACTATCAGTAGTACTTCCAGACATTTCTATAATCTTCTCTAAGTTTGCCTTGTCTTCGGTTGTCATATTACTTTCAGACTCCATACTCTTAGCAAGATATGAGACTGCTGTAGAATTTTTTGCAATCTGAGTTAAACTAGCTGATAAACTGCTACTAAAATCTTTTTTTGCTTCACTTACAGTTTCCATGGTAGTTTTTAAGTTAGCAACCATTAATTTTATACTATCAGTTTGACTTGCCAAATTTTCCAGTGTACTCAACTGTTGTTGAAATTCACTGCTATTCAGCTCAGTGTTAATTTTGCTCATTTCACCATACATTGAACTAACATTATCTTTATTTGCTTGAAGAGCACTATTTATCTGACTAATATCCTGTGCTAAGGAGTTATTCAGAACATAAAAACCAGCCGCAGCAGTAGGTAACTCTGATGTAGAACTTGCCAATTCTTGTATGCCTTGATTAAGAGCATTGGAATTATTTGAAAGTTTGCTCAAACCACTTGATAATGTTCCAACTCCACTAGTATACGTTCCCAATCCACTCGAAAGCGTATTAGATCCAGTAGCCAATTTATTTACACCACTTGCCAATGTACCTGTGCTACTATTTAAAGTTTGAGTGCCATCATTGACCTTCTTAACACCTGCTGTATATGTGTTGAGCCCATCTGATAATGTTGTTGAACCTATTTTTAATTTAGTTGCACCTTTGGATGCTGTGGTAAACCCTTTTCCAACCTTTTTGATAGTTGCAAACATTGCACTAGCATATGCCTTAGTAACTGTTGAATTTATTTCGGTATTGAGCTGCTTAGCCCCTTCCTCACTAATAACTTTACCTATATAGTTCAAAGAATCATTTGTCTTATAGGTCAGCTCCATTTTCTTTGGATTCTTATCTAAAACAGTTGTAGCATTCTTCGAAAAATTCTTTGGAATAGTAATAATTGTATAATACTTCTTGTTCTTCATTCCCTGTAAAGCTTGCTTTGCAGAAACAAAATGCCATTGCAAAGAATTATTTGTCTTCAATTCCTTGACTAATTTGTCCCCCACCTGCATCTTCTTTCCCTCATAAAAAACCGCTTGGTCTTCATTAACAACGGCAACCGGGAGTGAACCCGTATTACCATATGGATCCCATACCGATTTCAGGAAGAAGACCGAGTACAAGAAAGGGATGAACATAATCGCTGATACTGTAGCAATCAGTATCTTGTGGTTCAAAATATTCTTAAACTCTGCTTTAATCATATTCACTTTTCTCTCACCTCTATATTTTTATCATCTACTTCAACAATCTATAATATACACTCAATGTCCATGAAAAACAAGAAGGCCTCATATCAGTTAACTCAACCACTTAAACTTAACATTCTCTTAACATTTTTATTTTACACCACAAAAAAAACTGAACCAACTGATATAATTGGCTCAGTCTCACATTATTTTTATCACCGGATTCAACTAATCAAGAGGCTTCGCAATCTCACATAGTTGATCTACCTAAAACAAATTGCTAAAGAAATTTTTAATTGCTCGTCCCATAATAACGAATAGATTTGCTTTCTCAATTTTTTGAGTATTTACCGCAGCTAACTTCAAAGTACTTGCCCCATCAAGATAACTAAGTTCTTGGCCCTTGACACTTAATGATAAAGTACCAATATTCCTACCCTTAGCTAAAGGTGCAACTAATCCTCCATTTTTCAACAACTTTTTATTTGCAGTTAATTTAGCAGTGATATTATTTGCTGACACTCCATTTTTTAACCACACATGTGTTGCTTGTTTGTTAACAATCTTAGCCGTTAATTTCTTTCCTTCATAAGTCGACAAACTATCTGCTTTTTTGAATGCTTTATTTGCTGCAATTGTTGCATACGTAAAATTGTCATAAACATATGACATTAACTTTTGCGTCTGCACGAATCTTGACATATCAGTGTCACTTGTATGTTGTGCTCCCATAACAACTGTGATGATTCGGTGTCCATCTTTGTGCACCGTCCCTGTAAAATCTGCTCCAGCTGTATCAGAGGTCCCAGTCTTTAACCCATCAACAGGTAATTCTGTAAATGAACTTGCTAGCCCTTTCAACATCCAATTCCAGTTTTCCATCTCAGTCTCAGTCGTTCCATTATTGAATTTCATTCTTGTAATACTTGTCGTTTTTAAAATATCTGGATAGTACTTCAAAATTTTTTCTGCCACAAGTGCCATATCTGACGCAGATAACTTATTAACTGCATCAGTTGAAGCTCCTGGATATTTCGCATTACCAACCTGATCATTATCCAGCCCTGAAACGGTATATAATTCAGCATCTTTTATGCCCCAACTCTTAACCAACGCTCGCATTTTATCAACAAAAGCCTTTTGGGAGCCTGCAACAGCATTAGCAAGTGTCATAACTGCCCCATTAGCCGAATAAATTAGACTAGCTTGATAAAGTTGTTTAACAGTATATGTATGATCTTTTAGCAATGGAACATTTGACAACGTTGTATTTTGACTCACTTCATATGAATCATTATCAACCGAAACCTTTTGATTCCAAGATAATTTGCCCTCTTTAATTGCTTGTAATACCAAATAAACTGAGATTAATTTGCTCATTGAAGCAATTGGTAGAGCTTGATTTTCATTTTTTGCATAAAGAACCTGACCTGTTGTCGCATCAATTGCAATTGCAGATTTAACATTTAAATTCAAATCTTGTACATTAGTACTATCGGCCTTAACTTTTGTTATATTAAAAACACCTGCACTTGCGGTGAATGCTGTAGTTGCTATTACCAAACTCAAAAATAACTTTTTCACTCTCTTAAATACCATCATTTTCTGTCCCTTCAAATTTCAAGTCTATTCTAGAATACCTAAAAAGGACTAACGTTACAACGTTTATTGTTACTTTTTTTCATCTTTTTCTCTCTTTAGCTGAACTTCTTGATTGATAGGAAAGTGCATAATGAAACTCGTCAGTTTTTCATCTGATTCTGCATAAATGTAGCCATGATGTAATTCAACAATACTCAAGGCAATTGCTAATCCCAACCCACTGCCACCAGTTTCCTTAGAACGCGAGCCTTCCACTCTATAAAAGCGATCAAAAAGTTGGGCAAGTGATTTCTTAGGAATCGCTTTGCCATCGTTTGAGACCCTCACAACAATCTCTTCTTCACTTTTCTTTTTAGCATCAATGCAGATTGAATGCGCACCTTCACCATACTTTAATGCATTGGTAATCAGATTATTAAAGACTCTTACTAACTTTTCAGCATCAGCCTCCATTAAGAGATTGCTTTCAATCTCACCTGTTTGAATAATCACTGATTTCTTCTTGGCCTCAAGATCAAATGAGATTGCAAGTTGCTCCAACAATTGTCCCAAATCAATCTTGCTTAAATTCAACGGTGTATCAGTCTGTCTGACTTTTGTATACTCAAATAAATCATCTACCAACAGCTTCATTTGCTTAGCTTTTTCATATGCCGTCTGCGTATATTTCAAAATATCTTCTTCTGAACCATATTGACGTTGCTCTATCAATCCTAAATACCCGATAATTGATGTCAAAGGAGTCCTAATATCATGACTGACATTTGTAACAAGTTCATCTTTTGAGCGTTCAATCTTACGTTCTTCTTCCATCGCACGCAGTGAACTATCAACAAGTGCATTAATACTTAAAACCACTTTTTGCATGTCACCTTGCAGTTGAAAGGAAATCCGATGATCCAGATGACCATCTGCAATATAATGCAATTCAGAAATAACATGTTGCAACTGCATCTGCCTGTATCTTCTTATTAAGCGCCAGTATACGATAAATACATCTATTATTAACATCGCAGTCAAAAAAACCCAGCCCCAACTCCAAAATTGAATATGGTTTGGACCAAATGCTAATGACATTTTTATCTGAAAAATACCATTTGCAAGTTCTTGATTAGACTCAACCCACTGATCTAACAATACATATATTGATAAGTTGAGCAATAAGAGCAAAATAATGGTTACAATTCCTTCACCGAACAATTCACTCTTTTCACGCGCGGTGAGTTTCATCTAGCCAGCCCCATTCTAATGTGTTTCAACTTTGTACCCAACTCCCCAAACAGTTTGAATAACTTTTTCGCCATTAGTAGCTTCTTCAATTTTGTCACGCAAATGACTAACATGTACCATAACTGTCTTTGCAGAGACAACTGATTCTTGCTGCCATACACGTTCAAAAATATCATCTGCCGAAAACACCCTATTTGGATGACTTGCTAGTAAGTGCAAAATACCAAATTCTAATGCTGTAAGTTGAATCAATGTCCCATCAACTGTTTCGACTTCGTGGGAGTCTTTCTTAATTACCAAAGGCCCTACTTCCAAAATATCTGGAGTTTCATTTTTTACCGTATGCTCTGCACGACGTAATAATGACTTGACTCGTGCCATGACCTCGAGTGGGTTAAACGGCTTTGTCACATAATCATCGGCACCTTGAATTAGGCCTTGGATTTTATCCATATCACTAGCCTTGGCTGAAAGCATTAGAACTGGTATTTGAGAATCTTTGCGAACCTCTTTAATAACCTCACTTCCATCCATCTGTGGCATCATAATATCTAATATCATCAGACCAATTTCTGGATTAGTATTTAATTTTGTAAGAGCTTCTTTACCGTTGTACGCTTTTTCAACTTCATAACCTTCATTTTTAATATATATACTTAAAAGTTCAACAATATCTTTGTCATCATCCACAACTAATATTTTCATAATATTTTACCTCACAGATATTAATTTTATTTTTCCATGCTTTATTTCTGTTTCTTACAAAGCACCGTATGATACAAAACTGCCATACTTGATATCTTTATTGTAGCAAACTACAAGCCTATCGTATCTAAAGAATTCTTTAAAATCAAGGTTTATCACCTAGATATCGTGCATTTTCTTAACTACTTCATAAAATATTCACATAACTGACATTTGAAAATCAAAATCCTCCGATTTGAATTATATATGTTATTATTTTAATGTTGAGATGTCATTTGACATTTTGGACCAATTACGTTTTTTATTTACAAGGAGAAATTAATTATGGAAAATTCAAAAACACTTTATCAACATGGTACATTAGCTTTACTTGTTCCCGGTCTATTAACAGGTACAATTACGATGGGAGAATTACTTGCCCACGGAAACACAGGTATTGGTACTGGTGAAGGTCTTGATGGTGAACTCATTATCTTAGATGGCGTTGCTTATCAAATTGATAGTAAAGGTAATGTCAATGTTCTTGCTAACGATTTTATTATGCCCTTTGCAAACAGTCATTTTGCTAATTATCAAGAACTAACTACAATTAGTGACGCAACTCCTGCCGAATTTGAGAAAGTCTCGCTTGACGGAAAACCAAATTCTAATACATTCTTTTCAGTACTAGTTAAAGGGACTTTCAGTTATATGAAAACTAGAGCTGTTGCTAAATCTTCAAGGCCATTTGACACACTCGCAAAAACTGCTGAAAAACAAAGTATTTTCGAAGCAAAAGATGTCACAGGTACCTTATTAAGTTACTATTCACCTGCTTTGTTTCATGGTGCTGCAGTAGCTGGCTTTCACAATCATTTTTTAGCTGACGATCATTCAATCGGTGGTCATGTCCTTGACTTCAAAATTAAAGAAGGTGCTGTCGGTATCCAGGTATTTGATACACTTGAACAGCATTTGCCAATTACAAACACTGAATTTATGGAACACGATTTTTCAAAAGATGATGTTGCAAGTGCCATTGCTGAAGCTGAATAAGAATTAAAAATCATTTATTACAGTAATCATTTCAAAAAAATATTCACAAAGTAGGGACTAAGTCAGAAAATAACTTTTATGTTATTTTCTGACTTAGTCCCTACTTTGTGCCATGCCTATAAATCTATAAGTTTTGTTGTAATTTATTTGCCTTTTAGATATCACGCAAATAATTATTTGCCATCTCACTAAGCACTTTTTGCCAATTATTATTGTTTTTATGTAATAAAACTTCAAGATTGCTTGCTTGTTCTTGATTAATTTTTGTTATAACCTGTTTTCCCAAATCTGTTAAAATCAACACCTTGACTCTTTTGTCTTCTTCCAAAGCCCTCGTATCTATCAATTTGCGCTCGTGAAGATTTCGGTATAATTTGTTAAACGCCTGTTTTGAAATTCGCATAATCGCCAAAACTGATTTTATAGTCGGTACATCAAGGTAATCTGTTAGGAAAAGGATTCGGTGCTGATTTTTATTAATATCATATTGTATAATATTTATTTTTTGTGAAAATTCCTGATATGCCAAATAAAATAACGCTAATTCACTCCTTTTGTCCATTTTTATCCCCCTTTGAAAAACAATTTTATAGCTAATATACCCTATATTAGTAAAGCTTGCCACTTTAATTAATAAGTAAATCTAGTTGACTTATATTTACAAATGTTTTAATCTTATTGGTGACGATATTACGTCAACTAAATTGACATAAATGGAGATGAAGTTTTTGTATACTATATCCGATTATCTGTTAGACGTTATCAACTTCATGGGAGCTCCTGAAATTTTCGGTGTCCCTGGAGATTACAATTTGCAATTTTTAGATCATATTACACATAGTTCAGACATGCGTTGGGTTGGAAATGCTAATGAACTAAATGCCGCTTACATGGCTGATGGATATGCACGTCAAAAAGGTTTTGCCGCATTTGTAACTACTTTTGGTGTTGGCGAATTAAGTGCAGTTAATGGCCTTGGTGGAAGTATGGCAGAACATGTACCGGTCTTAGAAATTGTTGGTTCCCCAACTACAACTGTTCAAAATAATCATAAACTAGTTCACCATACTTTTGGTGATGGCAACTTCTTGCGTTTCGAAGAAGCTCATCGTGCACTTGGATACGAAATTGCCCATTTAACCGCAGAAAATGCTATCAATGAAATTAATCGTATTGCTCAATATATCTTTACCACAAAAAAACCAGCTTATATTAATCTTCCAACTGATCTAGTTAACATCCCCGTAAACATTGAATTGAAATCTGATATTCATAAGCTATTTGAAGTGGATGAGAAAAATAATTCAGATTTTGAACAATATCTTGTTGAAAAACTAGAAAAGGCTAATAAATTAGTGGTTATTGCTGGACATGAAGCAGCTCGTTTTAACCTTGGTTCACAAATAGAAAACTTTGTGAAAACCAATAATATTCCCTTGAGCGTCTTAGGATTAGGTAAAGGGGCAGTTGACGAAACAATCACACAATTTATCGGTACCTATAACGGTGAGCTCTCAGATGAGACAACAAATAAAATTGTCGATCAAGCCGATACTATTTTATTAGTTGGTGTTAAACTAACTGATTCTGTAACTGGTGCCTTTACACAAAGTTTTGGCCCAAGTAAAACAATTGCACTGAACTACAATGAAGCCGTAATTTTTGGTACAAAATATCAAGGAGATTACGACTTTAAGCAAAGTCTTGATTACTTAGCTACTAACAAATTGAGTGACTCCAATACTGTTGCTAAATTGGAAAACCACTCAAAGGTTACCCCAACATCTGCAAATCTAACACAAAAATTTTATGATGAGGCTCTTGAACAATTCATTAGTTCGTCTGACACTTTTGTTGCAGAACAAGGCACATCTTTCTTTGGCTTATCATCCAATCTTTTGCCAAAAAATGCACATTTTATTGGACAACCTTTGTGGGGGTCAATTGGCTACTCATTTCCTGCGATGTTAGGTAGTCAGATTGCTAATCCAGAAAGCCGGAATATCTTATCAGTTGGCGAAGGCTCTCTTCACCTGACTATTCAAGAATTTGGCATGGCATTTCGTGAAAAACTTAATCCAATTATCTTTATCATTGATAATAGTGGATATACTGTTGAACGAATTATCCATGGAATGACAGAACCTTATAACGATGTTCCTAAGTTAGAATACAAATTAATTCCAGCTGCTTTTGGAGCTACCGAAGATCAATATCTCTTTCAAAAGGTTACTACAGAAGAAGAATTAGCGGCTACAATGGAACTTGCACGTAAAACTAAAGACAAAATGATTGTTGTCCAAGTAATTATGGGAGCAAAAGATGCTCCAGAAACTTTAGTCAAGATGGGACAACTATTCGAAAAACAAAATCATTAATTTTTAAAAATAACCTAGACGAAGAATAAGGAGCACAGGCAAAAGATAACTTTTAGTCAGCTCCTTACTTTTCACTTGATATTCTACCTACTAGTAGGTATATTATAATAAACAATCTTTTCAAAACTCATCTCAAAATAAAGGAGTCTTACTCATGACAAATATTTATGACTACTCAGCAACACTCGAAAATGGTACTTCTTATAATTTAGAAAAATATCACGGTAAAGTACTCTTACTTGTTAATACAGCGACTAAATGTATTTTTGCTCCTCAGTTTAGTCAACTTGAAGACTTATATCAAAAATACCAAAAAGATGGTTTAGAAATTTTAGGTTTCCCATCCAACCAATTTAAACAAGAGTTAAGTTCAAGTCAACAGGCTGCCCAAGCTTGCCAAACTACTTATGGAGTGACATTCCCAATGCACCAACTAGCTAATGTTAATGGAAAAGATGCCAACCCAATTTTTACCTATCTAAAAGATGCTGCACCTGGAACCTTTGGAAAATCAATTAAATGGAACTTCACAAAATTTTTGATTGGCACAGATGGGCAAGTTGTTAAGCGTTATGCACCTAAAACAAAGCCCAAAGATATTGCAGCAGATATAGAATCATTATTAGTATAGTAGAAATTCTGTATACTAACATGGCCTTTAAAACAAACCATTAATTTATTCCGTTAAATAAAATTTTGATTCAGCTTCTTGCTATCTATTAACTTACTGATTAAAATTGAAAAAAAGGAGTTGAGTACAATAGAACGGAAAACACAGATTATGGATATTGCATATGATTTACTAGTTCAACGGGGTTATTATGATTTTAGCTATGCTGACATTTCTGAAAAAATTGGAATAAAAAAAGCCAGTATCCATTATTATTTCCCCACTAAAGAAAGTCTCGTCTTGCAAGTAATTCAACGATATCGCTCAAATATACAAAAAAAACTTGCACAGCTAGACGAATCTACTGAAACTCCAAAAAGTAAAATTAAAGCTTATATTGACTACTGGAATAACTGCCTGAACGATAGCCCTAACAACATTTGTTTGTGTATGCATTTGGCATCATCAATTCCTATGCTCAGCGCACCTATTCAAAAAGAACTTCAATCTCATTTCACTGAATTAACTAGTTGGATAAGTGAGCTCTTATTGGAAAATAAAACAGCTGTAAGTCAAAATGATATTCAGCAATTAGCAACTGATATTCTTGCAACTTTCCATGGTGCAATGTTGTCAGCTCGTGTATATCAAAACAGCCATTATTTTACAAAAATCAGCAATGATATACTCAAGTTTTTTTAGCCTAAACAAATAAAACGCTAAATTAGAAATTGCGTCTAATTGCTATACTTAATGTTGATAAATTACAGAAATGGTAATTTATCAACTTTTTTGACTAGAGCTACAAACATCTTTATTTCCTAAAGCAATCGGCATGACCAGCCTTGGGTTTATTCACCCAATATTATTTTCCAGGTAGTTTTTCAAATATTAAACTCCATTTTTTGATTCACATTTGGAATCCATCCCATAAAAATGTAAATTTTCAAAGGATAAATTCAATTATTTATCTTCTACTAAAATTAACTGAATATGCTAAGACTGCAAGGATTTTTGAAACTTCATGCCCACCGCCGGCTCCTCCGCCACCTGACTTAGGAATTAGTGTATGGTTAACATCTACTGGGATATTTGACGAATTAAAAAATTGATTAAGTAGGACATTATGATCCTGACTCAAATTATCTCGGAAACTGTAATTTGTTTTTTCTGCATAGTTTTCTATTACAAGCTTTGACTGTTTTTGAAAGTCGACATCTTGTGAAACAGATACCTTGATATTTTTTTGATTCCCATCTTCATTATCATAAGCTCCATTCCAATTACTTTGCACCTGATAACCATGTTTTTTTAAAGTTGCTGCAACAACATTAACTGGGTAAAAGCCTTTTTGCTTTGGCAATATATCTGACTTAATAACTTTTCCTGTATTCTGCTCCACAAACTGTACAAGCCCAGTTGCGCTATGATCTATTGATTTGCTTTCTGCCACACCATATTTGTCAACCTTATCTTTATCCACTGTTTGTGAATTCTGTGAATCCATTGTATTTTTAGGTGTTATTTCAATTGGTAATACTTTAACACTATAAATTTGACTTTGACCATCTTGATTAAATTGTATTCCAGTTTTGGGAATATTACTTTCTTTAACAAAATATCCCTGACTGCCTATTAATGCTATGTCTTGTATTAAATTATAATTTGAACTAGTTCCAAATTTTCCATTTATTTGCCTTTCAAAAATAACTTTCCCAGTTGTTGCATCGACAAACCTGATAATCGCTTGCTCGTTTTTTGGTGAATACTTAACAACATAGTTTTCATCTTCACTATCTTGTTTAATATTTTCTTCTGCTGGTATCGCAACATTATTCGCTTTATAACCTGTAATTACTGGTGAATCCACTGCAATAAACGTTGTTCCTGCGACTGCTTCCCATGTACTTGTACTTTCATTTGTAACTTCATCTTTTACAATTTTATTCCGAAAAATCAACTGTTGTTGGCTATCTTCCGCTGCTTTTGTACCATCTTCATATTCATAGCTAATTGTCCTTTTGATTGCTTTTTGTGAAGTTGTCGTAGACGTCTTATGCTTCAAATAAACCGAAAATGTTTGATTTTTCGTATCATCATTATCAAATTTTGATTCCTTTGTTAGATCCGTCTTACTTGTATCAACTTCGTAGCCTTCATTTTCATAATCTTCTATTTTAATATCTGGATAAGTAACAAGTGAATTAGAAACTCCACTAATCTCATCTGTAGCCAGTGTTTTTCCTGTATTCTCATCAATATAATTGATTGTTGCATTTTGATTTTGATATGCAACATACTTCATAGAATCAAATCTAAATGCCTGCACAGCAGATAATGAACCTGTTGAAGCAGCCACGGAGAAGGAATACTCAGGATCTTGCGTGTTTATTTTGTCAGCTAAACTCTCACTAAAAGTTGTTCCTTCTAACACAATACTTAATATCTTTGTACTTGCATCATACTTGATAACCAAACTATGCATCTCACCATTGGTAAAATCCGAGCCCATTCCTTGAACTGATTGTTTATCAATCGTTCCTTTGCCCGTAGCATCAGTAGATACAAATGCTCCATATGGTGTCGGCAATCCTTCATCTGAATCACCATCCACATCGTTACCATTAGCATAAGTATCTAATTTCCAACCAAAAACGTTTGGAACACCATATATACCAACATTCCCTCCGTAAATGTTATTACTGGTACTATACTGTGTTCTTTCTCCTTGATAAAATGCAAATCCAATTCCATCAGCTACTTTTGATAATGCTGTTGCCTTTCCAACATTGATAGCTCCTCTTATTTCAAACGAATAGTCTAAATTAATCAGATTTTTGAAAGTAATATTTCCCGCTTGATTTGTAGTGGTTGTAAATGTTTGAATTCCTGTTTCATTGTTATAATTATTACTTGCCATTCCATTTTGAGTGAAATACTCAAGAAAATCATTCCTATTAATCAATGTATAATTATCATCTGCCTCTTCATTTGTAGAAGAAGCCGTCTTTTGAGTATTTATCCTAGGCATATCAGCATGAACATCGATAATCAACGGTGTCGCAAATAAACTACCAGTAACTAAGCCTGTAATTACCCATCTATTTTTTATTCTACTCATCCTGATTTTTCTCATATCCTCATCTCCTACCTAAGATACTCAATTTACTATTTTTTTGCAGATTGATACTTTTGATGCTTAATTTCTACTATTTTTTCACCTAATTCAGCCCAGTCAAGTGGTGTTGGCGGTTTCAACCATATTACCTGATCAATTAGCTGGTATTCAATATATTGATCGCTAAGGTATAAATCAGTTTTACTTGTTAAAATATTAGAAACATCGACATTGATATTCACATAGCTCTTGAACAAACTCAGTATATATGAATTCACATGGGGGCCACCCGAAAAATCTATACATAAGGTAATTTTGTCATTTTTTGTAAACGGAATTTTTGAGGCGAGCATCGATGTCATCATATTAAAATATGCTCTTTTTCTATCTGGGATTAACCATTGATGCGATATTTTATCGACCATCTCTCTCACTCTACTATCTAAAAATGGATATACCTCGGCAAAATATTGAATATTAAGACTAAATTGATCAGTCTGTATAAAACAGATTTTGTCTAAAATAACTTGTGAACTAATTTCATTAAAAAATTTTTTTATACTATCTTCATAACCTTTTTCTTCAACTATTACATCAGAAACGCCATTACTTAAAACATCCGTAATCTCCCTAAAGCTTTTTTGTTCGCTTTCTTTAAAATCATCAGCAGAAAGTTTTTCAACATTAAAAACCCCTATATAATAGTAAAATTGGACAATAAAAGCAGATTCTTTTTGTAATCTTTTCTTTGTTATTGGAAGAAAATCAAGTGTTGCATATTTTGCAAGTTCAATGTTAATAACGATAGTTTCTTCCAAAACAAATTTCTTATTTAAAACTCTCTTTTCTACAATCCATAACATTAATTCTGCTTTAAACTTCTGCGTGTTTGAAAGCCCATTTAAAATGGTGTAGTCTTTCAAGACCTTAATCAAACGATCTAGTCTATCGGGAAATCCACCAAAAAATGCAAATGCATTATAAATGAAAAATCGCAAATTAGATTCAGGGTCTATTCGATAAGATGTTGAAAAGCTTTGATAAATTTCATCATATTTATTCTTTTGCTGATAAAAGAAGGTTTTTGGCCAAGCATACTTTAATTCGATTTTTTGAAAAGTTGGAAAATCACCCTCATCTAAAATTTCTAGCATCAATATTCGTAACGGCGAAAGTTCAAAATAATACTTTTTTAACATACTAAGTGTATGACGAGATAAATTTCTCGTTGGTACAACCATTTTTGCGTTAGTAATTATTCCCCTTTTTTCAGTTAACAACTTAACATCATAATCCAAACTTTCCAGCAAATTAGCAACTTTGTAACGAGACATTTGCATTTTTTCTTGTAAACTCTTTAATTCAATCTCTCTGTTTGGATTATCTAAAATTTCTACAAATAAATTTATTTTTTCACGCTCGAAATCATTTAAAATGTTTAAAAATTCCATAATATGTGCACCTTTATTCAAAAAAATCAGCAGCTACTCTCATCACCCCAAATTATACCAAATTTGTTTCAAAAGTTATACAAAAATTGTTAACTCCACAATAAGCTACCCCTAATCCTCTCAAATACTTCCCTAAGTATATAGCAATCAATGATCTGGTAAGTTTCTTTTTTTTTCTTTTTTTTAACTATTCAAGACTAACCAAAAGTTTATGCGTTTATTGAGTAATTATATTGTTATACTGATTTTTAATCGCCCTAAAAAATATTTATTCATTAAATTAAGAAATAATTGGTTTTTTATAAATAAACTATTGAAATCAAAAATAAAAAGGTCTATAGTTATCATCATCAAAATGAATTGTTATTCATAATTTATGAATTAAAAGGAGTGATTTCATGCATGTCGCAATTTTGGGAGCAACCGGTTACAGTGGAACTGTACTCTATGGCCTTTTGTCTCAGCACCCAAATGTTGAATCAATAAATTTATATGGTCATGAAGGAGGCAAAGGTTCCCGTTTCTTCGATAATGAAGTACCTGCCTTTTCCACCCACTTACCAATACTTCCTTTCAACCCAGCAGAAATCATGTCACATAATGACCTGCTCTTTTGCGCGACCCCCGCAGGAGTCACTAAAAACCTAGTAGCACCATTTATCGAAGCTGATTTTCCCGTTATTGATTTATCTGGTGATTTTCGATTGAAAGACCCGTTGATATATAAAAAATGGTACAACAAAGAAGCTGCTCCATCCTCTTTACTATCAAAGTCTTCATACGGTTTAACTGAATTTCCAGAAAAAAACACCACAAAATACATTGCCAATCCTGGATGTTATGCAACAGCCACATTACTTGGATTAGCACCTTTAGCTATCGAACATATGATTGATCCCAACTCAATCATTGTTGACGCTAAGTCTGGTGTTTCTGGTGCAGGAAAAAAATTAAGCACTACAAGTCAATACAATTTTATAAATGAAAATGCATGGCTATACAAAATGAATAAGCATCAGCACATCCCAGAAATTATGCAAAAGCTAAGGGAATGGGATTCAAAAATTCCAGCTATCCAATTCTCAACAACATTAATTCCTGTAACTCGTGGAATCATGTCTACAATTTATCTTAAACCTATCAAGCACTACACTAATGATGAAATACTGACAAGTTTCCATAAGCATTACGATAATGCTCCCTTTGTCCGTTTTAAGGAAAACTATCTACCAGCAATCAAAGAGGTAACAGGCTCAAATTACTGCGACATTGGTGTCAACTACAATCCAGTAACTAATACAATCACTATAGTATCTGTAATTGATAATTTAATGAAAGGTGCTGCTGGCCAAGCTGTTCAAAATTTCAATCTCTTTTGGAATTTAACTCCAACGAGCGGCCTTCCATTACTTCCCGTATTTCCATGATTACACAAAAAATAAAAGGAGTTTTAAAGATGATAACTACTGAAGACTTTAATGAATCAACTTTTGCATGGCCAAAAGGATTCTATAGTGACGCTACCCATATTGGTCTAAAAAATCAAAAACTTGATTTTGGTTGGATATATTCCAAAGTACCTGCTAAAACTGCAGGTGTCTACACCACCAATAAATTTTGTGCAGCCCCAACTGCTAAAACAAAAGAAATCGTAAGTAAAAACCATGAACTTCAAGCAATCATTGCAAACAGTGCCATTGCTAATTCATGTACCGGACTTCAAGGTGAAAATGATGTCTTAACAGAGCAAGCTTTAGTTGCAAAAAGACTAGATATCTCTCCTGAACTTGTTGGTGTTGCTTCAACTGGACTAATTGGTGCATTCTTACCAATGGATAAAATTGAAAAAGGAATTTCCGAGCTAACATTAGCTACAAATACAGATATTACAAAGGCAATTCTCACAACAGATACAAAAGCTAAAATTATAAGTGTAGACTTTGATATTCAAGGAATTCCTTGTAAAATTTCAGGCTTTGCAAAAGGATCGGGAATGATTCATCCCAAAATGGCAACAATGCTTGCATTTGTGACAACTGACATCGCAATTGCTGATAATACATTACAACCATTACTTAGCGAACTAACTGATATAACATTCAATCAAATCACAGTTGATGGGGATACTTCAACAAACGATATGGTCTTGACACTTGCTAATGGTTTAGCAGGTAACGCTCCCATTAAAGAAAATAGTCCCGATTATCAATTGTTCAAAGCAGCACTCCATTTTGTTTTACAAAAACTCGCACAAAAAATTGCAGCTGATGGTGAAGGTGCTACTAAATTAGTTGAATCAAATGTTTTAAATGCCCAAAGCTCCTCAGATGCACAAAAAATTGCCAAAGCAATTGTCGGATCAAATCTTGTGAAGGCTGCAATTTTCGGTGCAGATCCTAATTGGGGAAGAATTATTAGCACGATTGGTGCAACTTCAGCTGACTTTAATCCTAAAACAATCGATATCAAAATAAACGAATTTCCAGTTGTTCAACAAAGTCTTGCCGTTGACTTTGATGAAGCGCAAATCAGCAATAGTTTAAAAAAAGATATTATTACTTTAACTGTTAACCTCAATGATGGCGACTTCGCTGGTCAAGCTTGGGGCTGCGATCTAACTTATGACTATGTAAAAATTAATGCAACATATAGTAGTTAAATAATAGAAAGGAGCATTTAGAATGGATAATCTCATTGTAATTAAAATTGGCGGAAATTCGATTAACACACTTCCTCCATCTTTTTTCTCCCAGATTCGTCAATGGATGTTGGCCAAAAAGCGAATTTTATTAATTCATGGTGGTGGCAGTCAAATTTCAGAATTATCTGACAAATTAAAAATACCTGTTAAAAAAATTGATGGCATGCGTATCACAGATAAAAGCACGCTTGAGTTAACACGTATGGTCTTGCTGGGTCAAACTCAACCTCAATTATTAATGAAATTTACAGAAGCAAAGATACCCGCAATTGGCTTGAATGCAGCTGATGAGTCCATTCTAAATGGAACTTTCTTAGATGAACAAAAATATGGTTTGGTGGGACAAATAGATTCGCTCAATATCAAATTACTATCTGAAGTTTTGACTCATCATCTAGCAATTTTAGCTCCTATGGCATTAACCGCAGATAATCAATGGTTAAATGTCAATGCTGATACTGCAGCATCTAAAATTGCCGGACTTTTGAAAGCAGAGAAATTGTATCTTTTGACTGATGTACCTGGAGTTTTGCATAATAACACAATTATTCCTAGTCTTTCTCCTAAAATTGCTGACTTATTGCAATCACAAAATATTATTACAGCTGGAATGAAGCCTAAAATACAAGCCGCTTTTAATGCATTAAATTGGGGAGTTACAAGTGTACAAATTACAAATCAATTAGCTAGCTCAGGAACAACTTTTGTCCAGGAAGGAGATAATGAAAATGCAATCAGTTTTTAAAACATATAATAGATTTCCCTTCGAAATTACTAAGGGTGACGGGGTTACTTTATTCGATGACACGGGGAAAAAGTATCTTGATTTAACCAGTGGAATAGGTGTCTGTAATCTTGGATATAATAATAAAAAAGTTAAGCAGGCAGTTAGCGACCAATTGGATAAAGTTTGGCATACCTCCAACCTTTATGAGAGTCATCTTCAAGAAAACGTCGCTGAATTATTAATTCAAGGTATGGATAAAAAAGTATATTTTTGTAATTCTGGAACAGAAGCCAATGAAGCTGCCCTTAAATTAGCTCGAAAAGCAACTGGGAAAACTAAAATATTAGCCTTTGATCACTCCTTTCATGGAAGAAGCTATGGTGCTCTTTCCTTAACTGGAAATGACAAAATTAAAGAAGGTTTTGGTCCATTTTTACCCGACATCTACTTTGAAACTTATAACTCAGCCGATGCACTAAATAAGATAGACAGTTCATTTGCAGCTGTTATCTTAGAAATAATTCAAGGTGAAGGTGGGATTGTAGTAGGCGACTATACTTGGCTACATGAAGTTGAAAAAAAGTGTCACCAAAATAACGTTTTACTGATTATCGATGAAGTCCAAACAGGAATTGGTAGAACTGGCAAACTGTTTGCCTATGAACATTATAATTTAGATCCAGATATCGTAACAATCGCTAAAGGCCTCGCTAACGGGATTCCTGTCGGTGCAATGATTGGGAAAAACGCTCTGGCTGATTTCTTTGGACCTGGTTCACATGGTTCAACATTTGGTGGGAATCCCCTTGCAATGAGTGCTGCCTGTGCTGTTTTAGATACCCTTGATGAAGCATTTTTAGATGATGTCCAACAAAAAGCAAGTTTTCTTTGGTATTTTCTTGAAAAAGAGATTTCCTCATTAGATAGTGTTGACTCCATCTCTGGCAAAGGACTGATGATTGGTATTCATTTAAATCAATCCGTTCCAGTTAATCAAGTAATCACACAATTACATGAAGTTGGGATATTAACATTATCTTCAAGAGGTAATACTTTGCGGCTTTTGCCACCATTAATAATTATGAGTTCAGAATTACTAGAAGGTGTTAAAAAAATAAAAGAAGTTTTGCAAAATGAAACTGTAAGTTTATAGGAGGATCATTATGAATCATTTTTTTGGTAAATCATTTCTTAAAGAAAACGATTTTTCGGCTAAAGAGCTAACTTATTTAATCGATTTTGCAATTCATCTAAAAGATTTAAAAAAGCAAAATATTCCCCATCAGTATCTTGCAGGCAAAAACATCGCATTGCTTTTCGAAAAAGCTTCTACGCGTACACGTTCAGCTTTTACCGTTGCAGCCACTGATTTAGGTGCACATCCCGAATTTCTAGGCAAAAATGATATTCAATTTGGGAACAAAGAATCCGTCGCTGACACTGCCATTGTACTTGGCAGCATGTTTGATGGAATTGAGTTTCGTGGATTCTCACAAGAGACTGTTACTGAATTGGCAGCTAACAGTGGTGTTCCCGTTTGGAATGGGCTTACCGACGACTGGCATCCCACACAAATGATTGCCGATTTTATGACACTCAAAGAACATTTTGGCAAATTAAGTGGCCTCACTCTAACGTACGTTGGTGACGGACGTAACAACATGGCAAATAGTCTTTTAATGACTGGAGCTATTCTGGGAGTCAATATCCATATTGGTGCCCCAAAATCTCTCCAACCAACTAAAGAAATCCAAGAAATGGCAGAAAATGCGGCCAATGTTAGTGGCGCATCATTATTGATAACGGATGATGTTAATGAAGCTGTTAAAAATGCTGATGCACTTTATACAGATGTCTGGGTATCAATGGGAGAAGAAGTTGATTATGGCGAACGAATTAAACTACTTCTCCCTTATCAAATCAATAATGAACTATTAATGAAAACAGGTAAAAAAAATACGATTGTTCTCCATTGTCTACCAGCATTTCATGATAAAAAAACATCTATCGGTAAAAAACTCACGGATCAGTATAATTTAGAGGCGTTAGAAATAACCGATGATGTTTTTAAGAGTGATAATTCCGTTGTTTTTCAAGAAGCTGCAAATCGAATGCACGCAATTAAAGCAATTATGGCAGCAACGTTAGGTCATCCATTTATTCCAGAAGAAAGTGTTCTATAATTTTTATTTTCTTACACAAAAACTCCATATTATTTAAGTAGCAACGTAACTAATTTGCAACTAATAATATAGAGTTTTTTAGTTTTAACTTAAATTGATTATTACAGCAATTCTTTAAAGGTTGAGGTGCTTGGAATTTTCTCACCCCAATATACTGGCGTAAATGTTGCCTGTAAAAGTCCGTCATCGCTTAAGACGTCTGCGCGTAACCAATGATAACCTGCAATTTTTTGCTTTAATTCATAACTACTCTGACTTTTTTTGGAACTTTTTACAATTTTCCCGTCGAAGACCCAGTTAATCACGTATGAATCCTTACTTTCTAAGTCCAAGCTGAACCTTCTTGTACCTACCGCTACTTGCTTGCCTGGAACAAGATCATCATCATCTTGACTTGTAAAGTTAATTTTACCAACGCGACTAACAATTGTTGCACCCTTTTTAATTCCATCAAGCACATTTTCTTCTGTAAGTTCTTTAACATGAACAAATGTACTAGGATCACCCATAATCGATGGTTGATTTGCATCAGGATAATGTTCAGTAGGTAACATATGACTATCAGAACCACCAACACCGGTAATTTTCCATCCAGAATTCCAAAGTTTTGTCCAGTAGGCCAAAGCTTTTTTTGTTGCTCCATCATTATCAGGATTGGTTGGATCATTAATAATTTCATAAGCTGTAATCAGCCGTATCGGAATATCAACCTGCCACTCCCATGGATGTAAAAATGAGTGATTGATTGACAAAATACCCTCTCCCTCATTTTCTTCTATGAGCTGTGCAATTGTTGCTGGTTTTAACATCTTTTCGGCATCAGTAATATTTAAAATCTCTTTTGTTACTCCCCAATAATTACAATGTCCAAATTCGGTTGTAAGTTCGCACCCTGGAATAACGAGCACATCTGTGTCTTTTGGCCAAATTGCCGTGACAATATTATGATCGGTTGCGGCAAAGAAATCAAGCTGTTGTTGCTTCGCTACTTCTAAATTCTTTTTTCTTGTCATTCTACCGTCGCTATACAATGTATGAGTATGTAAATCACCCTTAACCCAATCACCTTTACTTTTAACTTGTGGTACTTCTGTCAAAAGGTCAATCTCGCTTTCTGAAACCTTACTTTCATTTGCAATTGTCTCATAAGAAATTCCAAATTCTTCTTCTGAATTACCAATTCCCGTAATAAAAAACAAGATTCGCCAGTGACCTGATAGTTGCTCTTGCGGTAAAACCGTCGGTGAAGTCATCATTGCTTTTTTCCCAACTATCACTTGGCGTGTAACTTGTTCGTGTGTCAGCAATGTTTGCCCTATTTGTTCTCCATTTTTTAGTATAAAAACATGAGCCCATAATTCCTGTGAAATTGAAAAATCTAGCTTAAGTTGTTCGCATTTATCGTCAACTTCAAAATCATACGCATCATAAAAGTGTTCTTTACTAACTCTAAACTTTGAACTAGTCATAGCAATCACCCTTCCGTTATCAAACCTTACGCCCTGGATTCAAAATATTATTTGGATCAAATGCATTTTTCACTCTCTGTTGTAAGTCGACAACTTCCTGACCTAATTGTGAGACAATCCAGTCATGTTTTAAATCTCCGATTCCGTGTTCAGCAGAAATTGTTCCTCCTAATTCCTGAGCAAATGTAAAAATTTTATTGATTGCACTTTTTACATCCTCAGGAATCACATCTAAACTCTTCGAAACAGCAATATTTGGATGGAAATTACCATCTCCTGCATGACCACCCAAAAAAGCTTTAACAGGTGAAGTAAAACTAAGATTATCCACAAATTCTGCAAGTTCTGGTAATTTGGATAGTGGTACAGCTACATCTTCGACAACTAATCTTCCATATGCAGCCTCTGCCTGATAATAATCCTGTCTGATTTTAACAATTTTATTGGCATATTCAGGATCATCAGTTACTGAAACATGTAATGCATTATTTGCCTCTAATATTTCTTTAAGAGCTTCTAGTGCACCTACTGGCGTAACATCCAATTGAAAAATCAGTAATGCCTCTGCACCTTTTCCACCCATCTCAGTACCCTCTAATGCATCTAATGCTTCAATTGATGTCTTATTCAAGGCCTCCAACATTGAAGGGCTTAAACCACTTGCTGATATCTTTTCCACAGCAACACTTAACGCCTTCATATCGCTGAATGTCGCAAGACCAGTAGTTGGATTACCAAAGGGAATTGGCAAGATTCTTACAGTCGCCTCAACTACAATTCCTAAAGTCCCTTCAGAGCCCACAAATAAATCTGTTAAATCATACCCTGCATTATTTTTAAAACACTTTCCACCAGTTTCAATTATCGTCCCATCTGCTAAGACAGCTTTAAGTCCTAAAACGGATTGTTTCGTCGTGCCATATTTTAATGAACTCATCCCACCTGCATTTGTTGCAATATTTCCCCCAACAGTACTAATCGGCTTAGACCCAGGATCTGGTGCAAAGAAATATCCCTGTTTTCTCACTTCTTCATCCAATGTCCCATTTAAAACACCAGCTTCAACAATCGCTGTTTGATCTGCTGTATTAACTTCAATAATCCTATTTAACCTTGAAAGATTTAAAACAATACCTCCACTTTGTCCTGCAGAACCGTTCACTATCGAAGTTCCTCCACCATATACGGTTACTGCAATCTTCTCTTGACTCGCAAATCTAACCGTTGCTTGCACATCAGCAATACTTTTAGCAACTATGACTGCATCTGGTACACTTCCCTTAATTATTTCTTGGGTAAATTTATTTTGACCATATGCCTTAAGTGTTTCAACATCAATTATTATTTCTCCATTGGGCAATTGTAATTTTGCTAAATCTAAAACCATTTTTCTCTCCCTTTCTGTATAAAAAGTCGCCCTTCCAAATACGAAGGACGACTCTCACCGCGGTACCACCTTAATAAACTTATACTATAAGTCCACTCATATGCAGTAACGGGCATCTCCGTAATTAGTTTATAGCGACTCACTAACTCATCATAATCAAAGACCATCTTCAATTAATTTCTCAGCCATCTTCCATCAAATCAATAGCTCGCTTAATTCAAAATTAATTTACTCATCTTCTGATTTTAATGTAATTATGGATTTCACATTGAAAAAAGTCAAGAAGTTCTTTATCACTATCTTATTGTTTCTAAATAATTGAATTGATAAATTTCAAATTATGCATAGATTTTTATCAGTGAAAGAAATTCAATGATACAATAAAAATATCTTATCAAAATAGGAGCTGATTAACGTGCATTTACGTATCATCAAATCGGAAGACAACCAAGCAATCAAAGAAATAATTCAAACAACATTAAAAGAATTTGGTAATGACATTCCAGGTACTGCTTTTTTTGATCCCCAACTTGATACACTTGCCGAATTTTATAATTCACAACCAAAAAAAGCACGCTATTGGGTTATTGAAGATAACAATAAAGTTCTTGGTGGTGGTGGCCTAGCACCTTTTGCACAACCTGGCGTCACCGAATTACAAAAACTTTATTTTACTCCCGAAACTCGTGGTCATGGATTAGGTACAAAGCTAATCCATTTAATTGAAAAAGAAGCTAAAAAAATGCACTATAATCAAATATATATTGAAACATTCAAAAATCAGTCAAGTGCCGTACATCTTTATGAAAAATTTGGTTACACTGAACTTACAGCTCCCCTTCAAGGCAGCGAACACAGCGCCTGTGATATGTGGTTTATTAAAAAAATATAATCTATATTTAGTTTTAAAAATTCTAAGTAAGCTATTTGTCAAATTAGCAAACTATCACTAACTACCTCGAAATGATGAATTAGGTTGTTAGCTAATTAATTATTCGTTCAACAATTGGAACAACAAAAAACCAAAGAGATTCAATTCTCTTTGGTTTTTTCACATTCAATGCATGACTCCAACCACACTTAGTATTTTTAAAACGTTTCGAAGTGGTTGAACGCCACTTGATTTGATTAAGGCATATCTTCGATAATCTTTTTATGGGATAGATAATACGGACATATCGGAATAAAGCTGTGCTCAGATATGCTGAGAGTCCCAAACACTAATAAATGTACCATCCAGTATCGATTACCTCCCAGAAATCCAAAAAAATAGTGTTGTTTTCCCTAGAGAAAACAACACCATCTCTCAAAAAGTACGATTAGTTACCGTGAATCTTGTCCTGTAACTTATCTCCTAAATCATCTATTTTTTTAGAGGCAAAAATTGTCCCGCCAATTAAAGTTCCCCCAACAATCAAAATAACTGCAAGTAAAAATTTGAATAAACCCTTAAGTAATTCCATATTTAGTACCTCCATTATTTGTTTTTATTTTTAGCTGTTTGAAATTCTTTATACACCGCCATCACTAATTGCGCTAGTGCCAATAAAAGTGATAACTTAGACCAAAAACCTATTCCCGAACCTATCTTTTTCATACTAGCACCTCCATACAAAGAAAAATCTACCACATCACTATAACTATATTATAGATTAACGTAGTAGATTAAAGCTAATAAGAAGCCTTACATACTATAAAGTATCAACCAATTCTTCATTGTTGGATTGAACATCTTCGTTTAAAACAATACCTTTAAGTACTTGTGTAAATGAAAAATCATCATTTAGTGCGGGAACCATTTCAAAATCCTTACCCCCACTTTTAATAAAATACTTTTTATTCTCAATCTCTAATTCATGCAAAGTTTCTAAGCAATCAGAAACAAAACTAGGGGCCACAACTAAAACACGTTTGATTCCCTCTTCAGGAAATGACTTCAATGTATCATCTGTTGCAGGTGTTAGCCACTTATCAGGCCCAAATCTTGACTGGAATGTTTCCGTATAAGGCACATCTCCTAATTTTTCCATTATTAACTTTGTAGTTAATTTACAACGTTGCGCATACGGATCACCTTTTTGCACATAGCTAACTGGAATCCCGTGATATGAAAACAGCAACCGATCCGGTTTAAAATTCTCAATCGCTTTTTCTATCTTATTTGCCATTGCACTTATGTATGGATCATAATCACAAAAATCCGTTACTATTTTCAAATTAGGAATCCTAATTCTCCCCATATAGAATCTATTAATATCATCAACAACAGAACCTACAGTTGTTGTCGAATACTGTGGATACAATGGAATAATCGTCAATTGGTCAATTTCTGCTTTTTCCATTTCTAGTAATGCTTCTGCGATTTCAGGATCACTATAACTCATCGCATACCGTACTCTATAAGTTGGCAATTCTTCTTGTAACATCTCCGTTTGTCGTTGAGTGTAATAAAGCAGTGGAGATCCATGTTCTTTTGACCAGACTGTCTGATATAATTTTGCTGATTTTTCTGGTCTGTGCGGAAGAATTGCCAAATTTAAAATTGGATTCCACTTCCAAGCTGGCATATCAATTACCCGTGGATCACTCAAAAATTTTTTTAAATATATACGAACATCTTCTGGAGTTGGACTTTTCGGAGTGCCTAAATTAATTAACAAAACGCCTTTTTTCATCATCTTCACCTTTTCATTACCTTTCAATAAATTAAAATAAAATTAAATGATAAGTGTTCTCAATTAGTTTTTTTTAATTTTAGCACAAACACTAACTGATTCAAAGTAAATTTTTCGTCTCTTTAGCTTTTTTACAATATTAGTTTCTGATTTACTTTCTTCCGTTTAAACACTATAATTATTATTAACTTAGAATTATTCTAATTTAAGCAAGGAGTAGGTATTTATGGAAAAAAAGCAAAGTCTCGCACAAAAAGTTAATATTATGCGTGCTGCTGTCATGGGAGCCAACGATGGAATATTGTCTGTTGCAGGCATTGTAATTGGAGTTGCAAGTGCAACAAATAATAACTATGCTATTTTTCTTGCAGGCATTGCCGGCATGTTAGCCGGTACTGTTTCAATGGCAATGGGTGAATATGTTTCAGTCAATGCGCAAAAAGATGCACAAAAAAAAGCAATCATTCAACAAAAGGCTATACTTGCAGCGAACTACGACGAAGAAGTTTTATTTGTTAAAGAAAAATATCAACAAAAAGGGATTAACCCAACTCTTGCGGCCAAAGCTGCGACCGAGATGATGCAAAAGGATCCATTATTAACATCTATCCGTGAACATTTCGGTTTTGATATTCATGAATTTACAAGCCCATATGCGGCAGCAGTTTCATCAATGATTTCATTTCCTTTAGGTTCAGTCTTACCTTTAACTGCAATCACTCTATTGCCTATATCAATAAAAATTGCAGCCACATTTATCTCCGTTATTGTTGCACTAGCAATTACTGGATTCATTGCTGCTGTTTTAGGTAATTCAAATCGCAAAAAAAGCATCTTGCGAAATACCATTTCAGGTGTAATTACAATGCTTGTAACTTATGGTATTGGAACTTTAATAGGGAGGTAAGTTAAAAATAATGGTTAGTATTTCAAGAATTAAAAAGATACCAAAAAATAAAATGACTATTGATGAAAAGTTAAACAATTTACGTGCCGGTGTTCTAGGATCAAATGATGGCATATTAACAGTGGTGGGGGTCTTATTTAGTGTTGCTGTAGCAACTAGTAATCAATTTACAATTTTTATTGCTGGTTTAGCAGATTTAATTGCTTGTGCCCTCTCTATGGCTGCTGGTGAATATGCTTCGGTTAGCACACAAAAAGATACGGAAAAAGCCGTGGTCGCAAGCGAAAAATTAATCCTAAAGGATAACCCTTTAGCTGAAACTAACAAAATCGCCGCTTTTTATGAAGAAAAAGGAGTTACACGTGAAACCTCCTTGAAAATTGCAAAAGATCTGATGTCAAAAAAGCCGCTCGAAACATTAATAGAAATTAAATATAATTTACAACTTGGTCATTATATGAACCCCTGGGCTGCAGCATTTTCATCCCTTTTTTCTGCGACAGCTGGTGGTATTTTCCCACTAGCTGCAATGACCTTAAGTCCTGCAGGTTTTCAATGGCCAGCAACTATTTTGGCAGTCTGTATCTCTGTTTCACTGACCGGTTATCTAAGTGCTAAGCTGGGAAATGGGTTGGTTAAAATAGCAATCATTCGCAACTTATTAGTTGGCATTTTAACAATGATCATTCACTATAGTATCGGAATTTTATTGTAAAACTGGTGTTCCTTCTTGACTTTTAAAAAATCTAAATTGACATTTTGCAAATAAGAAATAGCTTGACATCAAAATATGTTAATTATAACATATGATATAATTAACATACCTTAAGAGAGGATATATTCATGAACTATTGGCTATTATTATTAACGTTTGTAAGTGTGAATTTAGATTTTTTCTTTATTCTACTTTTTTTAGTGAAAAAATATCGGATGCTAAACGTTATCTTAGGTTACTTACTAGGCACCTGTATTCTTTTAACAGCAAGTTTTGCAATTGGCAGTACTTTGTCACAACTCCTTCCAGAATGGTTGCTTGGAACCCTTGGAATCTGGCCAATATATATGGCATTCGATGAAGATGAAGATGAACCAGCTATAAAAAAACATCAATCTGAAATTTTAAGTGTACTAATAACCTACCTCTCAGTGTGCACTGGCTGCACACTATCCATTTTCCTTCCAGTTTTAATCGGAACAAGCACTACTTCATTTATCCATACTATATTATTTATAGAGTTATTAACTATTCTGATGGTTATCTTAATCAAATTTCTCTCAAAAAATCGTGTAATCTCTGCCGTAATGGAAAAATATGGTGAGTATCTTACGAAAATATGCTATATTTTTGTCGGTTTATATGTTTTTTGGGATAGTGGATTGATAAAGCACATAATAGAACTATTCTAGAATAATTCACTAAGGAGGACTCTAATGAAATCAAAAACAAATGAGGAAATTCGATTACTTGATGCTGCACACTTGAAGGAATCACAGAAAATCTTCAAAATTTTGAGTAATCCAATTCGTTTGCAATTACTGAAAGTCCTCGAACAGCAATCCCTTAATGTCAGCAATCTAGTAGAGTTACTCGATATTGAACAATCAATAATTTCTCACCAGTTGGCAACCTTACGTAAACATCAACTTGTTACTGCAACAAGAATAGGAAAAGCAAATTATTACAAACTTGATGATCCACACATTCTCGATGTAGTAAACGAAACACTTGAACACGCAGATCATGTTATTCGCGGGAAAAAACATGGTGAATAGAATGATGAATTATGCGAATGATACTATTGTTAATTTTGATGCAAAAATTTATTGGATAAAGTCAGCTCTAATATAGATTTAACAGATGAAAATGGAATAATAGACGTAACTAAATTAAAAAACAATTGGTTCCCAGAAAACAATTATATTATCAAAAATGTAGCTATACCAATGATGCCAGAATAGCTGGCTTGTTAATTTAGACTAATCAGCTTAAATTTTGGAAGGGATATGTATGAATACTAAAACACTAAGAGTACTTACATATTCAAATAGTATTACATCACGATATTCAGGCAGAAAAACATATTTTACAATGCATCTAACCTTTCAATATTAAACTTCATTGGGTAAAAATAGTTTGCCATGTACGGCAAGGGGGGACTTTAGGAAAATGACAGATATAATTTATATAGTCAAAGATACATACGAAAGTGAAGAATTAGACGCTTTTGAGTTTTTAATCGAGAACAAGGCTATGCTTGGAAAACACAATGCCGATAGAAGCCTTAAACTTTATCATGTAAATAGCAACGGGAAGGTTTACCCTAAAAATAAAAAAATGCAAGCTTTTATCGATGTCATTGGCTTAAAAAGTTTACCGATTGCATTAACATTAAAAAGAAACTCTTTATATACCGCAAATGAACTATCTTCCTTGTTCGAGGGTTTGGATATTCAAATTCCTAAATATGATAAGGATTAGAAAAAAGGCTCTTTGTCAAATTCTGTTTATAGTTAAACTTATTTAGAATCGGAAGTTAACTCACTTCTGGTTCTTTTTTTATTTTGTAAATCTGACTCGTATTTGTTATAGCTTAATTCGTGAAATCATATGATGGTAGTTATTGAATCCAAAGGCTATTCATTGGCTTTGTTTAATCATCTGCTTAATGGTTCTGATGCAAAAAATTTCAAGTAAACTTGTTTTGAATATAATTTGGCCTAAAATGAGGTAGCCGTTGGCACTTTAAAAGCCATTAAACAAGTAATTAAAGATGGCTTATTGACGAAAGTAAATCATCAATGTTATAAATATCTCAATATTTTGATTGAACAAGATCATCGGTTAATTAAACACGTCTTAATAAAATCAAGCGGTTTTCAATCACTACGAACTGCGCTAAAAACGCTAAATGAGATTGAGAAAATCATGCATTAACTACATTGAAAAAGCCAAAGGGAACTGAGTCTCTTTGGCTTTTTGTCATCATACAGACTATTTTATTAATTTACACCAGAACCATTTTTATTATCTGACTACCAACACTGAAATCGGTGCATGTTTTGCCATGTAAGCAGCCTGACTGCCAAACCGCCCCTTAATTCCTTTCTTTGACTCTGAGCCAATTATCAAAAGATCCGGAGCCACCTTAGGAATCACATTTTTAACAATTGATTCTCCCGCATCACCCTCGGCAATAATCGTTCTGACATCCTTAACTCCTTGTTTAAGTGCTTTATCCCGATACTCAAGAATATGTTTTTCAAGTTCTGAGCGCTCACCATGAATATAATCTTTATCCATTGCTTGAAAAATACTAAGTTCATCACTCTCAAGAACTGAAGTAATTATTAATTCCGCATCTTCTGCGACTGCTCTTTCAATCGCGTAATCAAAAGCAAGCAAGGCATCTGCCGAATCATCTACTCCGACTAATATTTTTGCCATTTTTTTCATTAGACTTCCCTACCCTTCCACTCATAAATCTTATTTTCCTTCTGCTACACTCGTCTTGGAAGCAAAAGCTTTGTTTCCCTTATAAAGTTCATAAACCGTCCAAACAAGTAATATCAAAATACCAATAATCAAACTGTATGCAATATAATCAGCAACTACTAATTCTGTAGCTGATGCTTTATCTCCAAAAAATCCCTCTATCTGAGCAGGCAACCCTATGATATTAAGCCATGTTAGTGAGAGAACTGAAACCCACCCTAAAACTTTAATCCATACTGTGTTCTTGAACTTTTCCCCCATCTCAGCATTGCTGTCTGTTAACATTAACAATGGTAGCATCGAAAATGGTAATGCAAAAGCTAAGAACACTTGTGAATTGTTCATCAAAGTATTTAGTGCCTCATGTTCTGCAATCTCACTCTTTCCACTTGTTAAAATCACACAAATTAATACTGGAATAACAGAAATCAACCGTGTCACTAATCTCCGGAGCCATAAAGGCATTCTCAAATTTACAAATCCTTCCATAATGACTTGACCTGTTAATGTACCTGTAATAGTCGAATTTTGTCCTGATGCTAACAAGGCAACAGCAAATAAAATCGATAAAACACCTGAACGTGCAACTTCAGCTAACAACCCATTGCTTAACGTTGAAGTATCTGATAATGCTTGGAAAAGTCCAAAAAATGAAGGATCTTTAACTGTCCCTGTCTTAAATACCGCAACACCCATAATCAATAACAACGAATTAACTATAAATGCAAGTGAAAGCTGGATATTCGAATCCCACGCTGAAAATTTAACTGCTTGTGCTACTTCTTCATCATTATCATGATCAATTTTTCTAGTCTGTGAAACAGCCGAATGAAGATATAAATTATGTGGCATGACGGTGGCTCCAATAATTCCGAGTGCACCAGTCAATGGTGTTTGACTCCCGATACTTGGTGAATTTGCAAATGTCTTTGTAGTTGGTACAAATCCCTTCAAAATATCAACCCATGATGGATTTGAAAGAGCAACCTGATACACGAAGACAAACAAAATCACAAAAATTAAACAAACAACGATTGCTTCTATTTTTCTAAATCCAATCTTAGTTAAAAGTAATAATAACAAAACATCAAAAACAGTAATAAAAACAGATACAACTAATGGAATATGGAATAAAAGGTACAACGCAATTGCTGCTCCAATAACTTCTGCAATATCAGTTGCCATAATAGCTAATTCTGTTAAAAGCCATAAAACAATACCTAATGATTTACTTGTACGTGCGCGAATTGCTTGTGCTAAATCCATCTGGCTCACAATACCAAGTTTGGCGGCCATGTATTGCAACAACATCGCAATCAAACTTGACATTAAGATAACGGAGATTAATAAATATTGAAAATTTTGTCCACCAGTGATGGAAGTCGACCAATTACCAGGATCCATGTACCCGACAGCAACTAATGCCCCAGGTCCTGAATATGCAAAAAGCGTTTTGACAAATCCTTTACCTTTAGGTACCTCAACAGTACCATTTATTTCTTCTAACGAAGGACCATTAGCATATTCAACTAACTTATGCCTTCTACCTTGAGTGTTATTATCGCTCAAAATTATTACCACCTTTCAGATATTAAATAGAACCAAAATGTATTATACACCTTAGTTTGATTATTTTGAACTTTTTTTTAGGCTAACCATAAAATTTGTTTAAATATAAGACAAGTCCTTTTATTACAACCCTAGATCCCCTTTTCCGCATAAAAAAAGTTACAAATTATATAGAAAATTTGCAACTTTAATCAAAATTATTTCTCTTTTATATCACTGCTACTAAACCTGCAGCCAAAATACCACCTACTAATGGACCTACCATTGGAATCCATGCATATCCCCAATTAGGATTAGTTTTGTTTGGTACAGGCAAAATAGTATACGCCAAACGCGGCCCCCAATCACGAGCAGGATTAAGTGCAAACCCAGTTGTTCCACCAAGTGCCTGACCAACTACCGTAATTAATAATCCAACTATCAATGGTTTCAATCCTTGCGTGAAGTTCCCCAGATTCAATAATGTAAATATAAAAATAAATGTCGCGATAATCTCACTTAGAAGATTAAAAAGTGGATTTATAATTGCAGGTGCAGTTGCAAAAATTCCAACAGTATTTCCTTCTTCAACATTTTTGGAGTCCTTAAAGTGTGGATAATATTGCAAAATAACAATTGCTGCTCCTAAAAATGCCCCAATAAATTGCCCTAATAAATATGGTAAAACCTCATTCCACGGGAAAAAGCCAAATATAGCAAAACCAATTGTAACTGCTGGATTAAGATGTCCCAAAGAACCAAATGCTCCAGCAACATACACACCAAATGTTACGGCAAGTCCCCATGCAATCGAAATATACCACCAATTTTGACCATTAGCATAGGATTTCTTTAAGTTAACTCCTGCACCACACCCAACTCCAAAAACAATCAACACAGCTGTTCCAAAAAGTTCTCCCCAAAATCCGCTCATAATTATTCCCCCTTACTTGATTTTTAATGCTTCAAGTTGTTGTTCAATATCTTTAAGCAAGACATCTGCTTCTAACAAAGTTGCTGCCGTATATGCACCTTCCACTAATGCAGTATCGTACAAATTGACCTTTTTTTCTGACATCTCCATAGCTAGCTCAAGGTTCATCTTTGCGCTACCCAAATCATAAAAGGCTAGTAATTTTTTTGCTTCATTTGATTCAAATGCTTCCATTATCTTGTTAGCACTCGTTCCAATCTCATTATCATCAGTTCCACCAGCAAAAGTTATTGACACATTTTTAGCCACTTGTTCCAATAACTTTGGAATTCCTTGTGCAACTTCTGGCACGTGAGAAACAATAACAATTCCATATTCTTTTTTCATTTGATCCCTCCAGCTTCAATAAAACTTTCAAACAGATAGCAACTCGAAACTGCACCCGGATCTAAATGTCCAGCAGAGCGCTCACCTAAATATGATGCTCGCCCTTTTTTAGCAACTAAGTTCTTGGTCCCTTCTGCTGCTTTTTGGACAACTTCTACCACTAATTCATCTTTCCCAAGGTTATCAACTACCGGAGTCCAAACATCAACTAATGTCTTATCGCCCACTGAGGCACCACCGCGTTTTTTAATTCCATCTAATGCATACCTAAACAAATCAGCAGGAGCTTGCGATTCTTCACAATTTTTAGCCATTTCTAAAAATGCAGTACCATATAATGGACCAGCAGCTCCACCAACTTTACTAATCAAAGCCATTGCAATTGCCTTAAACGTCTCTTTTAAGTCTGGGTTCTCTAATTTTTCAAGTCCATCTTTGACACCTTGCATTCCTCGCATCATATTATTGCCATGATCTCCATCACCAATTGGAGTATCCAACTCACTCAAATACGCCTTTTTCTCACTAATCTTTTCATAAAATAATTCCATCCACTTATTTACAATTTCAACTGTTAACATATCCATTTTCTCCTTTACCATGCAATTGTTTCTACCGGATAATTCAAGTATTCAAGCCATTTTTCTTTCTTCAAATCAAATATTGTGAGTGAAATTCCAGCCATATCAATTGAGGTCATATAATTACCAACTTTCATAAATTTTGGTTCAATATCTTTAACTTTAAGTTGATTCAACAAGTCATGACTAAAAATATATTGCTCCATCAATGGTGTTGCTCCCATTCCGTTAACCAACACTGCATATTTATGCGTAACGTCCAACTTCAATTTTTTATCAATCTTCGACAACAATTCCTTAACAAGTTCTTTTGAAGTCTTAATTTTCTCTCTACGATAACCAGGTTCACTATGAATCCCAACCCCATACTCAATTTCATCGTCTGGAAGCTCAAATCCTGGTTTGCCAACTTCCGGAACCGTTGCTGCCGATAGAGCAACTGCAATCGTACTAATATTTGGAAGTGCTTCCTTAGCTAATTGCTCAATCTCATCCAATGATGCCCCTTGATCTGCTGCAGCTCCAACAAGTTTATGAATTAACACAGTACCTGCGACTCCTCTTTTACCTTGCGTATATAAACTATTTTCGACTGCTATATCATCATCAACAACTATCGACTTAACCCTAATATCATCTAATTCCGCCATATCCTTTGCCATATCAAAGTTCATAACATCGCCAGAATAGTTTTTTATAACAAGAAACACTCCTTTTCCCGCATCAACTGCTTTAATTGCCTCATAAATTTGATCTGGTGTGGGTGATGTGAATACTTGTCCGGCTACAGCTGCACTCAACATTCCCTTCCCTACAAAGCCTGGATGAGAAGGCTCGTGTCCACTTCCCCCACCACTAATAATTCCAACCTTACCAATCATTGATTCTTTATCGCTTCTCATAACAGCTTGTGTCTCAGGAATTCTTGCTACAATCTGCGGATAAGACCTTACTAATCCATCAATCATTTCTGGAACAACATCCCCTGGATTATTAATTATTTTCTTCAATTATTCCAACTCCCTTTCAACCACATTCATAAATGTATTCGCTTTCAAAAACATATGTTTTAACCATTCTCCACAATTTAATTATTACCATAAAAGCAGTAATAGTTGTAGTGAAAAGGCTTACTTTTTAAAAATAAAAGGCGGCTTTCCCAACTACAATATTTAAAAACTTACTTTTTGTTAACATATGTTGTATATTGTAACTAGCATAATCTAAGTGAGGTAATAATAATGAGAGTTGAAATATGGACAGATATAGCGTGCCCTTTTTGTTACATTGGTAAACATAATTTTGAAAAAGCATTAACAAAATTTGATAAGGAAGTTGAAATCATCCATCACAGTTTCGAACTAGATCCATCAATCACATCTAACCCAACAGTCTTAGCCCTTGAAGATCTTGCAGCAAAATATAAGATTTCACTAGAAAAAGCTCATGAAATGAATGAACATGTCACTCAAATGGCCAAAACTGCTGGATTAGACTATCGTATGGACAATATTAGAGCTGTTAACACTTTTGACGCTCATCGTCTAGCGCATTTTGCCAAAGAAAAAGGAAAAATGGGGGAGTTACTCGAAAAATTTTTTGATGCTCACTTCACCAAAGAAACTTACCTAGGAGATTCTCGTGAATTGATCAAAATCGCGGTTTCCGTTGGACTTGACAAAGATGAAGCAGCTACCATCTTGAATAATGATAATTTTTCAAAAGATGTACGTGCTGACGAAAAGAAGGCCCAACAAATTGGAATTCAAGGTGTTCCCTTCTTTCTTTTTAACCAAAAATATGCTATTAGTGGTGCTCAACAACCAGAAGCTTTTTTAAAAACACTTCAAAAAGTTAGCGCTGAAGAGAACATTATTATTGAAGCTAATGGAGATTCATGTTCAACAGATGGTTGCATTTAATTTTTATTTATTAATAAATTTATTGAGAGACTAGATCAGAAATTATATTTTGATTTAGTCTCTCTTTGCATTCACATAAACATATTCAAGCCAAACTATATTATTTTATATTTATAACATTTACGTTCTCATATTTCTTACATATACCAAAAAATTACATTTTTCACATAATGCTTTTACATCAAAAAACTACACTGAAATTGTTCCAAATTAAAAATACTAAGGAGTACACTATGTCAATTGAATTATCTAATATTTCAAAAACTTATAACGGTTCTGATTTTGTACTTTCCGATATTTCAGTCAAGATAGAAACAGGAGAATTTTTTGCGATTGTTGGTCCCTCAGGATGTGGAAAAAGTACCCTTTTACGTATGATAGCTGGACTCATTCCAATTACAAGTGGAGAACTAAAAATCAATGATAAAGACGTTACAAATCTACCACCCCAGGAACGATCCCTAACTATGGTCTTTCAAAATTATGCACTATTCCCCTTTTTAAGTGTTAAAGATAATGTCGCATTTGGTTTGAAGGCTCGAAAAATGGAAAAATCTGAAATTGATAGTCGCGTAATTAATGCATTGGAATTAGTTAATCTTTCTGAATACAAAGAACGTAAACCAGGTGAACTTTCTGGTGGACAAAGACAAAGGGTCGCTTTGGCCCGAGCAATTGCGAGTGATGCTAAAATTTGTCTCATGGATGAGCCGCTTTCTAATTTAGATGCCCAATTACGCAACAAAATGCGTTCCGAAATTCGAGAGTTACAACAAAAATTGGGACTTACTCTTATTTATGTCACACATGATCAAGTTGAGGCAATGACCATGGCTGACAGAATCATGGTACTTAATGAGGCAAAAACTCAACAAATCGATTCAGCTTCTGATATTTATGATACCCCTTCAAATACTTTTGTTGCCGGATTCTTTGGAACACCACAAATGAATCTAATTCCCGTAACTTTACACGCCAACAGTCAATCATTAAACAATGAAAGTGGCTTGAATTTTCCTAATAATCATCAATTAAGCAAAGGAAAATATCTCGTTGGAGTACGTCCAAATGCATTATCTATTGATGACAGTGCAACCGTAAATAATGGACTCATAACCACAATTGAATACTTAGGAACCCATTCAATCGTTCACGTAATATTAGACAACTCCTTAGAAGTTTTAGTTGAGACTAAGAGTGCCGAACATTTGACAACAAATCAGCAAATAACAGTAAATGTAACTGGGAAATACTATATATTTAGTGAAGATGGACAAAGTTTATTACTCACAAACGGAGGCTACATTAATGATGGAAAATCAAGCAAAGAGCCAAAACTTCAAGCTCTCTTCTGAAAAAGAAAAAAGTAACATTTCCCTTGGATACAATCCATACGCTAAAGATAAACTATATGCTTTGTTATTCTTAGGCCCCTCACTTTTAATTCTTGCCATTTTTGTTTTTTATCCGATGTTGCGTACAATTTATCTAAGTCTCTTTTTAACAAATAACCTTGGCAATCCAACTGTCTTTGTTGGTATCAAGAACTATCTTACACTTTTAACCTCAAGCTCATATATTAATAGTTTGATTGCAACCTTAATCTATGTCATTGCAGTTTCAATATTAACAATAATAATCGGGCTTATTTTAGCTCAAGCAGCCACTAAAAAAGTTGCAGGCATCAGCTTTTTTAGAACAATTTTTTCTGCCACAATGGGTGTTTCAGTCTCCGTAGCAGCAATTTTTTGGTTATTTATTTTTAACCCTTCAGTTGGTTTGTTAAGTCAATTATTTACTGCGTTAAACCTGACACCTATTAATTGGTTAACTGAACCCGGATGGGCAATGACTGCAATCGTAATTTCAACTGTTTGGATGAATCTTGGCTTTACTTTTCTAATCTTTTTTGGAGCATTACAATCTGTCCCATACACACTTTATGAAGCCGCACAAATTGAGGGAGCTTCTAAAAGTTATCAATTTTTCCATATTACACTACCTATGATTTCGCCAACAATTTTCTTTGTCTCAATTATCACACTAATCGAATCATTTAAAAGTTTTGGTTTAATTGATTTAATGACTGCCGGTGGACCTAATAATGCAACTAATTTACTTGTATACCGTATTTATCAAGATGCTTTTTTAAATGGTAATTATGGTCTATCAAGTACTGAGTCAGTTATTTTAGCTGTTATTATTGCAATTTTCACATTCATTCAATTCAAAGTTCTTGAAAAGCGAGTGACTTACTAATGACACAATACAATAAAAAAGCAAAAATCCAACAATTTATGCATTATTTACTATTAATTATTTTAACTCTATTTATCTTAATACCCTTTATTTTGGGATTTTGGACTAGCTTACTACCAACAGCCGATATCTCTAAAGGTGCATTGTGGAGTAGTCATATTTCACTAGATAATTATGTAACTGCAGTAACACAAACACCTATCATCCGTTATCTTTTTAATAGCCTTATAATTTCAATAATAACAATGTTGGCTCAAATTATTTTCTGTTCATTGAGTGCATATTCCTTTGTTTTTTTAAAGTTCAAAGGCCGTGATTTATTATTTTATGTATTCCTTGCAACAATGATGCTTCCATTTGAAGCTGAAGTAATTCCCAACTTTACAACTGTCCGTACTTTAGGCTTACTTAATCATTATGCTGTCATGATTGTTCCTTTTTTAACTTCAGCATTTGGAACATTCATGTTACGCCAATCTTTTCTTCAGATACCTGGAGAGCTTAAAGAAGCAGGCGACATTGAAGGCCTATCACACTGGCAATATTATTACAAAGTAGTAATGCCCTATTCAAAAATAAGTATTTATACACTAGCAGCCTACAGTTTCCTTTCAAGTTGGAATCAGTACCTTTGGCCAATGTTAACTACATTCAGTGATAACTTTCGTCCTGTCCAAGATGGCCTGAGACAACTTCAATCACAAGAATCATTTAATAATTGGGGAATGATTCAAGCAAGCGCTGCAATTATTATTATCCCTACTTTGATTGCTTTATTTTTCGGCCAACATTACTTCAAGTCTGGGCTTAATGAAGGTGCAATTAAATGAAAAACAAAAAATATATATATTCAATTATAGTAGTTCTTATTCTTGCTATCCTTGGGTTCACTGCTATTCAAAAAAATAGCGTACAAGCAAATTCACGCATAAAAATTGTTTTCTGGCATGAAATGACAGGACTTGGTCAAACACAGCTAAATGAGTTTGTTAAAGAATTCAACAGTTCGCAAAACAAGTATGTAGTTGTACCGCAATTTGAAGGAAACTACAACGAAGCAGTTCAAAAAATTCTAAATACTCACGGAACCGATGCATCCCCCGCTTTGTTCCAGTCAATGGACGTTTCTACAAGTCAGATTTACAATTCTGGGTATATCACACCTGTTCAGAAGTTTATAGATCAAGATAATTATGATACTAGTAAAATATCTGCAGTAGCTCGGGCATTTTATTCAAAAAATGGGAAACAACTTTCCATGCCATTTAACACATCACAACCCGTTTTGTATTACAATGCTACATTGCTCAAAAAATACGGGATAACACCACCACCAGTAAATCCTAGTTATAGTGATATTACGCGTGTTGCTACCGAGTTATATCAAAAGTCAGGAAAAAAAGTAAAAGGTATCAGTGTTGAAATTTATGGTTGGCTTTTTGAACAGTTCTTGGCGAATGGTGGTGAATCGCTAGCAAACAATAACGATGGCCATTCTGGTACTCCAACCTCAGTTAACTTCACCGGCAAGGTTGCTACCAAAACTATGACTTGGATACAATCATTAATCAAAAATGGTACTTTTATGAACTTTGGAGCTGGTTCGAGCGCAGCAGCAAATGAAATGGCAGCTTTTCTCTCAGGAAAAATTGGAATGTTCTTACAATCTTCTGCAGATATTAGCCAACTAACATCTGGAACAAAGGATAAATTAGGCATCACTTACTATCCACATCCTGATAATCAAAAATCTAATGGCGTATCCATTGGTGGTGCTTCTCTTTGGATTTCAAATGACAAATCTAGCAAAGTTCAACAAGGTGCTTGGCAGTTTGTCAAATTCTTAATGACTGCCAAAAGTCAAGCAGCCTGGCAAGTTGCAACTGGCTATTTAGCATTAAATGAAGATTCACAAGATGAATCCATCTTGAAGAATTATTATAAAAAATACCCCGCAGCAAAAATTCCTGGGCAACAGTTAAGAAGAACAAAACCAAACAACACTAACTCTGGGATCTTTATGCAAGGCTTGATTCAAGAAAGAACACTTACACAGACCGCAATGGAACAAATCTACAATGGAAGTAATATCAAAAATTCACTTACTGAAGCACAAAAAGCCATGAATAGTTATGTAACATCAAATAATTTGGCGAATAAAATTAGCCAAAAATAGTTTGCAAATCATTAAAACAAGTATATCGTGCTAAAAGCATCCAGCCTTATTAATTAATAATTTAAAATTACTCTTGATATATTTCATTACAACTAATAATAGTTTTACCATTTACCCTGTTGATAGCTTGCAAAAATTCTAACTATCAACAGGGTTTTTGAATTATAACGCGCAATTTTTGCTCACTATTGAAGGCTAAAATATATCTCACCTAAGCCCTTTCCTAATTTGCTTCCAAGTTATTTTTTATACCCGACGTGAAGTACTACTGCGCCAAAGCTAAACTGTATATAAGTTACATTTCTAATCCCGACATGTTCAAACATTTCCTTCAGTTTTTTGGCAGATACAAATTCCTTCGTTGTCCTTTGTAAATAGTCATAATCTGCATAACTATTTCCTCTGAACTTAGCAATTAGGGGCACGAACTTAAAGAAAACGTTCCAAACACATCTAATAATTGCATTTTGCGGTTGTGACGTTTCTAGACACGCAATAAATCCACCAGACTTTACTACTCTTAACATCTCACATAATACTTGGTTTGCATCTGGTACATTCCTAAGCCCAAAGCCAATTGTTGCCCCATCAAAGGAATCATCTTCAAAAGGTAGAGACATTGCATTACCTTGAACAAAATCTATTTTTTTATTGATTTTTAACTGTTTTTTCTTTTTTTCTGCGCGTCTTAGCATTTCTTTACTAAAATCAATTCCAGTTACATGTCCCTTATCGCCTAATTCATTCTCTAAATCAAAAGTCCATACCCCGGTTCCACAACAAACATCCAGTAACTGGGCATTATCTTTAAAAAATAATTTATTCATTGTTTTTTTTCGCCATTTCTTTTGCGATCCCATACTTATCCAGTTATTCATCGAATCATATTCAGGAGCAACACGATCAAATAAAGAATTCACTTTTTCTTCAGGTGTTTTATTTGTGAGTACCAAGCACTAAACCCCTCTTTTTTCAATAGATTTTGAAACTAATGTTATCACATTTTTAAAAATCAACAAAGAACTGGTCTCTATAATTTTAAAATGTTGACAAATAAAAAATATATATTATCATTCTTGTAACAAATAAAGTAACAAAAAGGAGACGGATATTATGGATTATTCATTATCAACTAAATTAGCCGCTGAATTTTTTGGAACTGCAATCATGGTTGCCTTAGGTAATGGATCAGTTGCAACAGTTGATCTTGAGAAAACTAAAGGTAGTCGTAGCGGTTGGATTATAATTTCTGTTGGCTACGGTTTTGCAGTTATGATTCCAGCCTTAATGTTTGGCAGTATTTCAGGTAGCCAAATCAATCCTGCCTTCACAATTGGCTTAGCTACAGCAGGTCTTTTCCCTTGGGTAGAGGTTCTCCCATATATTGGAGCGCAATTTTTAGGTGCTATAGTTGGGCAGTTAATTGTTGTCGCAGCCTTCAAACCCCACTATGACTTAACAAACAATGCCGATCATATTCTTGGGACTTTTTCAACATCAGATGCTACCCAAAACTACTGGAATGGCTTTATCAATGAATTTTTAGGAACCTTCGTCTTAGTTTTTGGAGCACTTGGAATAACCAATTCTCCTGATTTTTCTAGTGGAAATCAACTTTCCGGTTTTATTGGTGTTGGTCTGCTTGTAATGGTTATTGTTGCTTCTTTTGGTGGGCCAACTGGTCCTGCACTAAATCCAGCTAGAGATTTGGGACCTCGCATATTACATCAAATTCTTCCTTTAAAATATAAAGGAAGCTCAAATTGGAAATATTCATGGATTCCCGTTACAGCACCTATTTTCGCCGGAATAATAGCTTCGTTACTTTATACAAAAATTTTTCTATCAAAATAATTTAAAAACACTTGACATTGAAAAAAAAAAGACCTATTATGACCATGTAATAAAAAAAGTAACAATCAGGAGGAAATTATTATGACAATATTTAATGGATATGAGCAAAGTGACCGTGAACAAAAACTGGATATTTTAAATTTACCTTCACTCGAAGAAGAAGCAAAAAAAATTATTCCAACAGGCGGTTTCGGATACATTAGTGGTGGTTCTGAGGATGAATGGACACTACATGAAAACACAAGTGCGTTTAATCATATACAAATTATACCTCGGGCACTTACCGACGTCGATCAACCTTCAACTGATACTGAAGTTTTCGGACTAAAGTTTAAAACACCTATTATGATGGCACCTGCTGCTGCTCAAGGATTAGCTCATTCACGTGGTGAGGAAGCAACTGCTGAAGGATTAGCTGAAGTTGGGGCACTAATGGCCCAAAGCACTTATTCTTCAACTTCAATTGCTGATACTGCTGCCGCAGGCAAAGGAGCGCCACAATTTTTCCAACTGTACATGAGTAAAGATTGGGAATTTAACTATAGCTTACTTGACGAAGCTGTTAAAGCTGGTGCTAAAGGAATTATTCTTACTGTAGATGCCACTGTTGATGGTTATAGGGAATCCGATATTATTAATAACTTCCAATTTCCTATTCCAATGGCTAACTTAGCTAAGTTTTCAGAAGGCGATGGTAAAGGTAAAGGAATTATGGAAATTTACGCTGCTGCTGCTCAAAAAATTAGCCCTGCTGATGTTCGTCGTATAGCAGAATATACTAAGTTACCTGTTATCGTTAAGGGGATTGAAAGTGCCGAAGATGCATTACTCGCAATTGGTGCCGGTGCTAAAGGAATTTATGTTTCAAACCATGGTGGCCGTCAATTAAATGGTGGTCCAGCTTCAATTGATGTTTTACATGAAGTAGCTGTGGCTGTTAATCATCAAGTGCCTGTTATCTTTGATAGTGGCGTTCGTCGTGGATCACATGTCTTCAAAGCTCTTGCTAGTGGTGCTGATTTAGTAGCTCTTGCACGTCCTATAATTTATGGACTTGCTCTTGGTGGTGCTCAAGGTGTTGCTTCTGTAATTAACCATCTTAATGATGAATTGAAAATTGATATGCAATTGGCTGGTACAAAAACAATTGAAGATGTTAAAAAGGCTAAAGTTATCAGAAAATAATTTTAGAATTTCAGAGCTTCTCTTAGATTGGGATTCCCGTTTATTGACATATGATAAATAAACAAGTACTCTTAGTGCATATCAAGATGCACGGGGGGATTTCTATGACATTGATGAATAATTCAAAAATGCGTATGTATCGCAAAAAATGAACATGCCTGTTTTGATTTATTTCATGATTATAGAAAACTCTGCGTTTTAATTAACTTATATTTAATAGCAGTCTCTAGTCATGAATAATGGCTAGAGACTTTTTTTTAACACTTTATAAACTTTGGGGGCTTACATATGAAAAGAAATAAATTTTGGCTACTTGGAACATTAATATTAACTGTAACTTTTATCTTATCGGCTTGTGGCAATCAAAATTCTTCAAATTCTTCAAATAAACAAGTCTTGACAGTCGCAACAAGTGCTGAGATGGCAACTCTGAGCACAACAAAATATAGTGACACAACAAGTCTTGAGGCATTACAAAATACTTTTGAAGGTTTATATCGGTTTAATTCCCAAAATAAGCCTGTTCTTGCTGGAGCATCAAAAGTCTCAATTAGTTCTAACAAAAAAGTCTATACCTTTACACTTCGAAAAAACGCAAGATGGTCTAATGGTGACCCTGTGACTGCTAAAGATTATGTTTTTGCTTGGCGAAAAATGGTTGACCCAACGGCAGCCTCACCAAATTCTCAACGCTTTGAATCCATAAAAAATGGTGTTGCCATTGCTTCTGGGAAAATGGCTTCTACTAAGTTAGGAATTAAAGCACTTGGAACTTATAAATTACAAATTACTCTTGAATCACCAATTAGCTACTTCTCAGAGTTAATGACAGGTGCTCCTTTCTATCCTCAAGATGAAAAAATCGTGAAAAAATACGGCAATCAATATGGAACAACTGCTAAAAAAACAGTTTTTAATGGGCCGTTTGTTGTAACAAATTGGAATGGCACTAACCTTAAATGGAATTATGTAAAAAACAAAAAATATTGGGACAAAAAAGCGATTAAGCTACAAAAAGTTAATGTGCAGGTTATAAAAGATGCCTCGACTGCAGCCAATCTTTACAAAACAAATAAATTAGATTATGCAATGTTAACGACCGATTACATCAAACAGTATCAAAAGACATCCGGTTTTCACTCAAAAACAATTCCTTTGATTGGTTATATGTCTTTTAACACCCATCGTAAAACTACTGCAAATATTCATTTCAGAAAAGCGATAGCTATGGCGTTTAACAAAGAATCTTTAGTCAAAAATGTTTTGCATACTGGTTCAACTCTTAACGGAATTGTTCCAAAGAATTTTGCATATAATACAACGACAGGTGACGACTATCGTAAAGATGCAGGTAATATGTTAACTTACAATTTAAAAGAAGCCAAAAAACAATGGGCTGAAGCTCGAAAAGAATTAGGTAAAAGAAAAATATCGATTGAATTACTGACTTCTGATACAACTGATTCAAAACAAATTGGGGAATATCTCCAAAGTCAACTTGAAACAAACTTACCTGGTTTATCAGTTAGCCTTCGTTCGATTCCTTTAAAGTCTCGTCTAGCTGCAACCACTGACTATGATTTTGATATTGTCTATGGCACATGGCAACCAGATTATGCTGATCCAGTTAATTTCATTAGTGATGGCGGTCAATATCATTTAGATGATGATTACAATAACCGAAATTTCCGTAATCTTTTGAATGAAGCTGCAACAAAATACGCTACAAATCCTACAAAACGTTGGTCTACACTGATTAAAGCTGAAAAACAGCTAATCAAAACTGATGCATTTACAGCTCCTGTCTACCAAGGAGGAACAGCTTATCTGCTTAAAAATAAAGTCAAGGGACTTCAACTCTCACCATATGGAACAGTTCTTTTTTATAGAAATGTTTCAATTAAGTAAGCTCTAAAAAGCTAACTGAATCATGGCGCTACTACGCTGTAATACATGACCGCTAAAAGTTCTTTGTCATTTACTTGTTGATAGTTAAATTTTTCCATTCAGAATCGGAGGTTAATTACTTTCGATTCTTTTTTTAATTCCACTTCCAGCACCTATTTTCTTGTAATTCACCAACACTATCAAATTGATGAATTTTAACGCACAAATAACTATTAGCAACATTTAAGCAATTTTAACTTGTAAAAAATTAATCAGCAAGATACTTAACTGCTGTCCCATAAGCAGCAACCGACTGCATATCCTGTCCAATAGAACCCGAATCAAATCGCATCATCACAACAGCATCTGCACCAATCTTTGCTGCATTTGCACGCAATCTTTCAACTGAAACTTGTCGTGATTCCTCAAGCATTTTCGTATAATCCTTAATCTCACCGCCAACAATATTTTTTAAGCCAGCACCAATATTGCGAAAGACATTTTTTGACTGTGTTGTCACTCCAAATACCTCACCAAGTACTTCATATTTCTTTCCAGGTATATTTTCCGTTGTAACCACTAACATCTGATTCATTTTCATTTCCCCTTTCTTAGCTACCTTACATTGTATCATCTTAAAGTAATCTTTCATTAATTAAACATATTCTGGCAAACAAAAAAGAGCCGTTTTATAAGCCCTTTAATCAAAAATCACTCTTATTTATAAATGCAACCAAACATTCAATTATTTACTATAGTTTGGTGATTCTTTTGTAATTTGAACATCATGCGGATGCGACTCCCGCAATCCTGCATTGGAAATTTGAATAAATTGAGCATCATCTTGTAATTCCTGTAAGTGAGCTGCACCAACGTATCCCATTCCTGCACGTAAACCGCCAACAATTTGATATACAATATCAGAAAGTGCCCCTTTGTAAGCCACACGGCCTTCGATTCCTTCTGGTACTAACTTATTCGCCTCATTTACGCTGCCTTGGAAGTAACGATCCGAAGATCCATGTTTACTATCCATAGCGCCAAGACTTCCCATCCCACGATAAGTTTTAAAGCGACGGCCTTGGTATATTTCTGTCTCACCTGGTGCTTCGTCAGTTCCAGCCAACATACTACCCAACATGACTGCACTCCCACCAGCGGCTAAAGCCTTAACGACATCACCAGAATACTTAATTCCACCATCGGCAATAATTGTCTTACCATATTCACGCGCTACACTTGCTGCATCGTAAATTGCCGTCAATTGTGGCACGCCGACTCCGGCAACAATACGAGTCGTACAAATTGATCCAGGCCCAATTCCGACTTTAACAACATCAACACCAACATCATAAAGCGCCCTTGTTGCTTCCGCTGTCGCAACATTTCCAGCGATTAATGTAGCTTTCGGGAAATGTTCACGAATTTCACTAATTTTACGAATTACCCCTGCTGAATGTCCATGAGCTGTATCAATCACAATCGCATCAACCCCTGCTTCAAGCAAAGCAGCAGCACGATCAAATGTATCACTTGTCACACCAACTGCAGCCGCAACAAGTAAACGTCCATGTTCATCCTTAGCAGCATTAGGAAACTCAACAACCTTTTCAATATCCTTAATAGTGATTAAACCTGTCAGATTTCCATCTTGATCGACCATTGGCAACTTTTCAATCTTATGCTCTTGCAAAATTGCTTCAGCCTTCTTCAAAGAAGTCCCCTCTGGAGCAGTGACAAGATTTTCTTTTGTCATAACACTATCAATTATAACAGTACGATCTGTAACAAAACGCAAGTCACGATTTGTAATAATACCAACGAATTTACGATTTTGCAATGTCTCTACTATTGGTACGCCGCTAATACGATAACGTCTCATTAATTCCTCAGCTTCAGCAACGGTATTCGAAGGTGTTAGGAAAAATGGATCAATAATAACACCACTCTCAGAACGCTTAACTTTGCGAACTTCCTCAGCTTGTTGTTCAATGGTCATATTCTTATGAATAACTCCCAAACCACCTTGGCGTGCCATTGCAATTGCTGTTGCCGATTCAGTAACTGTATCCATTCCTGCACTAATAATCGGGATATTCAGTTTAATTTTTTCTGTAAGCTTAACCTTCAAATCAACATCATTTGGTAAAACATGACTTTCAGCCGGAATTAATAGAACATCATCAAACGTGAACCCTTTTTTCGCGAACTTGGTATCCCAATTAGACATTACAAAAACGCTCCTTTAAATTTATTTTTATTTTCTAAAATACAAAATATTCTTACTAAAATCAAGTATTCTCATTCATTTATTAGAAAACCATTGAAAAATAATTGAAAAATTATCATTGTTTTAAAAATTTCAAACGTCGAAAAATAACTCATACTGATTTATCCTAAATAAAAAAGGTGTCCAGCCAATTTTTGAACTCAACACCCTACCACGATATTATGCTATTCTTTATCTAACTTTGAATGCCTTGATGTTTCCAACATTCTGATATATACAATTAGACTTACAAACACCGCTGCTGAAACATAATAGAAGAACCAACTCTCATGTCCAATTGTTTTCAACCACAATGCAACATATTCAACTGTACCACCAAAAATAGCAACAGTTAGCCCATAAGGTAATCCAACACCCAAAGCTCTGATTTCTGTTGGAAAAAGTTCTGCTTTAACAACCGCATTAATTGAGGTATATCCACTGACAATCAGTAAACCTGCTAACATCAATATGAAAGCACTAAATGGACTATCAAATGTTTGTAAACCCTTAAAAATAGGGACTGTCAACAGTGTTCCCATAATACCAAACCAATATAATAATGGCTTACGCCCAATTTTATCTGATAAATGTCCAAATACCGGTTGCATTACCATAAAAATGAAAAGTGCACAAAAATTAATTTCAGTTGTTAACCGTGTTGGTAATCCTAATGTATTAATCATAAACTTTTGCATATAGGTTGTATAAGTATAGAATGCAATTGTTCCCCCAAACGTTAACCCGATAACCGTCAATACTTGTCCAGGATACTTAGCTAATTGCTTTAAAGTTCCCTTCTTCTTACCATTTTTAGCAGATTCTTTAAATTGATTAGTTTCATCCATAGAAAGTCTGAGATACAAAACAATAATCGCACCTAAAGCACCTACTACAAATGGAATTCTCCACGCCCAAGCTCGTAATTGCGCATCATTAAAGAAAAACTGTAACAAGATTTGGACAATCAATGCCAATAATTGCCCACTTATTAAAGTAACATACTGAAAAGATGCATAGTAACCACGTCGATTTGAACTAGCCATTTCGGATAAATAGGTTGCTGAAATTCCATATTCACCACCTAGAGAAATTCCTTGCACTAATCGTACTAAAATTAAAATAATAGGTGAAAGAATCCCAATTGTCTCATATGATGGAACAATTGCAATGAGAAGTGAACCACAAGCCATAATCACGACGGATAGTGTCAAAGCAGATCTTCGACCATGTTGATCCGCAAATTTTCCCATTATAAAACTACCAAATGGTCTCATCAAAAAGCCTACTGCAAAAACAGCTGCAGCACTCAATAATTCCACCGTCTGATTATTACTTGGGAAAAATGAATCAGCAAAATAAATAGCAAAAGACGCATAGATATACCAATCAAACCATTCAATCATGTTACCAAGAGAACCCTTAATTATGTTACTTGCAATTTTTCTTTCTTTTTTCTTATCCAAACTTATCCCTCCTATGTAAGTTATGAATTACTTATAATGTGACTAATTATCGCACGTAACATCATGTTTTGCACCCCATAATACTATCACCACTATTAACCTTGTCATGTCAATAAAAGCTTATCTTATAACGTTTTACCAAAAAAAAGTGATTATCCCATCACTCAAGCTTTGGTTTTTAAATTAAATTAGTATTTTTAATGTTCTTTTTATTAATAATCAGCTGAAAAAAGTTACTTTATTAAACTAGAATTATAAAATTTTGAGTATTCAATTATAGAAATTGGGAATTTGAAACAAATAAAGTGTGATCTGCATCAATAAATCTTGGATACAACTACCCAATTTTACTAATCCACATCACACTTTTAATATAATTTATAAACAATAATGTTCCTAAATATTATTTTCTTGATCTAGCATCTTCTTGATAACTGGAACCTGACCCAAAGTCGTAACTTCATCTTTTGATAGGACCACTAAATTAGTTTTCGATTGAGCTAACTCAGTAAATGCATGAATACTTTGATCTTTAAAGTAATTTTCATTGACAACTTTTAGACTTTCTTGAATTTTATTAATACGATAATTCTCGGCATCTGCCTGTGTCCTTGTTGCTTGCGCTTGTGCCTGTGCAGTCTCAACAAGTGCACGATTGCGTGCATCAGTTGTCAGTTTAATGTTTTGCGCCTCGCCTTGTGCTCGTGCAATTGTAGCAATTCGTTCACGATCGGCAGTCAACTGTTTATCCATCGCTTCTTGAATTGAGGTTGAAGGCGTCAATTCATCTATATTTACCCGATCTACATTGATTCCGTAAACATTTGTCAAATCCCCAATTGCGGCTGCTAAATCAGCATTAATTTTAGAAGTAGATCCTAGCGCGTCAGTTAGTTCAAGACGCCCAATAATATCTCGCAAATGTCCTCTCACTAATTGTGCCATTGATTCTACTGAATCTGTATTTTCATAGACATATTTCTTTGCATCAGTGACATGATAATTAAGCGTCACACTTGCTTGGATATCTGCATTATCTTTAGTTATAACCGAATATTGTGATAATTGAAGTGGTCTCATTGCTAAGTTAACGGTTTGTATTCTTTGAAAGACTGGAACGTAAAAATGTAATCCTGCATCTACATTGCGGCTGTATTTCCCTAATGTTTCGACAAGTCCCTGACAGTTTTGTTGCACAATTTTAATTCCAAACATTTGAATTCCCCCATTTTATAATGTAAATTATTAATTTATCGGTCTTAAAGTCAAAATATTTCCATTGGCCTCAATTACAATATAGTTTTTTTTTGAATCAAAATCCAGATTACTTTCGATTAAGTAGCGGTAAAAAATACCCTTTACTTGAACCAAACCATTGTCCGAATCAATTTGCCGACTACTTACCACCTGTCCAACAAATTGACGATTCTCTAACGAGACAGCAACAGATTGCTTTTTGCCATCCAAAAAATCTTCAATAATTGTTTGCATCAAACTATTTACACTCCTATTTTGTTCCTTTGCTTTTTCTTCAAGTCTATTCTTCAATTCTTTTGGTAATCTCAATAAGAAAGTCGTCATCTTATCCACTGGACTTCACCTCACAATCTTAATTCTTTCAACAACATTATGATATCACATTGATATCAAATTGCAATGACTTTCTATCTTTTTGTAATATCTATAAAATGACCATATTTTATTGGTTCATTTATTTTTAAATTCATTGAAACAACCGCTCTTGGCTTTTTACCCACTTGCTGAATCAATTGTTCTCTTACTGAATCCAAATCAACTTGTGCATCTCCTAAATAATAAAACTTCTTACCTTCCGCATCACTTTTTTTTAGAAATAGCCGGATTTTCACCTTGAAATTCATATTACAATCATGGGCTAATAATTGTTGGACTTCTTTGGAATCAATATGTCGTGGGCTTCTGGTATACCATTTAATTAGTCCTGTATTAAAAAATTCATTTTCATATCGGGCACTACGATTCTTTTCTGGATTATCCTTTTCATACGTAATAAAAATAGGACACTCATCTTCTCCAACACGATACCCATACATTGGAGCACTCACATCTTTGCTCCAATTCAGCAAACGGCAAACATCTTTACGTGAATATTTTTGGTAATAGGTAAACGGTTGTTTTGCATTAAAATTATTAGCCTTATTGAGTCCTGTTGCAACAACATCAATAAATAATTTGTAAAAAATATCTGAGTTTTTAAGACTCTCTTCGATCTTTGAATTAAATCTATACTCCCCATTTTCATGTTTGACAATCGGTCTTTTTCCGTATTTTTCTGCCTTATTGTCCTTACCCGACTTGATATCAAAAAAATTCAAACTTAAAATATTAGTAACCGATTCTATTACCTCAAGATTCAAATAACAATTATTTTCTTGAAGAATTTGCAAAAAATCTTGATCTTTTACTTTTTTCTTCAACAATAATTTCAATAATAACAGTTCATGTCTTCTCATCCCGTTAATCAATTCTTTTGTAACAAAGCTCAATACTTGGCCTTCATATTCGGATAAATCAACCTGCTCTTTCATTTTCTTCAAAAATGTTGCATAGCTATCAAGTTGACTATTATCAGCAAATACTTCTGCATCAATCCCACCAACTCGCTGAAAATCTAGTAATAAAGGAATTCTTCCTAATTTTTGCTTTAATTCTTGATAATCGGCACGTAAAGTTGCAAATGAATCTAGCTTTGCAACTTGAATAGCCTCATATATTTTTTGCCTAGCAACTTCAGTAAAATTAATGGTTGATAAGCCTAATATTGGTTGTAATGCTAAATCAGCACGCGCATTGTCTTTGCTCCGCGAAATATCTCCGGTTAATGCTGTTGGAATTAAATAATTATTCTTATAGTTACCAATAAAATCTATAATAGTTAAAAATTCCTTACCTTTATACTTACGTAATCCCCGTCCTAGTTGCTGGATAAAAACAATACTTGATTGTGTATTTCTAAGCATCACCACTTGATTTATACAGGGAATATCAATTCCTTCATTAAATATATCTACCGTTACTATATATTCTAGTTGTCCTTGTTCCAGTTGTGAAACTACTTGGTTACGCTGCTTAATTGAATCACTGCCATCTAATTTAACTGCTGGATGTCCATTTTTTGTTAAATATTGTGCAACCTCATCAGCTTCTATTACATTGCTACAAAAAACAAGTCCATGAACCTGCGTTCCAGAATACCCATAGTATTCAAGTTGTTTTAAAACATAGTTAACTCTTTGCTTTGTAACTAATAGTCTGAGTGGTGTTTTATCATCAATCATCCGTCCCTCAAACTCATAATCTTGAATTCCAACGTAATGAAATGGCGTCAGCATTTTCTCTTTTAATGCATCATGTAAACGAATTTCATAAGCAATATTATAATCAAACAATTGATAGATACTGTAATCATCGGTTCTTTCAGGTGTTGCAGTCATTCCTAGACAAAAAATTGGTGTAAAATAATTCAAAATTCTACGATAGGATACCGAGCCACTTCGATGAGCTTCGTCAATTAGAAGATAGTCAAATTGATTGGGTGTAAAACTTTCTAGAACCTCTTTTTTAGAAATTGTTTGCAGGGTTGCAAATAAATATTTAGCATGCTCTTCATGGCGATTCCCCGATAAAATTCCATAGTCGCTATCTTTTCCACCCAACACACGTTTAAATCCATCTAACGCTTTTTGTAAAATTTGTTCACGGTGAACCACAAAAAGCATTCGTTTTGGTTGTACCTGTCTAACATCCAAGGCAGCCAAATATGTTTTCCCGGTCCCAGTTGCAGAAATTACCAAGCCTTTTTTCTCACCGATTTTACGTAAGTCAGCCAATTCTTTCAATGCAGCTGATTGCATTCTATTAGGAACAATTTTGTTTACAAATTTATTTTCAATAGTCACCCGTGACTTAGCCATTTGATTAGCTTCAAATAATCTACGGTATTCTTCAATCCATTGTTCAGTGAGCATTGTCGCTTGTTGCCACTCATTGTTAAATTGATTCAAAATTTGTTTTGTCACCGCACCTGTTTTGAGTGCAGAAAAATGCAGGTTCCATTCTACGTTTCTTAACAAGGCTGCACGTGTTAAATTTGAACTTCCAATAATTAACGAATAATAATCATGATGTTCAAAAAAATAGCCTTTTGCATGAAACCCTTCACGAGTAACAACTCTGACAGTGATATTTGGAATTTTGAGTAATTCTGTAAACACTTTTGGTTGATTAAACATCAAATAATTTGAAGTTAGAATCATCCCCGTAATTTTTTTAGTTGCCAAATCTGCCAAAATAACCTTTAACGGTGTTAATGCATCTTCAGTGATGAAAGCAATTGCAAAAGAGAAACTTTGACACGTTTGCAATTCATACCGAATGTGTTCCCACAATGTATCATTAGGTTCATTGCTTACTAGCTGTGGCAATAGTTCACTAGTAGCTCCACTTTGGTGATTATCTAAAAAGCCAAAAGTTGTTGCTAATGAAAGTTCCCTTTTAATATCTTCATTTTCCATCATATTCCACCTTACTCAAATCCCACTCGCTCAATTTTGCTAAAACTCTCTGATTTGCAGGTAGCCAATCTAATTTTTGGAGAGCTTGCTGGTTTACCCAAAAAAACTCATGGTAAATTTGGGGCCGCAAGATTTTTGTCTTCAACTTGGCAAAATAAAAGTACAATAGTACATCTGCAAATTGATAATGATAGGTATAGGGTTCAATGACACTTTGACCGATTATTACCTCTACACCAAGTTCTTCGAAAATTTCTCTTTTTAAAGCTTGCAATATCGACTCATTGGTCTTCACCTTTCCACCCGGGAACTCCCAATGTCCACCTAATATTGTGGATAATCTCTTTCCGACAAAAATTTTTTCGTCTTGATCTAAGATTACCGCACAAGCCACTTTTTTCAGCATTACTATCCCCTTCAAATTACATATAATTAACTTCATAATACTTTACTGTTATCCTGGAGACAACCCATGTGAGTCACATCCGTAAGCTTAAATTAACTAATATTCCCTAATTGGTAACATTTGACTAATATTAAAACGAATATTATATTTAGGTATATATTTTAAAAATACATTAACTATTTTTAGGAGGGGATTCCTTTGCCAATTTTAAAAAATATACTAAGCTGGCTTTGGCCCATTCTAATTGGGATTTTTCTTGCATTTATCATTAAAACCTTTTTACTAAGTTTTGTAACAGTTAATGGAAATTCGATGTATCCCAATCTTAAGTCCGGTGAATATGTACTTCTATTAAAAAGAGCAACAATTAAACATAATTCAGTTATAGTATTTAACGCTTATGGTGTGGACAAACAAGAACCAAACGTTACTACAAAGACAAACTATATTAAACGGGTGATTGGTCTACCCGGTGATATAGTCGAATATAAAGATAGCGGTAAATTATATATAAATAACCAGTTAATTTCTCAATCATACATTACAAAAAAGCAACAAACTAACGGGACTTTGAAACTTTCATCAAATCTCAAAGCTTCTGCCAATGTGACTTTGGGAACTAATAAAAAATTTACAGTCCCACGTGGAAAGTACTTGGTACTAGGTGATAATCGTAAAATTTCAAATGACAGCCGTTATTATGGATTCGTACCCAAAAATAAAATTATGGGTGTAGCTAAAGCATTCATTTGGAATAACAAGCACCAATTAATTAATTCTTTCAAATAGCAGTTAATATTTCCTCGGTTATAACTTTTTCTTGTCCCGTTCTTTTTTCTAAAAATATTAATTTTTATTATTGTCTTTCATCTATCTTAAACATAAAACACATAGGAGTAATCTAATGTTACCTTGGAAAAAAATGATTACACATCCCACGAGGTACACCAAATTTATAAAATTTGAAACAATTGTATCATGGCCATTTAATCTCTTATTGTTTTTCATCAATTTTATGGTTGCTAAATTGGCAATCATCATTATTATTTTATTTGTCCTGAATTGTCTGTTAACGATAATATTTTATTGGTTAGACTTTAAAGACAGACATAATAAGAATTCCGCTATGAAATACTGGAAGTAGGAGCTTTATATAAATCTAGCCTATAAAAAATAGGTTAAAGACATATCTTTAACCTAACTTTTTTATGATTATTTCTGCATATTATCTTTGGCTTTCATTTTTTCTAATTCCTTTTGTGCTTTTATCTTGCGCGCTTCAAGCACCTGCATCCAGATTCCATTTAATATTGCTTCTCCCACAACTAAAACTACTAAGATTTCGATTATCTGCCCTTTTCCTTTAACTACAAATACATAAATCATCAAAATTAAAAATAAAATTCCAGGAACAGCCCCAAACCACTTGGGCAAATATCGTTCTAATACATAAATAACCGCCACAACAATCATTCCAAATATTAATCCTTTTAAGTCAGTCATCTTTTTCCTCCTGATAATCAGCTATAATTTGCTTGGCCAAGTCCAATGATAATTTATCATCTATTACCATTTGCATTATTTTTGTCTCAAAAAAGCCAGATTTATTTTGCTCAATTAAATTAATTTTCTGAATAATATTATTTAATCGTATCCTTATAGTTGGATAACTAACTTGATATACTTTAGCTAATTGTTTCAAAGAGCCTGAAGCTAATACAAGCTGCTTAATAAATTCTTGGTCTTCATGTTCTAGATTAATGAACCAATTCATTTTTCTCCTCCTCTTTTTAATAATGTTTATTATATATTAACATTGTTAAAGCTAAAGTCAAGCTTATATTAATTTTATAAAAAAAGATGAGCATTCTTTATCTCATTTTCTCAATTTAATATTAAAGGGATTTCGAACCACATTTCCAATTAAAAGTAATGTTTATTCATTTATATGCTATAATATCAATATAAAATGAATATAAAGGGTATTGTGGTGGGATTAATGGATAAAAAAACAAAAATTGAAATACTAAAGACGATCCTTGCAATTGAATCAATCAATAATAATGAAGCACTTGTAGCAGATTACATTGCTTCTCTTTTTAGTGAATATCCTGTAACTGTTGAAAAAGTAACTTATGCACACAATCGCGATAATCTTGTTATTACAATTGGTTCGTCAGGACCTATCCTTGGCTTTTCAGGACACATGGATGTTGTTGCTCCAGGTAATCTCACAGACTGGGTTACTCCCCCATTTGAGCCTACAATCATTGATAATCGTATGTTTGGACGTGGCGCTGCAGATATGAAAGGTGGTCTTGCTGCACTAGTTGTCGCTTTACTTGAATTACTCGAAAAAAATATTAAATTAAAGGGTAGAGTTCGTCTTCTTGCAACTGTTGGAGAAGAGACTGGAGAATATGGAGCCGCACAATTAACTAAACTTGGATATGCAGATAATCTTGCTGGCTTAGTGATTGCCGAACCAACAGATAATATGCAAAGAATTGTTTATACTTCCCGTGGAGTTATTGATTATAAGGTTATTTCAAAGGGAAAATCTGCGCATAGTGCGCGCCCACAATATGGTATCAATGCTATCGATAATCTTTTAGCATTCTACGAACTCGCAAAAAAAAGATTGTCTGCTTTTACTGAAACAGATACAATCCTTGGTGGAATAACTCATAATATTACTGTTATTAATGGTGGCGAACAGATTAATAGCATCCCTTCATCAGCTGAATTAATGGGCAACATTCGGACCATTCCGCAATACCCTAACCAAATTTTTTTCGAGGCGTTAGAAAAAATAATAGTTGAATTAAATGAAAAAAAAGACTTCGATTTAAGTATCAGTTATAGCTTTCCTGAAGAGGCAATTCCAGGAGAACCTGATTCAAATATCATTCAAATTGCCCAAAAAGTTCATCAACAATATTGGAAAATCCCCGTTAAAGTAACTGGCAGTTTAGGTGCAAATGATGGTGCGGAATTTCTTCAAGCAAAGGGAGACTTTGCCAGTATTGTATTGGGTCCTGGGTCGCACACATCACATCAAAGCAATGAATATATTGAACTTGATACTTATTTAAAAGCAATAAAATTCTATCAAAACTTTGCAGTCACCTTTTTAAATGAACAATCACAGGTGATTTAAAAAATAATAAGCATTTTTTTTGTTAAAGCTCTCTTGCTACGATATTGTTATATTAAGTAACAATATCAATCACCCAAGGAGGGCTTTTTATGACTACAAATTCTTATGATTTTGACGTTTTATATTTAGGGAGTGGACATGGTACTTTTGATGGTGCAATTCCGCTTGCAGCTCAAGGAATTAAAGTTGCTGTAGTTGAAAGTGGTTTGATTGGTGGGACTTGCCCTAACCGTGGCTGCAATGCAAAAATCACGCTAGAATCACCCGTTGCTTTGGCACAACAAGTTGATGAGATGCAAGAGCTTGTTGGCAATTCTCTAAAACTTGATTGGGCAGCAACTGTTGCACACAAAACAGAAGTAATCGCTGAACTGCCCAATTTTATTGCAACCTTAATGGAGAATAATGGTATTACAATTATTAGGGGACGCGGTCATTTTATAGATACGCACACAATCATTGTAAATGGTCAAAAAATTTCAGCTGCAAAATTTGTCATTGCAACAGGTTTGCATCCTCATCAACTCGATTTACCAGGGCGACAAATTATAAATGATAGTAGTGCCTTCATGAACCTAAAACAATTGCCTAAACGGATTGCAATTATTGGGGCCGGATATATTGGTATGGAATTTGCAACAATTGCCACAGCATTTGGCTCTGAGGTCACTGTTTTGATGCGTTCTGATACAGCATTACGTAGTTTCCACCAACCATTTGTTAAAAAAATTATCGACAAGCTAAGAGCAGATGGTGTTACGTTCATTAAAAATGCTAAAATAAATTCATTTTCAGATGATCAAGGTGATAAAATCATTCATTACAATGATGTAGAAAAAGTAAAAGTAGATTGGATTTTAGATGCGACTGGCAGAATTCCTAATACTACTGGCTTAGGTCTGGAAAAAATCGGAGTAGATTACGATGATTCAGGAATTATCGTCAACGAATTTTTACAAACTACTGTTCCTCATATCTATGCTAGTGGAGATGTTATCAAAAAGAAACAACCCAAGCTAACCCCAACTGCAATTTTTGAATCGCTCTATCTTATGAAAACATTCACTGGTAATACAAAAGAAGCAATTGTATATCCAGCAATTCCTTCAACCGTTTTTACAATTCCACGAATTGCAAAAGTTGGTATTTCGCCTAAAGATGCAGCAAACAATTCCGAACTAACCATCGTTTCAAATGATATCCTAGACAACTGGTACCGCCATGTAGAAAAAGAATCATTTGGTGAAAACAAATTGATTTTCGATCAACAAAAACGTTTGGTTGGCGCAACAGAAATAAGTAACCATGCAGAAGATGTAATCAACACACTTTTACCAGCAATAGAATTCAAGTTAACTCCGACACAAATTGCAAAAGTTGTTCATATTTTCCCGACAATTGGGTCTGCCTCCTGGGAACTACTCTAAAAAGAAGATAAACTTAATATATAATGATTGGCTCAAATTTGAGCCTAAGAATTGGAGCAAAAGTTTCATTTTGGTCCTTTTTACAGTGTCTATATACATCCGCTAAATTTGTTGGATTTAAAAATCATTTTGGCTTGTCAATATAAGTAAAATAATATAAAATAAGATACAATAATTAATTTAACTTAATTGGAGACTGACACTATGACCACTAATCAGCTACACTTTGACTGGAAATATGGACTTTATTCGAATATTCCGTTTTTTTTAATCATTTTTCTTTTTTTATTCTCAGCTTTTAAAATTCTGATTCTATTAATATTGCTATTAGTAAGCTACTATTTCTTTTCTCATTTATTTGAAAAAAAACATGATGATTATATTCGGAAAAATCGAACCTTCCACTCAAAAATTTCTTTCCTAAGTTTGATATTTTTAATAATTGGTGAATTACTATTAATCTTTTATTCCAACAATTACAATACTTGGCACTTCATAGCAGTGTATACTTATGGCCTTTTTTGGTCATTTATTAAAGATTCATTTTCAATTGCCAAACAATAATTAATCTTCTTTCACACCTCTTGTCAGTCAATATTGCGTCCTAAAATACTTTATTAACTTCTTTACAAAAAGACTCCACGAAGCATGCCTTCAATATTCCAATATTTTTTTTATTCTATAGTCAGCTACTTGAAGATGATTTATCCCTTCCAAATTCAATAAAGCAATTTTCCTTTCAATCCCACCAGCATAACCCGTCAATGAACCATTGCTTCCAATAACACGATGACAAGGAATAATAATCGAAATTGGATTATGCCCCACAGCTCCTCCAACTGCTCGAGCAAAGCTGCCTGTTTGACTATCAGTATCTAACATTTGTGCGATATCTTTATAACTTGCAACTCTTCCGTAGGGAATTTGTTCCAATTTTGTAAGCACATTCTTTCTAAATACCGTAACTTCCGGTTTTAATGGCACTTCTTCAACTGCAGGTACTTCTTTGTTGAAAAAACTCTTTAACCAAGCCTCGGCCAATTTTAGTGGCTTTACCTTTCTCGTTGATGCTTCATTCAAATTATACTTAGCACCATAATATTTCTGATCCTCAAACCAAACACCTAATACATATTCATCATCACTTAACAGTAATACTTTACCTAACGGGGATAAAAATTCGCTTTTATACAGCAATACTCAGCTCCTCCATTCTACTAATCTTTAAATCCAAAATAATACAATTATGTGGTATTTTATCACTTTTAAATATACCAATTCTTTTTTTGCTTAAAAATACCATTAATTCAGTTTTCAACCGATAATCCATTATAGCAATTAAAAAACCAGACAATTATAAATTTGTCTGGCTTTTTAATTTGATTATCATCATACAAAAAATTTTAGTTACACTTCATTAATACCTACTTTTTCTGGTTAAAAAAGCGATAACACAAAAAAATCACTTAAATTTAAAATATTTCTTCTTGAAACTTCAACTTAATTCCATTAGGATCAACCAGTACAATTTTTGTATCATCAATCTCATAACTATACTTCTTTTCGTCTAAATGTGATTTTATCCTATCTAATTCGAGATTATCTGGTACAAAAAAAGTGTAGTAATCTAATCCTAGATCGTTGTCTTCCATAGCTGGAATATCTCTACCCATCCAGATGTTTGAACCAATATGATGATGGTAACCTCCGGTAGCAAAAAATTTTGCTTGTTGTCCAAAGTCAGTTTTTAATGACAATCCTAAAATATCAGTGTAAAACTCCTGCGTTTTATCTAAATCTGCAACTTTCAAATGTACATGTCCAACAATTGTACCTTCAGGAAAGCCTGACCATTTACGATCTGCTTCTTTAATTACGCCTTCAGCATCCATTTCAATCGTAATCGCTGGAATTTCACCATCTGGACCGATATCCCATTTTTCCCTAGGTTTATCATGATACACTTCAATCCCGTTACCTTCTGGATCTGTAAGGTAAATGGCTTCACTATATCCATGATCACTTGCTCCAATAATTGGGGCCTTGCCTGTTATATATTTTATCAATGCATTTCCCAAATCGCGCCTTGTAGGTAAATGAAATGCTACATGATATAATCCTGTTTTTCTAGTAATCGGCAATGGATTATCAATCTTTCTTAATATTAATAGGGGTGTTCTCTCATCGCGAGCACCTAATACACTAATTGCTTCATTGCTTGAAATAATACTCAAACCAATAACCTCTTTATAAAACTCAGTTTGACTCTTCAAGTTAGCAACTTTTAACGCAACCGTACCTGTATGTGTTTTTTCTGATAATTGAAATGCTGGAATAATTGCTGCCATTTTCTTTTCCTCCATTTGTATAAATTATAAAGTTATTTCTCATTATACATACTTATCAAAAGTAAGCAATTGTTTATTCCTATATTCTTTATAATTACTTGAATAAGCGTAATTTCTATTCTGTTTTACACCTAACATTCCACTAAGATAAGCTTACAACTGTATTAACATAACCTATTAGGTAGTATTTTATAGTTGAGTAACTACTACTTTTCAAGTATAACAATCCATCAAAAGTATCTTATATCTTTTCCCAAATTATTTGAATTACATACAAACTTAATTCTCTGCAATTAATTCTTTCTTTTAGTAAGAGAACAATATAATATGTTATATGGATACTATATTAATTTATTCTTATGTATAGAGAGGTTTCATTCGTGAAAAGTTTTAAATTTAGAGCAATCGTTTTAGTCTTAATTGCTTTTGTCCTAGGGTGTAGTGAATTTATTGTTGTTGGGATACTCAACGATTTATCTCATCAATTCAATAAATCTGTCACCTCAGTTGGTTATCTTGTAACAATTTTTGCCTTCGTCTACGCCCTATCGACTCCCATTTTGACTGCATTAATTGGTAAGTTTAGATACTATTGGTCACTTTTTTGGTTTATGATCATTTTCATTTTAAGTAACATTTTAAGTGCATTTTCTCCCAATTATACCGTATTGACTGTCTCACGTATCATGACCGCATTAGTTTCAGGGATTATCATTTCTTTAGCTTTGACCTTTGCAAACTTAATTGCTCCACTTGAAAAAAGAGCATGGCTTGTTTCGTGGGTATTTTCTGGTTTTAGCATTGCATCAGTTTTTGGTGTTCCCTTAGGCACTTGGATTAGTACCACTTTTAATTGGCGTGTTTCCTTCATTGTAATAACAATTGCAAGTATTCTCACGCTACTTCTTTTTGCATTAAGCATGCCAAAAGACCCACGTGCAACTTCTAGTAAACTACTCACACAACTTCTTTTAATGCGTGATTCTCGAATATTGCTTGGTTGTTTATTGGTAATGCTAAGTGCTAGTGGAATCTATGTTTTTTACACTTATTTACGACCTATCTTAACTTCCGAACTCGGATTTCCCATAGACAGCCTTAGCATTTTACTATTCGTATTTGGGATAATGTCTATTATCAGTAATCAAGCTAGTGGAAGACTCGCAGAAAATAATGGTTTATTAAAGATGCCCACAGTCTATCTCCTAGAAGTGATTTTGTTTGGGCTAATGGCTATCACCACACATGAAAGATGGATTGGTTTAATTATCATTTTGCTACTAGGCATCACTATGTACTTATTAAATGCCCCCGTACAAGTTCATTTTTTTGGAGTTGCTGAACGCGATTATCCACAATCCTTAGTGCTTGCATCATCCTTAAATTCAATCTTTTTCAATTTTGGAATATCACTTGGTTCCGCAACAGGCGGCTTTTTGGTTGCTAACCACGGATTGAGGGCAATTGGCCCAGGTGGAGCATCCTTTGCAATCTTAGCAATTATTACCGCTATTTTTCTAAATAGAGCAAACAAAAAATTTTTAAACGTCTAATACATCAAAAAAATAAATTTTAGATATAGTCAGGTTATATTATATTAAATCGACAATTACAAAAAAACGAGTAACTTTTAAAATTACTCGTTTTTTTGTACTTTTATTTTAGAATGGTGTACTTTTTATATCATACTTCTTTTTTAAGAAATACCTTAATCCAAACACCAAAGCAGCTAATATAACATAAACAATGGGTTCAAGCGATTGATTGATAACTCCAGGAACATTAACAACAATTGTATACGCGGATACCCAGACAATCACCAAGACAAGTGTCAATAACATTGTCTTCCAAAAAGGAATTTTTTTCTTATTGGTTCTTCGATCTCCTGCAACACGGTAGAAATAAGCCATCGCTATACCCGCAATTACAGAAGTTACAATAAGTGTCAAAAAGCCACCATTAATTTGTGATGATTTTGGTGAGAACTGTTGTAAAATTGCATACATAATACAAAACATCATGAACATCATCAACCCATTATCAAGTGCTATTTTCCAAAATGGGGTTGCAACAGGTTCTTTTTTGGGTCCTTTTATTATTTCATCTGCTTTTTCATTTACCGGACCATATAATTTAGTTGCCGTAATTCCTTGATGTTGCTTTTGCACAAGTTCTTCTGTTAGTGATTGCAAAGCCTCTTCAATTTTTTGGTCCGTAACTTTTTTTTCTTCGAGTGTTTTTTTGAGCTTGAAAAGATACTCCGCATTACGTTTTGTTAGCCCAAGTGCACTCTTATTCTCAACTTTTTCAACTACATCTGTTGTTTCAACTGTAGTTTGACTATTTTCATTGCTATTTTCCGTCACAGTAATCGCCATCCTTTTTATAAGCCTATACATTAAACCTGAATTCAACAATGTCGCCATCTTGGACCACATATTCTTTTCCTTCAGATCGTAATCTTCCTGCATCACGAACTGCAGCCACACTACCATATTGGTCCAAGTCTTCAAATGAGAAAGTCTCTGCTCGAATAAAACCCCGTTCAAAGTCAGAATGGATAACACCCGCAACTTGAGGTGCCTTCATCCCTTGCTTGAATGTCCAAGCACGAGTTTCCTTCCCACCAGCTGTGAAAAACGTTGCTAGTCCCAACAACTTATATGATGCTTTAATCAGTCGATCTAATCCTGACTCTTCCACACCTTCTGCTTCGAGAAAATCTTTCTTATCTTCTTCATCTAATTGTGCAATTTCTTCTTCTGTTTTGGCACTAACAGCCAACATTTCCGAACCTTCATCTGTTGCAAATTTTTTAATTTGTTGAACATATTCATTTTCATCTGGATTAGCCATATCATCTTCTGCTATATTAGCAACATAGAGCACTGGCTTTGACGTTAATAAAAATAACCCTTTTACAATTTTTCGTTCATCGTCTTCAAAATCCAGCGACCGTACAGGCTCTCCTGCCTCTAAAACAGGTTTAATTTTCTGTAAGACATTAAATTCTGCAACTGCTTCTTTATCTTTAGTACGTGCAACTTTTTCAACACGCGCATAACGTTTATTGATACTTTCTAAATCTGCCAAAATCAATTCTAAATTGATTGTGTCAATATCATCCAACGGATCCACTTTGTTGCTGACATGAGTGATGTTATCATCATCAAACGCCCGTACCACATGAACAATTGCATCAACTTGGCGAATATTTTCAAGGAACTTATTACCCAAGCCTTCTCCTTTACTTGCACCTTTTACAATACCCGCAATATCAGTAAATTCAAAGGTGGTCCGAATAATTTTCTTTGCAGGGATAAGCTCATCAATTCTTGCTAAACGCTGATCTGGCACCTCAACCATTCCAACATTTGGGTCAATTGTTGCAAATGGGTAATTGGCCATTTCTGCACCAGCTTTTGTAATAGCATTGAATAGCGTTGACTTTCCAACATTAGGTAATCCCACAATTCCAGCTGTTAATGACATAATTATTTCACTCTTTCTTATTCTTCAATATTTGCTTTTTTCAATATTTTTTTCAGTTTACGATTAAATTCTCGGCGAGGTAACATTACTAAATGACCACAACCTGTACATTTTATCTTGATGTCCATACCTAACCTAACAATTTCCCAATTATTAGTTCCACATGGATGTGGCTTCTTCATCTCAACAACATCATGCAGTTCATATTCATTTTGCATTTTCATACCTCCATCTTATCCAGATATCAATCAAAATTTATTCCAAGTATGTCCATGATTCTGTTAAAATCTGCCGTCGACAAATAATCAATTTCAATTTTGCCTTTTCCTTGTTTAGAGCTAGTTTTGACAGCAACTTTTGTCCCAAATTTTTCACGCAGTGCATTCGCACTTTGCTCATAATAAATAGCATTGGGATCCTTCTTTATTTTCTTCACAGTCTTTTGCTCTTCACCGTTTATCTTAGCAACCAATTGTTCCAACAGCCGAACTGTTAGATTTTCTGCCAAAGTTTTCTTTGCGACCGGAATAACTTGTTTTTTATCCTTCAAGGCTAATAACGTCCTAGCTTGTCCCATCGATAACTCTTCTTTTTGTAACATTTCCTTAACTTCTTTTGGTAATCCTAACAATCGTAAATAATTAGCAATATACGGTCTGCTCTTACCCAATTTCTCTGAGACTTGTGTTTGTGTTAATTTTAACTTATCCATCAACGTATTGTATGCTTGAGCCTCTTCAAGCGGTGTTAAATCTTCACGTTGTAAATTCTCTAAAATTGCAATTTCCATCATACTTGCTTCATCAATTGCACGAATAATAGCTGGGATTTTCTCCTTTTGTGCAATTTTCGAGGCTCTAAATCGGCGTTCACCAGAAATTATTTCATAGCCCTTTACACTTGATTTGCGAACGATAATTGGCTGAAAGACCCCAGATTTCTTTATGGAAGATGACAATTCGATTAATGCACCTTCATCGAAAATCTTACGAGGTTGATATGGATTGGGTCTAATCTCATCTAAGGACAATTCTGTAACAACCTCTTTGCCATCATCAACTTGTTCTAAATCTTGAAAAAGTGCCTCAATTCCACGGCCAAGTCCCTTATTATTTTTATTCACCATGATTAGCCAATACCTCCCTAGCCAATGCCATATATTCCTTAGCACCTTTCGATGTAGGATCATAGTCGACAATCGCAAGTCCGTGACTTGGAGCCTCAGACAAACGAACATTTCTTGGAATTACAGTCTGATAAACCTTATCTTTAAAGAACTTTTTAACTTCTTCAACAACCTGTGTACCTAAATTTGTCCTAGCATCAAGCATTGTCATCAAAACTCCCTCAATATCTAATTCAGGATTAAAATGTTTTTGTACAAGTTTAATTGTATTCATTAACTGACTAAGGCCTTCTAAAGCATAATACTCACTTTGAACCGGAATCAAAATGGAATCACTTGCACTAAATGCATTGATTGTTAGTAGGCCCAAGGAAGGTGGACAGTCAATTAGGATATATTCATAACTGTCTCTAACTTGCTTAAGCGCATCTAAAAGCCTAGACTCTCTTGCCATCTGAGATGTTAATTCAATTTCAGCACCTGATAACTGAATTGTTGCTGGAACAATATCTAATCCGGCGTGACTCGTGGTAATAATTGTACTAGCAATTGGATATTCATTAACTAAGACATCATAAATATCTTTTTCAATTTCTGTTTTTCTTACCCCAACGCCACTTGTTGCATTTCCTTGTGCATCTGAATCAATTAATAAAACTTTTTTACCTAAATCTGCGAGACACGCTCCCAAGTTAACACTTGTTGTAGTCTTACCCACTCCACCCTTTTGATTAGCAAGCGCAATTACAATTCCCATATTTTTTTACCCTCCTATAATTCTAATTGTCTTCTTACTGCTTTTTTTCAACTGGAATGTCAATTACGATTCGATGAAAGCCGGGAACCTCTTCTTCATGTGTCTTGACCTTCATTCCATTTTCCTTAATCAGCTTGATTGACCTCTTAATTGTATTTAACGCAATGCGTGTATCATGAAGTGCCTTATTTCGTTGTGGCTTTTTCTTAGTTTGCTTAACTGGCTGTTCTTTTTTTTCTAATTCTTTAAGAACAAGTGCCTCTGTTTCTTTAACTGTAAGTTGCTTAGCAATAACCTGCTTTATTACTTCGATTTGCTTTTCGTCTTCCAAGCTCAACACACTGCGTCCATGACGTTCCAAGACCTTTCGTTGCATAATCACCCGTTGGACATAAGGTGCTAACTTGAGTAATCGTAATTTATTCGCAACAAATGATTGACTCTTGCCAAGTGCTTTAGCTAACTCTGTTTGCGTCAATTTATTTAATTCCATCAATTCATGATAGGCTTTGGCCTCTTCAATTGCAGTAAGTCCTTCACGTTGTAAATTTTCAATTACTGCAAGAGAGGCTGCCTCTGTATTATTCATATCTTTAACAATTGCCGGAATTTTATTCCATTTTAATAGCGAAACTGCCCTAAAACGTCTTTCCCCAGCAATGATTTCGAACTCATTTTCCTGATATTCTCTTACAATAATCGGCTGCAATAAGCCGTGATCGCGAATTGTATTAGCCAGCTCCACAATTTTTTCTTCTTCAAAAACTTTACGTGGTTGAAATCTATTAGGTACAATCTGCGAAAGTTCAATTTCTCTCACTAACTGCGTCTGAACTTCTGTTTTTTTATCTTTATTCCAAAATGAAAATGCCACAATCTACTACCTCCCTATTAAAGGTTTCTTACTCGGAGTTCCCGCTTTTCTAGGATACTTCACAGGCGTTTTTTTTGTTTTATTAATCTCAATAATATGCCGCTCATCGCCGGTTACAGGCAGTATTAATTTATCATCCTTAACAAATTTTCCGCCTAAAAGCTTGATTGCAAACTGCGCTTCATTAAGTTCGTCTTTTGCTTTTTGTGATTTCAATGAGATGAAGCTACCACCAACTTTCACCAAAGGAATGCATAACTCAGCCAAAACATTAAGCCGTGCAACAGCTCGAGCCGTTACGATGTCAAAGCTTTCACGAAATTGACTGTTTTTTCCTGCAAATTCTTCTGCGCGTGCATGATAAAAAGATACGCCAGTTAATCCAAGGTTATTAGCTAACTGGTCTAAAAAAAGAATGCGTTTATTCAAAGAATCCACAATTGTGACCTCAAGTTGCGGAAAAGCTATTTTCAGAGGAATTGACGGAAACCCTGCCCCCGCTCCAACATCACATAATGTTAACGCTTCTTCTTGTAATCGCGGAATTGCTACACCTGTCAAAATTGAATCGAAAAAATGTTTTAGATATACTTCATTTTTTTCAGTAATTGCCGTTAGATTAGTATGCTCATTAAAATCAACTAGCAACTGGAAGTATTGTTCATATTGTTCCATTTGCTGGTTATCTAGCTCTATTCCTAAGTTCAAAAGTGCCTGTTTAAATTCTGTTGGATTCATATCGTCCCTCATAATATCTATCTGTGATTTATCAGATTCGTTTACATTTTGTGAAACACAATTGTTTCACGAGCTACTATTAGTTTATGATACTTTTGCTTTGAATTCAAGGTTTTCTAAACAACAATCTTTTTGATTTTTTGCTTGAAAAATAAAAAACCTGCCAAAATGACAAGTTTCTTTATTAGTTCTTCATAAATATCTTTATATTCTATAACCTCTCATATAGCATATACAACTTATCTATATCTCTGTCTTCTGGGAGTAATTCCTGCAACTGATTAATCATCAACAATACACCATTTTTTTCACCTTGATTAATCATATCCAAGATATGTGCTTTAACTTGATTACCTAATCGTTGCATTTCAGCAGCAATCTGCTGTTGCTTTGTTTCAAGTCCTTGATATTTTTTAACAAGATGATTTACAATTGTTTTTGCTTCTTCATAGCAATTCAATCCCCATCTAAGGTTAGCAAAATACAATGAATAGTTACCATCTTTTTGTTCTTCCAAAGATCGTGCAAGAAAAACCGCAAATCTTGTTTCTGCAGGTAACAAATTAGACGGTTCACCTGACAAAAGTTCTGTGTGATACAGATATTTTGCACAATTTACAACACTTCTTGCGTAAAAAGGTAATTGCTCTTCAATACTCTCTGGTAAAATCTCGTCACTAAAAACAAATTCATGATAAAGCAACTGCAATAACGAGTCTCTGCGCTGTGATTCTGGCCAAATGTTCATAATCTTTTGGGTAAATTCAGGAATCTCATCTTTTTTCGAACTCATTTGATGAACTACTGCAAGTGAAGCCTGATACCAGTCTTCTTGACTTATTCTATCAATTGCAAAAGCTGGATCAATTCCTTTGTTGATCAATTCTGTAAATAATTCTTCATTAGGTAAGGCACATGTTATCTTTTTTTTCTTAAGCGTTCTTAAAAGGACTTCAAACTCCCCTTGATTACGCACGATCAATAGATGCTGCAACAAGACAAAACTATCATCTGAGTTCAACTTGGCAACAAAGACGGCAAGCTTCTGTGCATCAATGCTATCTTTTTGCTTCAAAATAACAATGTCACGTCCAAAAATATCTGGTAGTTGCCCATCATTATTCACTAACATATCATGTAACTGTTGTAATCCCTTAAAATCATTCTCAAAAAACAATGCTTCTAGCACTGTTCCAAGTAGACGTACAGTACTATCAAGATCATCTTTCCAAGGGATATACCTCGCAAAATGAATAATTGTACGATAGTTTTTCTCAGCCAGTGCCTTGATAAAGATTTTCACTATCATCTTTATTCCCATCTCAATACTAACAAGGTCTCTAAAGTATGCAGACGACTGATTAACAAATTTACTTGGATGCGCAACTAGCCACTGTATATTAACCATGTAATCTTCTAAGTAACTATTTGCTTCTGAAAATCTTTCCATGCTTGTTAATGTAAGAAAGATTAATTGATCAAGAACACATTTTTGATACTGACTTTGCTTAAACTCTCTAGCATACTTATCTTTGATAGCCAGTGCCTCTTCCCAGTTATCATCGATTAAGTGTATGTTAATCATATAACACATGAGAGTGAACGCATCATTTTTATTCGTCGGATTCTTATTGTCCTCTGAAAAAAAATTCGTTAACCCCTCCTTAGCAGTTCTAAAAGCAATCTCCCGTTCTTCCTTTGTATCCTTCTTCATACCCGCAACCAACTGGGCCCATAAGTGCATATCATAAGGACTGCTTTCAAGTTCTTTATACATAATGCTCTCGTTACGTTCAAGCTTTCCTTCAAGACTTTTACCCACATACCCAAAATGATGCATAAAGACTTTTGTTGCCTTGGTTGGAATGTAGATAGGTGACAGGTACTCATGAATTGGACTCTTAAATTCCGTATTCTCAGTCAAACGAACACAACGTGTCTCAATATTTTTAGAATAACTTGTGCCTTCTATATTCGAATAGTTTTTTCGGATATATGAAAGTGAGCCATACTTCGAATATTCCTTTTCATTATTGAAAAATGTGATTAACTCTGAAACATCATCAAACCATTCATCATCATCTAAAAACATAAACCATTTGCCCCGCCCGCGCTTCAAGCCAACATTGCGTGCTGCAGCAAAATCATTGGTCCATTCATAAGGAATCACTAAATCAGCATACTTGGTTGCAACCTGCAGTGAACCGTCGCTATCTTCAATTCCGACAGTATCAACAATAATCAGTTCACTGGGTACTTGATTCAGTATTGGTAATAATGAATTCATGCACTTCTTAACACTATCCAAGTGATTGGATACAAGCAGTGAGATTGTAAGGATTGGCTGACTCCATTTAATTCGCCCCATTAACTCTTTCCTCTTTCAAAGATTATTTTGCTGGATTAACACCTGTTGCCACGATTCAAGTAATTCACTCAACATATCAATGATTGGTCTTATTGATTCCTTTTTCTTGGTTAAATTCGCCTTAACTAATTCACTCGTCATAAAGTCATATAACTTAACGAGGTCCGCTGGGATTTCTCCTGCAACATCTGGATTAACACTTTGCTTTAATTCATTAATGATGTCTTGTGCCTTAACTAATTCATGATGTGCACTATTGTTATCCGCGTTATCAAGTGCAAATTCTGCCCGTTTCAGACTTTTAATTGCACCTTCATACAAGAAAATAACGAGCCTCTCAGGCGAAGCACCTAAAATTTGACTGCTTAGATAAACATCTTTTGCTTTACGCTTGTCTGTGTACATTTTTATACTCCTTTAGTACTTTATAAGTCCATATCAATTAATGATGGTCCTTCTTCTTGTTGTAAATAAGTCATTACCGTACTTCTTTGTGACTGATTTAGCTTCTGAATATGCTTCATTGTTGATTGTTTTTCATTCTTAATCTGCGTAATCAGCTGCCTATAGTTATATTGTAATTGTTGATATTCTTGGAAATCACCCAATCTAGCCGGTGTATCCATTTGCTGTAACATCTCCAATAATGCATTCGTCTCATTAAGTACTTCTTCGTACTCTACAAACTCTTGCTCTAGACTACTGCTAAGTAATCTATTTATTTGTGCTATTATTTTCTTATAATTATTCACTTTATCCCCTTTTAGCTACTGCTACTACTTGAAGAAGATGTCAGACTTGTGACATAGCTAAGCTGTGTCTCTGCTTTCATCATCGCAGTATCAAGTCGTGTATAAATATCAACATAGTGATCTTTCTTAGCTTCCAATGCCGAAGTAAACTTGTCAATTTGATCATTCAAGTCAGAGATAGTTGAGGTGTACCCTGACAACTTAACTGCAATAACACCCTTATTTGTCGAAGTATCTGATAAGTAACTATTTGCCAAGGTTCCAAGGGTAGCTGCATACCCCGACTCTGAAGTTGTTGTTCCTGTAACACTCTTGGTTGACTGATAGAAGAAATTCTTGACTGCATCAGGATCACTAGCTAGCTGCTTTTTAAAAGTATCCTCATCAAAACCAACTGTCCCATCATTATCGGTAATTGAGATTCCAAGTTTACTAGCATTTATGGCTGTCCCATTCGTAGCTGAAGATGTCATCAAACTACTTAATTGACTTTGAAGCCGGGTTAACTCACTATCTCCTACTAGAACACCTTGGGTATTGTCCGAACTGCTTGGGTCACCAACATCCAAGTCACTGCTTATGAGACTCATCATGCTATTGTATTGACTAACTAGTGTACTAACGGCCGAAGTCGCTTTGGAGGTATCATTCGTTAGGGATAACGTTACAGCATCACTGCTGCTTTTTGAGAGATTAATTGTAACTCCCTTAATCGCATCAGAAACGGAATTAGTGTTACGTTCGACGGATACCCCATCCAACTCGAATTTGGCAGCTTGTCCAGTCGTGGTGGTAGTCTCGTCACTACTTATTCCAAGTGAGCTCAATAAATTATCGCTATCAGCCGAAATTGCTAGTGTCTTTGCTCCTGCATCATTTTCTGCTAACACCAAGTGATTATCTACTAGGCTAGCTTTGACTCCAGAAGTTTGGGTTTTGGCATTAATCTTATCAACCACATCGTTCAATGAATCCGTAGCGCTAATGGTAATATCGTCTGATGAAGTAGCGCTATCATCAACTGCAGATGTGCTACTCTTCAAAGTTAATGTTCCACTAATACCAAGTGCAGTAGCTTTATCGGTAGATACTTGACCTCCAACAACTTTGGTATTTGTTGCCAACTGGTTAACTACCAATGAATGTGTGCCTTCATCAGCATCAGAAGTTCCTGAAATTGTAGCTATGCTTGAATCAGAAGTGGTCGCAACCTTTGTTCCAAAGGCATCGTCAGATTCGAGTGCTTGAATATCAGTCAAAAAATTAGTTAACCGACTCTTGACATCTCCCCATGCAGTCTGTTGCGACTGAATCGTCGTAATCTGTGTTTGTGCCTTTGTCCTATTTGTGTATGAAGTATCAGCCTCCAATAAGGACTCAATAGTACTTGCCGTGATACCTGAATATTGTCCCAATGTAGTGCTAATTCCGTCAGTAGTTGTCACGCTAGTCAATAATATCAACCCTTTCGCTTCTTTGAATACTAAATTATCAAGTCATGTGTAATTATGTGTTTATAAACAATCCTTATGTATACGACAAAAGCCGAATCTCCATTCGACTTTTGTGCACTATTACGTTTCAATAAAATATCGTTGTCAATCTTAAACTTGAAGCAAAGTAAGTACTGTGTTAGGCATTGAGTTAGCTTGTGAAAGCATTGATGTAGCTGCCTGTGTTAAGATGTTTTCCTTTGTAAATGTAGTCATCTCAGAAGCCATATCAACATCACGAATTTGTGAGTTTGCATCTGACAAGTTCTCAGAAGTTGTTCCCAAGTTGTTGATTGTATGTGTCAAACGATTTTGTGCGGCACCAAGATCGGCACGTTGTCCAGAAACTTGACCAACTGCTGATGTAAGAGCTGTTATAGCTTCAGATGCCTTACTAATATCAGCTGTCTCTTGTGCTGCGGTTTTATCAGTAGTTAAAGTCTTTGCATTAGCTACTACGTCACTAGAAACATCACTCCATGTAGAAGATGTAGTTAATGATGAAGTATCAACACCAATTTTTGACAAGTTTGCAAGATCCGTAGTTGTTAATGTTGCTGTTGAACCAGAAGTAATTGCTGCTACCGCAGAAGCTGCTGTCTGGACTGCACTAACTTCAGTAGAAGAAGCAACTAACGATAATGAGTCAATACTTAGTCCGCTTGCACTCATGTCACTGATTGAAACCGAAAGTGTTTGGCCAGCATTTGCACCAATTTGGAAACTAAATGTGTTATTACCACTCAAAAGGTTTTTGTTATTGAATTCTGTATCCTTGCTGACACGTGTAATTTCACTTTGAAGAGCACCAAATTCTTTTTGGATATCTTGACGATCGCTGTCTGATAAAGTACTGTTAGCACTTTGAACAGAAAGATCACGCATACGTTCAATCATTGCTTGGCTTTCGCTAAGTGCACCTTCAGCTGTTTGAATCAATGAAACACCATCTTGGGCATTACGAGTAGCCTGAGACATCCCACTGATTTGTGACTTCATGTTTTCTGAGATAGCTAATCCGGCAGCATCGTCACCAGCTTTGTTGATACGTGACCCAGATGAAAGCTTTGCCAAAGAATCACTCTTGGCTGTTGTAGCAGCATTTAAGTTGCGAAGTGTGTCCATCGCAGAGATATTAGTATTTATACGCATATATAATTCCTCCATTTTTTACGAGTTTATTTTGAGGCTTCCCCCTCATGTTTATAGATATCGGTCGCATGTTGAATTGTTTAATACTATTACTAAGAAATATCCATAAAATTTGCTCTTGTCTGTATCCAATATTATGTAGCACATAATTTATCAATTTTTTGCTAAAATATAACTGATAATATTACTAAGAGGTGTATACATGAAAATATTTATTGTTGGAGCCACAGGACGTGTCGCTACTAAACTAATTGAACAATTGGCTTTGGAAGGTCATGAGATTTTGGCGGGTGCAAGATCCCCAGAGAGAGTTTTAAAGAGTCCGTATGTTACCCCGCTGAAGTTAAACTTACATGATGAGCTTGAAACCTTATCAGGAATTATCAAGGATATAGATGTTATTTACTTTGTTGCTGGCTCACGCGGAAAAGATTTATTACAAACCGATGCCTTCGGTGCTGTTAAAGTAATGCAAGTTGCAAAACAAAACCATATTAATCGATTTATTATGCTTAGTTCTGCTTTTTCTTTAGAACCAGAAAAATGGAAGAGAAAAGGAATGGAGAGTCTGTTAGACTATAACATTGCTAAGTTCTTCGCTGATAATTATCTTGTCCACCAAAGTAAGCTAGACTACACAATCTTACAAGCCACTGCATTAATTGAGGAAGAAGGCTCTCACAGAATTGATCTTAATGAAAAGAGCGGTCTAAAAAATACAATTCAAAATGTGGCTGAAACACTGGCAGCCCTCATCAAAGCTGATAACACTCGTAAAAAGATTATTAAAATGAGCGATGGAGAAACTCCTATTAGTGAAGCTTTGGCACAAATATAAGTTCTAGTTGTTTGATTTCATTTTTATAAAAGATGAACAAAAAGAGACTAATGAAAACTCATGAGCGTTTTTCACTAGTCTCTTTTTGAATGGCATAGTCCTTTAAGTTGCCATAAAATCATATATTAAATTAATGAATGTATATCGTAATAACCGTAAATAGGCAAAAAAAGATGCCAGGAACATTGGAAATTATTACAGGCCAATCTTTATATGTTTTATTCCAGCCATAGCCAGTCCAAAGTGAGGCATTTACCATTGCTACAAATAGCTGTAAAAAGCCAACTGGATGTCCTGAAAAATTACTAATAATTTGAGGAATATATGAAATATACATCGCAATGCACATAATAGTTGCCAATTTACTTAGTATTTTGAGACGCTTAATCCTATCAGCTGATACTGCGTCTTTTCCTTCTGGATATTTTGATGTGTCAATTCTCATATGCTTTTCTCCTTATTGGTTAAAGTATACATTATAGCTTAACATTCTTTTTTAGAAACATAAAAAATAGTATGGGAGAAAAAACAACTAAGTAATATTTGTACAATCCTATGTTAGTCAAACTACAGTTCACTTTTTCGTTGCTCCGATGGCAATTTTTTATAAAATTCAAAATATTTTTTGTAAAAAAAGCTATAGTTTGAAATTCCGACAGCCTGTGCAATTTGATTAATTGGAAGTGTCGTTGAGGTAATCAGAACATTAGCCTGTGTTAATCTTTTTTTTAGCACTGTTTCTGAAAATGATTTTCCAACTTCTTTTTTAAAAAGATTACTGAAATAATTTTTATTGTAATTATATTTTTCAGCTACTTGTCTCAAGTTAATATCAGTATAATTTTTATCAATTTCGTCTAAAACCTCAATCATTATTTTTCTTGTTTTACTTTGTGGTTCATCTTCTAAAATGCGATAGTTTCTGACTAAATTTGTAATTAAAATTTGTAAATAGGCCTTGATCACAGTATCCGAAAACTCTCTTTTCAAAAAATATTCTTCAATAATTTCATCCATTATCTTTGAAATCTTGTAGTTTTTTGCCGTTCTAAAAATCAAGAAGTCTTGCTGTTGAGTTGATTTCATCGAGCTTTTCAATAAAAAATCATATAAAACACTGCGACTTCGCCTTAGGTCTTTCAATAAATCAATGTTGATATTGCTATTTCTAAATAAAATGTTAATCAACAAGTCACTCTCACCAAGTGTCCCAATCGAGTGTGTTGCTCCAACATCTAATAATAGTAAATCTCCTTTATTCAACACAATCTTTTCTCCATCTACTGATTGAGTCGATTTTCCCTCAAGCATGTAATTAATTTCTAAAAAGGAATGTGAATGGGTTGGATAAGGTGCAAATCTATTGTGCTTGCTTACATAAATATCCTTGTTCTTAAAAAAATAGTTATTTAGAACCTTAAAACTGTTGGTTTGACCTATTCGTTCAATTGTATTTGCTGGTATCTCTTCTAGATAACACTCATCTTGTTTTTGTTTAGTTTCAATTGGATTTAAAGTTTTTAACATTGCCATAACTCTTCGATTTAACATTTTTTCATCTCCCTATAATTACTCAAAAAGTCAATAAAAGTACATAATTTTAACAACTCTTTGAACATTACCTTTAAATAGTGGGTACCAAGAAAGCGTATTCATTTATAGCTTAACAAATCTTAAAAGAAAGTCAAAGTCTCATTGCGATACTCCTTATCTTAAATCTTGTCTCATGTTAAAGTTGTTTTATCGCTTATAAGACACTCTAAATCATCCAATTTAAAATCATTGTAATTGTCACAACAGAGAAGATGGTACTGACTAAAGTACAGATAGAAACATATTGTGGTTTTTTGTCAAACTCAATTGCATATAGTGTAGTGTTTGCCGCACTAGGCATCGCTGCCATTAGTACAAGTACAACCATCATACTATGACTAAGCATCAACACCGTTGCTATAAAGTAAGCTATCAGCGGAGATATTACTAATCGAAATAAGCTAGCCCACCCTGCTGTACGCCAATCTACTCTTTTAAGGTGAATATCTGCCAATTGCATTCCTAAAACTAACATGATGATTGGTATTGTTGCATTCCCTATTAAGTCGACACTCTTCATAAGAAAATTGGGTACTACAATATTACACTTGTTTAATATAATTGCTGGTAATATAACATAGTTCATTGGTTGCTTAAAAATATTCTTCAAAGCCTCTTTTACACCTGAACTCTTATCAGACGCTACATATATTCCTACTGTTCCCATCAATATATTATGAAAAATCATAATTACCATTCCATATTGCAGTTCCTTGCTACCAAATGCAAACATTATTATAGGTATCCCGAAATTCCCACTATTCGGAAAACAAATTGATAACAAAAATGCGTCTCTTTCATTTGAATCTAAACTCCAAAAGCGACTAAACGCCACTCCCATAATAATTAACAGTATCAATATTATACTTGTCACAATGATAATGGTTACGAACTTACTATTGATAGAGTACTTATAAAATGTTTGAAATACCAAAAAAGGAAGAAGCAAATATATTGCCATAGTTGAGAGCGGCTTAATAGAAATTTGCGTTTTTACTTTGAAAATATATCCACTAACAAAAATTAATATGACCGGCAGCATCACATTCTCAAAAATATTCATCCTTTCATCCCCACCATGTAATCTACATTAAAAAAATAAAGCCACTGTAACTTTTCATAGTTACTTGACTTTATTCTTATTGTTTTCCTTAAAGAAATGCGGGATTTGCAACAACATTAAACGCTGTAGCTAGTTCCTTCAATTGTTCATCAGAGATAGACTGTCTAATTTCTCCGCCCTGTGCCCCAATTTGTGAATAGATTGTTGCAGCTTTTTCAACTGTTTCAATCAAGCCAAATGTCTCATCTAAGTCTGAACCTACTCCAAACAATCCATGATGTGGCCACATTACTACACGAAAATTTTGCATTTTACTTGCCGTTGCCTTGCCAATAGCTGTTGTGCCCGGTGTCATATATGGAATCAAACCTACACCTTCTGGAAAGACTACCAAAGATTCTGCTTGCATCTTCCACAAAAGTCGTGAGATATGTCCTTCATTTAAATCTTGTGTGAATGACAATGCAATCACATTTGTTGGATGACAGTGCATTACAACTCTGTGAGTCTTGTCGAATTTTAATCTTTCAATATGTGTCATCAAGTGACTTGGAAATTCTGATGTTGGCTTACCGCCATCTTCAAAGCCCCACAATAAATCTGCCTTTTGTCCATCAGGCGTAATCTGAACCAAACCTAAGTCAAGTGTTGGTTGATTAACTACATTTCTGAAATACCGTCCTGTTCCAGTAACCAAGAAATATTCCTTTGCTAATGGAGATGCATCAAAGCCAAGCATAAAAGTTTTTTTTACTTCTTTAACATCATCAAAATCAGCTAAATCGGTACTATTGATTCTCAATGAAACATTGCCACCATTGCGTTCATCCCAACCATGTGCATAGGACTCATGCGTGATCTCACACATTTTTTTTACAAATTTTGAATTTACAAATTTAGTCATTATACTTTTCTCCTTAGTTTATGTCTGTTATTTGAATTTAATTTCTTTTAAATAAAACGTCTTTCTCATACTGATGAATATCTTCCAGCCAGTCAGCTCCAACTGGTGTCTCATTTTCTAAACAAAATTCATCCCAAACTGCACCAAATGGATACGACTTGAGCTCTTCTGTAACAGCTAAACGTGTTGTAAAATCATAATTCAATTCTGCCTTCTTCAATTGGTCAATTGGTGCCAACATTGCCTGCAACAAAGCTTTTTGCGTTGCACGTGCTCCAATTACCCAAGCAGCCACGCGATCAATGGTTGCATCAAAGAAATCAAGTCCAATATTTGTTCGTTCTAATTGGTTGTCTCGTACCAATGAACGTGCAATTCGTATCAATGCATCGTCCATAATCACAACATGATCACTATCCCAACGAACTGGTCGTGACACATGCAACATCAACCCTTTGCCAAATGGTAAGAACGCTGAAAACTTATCTGAAACATCTTCTGTTGGATGCCAATGACCTGCATCAATCGTCCATAACTTATTACGACTAATTGCGTAGTTATTATAGAAAAGATGTGAACCAACTGTATATGACTCAATTCCAGTTCCAAAGAGTTTTCCTTCAACTGCCTCAATGGTATTTTTTTCTTCATACTTTTTCGCAAAAATTTCATCGAGCGATGCAATTAAACGATCTCGTGGACCTTGCTTGTCAATTGGATTATCTTTGAACCCATCTGGAATCCAAAAATTATTAACTGATTGTTGTCCTAACTCTTTACCAAAATAATTTGCAATTTCTCGCGATTTCTTACCAACTTCAATCCAGTAATCACGAATTTGTTTTTCAGGACTAGCAAGTGTGAAATTATGTTTTACTTTTGGATGAGAAAAGAATGTCGGGTTCATATCAAGACCAACACCTTCTTTTTTAGCCCAGTCAACCCAGTATTTAAAATCTTCTGGTCCAATTTCGTTGAAGTCCTTCTTTTGGTCAGTTACTGCATATAATGTATGCAACTGGACTTTATGTTGACCTGGAATCAAGGTAAGTGCCTTATGCAAATCAGCTGTCAATTCATCTGGTGTATGTGCAATTCCTGGAAAATCTCCACTGACCCCAATTCCCCCTGTTAATTCTTGATCAGGGTTTAAGAATCCATGAATATCATCGCCTTGCCAGCAGTGCATTGAGAGCTTAACCTTCTTTAATTGTGCAATCACTTTATCTGTATCAACACCAATTTCTGCATATCTTTCTTTAGCTATTTTGTATGCCTTTTCAATATTTTCTGCTTTAACCATCTAAAATTCCCCCTTTAATCTAAATGAAATACTTCATGTAAGTCTAAAGTTACTGGACTTTTATCTTCATTAGTATCCATGATTGGCTCCATATATGCCCACCATTTTTTACACTCTTCAGATTCCGCAATAGCATTATATTTCTCGACATCGTCAACCTCTAGGTAGGCAAATAAATTTCCAGTCTCTTTATCAAGAAATATTGAGTAATTATGTGCCCCAGCGTCTTTTAAGGCTTCTCGCATTTTTGGGAAAAGATTATTATGTCTTTTCTCATACTCTTCATACTTATCGCGATAAACATGCATTAACTGTCCCATTCTAACTGTCAACCAAATTACCTCCTCTATATTTTTCATTCTTCAAAAACTTTTTGTAATCATCTAGGATATTAGGATACTTTTCTCTCTCAGGAACAAACTTGTTTATTTCGAATGATTCACTAATTATTTGACGAGCAAGATAAATATTCAAAATATCACCTTTCGTAATCATTTGAACCACAATGTTCCCAATTGCCGTTGCTTCACTTGGACCTGCATATACATCAACATCACTAACCGTTGCTGTTAGTTGATTCATTAGATCGACATTTGAACCGCCACCAACAATGTTTAAACTATCAATGTGGTAACCCAAAATGTCATCAAGAATAGATAATTCACTTGCATAATATAGTGACAAATTTGAGTAAACAGCCATTGCGAGTTCTCCCGGTGTTTCAGGAACCTTCTGTTTAGTTTCACGACAATACGCTTGAAGTTCTGCTATCATATTCTCTGGATTCTGAAAACGAGCAGCATTTACATCTATGAATTGTTGGAATGGTGGTTCTCTTTTTGCCAAATCTGCTAAATCTGCAAAACTGTACTGATTACTCAACTCTTTTTTTATGTTTTGAATGATCCACAATCCCATAATGTTTTTCAAAAAGCGATAAGTCCCGTACGCTCCCCATTCATTCGTATAATTTTGTTCAAAAGCTTGTTCTCCATTTTCTGGAGTATTAAGTTCTGCACCAATCAGCGACCATGTACCAGAACTTAAATAGGCCCACCGCTGGCCCAGAGCAGGAGTACCAATAACAGCAGAAGCAGTATCATGTGTTGCTACTGTAACTACCTCAGTTTGAGGCAAATTATATTTTTTAACCAATTTCTGACTAACATTGCCTAGAATCGTTCCAGCTTCTACTAATTTTGGAAACTGAGATTGCCTTACATTAACACTCTTCAATAAATTATTATCGAACAGGCCCTCACGTAGACTTAGCATCTGTGTTGTTGACGCATTTGTAACTTCAGTAACTGCTTTTCCAGTTAAAATAAAACCAATATAGTCTGGAATCATCATTATTTTATCTGTTTTGGCTAATAATTCTTTATCCTCTTCAAATAATTGATAAAGTGTATTAAAATCAAGAAACTGAATTCCAGTTTTTTGATAAATATACTTTTTTGATAACGATGTTGTTAACTTCTCTATACTTTCATGCGTTCTATTATCGCGATAAGAAATCGAATCTTGTAATTTATCTCCTTTTTGATCAACCAAAACATAATCAACAGCCCATGTATCAATCCCTAAAACAACTGAATCATATCCAGCTTTTTTGATTTTACCTAATCCAATTAGGATTTCTTCTATTAATTTGTCAATATCCCAACGATCATGTCCTTTATTGTGGACAAAACCATTTTTAAACCGATGAATTTCTCTCAGACTCAATTTTTTTTCAACTAGTTCTGCAAGCATTAGTCGACCGCTTGAAGCCCCTATATCAACAGCAACATAAGTTTTACTCATAAGTCACGTCACCTTCATCCTTAACTTGAAAATTTTAGTCTTGCTCATCACCATAACGTTCTTTTGTAATTTGTGATAAAGTTTTACCGCGTGTTTTAGGTGTCCATAATATCCCAACAATTAGTGATACAAGTAACAAAGCAATCATTGCAGTTCCAGCAATTTTAAATCCTAAAGTAGATAAAATAATTGGAAATACAATTGACCATATACCTGCTGTCCCACGAACAATAAAGAACATAAAACCTTGCGAACCTGCCCGATATTTAGTAGGAAACAATTCAACAGCCCATAATGCATACCATGCTTGAGCACCAATTCCAGCTGAAATTCCCCAAATGATAACAAATGCCAACAACGATGCCCAACCAAAACCAATATATGTTAGAATTACCCATGAAATCACTGCCATGCTTGCTCCTATGAAGAAGAATGATCGATGATTAACTTTATCTCCTAAAAGTGCAAATCCGAAATATCCAGCAAGTGCTGTGAAAATCCATAATACTGCTTGTAACATATTTGCTTGTGTATTATTCAAACCACCAACCGTTTCATATACGAACGGCATAAAAAATCCCATTGCACCCGCAACTAAGTTCCAAAATACGTAAACTCCACATAAGAATAGAATACTTTTAACTGATATCATATTGACAAAAAGATCACGATAAGGATGATTCTCAACTGTAGATTCCAAATCCTTTTTCTTTTGATCGATCCAATCCTGTGATTCTGGTAATTTTTTTTGTAAATTCCATGCAATAAAAGCTACTACTGTCAAGAATGCAAAAAGTAATCTACTCCCCAGCAAGCCCAGTGGAGCCAATAAAGTACCTGATACAAAAATGATTATTGGTCCCATTGACCATGCAAATTGTGAGATACCGATATTATGGGCCCGATTAGTGTCACCTGAAGTCTCTCCAATATAAGTCCATGAGGCAGGAACTCCCGCACCAACTGCAATCCCTGTTACTAAAAACCCTAATAAAAGCATCGGGAAATTAACTGAAAAAACAACTATTAGTGTTCCTAACATATAAATCAACATATCGTACGTATAAATCATCTTTCGTCCATATTTGTCTGAAAGTCTTCCACCAATAATTGCACCTAACGCTGACCCAAATGCATTAGCACTTAGGGCTCCCAACAATCCAACATCAAAATCAGATAATCCAAAAGATTTTTGCCATAATGTTAAACCTGATGCACCTGCTACAATTGAGCCAGAATCCAGAAAATTGGTTAACGATACAGCCCAAGTTGACCCATTTGAACTTTCTTTTGCCATGCTGCCACCCCTTGTCATTTTTAGGATATCCATTTTGTATACAAGTAGATTACACCATTTTATGTATGCGCTTTCAATATCAAAAAGACAGTCTTTATATGTCATATATACATAATTAAAACTCGAAAAATAATATAAAATAGCGGCTTTTAACAAGATCCTTTTTTGGTCATATTCCAGCAAAAGTTTCCTCTCAAAAAATCCAAGCAAAACTATATTTTGAGCTAGCTCTCCTTAATTTTCCGTGAAAAAAAAGTTCTACTGTTAACTGATTTTCATCAATTAATAGCAGAACTAATCATTAAATTTTTTATATTTACATAAATTTTCTTGAATCATGAGTAACATAACTTCATTAATTATTCTGGTTGGTACTCCTCATCAATAACCAAAACAGGTTTAATTGTCTTTCCCGTAACTGAGTCATTGTTTGCCTGATTAATATCCGCAAATTTATAGAATTTTTCGGTCTTATCAAAATCAAACATTCCTAATTTATAAAATTCAATCAACCGTGGAACATCAATTTGTGGAATTGAATCACCCATATTGACACCAACAACTTTACGATCAGAAGTGCACAAATCATTCCATGAACTCATTGTTATATTATTTGCAGTTACAGCAATCAAAGCTGCTGTCCCACCTTGTGCTAGCGCATTAATTGCTTGTAGCATAACAGACTCAATTCCTGTTGTGTCAACAGTAAAGTCCACCCCGTAACCATTCGTTAATTTTTGAATAGCTGCGACTGGGTCTTCCTCCTTACTATTGATTGCCTGAGTTGCACCAAGTTCTCTGGCTAATTTAAGCCTTTCTGGTACAACATCTACCGCAATCACTTTTGTGCATCCTGAAATTTTACCTGCCATCATTGCTGCTAAGCCAACTGCACCAGTACCAAAAACAGCAATTGTTTGCCCTGGCCTTGGCTTCAAAGTATTAAAAACAGTACCACTACCAGTTACATAACCGCAACCCAAAGGCCCAAGTTTACGCAAATCAAGTTCTTGGTCAACCTTAACAGCATTACGTTGATTTACAACCGTATGTGTTGTAAAAGATGACTGGTTAAACATATCACTGATATGCTTGCCATCTTCAAGAAAGTGATCAGTTCCATTTGCGCGTACTCCGCTCAAATTATATTTGGCATAGCTTCGACACTGTGTCGGTATTCCTTTCAAACAATTGTCACATGTGCCATCAGAATAAAACGACAAAACTACATGATCACCAACTGCAAAATCTTGTACTTGCGAACCGACCTTCTCGACAATTCCAGCACCTTCATGTCCTAAAATTACTGGATAACCTAAGGAAGCATCGCCTTTACGAATAGCTTCATCTGAATGACAAATCCCACTTGCAACTACCTTAATTTGTAAATCTGTTGGTCCCATATCTGCCAGCTCAATATTATTGTTGATTACAAATGGATCACCAATCTTATCAACTACTGCTGCACTGATTTTCATGACATGTATTCCTCCTTGAATTAGTGAATTATTTAACTAGTTAGCTTCATTATATTTATAATAAAAGCGTTTTCAATGACAAATTAACATCTGTTAAATAACAAATTTACATATTGTAAATCACTAAACTTCAAAATAATGCTGAAAATGCAATGTTTAATCTAGATACTAACTTAATATAAATAATTATTAAAAATTAGTTATTTGTATCACAAAAGCAACAAGATCTAATTTTTTCTCTTAACAAATATCAAGATAACTAACTGTATCACTAATACAATTATAAAAAAGACTGCTAGAACACTCAAAGAAACTAACCTTGTCTTTGGTGTTTGGACTGTACCTGAACCATCAATCCTTCTCGTCAACAAAATAAAACTCAGCACACCAAAAATTAGTAACCAAACTAAGTTACTCAACCACCACAGTTTCAATTTCATATCGCTAACTACTCCTTTTTTTGGTAGTAGTATGTACTAAACAATTGCCATAATAGAATTAGACTGCTTATAAAAGTTGTAGTTTGAAAACTAAAATCATTTAAAATATCATTAATAAATGTACAACTTAAGAATACAGTTAGACTACATATCTGCATTAAAATCTGTATTTTACTATCTGCGAACTTAGTTAAAAAAACTAGTATGACACTCAAAAAGATTAATCCGTCCATTACTAACAATGCCCGTGAATTTGAAGATATAGTCAATCTGCTAGTGATTACTGTTACTAATAACAGTAACGGATAAAGCGAAGTTATAGTAAAATTACTTTTTTCAACCTTTGCTTTCTCTCCTCCACTAATCAGTTCATCCGTTGTAGTTCCATAAACATTCGCCAATTTTTTTATCAGTATAACATCTGGTAAATGTCTCCCAGTTTCCCAATTAGAGACTGCCTGCCGTGAAACATGTAATTTTTTGGCAACAACAGCTTGAGTGAGCCCATTTTCTTGTCGCTTATGCTTTAAGAGTTCTGATATCTTAGCTACAACCATACATACTCCTCCTCAAAATTAACGTGTCTCTATTATAGTAGCAAGACAGACATCCTGTCATCGCTGTTATACTCTTATTTCTTGTCTATAATTAAGACTTCCTTTTTATCAACAATCTTGTTATTCTCATCGAAGCTTATTTTCAACACATACGGGGTAAAACACTGTAACCTGATAAAATCTGAATATCCAAATTCATTATCGAAATGATTAAGCATAGCACTTAAGGCCGCTCCATGAGTTGAAAATAATATTGTTTCTACTTGATGCTGTTCAAGAATCTTACTAAGTACCTTCATATTTCTTTGCTGTAAACTATTCATTGATTCGCCGTTTTTTTCATGGAAATCAAAATTTTCCCATCTTTTTTTAAGTAGCAAATCCCCATTTTCACCAATATCGCCCCGAACTCTTTCTTTTAAGCGTTCGTCTATGTGTACTTTAAGTTTTTTTTCAAAAACTAGTGGTTCAATTGTCTGTAAGGTTCTCTTGTAGGGACTTGAGATACAAAAATCAAAAGAGATATCCTTAAGCACATCAAGTACCGCTAAAGAATCATCTCTTCCGACTTGAGTTAATGGCATCGTTGCATCATCTGCCCAAGAATAATCAGGCAATGCATGACGAACAAAATAGATATTCGTTGTATTCGTTAGCATATAATTCTCCTTTGTAAAAGCTAATATTTGGAAAGTATATGCTGAAAATAAGTTATATGCAACATTTTCTCATATACAAAAAAGCCAGAGTTTCAACTCTGACCATGGCATATATATTGGTTATTCGAGTACTACTTCATATAATCCATGACAGATGTCTGCATCACTTTTGTTCCCATTGCAAGAGTTGCTTGGTATGTCGCCATCTGGCTAGTATACTCCACATACTTTGAAGCAACGTCTACATCTTGCTTATTCGATAAACTATCTGTCAAGTTAGTATTCTCTGTCTCGTTACGTGATTGCGCAGATGTTAGTTGATTTTCAAGTGATCCTAACTTTGACCTGACATTAACAAAGTTTTGCCGATATCCTTCAAACTTAGACATTATATCATCTGAGAGTGAAGTAGTATCACCCTTATTTAATGCCGTCACTAAATCATTAAAAAAAGTTCCCAAATTCTGTGGATCTGTTGATGTTCCAGTTTCATCTAGAAACTGACTTCCATCGGTTACTAAATTCACAGTCGTTCCTTTAGATATTTCACGACTCAAGTTATCATCTGTCCCACTATACTTAATCCCTGTAATATCACCATTTTCATCTTTTTCAACTGAAAATGGTTGAGTCGTTGTATTTTGTCCTGCAAAGACATATTTACCACCATAATTTGTATTTAAGGAGTCCACAATGCTCTCAATATTTTGCTGAATTTCATTTTTATTTGCTTCGAACTCTTCACTATCAGAAGTGCCATTTGCAGAAGATTGAATTAATGTTTTAATTCTTAACATTGCAGTATTAACATCTCCCAAAGCCGAGTCTTGTGTTTGAGTCCATGTTAACGAATCTGAGATAGTTGTCGAATCACTTTCATTTTGTGAGATCAAATCTTTTAAATTCATTATTTGAGAAGCAGCAAGTGGATCATCCGAGGACTTATTAACTTGCTTAGAACTTGACAATTGACTCATTGTCTTTTGCACATTGTTAGAATTAACAGAAAGGTTAGATAAAAAGTCACTATATACCATGCTGCTAGAAATCCTCATATTGCTCACACTCCAGTATTATTGATTAAAGTATCCAACATCTCAGAAACAACTGACAATAGGCGTGTATTTGCCTGGAACCCCTGCTGATACTTAATAATGTTAGACATTTCTTCATTTAAAGATACCCCCGAAACTGAAGAATCCTTCTCTTCAAGTTGCGTTAATACACTTTGTTGTGCAGTTGCAGTGTTATCAGCTGCCTGTTTAGAAATACCATTCTTGGTAACAGTATTATTGAATTCATCTGCAAAAGTCGAGCCTGTTTGACTGTTAGTAAAACTCATTGAATCGCTGTTATAGATAGCAAGTTCTGTATCAGAAATAGGAAAATCAAGTTTTGTACCTGTCAATGCCACAATAGCAGCTGCCTTAGTCCCATCTCCAGAAGCAGTAGTCTTACCTGCACTAATTCCTGTAGAATTAGCACTAATATCGGAGCTAACTGCAATATTTGCCGCATAATTGTCTTCATCTGTTCCAAGAGTAAAGAATCCTGATGTACTTGAAGAACCATTCGTATATACCATGTTAGTTGTCTTAGCAATTGTCTCTGCAAAATCATTTAAATCTTGCAGTCGATCTTGCGTTTCCCCAATCGCCGCTTGCAACCCACTGATAGTTCCCGAAGAAATATTAAGTTTTTGGTAATCACTGGATTCTGCAGAGCTCGAAAGGACAACTGTTCCCACTGGATACTGAGTACCTGTTGTACTCACATTACTGGTATCTCCACCAACCGATAATGTTGAACCATTTGAATTACTTGTAGTAACAACGCTAAGAGTCGACATACTTGTACTTGTTAGTACATCTTGACCGTCAAGTTGAACGAAAGCACGCCCATAATTATCCGTTGTAGTGGTTATATTAGCCAAACCTGATAAATCTTTCAAGACAGAATCTCTTGTATCCAGTAAATCATTAGGTGTTTCTCCTCTACTGGACATGTTATAGATTTGATCATTCAAATTCTGTAACTGCTCAACTTTATTGTTGAAATCCAGTACATTCTTATTAACATTTTCTACCGTACTACTTGTCAAATTGTTAATATCATTTGCCATACTATTTAATGTATCAGTGAAGGTACTAGCATTCTCTGCTACCAAGGTTTTAGCAGTATCTAACTCAGGATTATTCGAAAGCTCTGTCCAACTGCTTGTCAAAGTTGATAGTTGTGTCAAAAGACCATTATCAGAAGGCTCATTAAAAATATTCTCTAAGTCACCTAAGACATCTGACTTTTCTGTTGCATATTGATAATTAGAATTGGCAGCTTGAATTTGTGTACGTACAAAATCATCAACAATTCTTTCAACACCTGCTGATTTTACACCTGTACCAAGCGTTCCCACCCCAGGTACTGTATACGCACTATTTGTCTCTAAATTGACAGTTTGCCTAGAATATCCATCTGTATTTGTATTCGCGATATTGTGACTGCTAGTCTGTAGTGCAACTTGATTTGCACTCAATCCGCTCGTTGCAGTATTTAATGTTCCAAATAATCCTACCATATCTATTACCTCTCATTATATCTCTTCATCAACAAAATTAGTCCTTGGCTGTGCATATATTTGAGCACCCTTTGAGTATGTACCAGTAGGACTACTAAGATTCTTCTTAATAGCCTCCATCAGCATAGTTTGATAGCCAATTGCTTGTTTCGTAAGCAAAAGATTCTCTTCTTGCTGCGTTTTAATCTTAGTGATTAATTCGCGTGTCTTCTCCGAAATTTCTCCCTGATATTCTTCTATAACTTTTACAAAGCTTTCTTTTTTTGACAGCAGACTTGTAAGACTTTCTCCATCATCTTTGATTAGATAGTCTTTTTCCTTCTTTAATAACTTAACAAAGCTTTCTAAATGCCACTCGAATTCTTTTATCTGCATACTAGTCTCCCTTTTGTATATCCACCTGTGCCATCATTCGCTTAGCAATATCCTCCGCCGAAATCTTATAGTTTCCACTGTTAATTGCGTTCTTAAGACTTGCCACCTTTTTCAAGTCAACTTCAGGTTCGACTTGAGCTCCTTGTAATATCTTTTGTGCTCGTTCCGACAATTCAACACTTGTCGATTCTTCAGCTGAATTACTAGTAGTTTGATTTTGTTTTGTGCTTATCTGCGTATTTTTTGTAAACTTAGCAGCCTGTTCTCCATATATATTAGTTCCCTGATAGCCTTCTATCTTCAAAATACCCAACTCCTTTCCCCAAAAAATATCATATATTTAGTATCGGCACAAACAAAAAAAGTTAAACCACTTTCGTTTAACTTTTCCTTCTTTACTTAAGGCGCTTTATTCGTTGTGTAGGTGATAAAATATTTGTAATTCTAATACCAAAGTTTTCATTAATTACCACAACTTCACCAGTTGCAATTGGTTTACCATTAAGTAAAATTTCAAGTGGTTCATCCGTTAACCTATCTAGTTCAATAACAGAACCCGTTCCAAAAGACAATATATCGCGTACTTTTTTCTCACTTCTACCTAAGACAACACTTAGATTTAGCGGAACATCTAATAACAATTCAAGGTTATCGCCTTCCGCCTTTTGTTCATCATTTAACACCTGAAACTCTGGCTTACTTACTTTAACAGTTTTTTCAGATGCACTGTTTCCTTGTTGTTGGGTAATAGTAGCTGTAGACTCTGTTTCTGCGATTTCTGTGGCATTTACTTCACCGAGAGAAATATTCTCTGTTTCTTCTTCATTTCTAACAATTGTCGCCTTATCAGAAAGCATTGCTTTTGAAATATCTTCCACCATATCTGCTGTAAAAATCTGCATGATTTCACTTTCAATTAGCCCCTCAACAGATAATGAAAATGAAATACGATAGACATCAGCTTTACTATCAAGACTATCATAATGGACAACTTCTGGATTTTCCCATAATTTAACGTTTGGGGGCAATATATCAACCTTACGATTTATCATGGTTGCCATAGATGTTGATGCTGAACCAATCATTTGATTCATTGCTTCAGCTACTGCACTCAACTCTAAATCAGTAAACTGCTCATTTTCTGGTTTGCCATCTCCTCCCATCATTAAATCTACAATTATAATTGCATCTTTAACTTCAAGTAGCAGAAGGTTAGAACCTACTAATCCCTCTTTGAAACCCACAACTGTTGAAACTTTAGGTGTATCAATAACACCTAAAATATCACCAAATTTTGTGGACTCAACCCGAGGAGTCGTAATACTTACACGTTTATTCAAAATAGATGATAATGTCGTTGCCGCTTGGGACATCGATATATTCCCTACTTCTCCAATAATATCTTGCTTCGTTTTCTCATCAATATCGTCTTTTGTTTCGGTAGTAGCATCAGTTGTAGTTGCCCCTGCCATCATTGCATCAATTTCTTCTTGTGATAGACTGTCACTCATTGAGTCTCCCCCTCTAACTTGTCGATTAATTCTATAGCAATCTGATTATTTTTTTTACCTAATTTGACACTATAATACGGACTGCCTCCGACATATGAATCAAGCGGCTCGTTAATCTTGCTGTCTAGTTTCAAAATGTCACCCGGCTCTAAGTGCAAAAAGTTCGATAATTCTATTTCTGATTCTCCAAGAACTACTTGCAAATCAAGGGGAATATTATTCATACTTTGTTTTAAGTTACGTTCATCATTTGCACTATATTCTTGGTTTGAATCAAACCAATTATGAAAACTCAGCTTATCAGTAAGTCCTTCAAAGAATACGTAAGGTACACAGATATTAATAAAGCTATCAATCCCGCCTATTCTAACAGTAAATGTTATCATAACCACAGGTTCATTTGGTGACATATTCTGAAGTAATTGTGGATTACTATCTAACTCATCAAACTCAGTCTGTAATTCAATAATATCCTTCCATACATTCTCATAAATCTTTGTCATCTCAACAACAATCTCTTTTAAGAGTATCAGTTCAATATCTGTAAATGAATCTTTTGCTTTAACAAATAAATTATCTTGCTTACCAATATCCACTCCGCCGCAAAGTAATTCTACAATCAACATACAAAGCTGTGGATTTATTTCTAAAATTTGAATACCTTTTAACGGTTCAGAATGGAAAAGACCCAGTAAAGTAAATCGTGGCACAGAATGAATAAATTCATCATAACTGACTTGTTCAATAGATGCTAAATTAAGATTAATAGTCGAACGCAAGAGTGTCGAAAGAACATTACTACTGACCTTAGAAAAGTCCTCGAAAATCATGTGTAATGTATTGACATACTCTTTGGGCAGCTTTGTCGGTCTTCTGAAATCATAGCTCTTTACTTTAAGTTCTTCTTCTTTTTCAGCTTTTTCTTCTACGATTTCACCGTTGTTCATTGCGTTCAACAGAGAATCAATTTCTTGTTGTGTCAATACTTGGTCCACTTTGATCCCTCACTTATCAAAAAATCAGTTGATTTATCTCTATAATACTTGCTACATTTTCTGCTACAGTTGTTGCACCAATATAATACTTTTTGTCTGACGTACTCCCAAGTTGAATTTGGTCTTGTTCTATATCAACAACTTTCAATACTTCATCTATCAATAATCCCTTACGATTATCCTCATCCTTCATTATCAATATATTCATTTTTTTCTCAATTGGCGCCAAGTCAATTAACTCCGCCAAGCCTACTACTGTTAAAACACTGCCTCTTAAATTTATTAAACCCTGTACCCACTTGGGTGCTAGCGGGATTTCTGTTATTTCAACAGTATCAATCACTTCTTCAACTGTTTCTGCTGAAACCATAAAATTTTGCTGGTTCATTTTAAAGAGAATCATTTGCACAGCCAAACATCTCCTAACGTCTAAGATAGTGCCTTGTCTAAAGCCTTGATAACTCGATCTGTATCAAAAGGCTTAACAATAAAGTCAACCGCACCTGCTCGAATTGCCTCCATGACCATGCCTTGTTGTCCCATCGCGCTACACATGACAACTTTTGCATTACCATCAAAACTTTTAATTAATTTTAAAGCCTCAATTCCATCAACTTCAGGCATCGTAATATCCATCGTAACTAAATCTGGTTTTGTGGCTTGATACTTGTCAAAAGCATCTTGTCCATTTTCAGCTTCTTCTGCAACTTCATACCCATTTTTTTCTAAGATATCCCTTAGTTTCATCCTCATAAAAACCGCATCATCAACAATTAAGACTCTTTTTGTCATTTTATTGCTCCTTTCAAATTCGTAAAGATTCTATCATTTTATTCAAAACGCCTTGCTCCGGTATTAAAAATAATGATGAATCAATTTTTTCATCTGCATATATAAACTCATTTCTCATAATCATTAGTTGATCATCATAATGTTCTAATGCTAGGTAAGAGCTGCTAATAATAGCGCCAAAGTAATCTTCTTGTGTCCGTGGCACTGATGTTTGTATTTCTGCATTCAACAATCCTTCAATTGCACTCAAGAATGAATTAGTTACTATATTAGTCAATTCACTAATTGCCGATATTTCCAACTCACCTGCTGCTTCATCTTCACCTAACAGCAACTTGACCAATTTCCCAACTGATTTATCCGGTATTACTAGCAGAAAAACCCCACTATAATCGCCACTAAAATTACTGATAGTAGCTTGAACCTCATCGTCTTCCAGATATATTTCTTTAAATAGTTCATGATAACTAAAAAAACTGATTTCAGGAACACGCATATTAATTTTTTGATTAACAAGTTGCGAAATGCTTGTTGCTGCATTTCCACCACCAATATTTATAATTTCTTTTATTGCGTCTAATTCAGTGTCAGAATATTCCATTAGTTTTTAGCCAGTTTACCTTGACAAATAGCATTAACGTCTAAGATGAGTGCAATGGAACCATTCCCAAAAATTGTCGCACCCTGAAATTTATTAATTTTCTGGATAATAGCATCAATTTTCTTAATTACAATTTCTTGTTGTCCAATTAACTCGTTCACCAATACTGCAAAATACTGCTTATCACTCTTAACAACAATTGCAAATTGTTTAGCATTTTCCTCATTCTTTAAGCCTAGGACTTTGTCTACTCTAACAACTGGTATTAATCCTTCTTGGTACTCTACTACTTCTTTATCCATACTAGTGATTATTTCTTTTTCTTGAATCATAACAACACGTTCAACAACATCTAACGGAATCGCAAAACTCTCTTTTGCGACTCTTACCATCAAAGCTTGAATTATTGATAATGTTAACGGTAACTTAATTACAAACTTAGTCCCAACATGAAGTTCCGTCTTCATTTCCAAGGAGCCACCTAGATCATTGATTTTAGCCATCACCGCATCTAATCCGACACCTCGGCCAGAAATATTAGTAATTGTTTTAGCAGTTGAAAATCCTGGATGGAAAATTAGATTAATTAATTCATCATCTGTCATTCCTGTTGTATCAATTCCCTTGCTTTCAGCACTTTCTTTCATGACTTGTGGATCTAGTCCTTTACCATCATCTTCAAGAGTGATATTAACCTGGTTTCCTTCTTGGTATGCAGATAATTTAATTATTCCCTTTTCAGGTTTCCCAAATTTACGGCGGGTTTCCGTATTTTCAATTCCATGATCTGCAGAATTACGTAATAAATGTATCAAAGGTTCACTCAATTCAGAAACTACTGTCTTATCCAACTCAGTTTCTTCCCCTTCAACAATTAATTCCATATTCTTATCGAGTTCTCTAGCTAAATCTCTTACCATACGTGGGAATCTACTGAATACTACACTCACCTGCTGCATTCTAATCTTCAAAACTAAATCCTGTAGCTCTGACGTTAAACGTGAAACTTGTTCCAAAGAATCCTTAACTTCGGTTGCAGCGTTTCTTCTATTTGCGTCATCAAGTTGATTGCGATAAACTACTAGCTCAGAAACTAAATTCAAAAATAAATCTAGACGTGATAAATCGACCCTAATAGACTGATTTCTTGCTGCATTCTGATGTTTACTTGCTTTATTATCTTCCTTTTTCTTTGTAGCCTCAGTATTTGCCTTCTTAGGTATCTTTTTAGCTGTCCCAGAAGGTTTCGCCGTTTCTGCCTGTTCATTGTCAGATATAGACTTAGAGCTATCAAATTCCTCTACAATAAAAGTATCAATTTCACTATTACTATTAATATTTGCTTCAACTTGTTCTTGGGTTCCCTTGGTTAAATAGATTAACTTAAAGTCTGTGTCAAATTCACCATTTTCAAGTAAGTCTGCAGTCGGTTCTGTATAGATTACATCGCCTTCTTGTTCTAAATGCTCGATTATTAGAAATGCTCTTGGTCCTTTGAGCATGGACTCTTTATCTATTCGAATTGCAACTGTAAATGCATTATATCCTTGTGCTCTTGCCTTTTTCACAGTATCTGTATCTGCGTCATCACTGTTACTTAAAACTATGGTAAGCTCTTTATCCTTAGAATCTGTACTTTTAGCTTCCACAGTTGCTGTTCCATCAACACTTTTTTCAACATTAATTAACTTCTCTAATAACTCACCAATTTGGTCTTCTGATAGTTCTTTATCATTACGTAAGTCCTCTACCAGTTGTGACAGCTTGTCCAAGCACTCAAATATCAATGATATGTACTCGCTTGTGACCATCAATTTACCAGATTTGAAAAAATCAAAAAGGTTCTCCATTTTATGAGTTAGCTTTGTCATCACGTCATAACCCATTGTTGCGGACATGCCTTTTAAGGTATGTGCTGCTCTAAAAATTTCATTGATTAAATCTATATTTTCGGGTTCACTTTCCAATTCTAGGACATCATCGTTTAACTTTTGGAGATTGTCGTCACTTTCTTCAAAAAATAGGTTACGGTATACGCTATTGTCGTCCATTAATCAAATCTCCTTCCATATTAGATTTTCCTATATATAAAAGTCTCAACTTTTTCAAGATTAAATTTACTAGGCTCATTAATTGTTTCCGTTGCTCCAGTAAATAACAAACCACCTTTACTAAGAGACTCACTAAACTTTCGATAAACTTCGTCACGCGCCTCTAATTTAAAATAAATAGTAACATTCCGGCACACTATTACTTGAACATCTTTCGGATATCGACTCCCTAATAAATCTTGTTTTTCAAAAGACACAAATTTTTTTATTTCATCTTTTACAACATATTTATCAGTATCTATCTCACTAAAATATTTTATTAAATCAGCCTGTGCTATATTCGTTAACTCAGTTTTTGTATATTTGCCTTGCTTAGCTCTTGCAAGAATATTATCATCGATATCTGTTGCAATAATGTTGGTATTTCTTACTTTATTTCTATCTAAAATCATTGCTAAAGAATACGGCTCCGCACCCGTTGAACAAGCAGCACTCCACATTTTTATATGATCAAAATTAGGAACAACATTTTGCAAAAAGCAATTTTCGAATAATTCAAATATTTCTTTGTTTCTGAAAAAGTCTGTGACATTAATTGTTATGTGCTTTACAAATGCATTATACGCATCTCGATCTTTTTCAAGAATAAGCGCATAATCCTCGATTGTTTTAGCTCCTGAAGAATTCATAATATTTGTTATTCTACGTTGCATTTGTTGATCTTTGTAGTTATTCAAATCAATTCCTACATGCTCTAATACCCATTTATTGAAGAAAATAAAATTCTGTTCCATCATCTCACCCAATCATTTGTTGCAATCTTTGGCTTATTTCATCCAAACTTAGAACTTCATCAACGACACCCGCCTCGATTACGCTACGTGGCATCCCAAAAATAACACTGCTCTGCTCATCTTGTGAGACTGTATAGCCTCCAAAATTTTTAATTCTACTCATACCAATTGTTCCGTCTTTCCCCATACCAGTCAGAATGATACCAGCAAGTTGGCTTTTATAAGTATCTGCAGCTGAGATAAACAAATTATCAACTGCCGGCCTTGTTCCATTTTGCTTAGGTCCTTGATTTAAAGATATTTTGCCGTTTCTCACCACCATATGAAAGTCACCTGGAGCAATATATATCTTGGATTCAATTTTCATCCCATCTTTTGCCTCAACCACTTCACTTTTGCTTCCCATATTTAATCGTTCAGCAAACGAAGTTGTAAATCCCTTAGGCATATGTTGAACAATTAATATCGGTATCCTCGTAGTAGTATTTAGTGATTGAATTATTTTCAGTAATGTCTTAGGGCCTCCTGTTGATGCACCAATCACTACAGCTCTCAGAGTACTAAAATCATTTTCTACTTTTCTTTTACTCACAAAAGGATTAACTCCACTGGCCGGATCACTTCTTATCCCACTATTAATTCCTCTGATTTTTGTCAAGAACTCTTCCAACCAACTATTCTCCAAATTCAGTAGGTTATTTGGTTTTTCGATAAAATCAGTAGCACCTTTAGCTAAAGCCTCAATTGTATTTTCTTTTTTACTTAATGCACTCAAAATAATTACTGGGACATCATTTGTTCGTCGAATTATTTTCAGTGCTTCCAACCCATTCATTGTTGGCATCTCAATGTCCATCAGCACCAAATCATAATTATTTTGATTAATCATTTCGACTGCTTGTTTACCATTTCGGGCAGTATCTGCCACATGCAAGTCAGTCTGTTCTTCAACGATATCTGTAACTACTTTTCGCATAAATGCTGAATCATCAACAACTAAAATATTCATAAAATTCGTCTTTCTATATATATACTATTTCGTGGTTTACAATTCGAACCGTCGTTTTGAAGCTATTCAAATCGACTATCATTGTTCTCCCACTGTTTCCTCCGACGTGTTCTGAGATTATTGGTATATTCAAACTAGCTAAAGAATTTTTGACAGCTATAACATTACGTTCCCCGATGCTTAATCCTGATCCATTGATAAAATTAAACATATTAGCTCCACCGACAATTTTCGCAGCTAAAACTGCATTAGGTGATTTTTTTTTAATTTGAGTCACCATTTCTGGAATTGCCAAATTTGCAAATTTAGCATTATTTAATGTCCCTTTATTTTCAAATGGTCCGCTATCAGGAAGCATTATATGACTTAGTCCCCCGATTTTTTTCTTCTTATCATAAATGACTGTACCTACACAAGATCCAAGACCAATAGTTATTAATTTTTCAGTATTTGTTCCTAGCTTATACTCTGCAATTCCAACTTTTATTTCATTCTCTAGCGCTATCATCAAAACTACCTTCTACTGCAGTTTTTTCAAGCGCATCCCTTATTTGATTATCTTGCTTATTATCAAAGAGGTAGCTTAAATTAATTGAAATTACAATATCTTCCTTAATTTTCAAGAACTTATCTACATAACTTCTTTTGAGGTTTGCTCTTTCTATTTCTGCCTCATACTCTGTCTCTGTCAACTCTGTAATTGCCACAATTTCCTCAATCAGCAATCCTAATGAACTGTCTTGCCAGTTACATAGGATTACCTTAGAATTTGTCCTATCTTCGATTTTTTCACCAAATAGTTTATTTTTCAAATCAATAATAGGTGCCATTGTATTGTTATACTCAACTGCACCTAGGACATATTCAGGCACCTCAGGAAGAACTATCAACTTTGGAATTTCAATTACCCTTCTAACTATGCTGACTGGCAGTGCAAACATTTGTTCATGACTTTTAAATACAATATACTGATCCAACATCTAAAGTCCTCTCCTTCAAATTAACCTTTTCAAAGTTTAAAACTATCAACTTGAAATTTTAGAACATTTGCAATATTTTCAATTTCTTCAACTTTTTCCTCAAATTCCTTAACATTTAACTGAAGCTCTTCGATATTTGAAGTTACTTTTTGTGTTCCTACTGATGTATCCGAAATAGCTGAAGAAATATTTTCTACCGAATTTCCAACCATATTTTTTTCTTCGATTAATGCTGCTACATTTTTCTCAATCTTCTGAATACTATCAATAAATTTTTTAATCAAAACTGAATTTTTCCTAGTCGAATCACTTATTTTACCGATGTAGTCAGTTTGTTGTTCACTACTTTCATATGAGGTATTCAATGCAAGTGCCATATGCTCAGATTTATTTCTAATTAGGGTAATTATTTCTCTTATGTTTTTTGTTGATTCACTACTTTGTTCAGCAAGACTTCGAACTTCTTCAGCAACAATTGCAAATCCTCTGCCTGCTTCTCCTGCTCTTGCTGCTTCAATTGAAGCATTAAGGGCTAATAAATTTGTCTGTTCAGAAATATCTGTGATTAATGCGACAATGTTACCGATACTCTGAATATCCTTATTCATCTCATCCATTTCCGTAACTAGTTGTGCTTGCGTCTTCCGTTCTTTTTCCCAGTTACTTGATACTTGGACCATCATTGTCGAATTACTTGTATTCTTCTTCTTTGAATCTTCGATATATTCATTCATTAATTCAATTTCACTATATATTTTTTCAATCTTATTAGAAAGCTCTTGCATATCATTAGCAGTCTGCTCTGCCTCTGCTGCTTGTGAGCCAGACGCTTCGGAAATATTTTCCATTGTTGCTTTAACCCCAGCAACAGAGTTATTGGCATTTGCTAAAATTGTACCTAGATTCAGAGCCATGCCACTCATTTTAGTACTCTCACTTTTCATACCAACAATTACGGCCATAAAGGCATTTGCAAAGCTGTGTACATCCTCTTTTATTTTAAAAATTAGTGGATCATCTTTTTTGGCTGGGGTCAAGTCATCTAAACTAGACAAATCTCCTGAAACTAGCAGATTAATTTTTTGATGTATATACTCCAAATCTTTCTTATAAGGGTTCGCTGAAAGATAATTCAAAACAGTACATAAAACTAGATGCACCACTAATACAACTACTGCAAAAATAAAAAACTTAGTTCTCATTGCATTATCGCTACTTCCACTGATCAACATTAAATAGGCGATAACAAGCACAAAAAATGTGAAAATAACTGGTGTCAAGAACCTTATTCTGAACTTTACAGTTCTTTTCGGAACTTTCTTTAAATTTTTCCTGGACATTATTTAATACCCCTTCCGACATGAACAACATATATTTAGGTTTGAGTAAGATTAGTCGAAAACTCACACAACTCTATGACTCTCATATCGGAAATTTATCAAAACTATTAAGACTTCATCACCAGATATAAACGTCTTTATTATCGGGGTACCTTGTATACCCCCCCTCTTGTTCATCTCTAATTAATTCTCCATGATTTAATTCAAGTACCCGTTCACGAACTGTATTTACCATAGTACTATCATGTGTTGCCATAATAATTGTCGTTCCCATGCTATTAATCTTAAAAAAAAGCTTCATTATCTCTAATGCAGCTTTTGCATCCAAGTTTGCAGTCGGTTCATCAGCTATGACAATTGTCGGATAGTTAACAATTGCCCTAGCAATCGCTACCCTCTTTTGCTGTCCAATTGATAGTTCATTAATCTTTCTGTCATTCATACCAACCATTCCCACAACTTCTAATACATCATTTGTTCTAAGAGCTATTTCATTACTTTTAGCAGCACTTACTGCTTCAATACTCACTGCGATATTTTCAAAAACAGTACGGTCTGACAAGAATAAATCTTTTTGCATTACAACCCCCAGTTTTCTTCTTAAGAGGTAGAGTTGCTTATGATTAATACGACTCACTAAAGTGTTTCCTATCTTAATACTGCCAAAAGTCTGCTCCTCTTCACGATACAAGAACTTTAATAAGGTTGATTTACCTGCCCCACTAGCACCAATTACATAAACAAATTCGCCTTGTTTAACTGAAAAGTTAATGTTTTTTAAAGCATATACATTACCTTTATATTTCTTTGAAACCTTTCTTACATCTATCAATTGATGTTTCACCTCTTGAAATGTTAGTCAGCTAACCGGTTAATCACTTCAAACATATCATCAGTCGATTGAAGTGCTTTAGCATTCAACTGATATGCCCTTTGTGTTGCAATCATATCTGTCATAGAGCTTGCTAAATCAACAGTTGACGTTTCTAAGTATCCTTGTTTGATATTTGCATTTGTCATCACCTGCAAACGGTCATTATTTGTAACAGTATAATTATTATTCCCGGCGCTTACTAAGTCCTCGTTATTTTGAGGCAAATATATTCTTAGTTTACCCACTGACGTGCTATTTCCATTATTTACTATGTTTATAGTACCGTCACTAGTAACACTCAATGTCCCACTCGGCCAGTTTTCCTCTGGAATGGTTGTATCAACTGCTACCTTATCCCCATTTGCATTTACCAATTGTCCTGCGTTGTCTCGCTTAAAACTACCATCTCTTGTTAATAAGAGTTCCCCATCTTGGTTATATGTACCAAAGAACCCCTGTCCTTGAATTGCAAAATCATTTGTAATTCCAGTTTGTTGTAGGCTACCTTGTACGAAATTAATTGATTCCCCATTAACTGCTACGCCAGTATTTAACCCTAGCTTTGTACCAGAAGTTAAATTAACTTCTGCTGTTGTTGTTTGATTATTAACTAGCTCTTGAAATGTTGTATCGTTGCTTTTATACCCAACCGTATCTGAATTTGCAATATTATTTGCAATATTATCCATATTATTTTGTAAGCCATTCATTCCAGACTTATTAATTGCAAAAATGACTGAGATATTCATCTACTTAACCCTTAGACCTTTCCTAAGCTATTGACTGCCTTATCTAGCGTTTCGTTTGTTGAACTCAAAACCTTTTGATTAGCTTCAAATTCTCTCCCTGTCTGCATTAACGTTACCATTTCATCTGACATCGAAACATTCGATTGTTCCAAGTAACCCTGCATCACATTAGGGTTCGTATTGAGTTGAATATTTTGAGTAGTTGTATAGTAACCATTTCCTGTATCTGTCATCTGTTGTTCGTTAGGAATACTTGCTATTCTAAACGATGGGCTATCGCTAGCTGTGACCACCTGCCCATTTGCTCCAACAACTTGATAACCTTCTTGTGTAATATACTGATTTTGATCATTAAGTTTAAAATTTCCATTTCTAGTATAGGCAAGTGAGCCATCGTTCAATCTAATCGTAAAATATCCATCGCTATTGATTGCAAAATCTGTAGCTCTTCCAGTTTCTTTCATTGTTCCTTTGCTACTATCTATATATGATCCATCGATTGCATTACCAAATGTAAAGCTACCAATGTTTTGGCGTTCGGAAACTGCTGAGCCTCCTTGATGATTCTCAAACTGAACTTCTTTCAATGTTGATTGGAATAACTGTTTTGCCTGGTAACCTGTCGTATTAACATTAGCAATGTTCCCACTAGTACTTTCTTGCCTTTTGAGTAAAACATCTAGACTTTGTTCTATTGTATCCAATCCTCTTATCATGACAATTCTTCCTCCATTGACAGCTTTAGCTTTGCAATTATCTTCCCATGAATTTGAGAAACTCTCGCTATTGAAATATCCAAAATAGCTGCAATTTCCTTTAAAGTTACTTCTTCTTTATAGTACAAACTTAGAATTAACTGTTCACGTTCATTTAATTTCTTTATGCATTTTGCAAGGACTTCTCCTCGTTCTTCTCCAATCAATTTCTGTTCCGCATTAGTTCCAGCTTGGTCAGGAATTATATCTCCTAAAGAAACTCTACTTTCTCCGTCTGTTGTAAAAATGGTTCCCTCAAGAGAGATACCGGCTAAATAATGAATATTCTCATAGATTTCATTCAATTGTGTACTGGAAATCCCCATTTTTCCACTGATTTCACCATCAGTGACCTCTCTTTTCAGATCTTGTTCAAGCGTTTGTTTTGCTTTATAAAAATCATTGATAGCAACCATCTTATATCTTGAGATTTTTGAATGTTTCCTAACTTCATCAATAATTGCGCCTCTAATTCTAATTGCTGCGTAGCTCTCAAATGGGACCTTCTTAGTAACATCAAACCTATGCAAAGCATCGATCAAACCTATCACACCAATATTATAGTAATCGCTATACTCATACTCTGTACTATTAATTGGAACTCTTTTAGCAACTTTTCCAACCAAAGGAAGATACTTCAAAATTTCATCTTCAGGACCAGCTCCATACATATTAGCTCCATACTCCCTTCATCAAAATTTTTAAATGTTAATTGTTCCTACAGTCTCAATCGAAATTTCATTAGGCACTTCATTCAAAGATAAAATTGACAGATTAGGAAAGTTAAAAGAAACTAACTTCCGAAAAGCAAGCCTAATTTTAGGAGAGGTCAATATTACAAATTCGATATTTTTAAGTACAAAATCTTGTTGTACTCGATTAATAGCCTCTAGAATTTGATTAACGGAATCTGGTTTCAATACCGGATAGGATCCAGTTGCTGTTTTTTGAATACTTTGTGTAATCAATTCTTCAACTTTGGGATGGACTGTTACTACCTTAATATTTTTTTGATCATCCGCATACTTAGTGGCAATTGTTCTTCTCAATGCCTGTCTTACATATTCAGTCAGCACCTCTGTATCTTTTGTAACTGAGCCAAAGTCAGCTAAAGTTTCTAGAATCGTTGCTAAGTCATTAATTGGTATCTTTTCTCCCAATAGATTCTGTAAGACTTTCTCAACTTCTCCCAATCGTAAAACATCTGGAATTAGTTCATCTATTACAACATTATTTTCATCTTTTATTCCTTCTAATAACTTCTGAACTTCTTGTCTGCCAAGTAATTCTGGTGCATTCCCAAAGATTATTTCTTTTAAGTGTGTTGCAATTACTGTTAAAGGCTCAATAATTGTAAATCCTTGTATTTCAGCAGCTTCTTTGTCCTTTTGATCAATCCACATTGCATCAATACTGAATGCTGGTTCTTTTGTTGGAATTCCCTTAAATGGAAAAGGTTCATCATCAGGGCTGATAATCATTAATTTATCTGCATAAATTTGCCCCGCCCCAACTTCATTTCCTTTTATCTTAATTGAATAATCATTCGATTCGAGGTATAGATTATCTCTTATCCTAACTGGATGTACCAAAATTCCAAGCTCCCTAGCTGTCTGTTTACGTATAGCAACAATTCTACTCATCAAACTGTTGTCTACTGTACTATCCACTAGTGAAATCAAGCCATAACCAATTTCAATTGCAATTGGTTCAACTTGAAAGGAAGAAACCGACTCATCTTCTTCTTGTTCCTTCTTTTTACGCTTCATTGCTAACTTTTGTTCTTCTTCTTTTTTTCTAATTGCTGTTTTTTGTTCCGTTTGCCTAATAACCACACTTGCAATAAACATCCCAATTCCTATAACTAAAAATGGTAGGAACGGAAAACCTGGAACTATCGACAGTACTAGTAAAATTACACCAACAATCCTAAACAAAATAGGATATCTTACAACATCGGCGGAGATATCTAATCCAAAAGAACTGTTGTTATCTGAACGTGTAACTATAATACCTGAAGCAATTGAAATCAATAATGATGGAATTGCACTGACCAACCCATCTCCAATTGATAACTTACCGAATTGTGCTAACGCATCGGTGATTGATAAATCACCTTTCATAGTAAAAATAATGGTTCCAGCTATTAGATTTATCAAAGTTATCATAATACTAGCTATTGCATCGCCTTTGACAAATTTACTAGCACCATCCATTGAACCGTAAAAATCAGCTTCTCTTTGTAAGTCTTTTCTGCGACTTCTGGCCTGTTCTTCATTTACTAATCCTGAATTCAAATCCGAATCAATTGCCATCTGTTTTCCCGGCATAGCATCAAGTGTAAATCTTGCTGAAACCTCTGAGACACGTCCAGCACCATTAGTCACAACTACTAACTGAACAACCATAATAATTATAAATAAAATAATCCCAACAATATAATTACTACCCGCCACAACATTTGCAAAGGCTGCAATTACACTCCCACCATTACCTTCAGTTAATATCAGCCGTGTAGAAGACATATTTAAACCAAGCTTAAACATCGTTGTTATTAACAACAACGTTGGGAAGGTGGTAAATTCTAGAACACTTCTAGTGAATAACGTAATAAGTAAAATATTGATTGCAACGGCTAAATTAATAACAATCAGTATGTCTAATGCTACGGCGGGTAAAGGTATTATTATTAACCCAATAATACTGACCACTAAAAAAGAAACAATTACATCAGCATAATTTAAATTCCTTTTTTTCTTAATCTTCTTTTTACTCATTTATCTACTTATCCCCCAAAACTCAATCTAAATCTTATTTTTTTCTTTTTCTTCCAACTGATAAACTAGTGCAATAATTGCAGCAACTGATTCGTACATCTCTGTTGGTATAAACTCACCAGGTTCAACCTCAGCATAGATTGCCCTGGCGACCGGTCTATTTTCAATCATTGGCACATGCATCTTCTTACCCTCTGCCTTCATTCGTTGTGCTAATTCATCAGCTCCTTTGGCTAAAAGTAACGGTATTCCCTCTTTTTGAGGATCATACTTGATTGCAATTGCATAATGTGTCGGATTGGTAATCATGACTGTCGCTTCTTTAACCTTTGAAATTGCATTACGTGACATTTCTTGATACTTAGCCCTTCTTTGTGCTTTTACCTTTGGATCTCCTTCTTGTTGTTTAAATTCATCTTTGATTTCTTGTTTTGTCATTCTCAAATTTTTATGGTGGGTATACCTTTGATAGCCGTAGTCAAAAATTGCAACAACTATCAAAAAAAAAGAAATCTTTTCAATTACTGATCTGGTAAGGTCTAAAATAAAATAAAGTATTTTTTGCAGACCTACATCATTTAAGTTGATTATTGTCGGAATTTCAGACATAAATTGCTGATAGCATAGGTAAATAATTATACCTAACTTTGCAAGTGTTTTTGCAATGTTAACTAGTGATCTCAAACCTAACATTTGTTTGAATCCATTAATCGGATTTAGCTTCTTAAAATCAGGCTTTAATGGCCTCCAGGTAAATATCAATCCCACCTGTAAAATATTGATAAGTGAACCAAGAAAAACGCTAATCAACATGAAAGGACTTGTAAGTATCAGTATCATTACAACGGCCTGTACTGCTACCCTAGGCAAATCACTCATCTCTACATTAAAATTAGCAATTTGTTCGATCATCTGTGTTAAATATGGTAGAAGTTCTTTAAGAAGAAATTCCCATAACGGTAAAATAACAAGTGAAAAAGCCAATAAAGAAATTGCGGTATTTAATTCCGGCGTTTTAGGAACCTCTCCTTTTTTCTTTGCATCTTTCAATCGTTTAAGAGTCGGTTTTTCTGTTTTCCCGTCTTTATCGGCCATCTTGTTCTCCTATTTTACAGATTTTATAAATTCAAGCATATTTCCTATACCTTCAGAAAGATTATTTCCCAAAAAGCTTGATAAACTTGATAAGGCAAGTAAAAATATTAGAATGCTAACAACCGTTTTTATAGAAAGGCTCATCATTAGAATATTAATTTGTGGAATTGATCTTGATATAACTCCCAACAAAATGTCAATTATCAGTACAGCCACTACCATAGGTGCTGCTAGACTAAGTGACATCTCTACTGTCTTTTCAAAAAGTTGCACTACCCCGTCTACCGATGCGCCACTTATATTTTCAGTTCCGAGCGGAACAATTTTAAAGGAATTAATAATTCCATAAATCATAAGATTTTGTAAATTAAGCATAAAAAATATGGAAATCGTCAACCAATAATATAGTTTACTAAACTGCGCAGATTGAACATCTGTCATTGTGTCATACGCTTGGGCCATAGAAAAACCCACTTGAAAATCAATCATCTGTCCTGCCATCATAATCCCACTAAAAACGAGTTGACTTAGATATCCCATTGCTAATCCAAAAATAACCTCTTTAATAGCAACCTCACCTAGCAGTACTGTATTAGCGATTTCTTTATATTCTGTAATTGCAGGATAAGCTGAGATTACTAAACTTCCTCCTACAACTAGCTTGGCGAAATTAGGGAAACCCTTTTGTGAAAAAATCGGACAAATTGCTAGAAATGACATTATCCTGCACATTAAGAGCGCACCTATTTGAATCACAATCATTTGTTCACCTCACAATTTTGAAATCATCTTGAACACATTTCTTGTGAATTCAAGAAGAATTGTAATCATAAAGTTACCTGCCAGAATTAAGGTAATTAAAATAGCAACCAATTTTGGTACAAAGCTCAAAGTCTGCTCTTGAATTTGAGTAGTAGCTTGAAAGATACTAATTATTAATCCTACCAACATACCGATTCCTACTGCTGGACCTGAAATTAAAATAATCCTAATAAAAGCATCTCTAATAACCTGTAAAACCACTTCGATTGTCATAAAATCTACCTAACTCCCTAATAAAAACTCTTGATTAATGACTCCACCAGTAAATACCAACCGTCAACAAGTACAAATAACAGTATTTTGAATGGCAATGAAATCATGACTGGTGATAGCATTACCATCCCCATTGACATCAGAATACTAGAAACCACCATATCAATGATTAAGAACGGGATAAATAGCAAAAATCCTATGCTGAAAGCTGTTCGCAACTCACTAATAATAAATGCTGGTGTAATTATAGTTAGTGGTATTTTCTTATATTTCTTAATATTGACTTTCTCCTTAGAAACATCAATAAAGAGCTGCATATCCTTTTTCCTTGTCTGACCGTACATAAATTCCTTTATTCTATTTTCTGATCGGTCAAATACTTGCTGTTGCGTTATTTGATTTTGATTATATGGTTTAATTGCATCCTGATATATATCCATATAAACTGGTCGCATCGTAAAAAATGTTAGAAATAACGCTAACCCCAGTAAAACCTGATTAGGTGGATTTTGCTGTGTTCCAAGTGCACTTCTTGCAAATGAAAGCACCATTATAATTCTTGTAAAAGATGTCATCATCACTAATAGTATTGGGGCAACCGATAACAACGTCAGTAAGATAAAAGTATTAATCGTAGTTGTAGAACTAGAATTATTATTCAATAAATTATTAACAGTTGATGTAATATCATTAGTATTAATAGCCAAAACAGTAGTTGGCGATAGAAATAGTTTCCAAAAACAGATATTAATTACGACTATCCCCATGGCAATTTTCTTTTTCATTATCTTTTCCTCTTACTAAACTCTTGAATCTTATCATTCATATCTTGCATAATTTTTCCGAAATCTTTATTTTTCCCACTTCCTTCATGGTTTCCTAAAGAATTTAATAGCTGTGCCACCTCATATTCATCCAATTCTTTCAAGATTTCATTACGGCTTTCTGAAAAACTCATAACATAGTAAGTATCAATAATCTGTACTATCCCTATTGAAGAAGTCTTACTCACTAATATTTTTTGAATGACTCTAAAATTCTTCTTGCTCTGATTTGTATATTTACCCATATATTTCAAGCAAATATTAATCATGAAAATAATTATTATTAAAAAGATAATTGTCCTTAAAATCGTAATATACATATCCATTTTCCCATTCCTATTGAATAACTAAATCTGTTATAAATACATTTTCTATAATTTTTGCCCCATACGCCTTATTGATAGTATCGCGCAATTGATTTTTTAGTCCTGTTAAACTATCCGAAGAGCCCAGTATGTTACTTGCATTTTTTTGCCTAATAACGTTAATAACGCTATCTCTAACAACTGCGACATTTTTTTTGATTTTTGCTTTTTGTTCAGAATTGGCTACCAAAAATGATAAGGTAATCTGTGCATACTGCGTACTATTCGAACCATCTTCACTAGTTAAATTAATTACAAATTTTTTAACAGGTACAATTTCCTGTTTCCCCGAAACAATTGTTTTTGAATGATGCTTAACTGTTGTTTTCTTTGAACTCAACGCATCCAATATCTTAGGTGTGACAATCGTAGCAACTACTCCACCACTTGTTGCCACTATGAGCAAAATCAACACCCACAAAATAAGTTTTTTCCCTTTTTTCTCACTTTTTTCTTTTGCCATGAATAATTATCTACCTCTCCTTATTAATGGAGTTTAAGTTCTGTGAATTCGTGAGAATTTCTCTCCGATATTCGATTATTTTTTTCTTTATTTCAATTGCTCTATTCTTTACAATTATATTTCTATCATCTATAAGAGTGATTGTTGTATCTGGAGTCTCTTCAATTTTGAAAATCAGATCTGCATTCAACAAAAAAAATTTCCCATTTAGACCAACTAATTCAATCAACTTTTGTTCTCCTTAATATTAATCAAACAGTCAATATTATGATTGCTTCAAATTAATCAGTGTTTGTAACATTTCATCTGATGTGGTAATCGTTTTTGCATTTGCTTGATATGCCCTATTTGCAACAATCATCTCCGTAAACTCACTGGACAAATCAACATTAGACATTTCCAATTCCCCTGATATTAAAGTTCCTGTACCTGTATCACCAGGATTTGATATAATAGCGGCACCAGAGTTTGACGAAACTGCAAAGTTATTGCCACCTACATTTTCAAGTCCTGTACTATTATTAAAGGTTGCCATGGAGACTTGACCTAACACAAAACTCTGGCTGCCGTATTTACCAACAATAAGACCACTTTGGTCAACAGAGACAGAATCGTAATTAAGTGTCTGACCATTGACTGTAATAGTACTTGGAATTGTTAATGCAGATAAGCTTCCAGAAGCTGCGAGTGCATTATCTACATTAGTTCCATCCGTATATTCTGTTAATGGTGTCGTTGCTGCTCGTCCCATGACTTTAAATCCATCACTCGTCGTCAAATTTCCTTGATTGTCTCTGGAAAAAGCCCCATCTCTCGTGTACAGATCTTCACCATTTTCATTTTGCACAACGAAGTACCCACCCCCATTTATATAAAAGTCAAGTGCCCGTCCCGTCGATTGGGGTGATCCTGCTGAAGTATCCTTATCTATCGAACCAGATTGAACTCCAAGTCCGACCTGTTTCGCATTTGTTCCACCTAAATTATTTGATGCAGCTGATGCAGTAGACGTATTTTGACTCATTAAATCTTCAAAAATAACACGACTTGATTTGAATCCCATTGTATTTACATTAGCAATATTATCTGCGATTACGTCCATCTTTGTTTGAAAACCTTTCATACCACTGACACCAGAATAAAGTGATTTTAACATTTAAAATTCCTCCTATAAGTAACTCTCCTCAATCAGTCAGAGAGCTTCATTCGGCTTCCTGATAAGGTCCAGCCTATTATTTTACAAATTTTGTACTATCTATATTTGTAACTGTGTTTATCTCATTAACATTCATTGCAGTAATAATTGTTCTATTTTGGACATTTGCTATTAATCCCATATCTTTATATAACAGTAATGAATCCTTGCTACCTTTTTCATCTAGTTCATTCATAGCTTGCCCAATATGTGAAAGATCACTGTTTTGCAGGTCCAAATTACGTGCACTCAATCTTTGCCGTGCATGCTTTGAGATTTTCACTTGGTCTTGCTTATCTGCAAGTATTTTTGAAAAAGCTGCGTTATTTTCACTAGAATTATTTACATAAGTATTGCTGTTTATACCATTAGAGCCCTTATTAATTCCATTAATTTGTTGTATCATTATCCACTTCCGTTAATGCACCCATCTCGTATTCATTTCCATTTACGACAAGTGTTGCATATCCATTTGAAAACTTAACCTTATCCACTTTTCCGCTCACCGTTGTGCCGCCATCTATCAATTGAACATTCTTTCCTAATAATGAAAAAGCTTCGTTTTGTTGCATCCCCATAACAGTCGTAGTCAAATTTTTCCCAATACTATTTAACTGATCTAATGAAGCAAACTGTGCCATTTGTGAGACATAATCTGTGCCACTGCTACTACCACTTGAAGAGTCACTGTCCATTGAAGGATTTTGCATTGCAGCAGACATAATCTTCAAGAAGTCGTTCATTGATAGGCTGCTTGTGCTTGTTGAGCCGTTATATTCCGTAGATATTCCAACTGATGGAATAGCCTGTGTGTAGTCATAACTCATAATATTTTCTCCCTTACACTAAAATGCTGATTATATTTTTTTCATTCTGTTGCTGACTTTCTTGTTTTTTGATACTTACTTCATCTTGATTGATTTTGTTATTACGATACTGATTAGTAAATTTTGTCTTAGGTGTATTTTGATTTTGCTGTCCAAATTGATGTTGTCCAAATGAAAACTGTGTTCCTTCCGTACCATTTATAGCCGTATGATAAGTTGCAACCTTATCATCAGTTACCATCCTATCCGTTGTCAGCTGATTATTTAGTACTTGTTCTAATTGATTTGATATACCACTAATAAGTTCCTTAGCATGACTTGATGATAATTTAAAACTAAGACTTGCTTCACTTGATGTCGACTGCAAAGAAATTTCAATCTTTCCAAGCTTTTCTGGTTCCAAATGAACTGTAACTTGTTTAGTTTCTCCACTTAGCAACGTTTTAACAATAGTTGTAGCCGTTGAACTCGGTATGGTTGGTGTAAGATCACTAATTTTTACTTTAAAATCGCTTTGTTCACCCACTGAAATCTTATTTTCTATTATTGGGACTATATTTTCTTTCATAGTTAGTTCAGAATCGTTAACTCTCTTCATTAAATCAATTTTGTTTTTTTCTACTAAGTTAATGCCTTCACCTGTATTTGCAGGCATTAACTTTTCTTGTACATTACTTGATTTAATTAATTCTGAAGTATTTGTTGGAATACTATCTAAATTCCGTAAATTGGCATTCCCTATTTCACTTTGAAAAGAGGATTGTTCATTGTTAACTGCTTGCAAATTTGTTTCAGCCAACCTATTTGTTTCCAATTTGTTCTTTATAGATAGTTTAGGGTTAAGCTTCAATGAATCGTTATTCTTCTTAACAAGTTTATTAATATTGTTATTAGTTTCTAAAGCAGTCGGTAAAGCTGTCAATTGTGAATCTGGTAACTCTGAACTGTTCTCATTTTCACTTATAGTTACTCCATCTAAACTTTTCTTCTCACTACCACTTAGAAATTCAGAAGTCTTTACTTGCCTAAGTTGCAAAAAAGATAAGGTTAAATCTGATAAAGTTAGATTTTTCTCCTGCTTTAAATTCGCTTTTGCTTTTTCTTGTTCCACAGAACCTAAAGTTATGAAATTCTTTTTTGCCCGTTCTTCACCATCATCAATTTGCGTATTTATACTTGAACTTTCATCAACAGATTGTTCTTTATTATCTGATAAGTGTTCATTATCAGAATTTGCATTACTAAAAATATTCATCGTTGATTCACAGCTCAACTTTTGTTGTAATAAGTTAATAAACTGTGTTGAGTCTTCTGCCCCATCACTACTAGTATTATCTATATTTTCCAAATCCAGTGTGGCTCTTGAAGTTGTTTGATGACTAGCAATTAGATTATTATCCATAAACTTCACCTTCTTTCAAAGCTTTAAGATTTGCAAACTCATCTAATTGCTTTTGTTCTATTTGTGCCAATCTTATTTCAAATTCATCTTGTTGTTTTACCTTAAGTTTTTCTAATACCTTACGCTCTTGTTGTGCTTCAACTAAACGTTTTAATATCTCAGTCAACTTTTGCTGTAATTCCAACACCTCTAATTGCAAATTACTTACTTTTAGATTTATTTCATCTAAATAATTCCTTTGAATCTGCATTCTTCCGACTGTTAATTCAGTTGCATACATCAGATTATTTTTTTCTGATAATAATTCATCAATCTTTTTTTTCTTTAAAGATAACTCAAAGCCTAATTCCATGTACTCTTGCTTTATGCTATCTTCATTTTCTTTTCTAAAATCTAGCAATCTCTCTAATGTAAAATTAAATTTCCCCATTTTTTTGACTCTCTATAAATTATACTGATCAAACAAATAATGTAATTTTGCTTTTGTTTCGTCAAAAGTTTCATATTCATCAACAGATTGACATAAAAAATCTTCAATTGGATGATGCAAGGAAACTGCATAATCAATAACTGGATTAGCCCCATTCTTATAAGCTCCAATATCAATTAAATCTTTTGCATCTGCATACACTGTTATATTCTCACGTAACTCTTTCGCATTATTTTCATGTTCTTTTGTAATTAACGATTTCATCAATCTGCTTAAACTATCTTGAATTGAAATTGCTGGATAGTGATTCTTACTTGCAATTTTTCTAGACAAAACAATATGTCCATCTAATATTCCACGAACAGAATCCGCAATTGGTTCATTCATATCATCGCCTTCAACAAGAACTGTATAAAACGCCGTAATTGAACCACTTTCAGACATACCAGTTCTTTCTAGAAGCTTGGGAAGAGTTGCAAAAACTGAAGGTGTATAACCTTTTGTAGTTGGTGGTTCCCCTATTGACAATCCAATTTCTCTTTGTGCCATTGCAAAACGGGTAACTGAGTCCATCATCAATACCACTTTTTTACCCTGATCTCTAAAGTACTCTGCAATTGCAGTTGCCACGTATGCACCTTTTAGTCTAACTAACGGCGGCATATCTGATGTTGCACAAACAACAACTGATTTCGCATATCCTTTGCTTCCTAAATCCTTTTCGATAAATTCCTTAACTTCTCGCCCACGTTCGCCAATAAGTCCGATGACAATTACATCTGCCTGACAGTATTTTGCAATCATTCCTAATAGGGTACTCTTGCCGACTCCACTCCCGGCAAATACTCCCATTCGTTGTCCTTCACCTATAGTTAGTATTCCATCAATTGCTCTTACTCCTGTGCTTAAAACTGTATCAATCTTCCTACGTTTAAAAGGGGCCGGAGATTCTCTCATAACCGGATATTCAAAAAGTGGCTTATCATCACTTACTGTATCCCCCATAACTCTTCCTAACCCATCCAAGGTATGCCCAAGTAAGCTCTCACCGACTTTAATTGTCAGACTTTTACCTGTTGCTCTTACTAGTGACCCTGGTCCAATTCCACTAAGTTCGTCTAAGGGCATAAGTAATACCGTCTTTTTTATAAAACCAACAACCTCCGACAATGTAACTTTGTCATTGCTTTTATTTTTGATTTCACAAATTTCTCCTATAAAAACATCGATTCCTGTGACACGAATAGTTAACCCAACCACTTCACTTACCTTGCCAAAGCTCGAAAAAAAGTCATTCTTTTTTGCTTTATCCAAGTACCGTTCAAAAGACATTTCAAAGCTCATTATTAAGTTCCTCAACACTAGTCACATATTTTTCTAATTCACTCTTTAAAGCAAATGTTTCTAATGAATCACTAGACTCAATATTAATCTCATATAATCCCATTTTTGAATCATCAATGATGGTATACCTAAGTCTGCTATCTTCACTTCTTTTTTTTTCCATTTTTTTTACAATTAAATCATGATAACGTTCGTTAGCATAAATTATGAAAACTTGATCTGGTTTTTCTAACTTGAAAAAAATTGGTTCTATTAATGCTAAAAGCTCACTGGCATCTTCATCCACTCTATGTCTTAGAATTATTTCAGCCATTTCAATTGCAAATCTAAAAATTTCATCTCGCTTATCATTTTCGTAACTTTTAATATCTGCTGCCACATTTTGATAAGTTCTTTGTGCTTGATCTATTAACCCATTCGCTATTTTTTGACCCTCATTTTTCCCATCTTGATAACCTTTTTCAAATCCTTCTTTTTTCCCAACAGAATAAGCAGTGTCTCTAATTTTGTTAGCTTCTATTTTTGCACTTTCAATAATCGTTTTTTTTAAACTTTCCAGTCTTTCAAGTTGTTGGTTCCCATTTTGTCCTAAGTTTGACGCTAGCTTGATATTTTCTCGTGGTTCAGGCATTTTTGTAACGACTTTTTTTATTTCCTCAGCACTTAAAATCGCATTACTTTTAACAAGATTCTTACTCGATAACTGCATCTTGCTCGCCTCTTTCTATATAAATCTCGCCAGTTTCATCTAACTTACGAATAACTCCCACAATTTTTTGTTGTGCCTCTTCAATAGCAGATAGTCGTGTTGGTCCCATAAATTCGATTTCTTCCTTCAAGTTTTCAACTGCACGACTAGAAAGATTTCCGAAAATAAAGTCTCTGATTGAATTTGCTGCACCCTTGAGTGCCAAAGATAAGTCAGTATTTTCAACATCGCGTAGTACTTTTTGAACATCTTTGCTATCCAAGCTGACAATATCATCGAATGTGAAAAGACTGGCTTTAACTTTCTGTGAAAGTTCAGGCTGCCTTTTCTCCAAATCAGAAAGGATATTCTTTTCTGTTCCTCGGCTAACTGAATTAAGAATTTCAACCAATGAATGTACCCCACCTATGCTTTCAGTGTCATTCTCCACTGTTGTTGAAAATTTATTTTCCATTATATTTTCAATTTTTTTGATAATTCTAGGTGATACTCTACCTAATGTTCCTATTCTCTCTGCTACTTCAACCTGTAATTCATCAGAAAAATGCGCTAACATTTCCGCAGCTTTATCCGGTTGAATATAACACATTATCATTGCAATTATTTGCGGATTTTCTTCTTGTAACAGCCTAGTCAATTGTGCTGTATCAGCTTTTCTAGCAATTTCAAATGGTTTTTCTCTTAGTTGGATTTGATTCAGTAAATCAATTACTTCCTTTGCTCTTTGTGGTCCTAAAGCCTGTTTCAAGAGATCTCTTGCGTAGTCGATTCCTCCGTCAATAACATATTTTCTTGCATCAGCAGTCGCAATAAATTCCTTAAGTACATCAGACCGTTCTTCGGGACTAACAGCTTCAGTATTAGCAATTTCGTAGCTGACTTTCTGGATAAAACTATCAGGGAGTAATTTCATTATTTTAGCAGATGTCTCAGAACCAAGAGAAATCAGCAAAATCGCTGCTTTTTTAATACCATCTATTGAATCCATAATCACTTTACCCCTATTATTTTTCTTTCATCCATGCTTTTAACAACTCTGCAACGACTTCTGGATGTTCATCAGCAAATTTTCTTGCATTTTCATCTTCGGCTACCTTATTCTTCCTCTTCTCCAAATCTTTTTTTGGTTTAACCTCTTCTACCACCGAGTTAATAACATCACTATTTGTTTTTTGAGCTTCGTCTGTTTCTATAGTGCCATCATAATCATCATAATATTCATCATTTCTATTTTTTCTGATTCGCATGACAGTAAATACAATGGCGCCAATAACTACTAATATTCCAATTGCACCAATAATGTAAACCCAGATAAAATTATTTTTAATAGCTGTTTTCTTTGTCTTGGAAGTGGTTGATCTATTTCTCTTTGCAAAATCAATTCCTTGTACATTAATTGTGTCGCCACGGCCCTGATTATAGCCAACAGCCGTTTGAATAATACTTTGAATTCTTTGCCGATCAGTTTCTGAAAGATCATCGTCCACGATAACCGAAGCAGTCATTCTTTTGATTGCTCCTGGTGCACTAATTGTCTTAGTAACTTGTGTATCTAATTCATTATTTACTGTGCGACTATAAGAACCATCGCCCGAGCTACTTGAAGATGCAGTCGCGTTAGTAGCATTATTAGCAGACTCTCCGCTTGCAGCAGTATCATTTCCTGTAGATTCTTCTGATTCACTTCTAATGCTAGGATTACTATAAGTTGTTGATTTATTCTCAATCGAATCAAAATTTAGGCTTAAATCAATTGAGACTCGAACTTTATTTGCCCCATAGATAGGTGTCAGAAGTTTCTTTACTTTTGCTTCCATATTTGTTTCATAAGCTTTTTCTATGCGCATATACTTAGTGTTATACCCACTTGAAGAATTACCTCCACCTGAACCTGTTAAAAGATTTCCATTACTGTCAATAATTTTAACGTTATCCTGTGTAAGCCCCTCAATCGCTCCTGTTGTCAATGACCGAATCCCTTGAACTGCTTCGCTTGAAATTCCACCACTTTTAAGCGTTAACACAATTGATGCTTTTGCTTTTTTGGCATTACCACTGTCACTAAATACACTTTGGCTAGGCATTACTAACATTACCTTAGCTTTTTGAACTTCATTAAGTGAAGAGATAGCTCTTTCCAGCTCACCCGTTACTGCACGTTGATACATAACCTTACGATCTTCATCAGTTGTCATCACGCTTGTATTATCAAATAATTCAAAGCCAGTGGAACTATCTGGAAGCTTGTTATCTACCGCTAAGTCGATTCGAGTTTGATTCACCTTGTCTTGCGGTATCAAAATAGTTTTCCCATCGTCTCCCAACTTATAGGGAATATCCTCACTCTTCAAGGTTTCTGCAACGCTACCAGCATCCGCATCACTCAAATCCGTGAATAAAACCCCGTATTGTACTCTTGTAGTCAAATATGTAACAACACCTACAACAATCAATATGCTAATTAGTGAAGAAATCCATGCCACTTTCTTCACCCTACTCTGGTTTCGCCATAGTTCCCCATATCTTGCTAAAAATGATTTAACTCTCTCCCACACTTAGTTTTTCTCCTCTGCATACTGCTGTTTCTAAAATTAAAATTGCATATTTTTTATATCATTGTAAGCATCAATACATTTATTGCGAATCTGAACAGCCGTTTCCAAGGACAGTTGTGCTTCTGTCATTTTTATCATTACATCACCTAGATTACTGTTACTGCCAGAAATCATGCTAGCTGAACTTTGATCCATATTAGACATATTTTGGCTAACAGACGATAATGCTGTTGTTAAATAATTGCTAAATGATTTTCCACCTTTTGAATCATCATCTATCAGACTTGTTTGATCACTTAGTCCTGTCATCTTTCGTACAGTATCGCTGTAATTGTTTAAATTACTTATTCCGTTAATCCCCACTCTTTTTCTTCCCCTAACTCTTTGAAATCTCTAATGCCTTTTTTAAAATATCTTTGTTGGACTCCGCTGCAGATGTATCTGCCTCATAGGTTCTCATTGTTTGAATCATATTAACCATTTGATCTGATAAATTCACATTGGAAATATGTACATAGCCATTTGCATCTGCATCTGCATTTGTCGGATCATACTCTACCTTATCTGTATTATCCTGTGCTATTCCAGTAACTTTCACTCCATAGCTTAATTGCGATCCCGCACCAGTACCAATCTCACCTGCACTTTGTGCATTCTTTACGCTCTCGCTAAATTCTACAGTTTTACTCTTGTATGCCCCACCCTCTGCAGTATGCGTTGTATTTACGTTGGCAATATTGGTAGATATTGTATCTAGTTTCAGGCGTTCTAATGCCAATCCACTAGCGTTTATTTCTAGCCCATTAAATATGCTCATATACTTTCATCTCCTAAGTTAAAGCTAATTATTAAGTACATAATTAAGCATTTGGTAACGTCCATTCAGCTGAGACACTATAGAACTGTAGTAAAGTTCGTTAGTCGACTGATTCACCATCTCAACATCTAAATCAACATTGTTCCCATTTGCATCAACTGAAGTTGTGTTATCAGTTGTTACTCGTGCCTGATTTGTGGAACTTGATCCTATATGATTGCTCTTAGTTGTAACCATATTTAAGGCCGATGATAATTGATTCTCAAATTCAACTCGCTTCGCTTTATAGTTACTTGTATTTACATTTGCAATATTAGATGATATAGTTTCAGCTCTAAGTGCTGATGCATCTAATGAATTTTTTAACAAGTTTGAAATATCGATTGAATACCACTCCTAATTTTTATCGTTTTTTAATATTTTTTAACATTTATTATCAATTTAATAATAAAATTATACATTATTATGTCATCGGTTAGCAATACAATATTGTCATTTTTCCGCTCTCAATTATTGTTATAATGGCAATAACAGAAATATGTTTCCTGAATTTTCAAAAAAAAATGAATAATATAATGCATTTATATAACAAAAAAATTATGATAATGTTAGTTTAATAATTATGGGAATGATATCACAATTTCAAAAAATAACTTTAAGCGTCTTTCTTATTACACTTTTTACCCTTATTAAATTCTTGATAGTCTTAGCCGATATAATATAGTGAACTCGATTCTATATATAATCAGGAGGCACACTCTCAATGGATTTTTTTCTACTAATCGGTATTATACTTGGCTTCATCGCAATAACAGTAGGTATGGTTTTAAAGGGGGCCAGCATAGCTGTACTTCTGAATCCAGAAGCTATGATTGTTATTTTTGTAGGTATTATAGCCGCTGTTGTAAATAGTTACCCATCTAGCGAGTTAAAGAAGGTCCCAAAAATGTTGCTTATTTTAATCAAGGTGAAAAAATTTGATAATCAAAAACTCATCTCGAAAATAGTTGAATTATCCAACGTTGCGCGCCGAGATGGACTTCTTGCCTTGGAATCACAACGAGAAGGATTAGAAAACCCTTTTCTTGAACAAGGTTTGGAGATGGTTATAGATGGCTTAGGAGAAAAACAAATTCGAGAAATCATGGAAAATGAGATTGAAGGAATAGATGAGCGCCACAGAAAAAATGCAGGTATTTTCAAAACAGCTGGAACTACATCACCAACTCTGGGTGTTTTAGGCGCTGTAATTGGCTTAATTGGTGCTTTGGGTAATCTTAACAATGTAAGTGCTTTGGGCACTTCTATCTCATCCGCATTTGTTGCAACTTTATATGGTATTTTCTTTGGCTATGTAATTCTAATTCCTTTTAACTCAAGACTACTTGTTAAATCTGAAAAAGAAATTGAACACCTTACATTGATTCTTGAAGGAGTTATTGCAATCCAGTCTGGAGCTTCAGCAAATAGCATTGAAAAAAAATTATACAGCCTTACAAGTGAAAAAAAATTAGACATCAAAAAGGATTCAGCTAATGAAAAAAAGAAAGAAGCCTGAGGAGCATGTGGACGAAGGATGGCTTTTGCCTTACTCTGATATGCTGACACTATTATTAGCACTATTCATTGTGTTATTTGCAATGGCTAAAGTGGATAACACTAAATTTCAAAAATTCAAATCAGAATTTGGGACACTATTATCCACACACCAATCATCAAATTCTATTATAAGTATTGGTAAAAAAAATAAAGCGCAAGGCTCTACTTTAAGTTCTGCTTCCTCACTTGAGAGTTCTTCTTCAATTACTTCTCAATCAACAAATAATCAGTTGATGGTTATTAAACAACAATTGGCTACGAATCTTCAAAATTCCGGTCTAACAAATAGTGTCTCAGTTTACATAAAAAGTAATGACTTGCATATTGTCATAAATAGTAATATTTTATTCGATTCTGGTAGTGCAACCTTATCAGAAAGTACCCAAAGCTTATTAACTTCATTATTTAATCCTCTTAAGGCTGTTAGCACAAATCCGATTATTATTGCTGGATATACTGATAATCAACCTTTGAAATTAAATTCCATCTACAAATCAAACTGGGAACTCAGCTCCGCTCGTGCAATTTCGGTAATGAATTTTTTTGTAGATAATAAGGTTTTTAATGAAGATAACATTTCAATACAAGCTTATGGAGAAAACAAACCTAAAGATACAAATGCAACCGCAGCTGGCCGCTCAAATAACAGACGTGTAGAAATAATTGTTGAAAAAAATTCATCAAATTCTTAGGATTTATTCCGACTAAAAGTCAACGAATCCTAGGAACATTATAAATTTTATATGCTAGTGTGAAGCACCTTATAAATTAGGACTGGGTCAAAAAACAAATTTTGATCTAGTCTTTTTACATTTAATAAATATGTTGCATAAGTCAAAAATTTTCCCCGAAGCAGGCTAAAAAAAACGACTCATTATAGTAAAACCCCCAAGAGTGGATTTACGTCCAATCTTGGGGGGTCACTTTACATCCTTAAATAAGATAAAGTCGTTTTTACTATCTATATTGATCTGCTAATTCTTAGCTTTATTTGCCTAATTTTCTTCTTGATTAATCGTCTTAAATTTTCCTGTTCCACGTTCCAAGACTTCAGAAGCTTCTCTTAAGTCACCTATATTTCTTGTAAATTCAATCATTGTAGCTAAAACCTCCTCAGAGTTTGCCGAAACCTCTTCTGTTCCAGCTGCATTTTCCTCCGTTGATGATGCAACTCCTTCTAATTTTTCCAATACATCTTTTTGAACTTCTTTAATTTTCTTACTATATTCCTCAACTTCAGAGATTTTTTCTAATAATTTACTACTCTTCTTGAATACTTTCTGGGAAGAGTCAATTGCATCCCCAATTAATTTAGTTTGTCTTTGTCCGCCAGCAATTGAAGCAGCCGTTTGGCTCACCATATCAGAAGACTGCCTTGTAATCTCCCTAATTATATCTTCAATTTCCTTAGTTGATTTTTTCGTTTTTTCCGAAAGTTTGCGGATTTCTGTTGCTACTACAGCGAACCCCTTTCCTTTTTCACCAACACTCGCTGCCTCTATCGATGCGTTAAGTGCCAACAAATTAGTCTGATGCGAAACTCCATTGATAACACTAATAATCTTATTAATATTCTGAATATTTCCATCAAGACTTCCAACTGTCTGATTCAAATTTTCCATATTTGCTAACTCTGTATGCCAATTTTGTTCAACATCTTGCGAAAGTCTAATATTGTCCTTATTCAATTTTGCAGCCTCTTTGGACTCTTTAGTCATTTGTTCAACATTTCCATTCAATCCATCTGTAATCTGTGAAAGTTGTTGTAGTTTTGCAACACTACTCTCTGTTTCCTGAGCTTGAACTCCAATTACTTCTGCTATTCCTGTTATTGTTTGTACGACCTCTTCAGTTGCTTTGGTTGTTTGTTCGCCCAATTCCATCAATAAATTCGATTTTTCAGCAACTATTCTTGCCTCTTTCTTAACTTGACTAATCAGTTCACTGATAGAAATAATCATTTTGTTGTACAATGCCGTAACTCTTCCAATTTCATTACCCTTTTTGTTGGGTTTCAATATTTTATGAGCACACTTATTCATCAAACTTTGTTTACCTGTGGTTTTATCTTTTATTATCATAAATTCACCTTGACCAGCTTTAACAAAGTATTCACTGAACTGTTTAACCAATATTCCCATCATTTTACTTGCTAGCAATGAGAACAAAACGACAATAGCTAATGTAATGACAATGACCCAGATTGTATTTATTATTAAGGAATTCAGCTCTTTATCTAGGTCTGTTTTTCTAACTTTAGAAAAAACCCATGTAGAACTATCAAAAGTTGTTTTGTCAAAATAAACCGCATCAATTCGATTTGAACCCTTAATAAAAATCGTTCCCCGTAATTTTTTTGAGTTTTTTATTCTCTTATAAATTTCAGTTTTATCTATACTTTGACCAAGTTGTAACCCATCATTTTTGCCTACATCATTAGTTGCTACTACACGACCAGCTCTAGATATCAATGTTACATTCCCTGTTCTTCCAACTTTAATTCCCATCGCCGTATTTTGTATTCCTGTGTAGGAAGTATCTATTGCTAAAACTCCAGACTGTCCCTCATTATTGCGAATCGCAATTGAAGCTGTTGCAATATAATCACCCGCACTATCTTTATACGGAGAAGTCCAATAGATGCTACCACTATTTTTTATGCTGCCTTTATACCATGATGTATCTAAAACTTTCTTTGCATTCGCTGAATTTACAAAAAAAATCTTTTTAATATCACTGTTTCCACTCTTTACTGCCTTCAATTCAAGATTAATATCCTTATTATTGAATTTCGACTTAAAAATTGGTAGATACGCTAAATTCTTAATCTCTTGTTCAACACTTGCTTGAAGATTTTGCTTAGATGTTATTAAAACATTTGTTGCACTTTTCTTACTGATATTATTTCTGGAAATTAAAAGGTTCTTTGTTTGAACATAAGAACTCGTAGTAATTACAAGTGTGGGAATCATAACAGCAGCTGTCAAAAAAACCGCCATAATAGTTCCGATGCTCGTTTTATTCTTCATAAAAATCCTCCATTAACTTACTTAGTATGCTTAAAATTACCCATAGGATTTCTTATCGGTTTATTGCATAGTTTTTTAATCTTTCAACTAGTAATTATTCTTCTTATACTATTTTTAAGGATAAACAAATAAAAACCCCCTTAATGCTTTGATTAATAATCAAAGCGTTAAGAGAGTTTTATTTTCTATTACTATCCACTTTAACAATTATTTTGGCATACCAAAATGCCAAAATTAATTCACTATAATAATCATTACAGTTCTAAAAATGCATCTTCCAAAGGTGTTAGTTTTCTTCCTAATACATCTACCAAATCACTTTCGTTTTCTGTTAGTTCTCCATCTCTAATTAAGTTCTGAATCATTATAATAACATCTGCAGCACCACTCAACCCCGCTTTGTTCAATTCAACGCGATATTCATCATCGGATAGTGATTCTACTTTGAATTCCTTCTTAGAAACAGTTGAAATTATTTTAGCAAGATCTGCAAATGATAATGATTTTCCTGCAAACTCATATACCTCCTTAGGGGATTTAGTTGCCAAAACTTTAGCTGCTCCTTCAGCATATTCTTTTTCGAGTGCCCATCCAACACGGCCTTCACCTGCCGAATATTGAAATGCATGCCCTGCAAGTGAACCCTTAATCATGTCTGCTTGGTTTTCTAAATACCAATTATTTCTTAAAAAAGCATATTTCAAACCACTTTTAGATAATGCTTCTTCAGTAATTTTATGATCCCCTGCTAATGGACTCTTTGCCTCATTAGCATGTGGAAAACTTGTATACGCAACAAAATCTACCCCAACATTTTTGGCAGCTTCAACAACATTTAGATGCTGTTTATCACGCGGGTAACTTCCTCCTGGAACAGATGACACAAAAAGTAACCGCCCAATCCCAGTAAAAGCTTCCTCTAGTCCTTTTTCATCAGTATAATCAGCATGACGTATTTCAATTCCTGTCGGCAGAATCTCTTTGGCTTTCTTAGTATCACGAGCAAATGCCACAATATCAGCCTTATCCACTAATTCTATTAAATATTCAACTGCTTTTTTCCCAAATTTCCCAGTCGAAGCTGTAACCCCATATTTCATAAATAAATCCCCTCCATAATCTTCAACATTACATCTTGTTATCTATAAAGTAACATGAACTACATAAAAAGGCAATTACCTAGCTTAATCAATTTGAAAAAAGAGGCTGTCCCAAAAGTTAAATTTTGACACAACCTCACTAATTATTCCGAGTTATGTCACATTCTCGTTTTCCAAAGTTAACACACTCTATTTAATTTTGGCCATTTGAATCAATTACTTTTAACAGTTTCCCCTCATTATAGAAATGCAAAATAATAATCATTAACAAATATATAATAAGTGGTATCCAAACATAATTCATATTTATCATTTTTAATGTTTCTATATTTTGTTTCCCATTCGGAACATATCCCGCCAAATCAAACAATCCTGCGGTAATCAAACCACTTAGACCTAAACCTAAATTAACTCCAAGGATATTAGCCGAAGAAAGCACTCCTTCAGCTTGAATGCCCAAAGCTACCCCATATCGAATTGTATCAGCAATCATTATTGAGACTAGGCCAACAATTATCCCATTTCCCACGGAGTTAATTAAAATCCCGCCAAAAATAACAATCAGGTTAGTGAAATATACCCCACCTGCTAAAATAAACTGTCCAATTAATGCTGTAATCATGCCAAACATCATTACATTTTTCTTATCGTGTTTTACTGTTAATTTGATAATCATCATTACGCCAATCAAAGATGAAAAAGTAAAACTACTTGCCCATGGTACTAAATCAGCATTATTCCAGACATATTTAAAATAATAGATTGTTGTCTGATTCTTGATACCTGTTACCAACCAAAATAACAATATTACCACTGACAGCACTATCCATGGCGTGTTTTTTCTTAACATTCCTAATACCTTTGTAAATGGTTGATGTGCAATTTCTTTTACAGTAAATCGCTCTCGAATTTGAAAAAAAGTATTTAAAATCAAAATTAGTGAAATAATCCCAAATAATACGATTGTCCATAAAAACCCAATTTTTTCATTTCCATTTCCAAAAAGCGCAACTAACGGAATCGTAAATACAGAAACAATAATCTGTCCTGTACTTCCTCCAAGTTGACGAACAACACCTAACAATGTTATTTCACGTGAGTTTTGCGTCATTGTTGGCAATACAGAGGTTATTGGTGAGTTGACTGCTGTATAGAAGAAACCTAACCCTAGATAAGTAATGTATGCCCAAATCAACTTTCCATCTTGAGAAAAGTTAGGTGTTGCAAACGTTAAAATTGCAAAAACAACATATGGTACCGCATACCATAAAAAGAATGGTCTACTTTTACCAAAACGAGAATGAGTATTATCTATCATAATACCCACAACAATGCTTCCGACGACATCTGCTATTCGTGCAACAACAAATAATACTGCAACTGCCCCTGAATTCAATCCATAAACATCCGTATAAAAATAAAGAAGATACGTTGTCATTACTTGAAAAACAAGATTATCAGCTGCGTCACTTAGTCCATAGCTAATTCTTTCTGGCCACTTGGTTTGCCAATTATTCTTATCCACGTATGAGGTTCCCCCTCTTTATTCAATATTCTTTTGTTTTTCCTGATTATTTAATTCTTCGATTACCACATGGTTAACCCACATCCATGCCATATGACCTAATACTTCCGAGACATGTTCTTCCATTGGTTGATCTTTTGCTGCCGGAACTGTTCCCATCATAGGCATTAATCCCACATGTGTTGCAGCCCAAACACCAACACCAAACAAAGTTCCTTGCCCTGCTTTGATTAACGGTACATAATGGCCAGCAACGCTATATAACATTCCAAAAGTTGCAGAAAAACCAAAGTGAATAATAAAACTAGCCCATGGCATTTCATGTCCTGAATATTTATATGTTGCATGTGTAATTGACTTTGGAATTCCTAATTGTTGCATAAAGGTTTGAGGTGGATTTGTAGCATCTCTTTCAGGTGTCCTTGGAGGCAATAAATTTTCCCAACCTAATTTTACAAATCCTGAAACAATTCCAGCCACTCCACCAATTATAAGAGCATTCTTTAAATCAAAGTTTTTCTTTTCCATCTAAATAACTCTCCTTTCAAATCTTTAAATAAGTTTAGCCTATTTGATAACATTACGCTAACATTTCGTTTGTGTTTTAATATTCAAATACTTTTCTTACCTTTTTTTTCAATTCTGGTACTACCACCTCTTCAAACCACAAATTTTTCTTCAACCATCTTCGATTTAGAGGTGACGGATGAACGATTGGAAAATAATATGGTAAATACTTCTTATAGTTTCGCACAACATCTGTCAACTTTTGGGAATTTTTTAAATTCAAATATTCTTTTTGTGCATAACTTCCAACTAGAAGGGTCAATTCAATATTAGGCATTTTTTCGAGTAATAACGGATGCCATTTTTTGGCAAAATCATGTCTTGGTGGTAAATCACCATTTCTAGATTGCCCAGGATAATAAAAATCCATTGGCATGATTGCAATTTTATTTGAATTATAAAATTGCGTTTCGCTTAATCCCATCCATTCGCGGAGTTTAATTCCACTTAAATCGTTCCAGACTTTACCTGATTTTTGTGCCTTAATACCAGGTGCTTGCCCAATTATTAAAATTCGCGCTTCTTTTGAAACAACATAGAGTGGGTCAATTCCCAAATCTGTATACTTTTGATTCTGAATATCATTTTTAATTGCCTGGAAAATTTGTTGTTGATTCATATTCTTATGCTCACATTCTTTTAATTAAATTCAATTATTTTGTTTCTATGACGATTACTTTTAAATCCATATTATAAATCATAAAAGAGTATCATTATAAGAAAAAATTGTATACAATACTTATTAGACTTAATATTACAAAGGAGAAAAGTTAAGAAAATGAAAAAGATTATTATTGATTGCGATCCCGGGCATGATGATGCACTTGCACTAATCATGGCTGTTGCCTCCCCAAAACTAGAGCTTTTAGCAGTTACAACTTCAGCTGGTAATCAAACCCCTGACAAAACACTCAATAATGCAATGCGCATGTTAACTCTATTAAAAGAAAATAAGATCCCTGTTGCAGGAGGCAATCAAAAACCTTTGATGCAAGATTTAATAATTGCAGATAATGTACATGGTGAAACTGGGCTTGATGGTGCTGTCTTACCAACTCCTAATTTTTCCCCAGTAAATATTCCAGCTGTTCAATTAATTGCAGAAAAACTTGATGAGTCTAGTGAACCGGTTATTTTAGTCGTAACCGGTCCAATGACTAATATAGCCCTTTTCTTACAAATCTATCCCCATCTTGCAACAAAAATTGAGAAAATTGTATTCATGGGTGGATCCTCAACCACAGGGAATTACACACCTAGTTCAGAATTCAATATCGCAGTTGATCCAGAATCTGCAAAAATTGTTATAAATTCTGGGATTCCGCTTGTAATGGCTGGGTTAAACTTAACTCACCAAGCTCAAATCTATCAAGAAGAAATTGATAATATTCGAAAAATTGATAATAATGTTGCACAAAGTGTTGCACAGCAACTTGATTTTTATGGAATTTATTATGGACAAGACAAATGGGGATTCAAAGGAACTCCTCTACATGATCCTTGCACAATTGCATGGCTTTTACATCCTGAATATTTTGAAGGTTTTGATTACCATGTTGATGTTGAAGTTTCCGGGGAATTAACTCGTGGAGAAACTGTGGTTGATCTTTTTGATTTGCTTAATCTGCCAAAAAATGTTCATGTACTGACTAAAATTGATCGAAAAAAATTCATCGATTTACTTATTAAGTTAATTGCTAAATTCTAAAAAAGGAAGTGAAAATTTGTCACTAATTTATATTCGTCTTGCAACACAGCAAGATATTTTACAGATGATGGCTATTGTAAAAGATGCTCAACATTTACTCGCCTCACAAGATATTCCACAATGGCAAAATGGATATCCTAACGAAAAAGTATTATTAAATGATATCGAAAAAAAAATAAGCTATGTTTTGATAGTCAATCAAACAATTGCTGGTATAGCAACTCTTCTACAAGAACCTGATCCTAATTATCAACAAGTTGTTGAAGGTAATTGGACGAATTCAAAGGATCCACACTATGCAACTATTCATAGACTTGCGATTTCCTCTAAGTTTCACGGACAGCATTTAGCAGAAACTTTCATTAATCATCTAGTCTCTGTTTCAAATCTCTTAGGATTCAAACAGCTTAGAATTGATACCCATGATAAAAATAGTCGTATGAAATACTTAATTAATAAGATAGGTTTTAAGTATTCTGCAATTGTTTACATGCACAATAACCCTAATGACTTTCGCAACTCATATCAATTGTTTCTTGATTGATTTTTAAGTCAATTAAAAAAAGTTGAGCCTAAAAACTAGTCTCAACTTTTTTATTGACTTAAATTTTCCATATTCATCTTAACTTTTTCTCTTTCCGGTTTTTAATTAGATTTAAACCAGTTCTCTTTTTGTTTCCGCAATTACTGGAATCCAACGATCCGCTACTACTTTTGGAGCAAAATGTTTGATGCGTTCAAGCGATCTTTCAGAATAATAACGTCTCAAAAACCGGCTTTCAGTCATTTTACCTAAAACACGTTCAAAATCAGCTACATCCTGTGATTTCGTCATAATTCCATAGCGGTTTTCTCGTAAGTATTCTGCAGAACCTGTATTCTCCATTGCCACTACAGGTAATCCAAAACCCATTGCTTCTCCCATAACAAGTGGCATACCTTCCCATCTTGAAGTTGAAACAAAAATGGAAGCAGTTTCGTAGTGTTTTTGCAATTCTCGGTCTTTAAGAGCACCACGATAAAGTATCTTATCTGCAACATCAAACTTTTTGATCAAATCTTCGAATATCGCCATATCTTCTGCTGTTCCTTTACCTGCAATTGCAATTTTCCAATCATCCTTAAGTGATTTTGCAGTTTCTAACAACAAATCAATTCCCTTATGTTCAATTGCAATTCGTCCAGTAAAAGCTATAATATGACTGTTTAAATCAGCTGATTTATCGGGAATTAAGGTGAGTGGATTATAAATTTTGACCGTCTGATCATTAAATTGACGGTAATTTTCATAGTCAGAATCTGTTAACACAACAACAGTATCTGAAGATTCCAATCCTTGTCTAAATTCATCAAGCATTCCAACATAATATTGTGTCACATACGTATTAAAATTGTTATGCATCCATGCAATCACATTAACATTTGGTGCAGCTTTCTTAATAAAAGGTGCAAAACTAGTCAATAATCCAGCTGGCAAAATAACACATCCATAACTCTCCTCCACGATATACTCACACAAGTCAGAAATTTGATCTGCATATTCCTCATAGGGATTTTCTCCAAAGAAATTTAATACACCCGTGGACACAGGGCGTTTAGCAATAATCATTGGTGCCCTTAATTCATAATAAGGTTCACCTTCACTAAGCGAGTAAAAGGCAACGTCCATTTCTGAGCTAAGAGTATTCCCCAAAACAGTAGCTGCTCTTTTAACACCATCCATTACAACATTTTCTAATGCTATTAATACTTTCATAAACTTCGCTGTTTTCACTATGAAAACAACTGCCTCCCTTCTATAATTACGCTATATTGGTCACACCTTTCAACTTTTTAGGAGTCACTATAAACCCGGACCAATCATCCAACTCGATTCGAGTGATAACTCCTTGTTAAAAATTCTAGCATTTAAAAAAAAGAATAGAAAGAAAAATGCATTATGATACATTTCCACCACTCCAATTATTTAACCTTTAGCTTGTCATCAAGTTTTACAAGGATAGTCCTTAAATGTTATAACTGTAGTTGTTTTTAAATATTCCACCATACCGTATATTTATACATTTTTAATCTTATTATTACACTTTTGGGAGGTATTTGCCGATTATGAATTTAACTAATAATAAAATAGAATTAGTCCATAACTTTTCTTTGGAACAAATGAAAAACGATCTTTCTGGACATGGCTTTGATCATATTTTACGCGTCGTAAATCTGACCAAATATATTCTTAAAAAAGAACAAGGAAATCACTTAATTGCAATTTGTGCTGCTTACCTACATGACGTAGCTGATGACAAATTGGTAGCTAACCCAAACAAACAAGTTGAAAAAATCATTACTTTCTTAAAAAACAGTGAATTCTCGAGCAGTGAGATTTCGGAAATAATTTATATTACACAAAATTTATCATTCAGCAAATCACTAGGTGCTAACCCACCAAAACTCTCACTTTCTGGCAAAATAGTTCAAGATGCAGATCGGTTGGATGCAATTGGAGCAATTGGAACATTAAGAACCATTTATTATGGAGGTAAAAACTCTGAAATCATCTATGATCCTTCTATAAAGCCACGTAAATTAACTGAAAAAAAAGAATACCGTGACCTTTCACACGAGACAATTATTAATCATTTTTACGAAAAATTACTAACTTTGGCAGACACCATGAATACTGAAACTGCAAAAGAACTTGCACAAGTTCGCCAAAACTTCATGCTAGATTTCTTGGAAGAATTTAAAAATGAGTGGAATGGAAAATTATAAAAAAATTTAAACAGTAATTAGCTTCTTTCTTTTCTGATTAATTCGTATTCTGCTTCTTGCGATAATAGTAATTACCATCAATTAGCTTTCAATTTGCCTTGACAGCAATCTAGTAATTAGATATCATTCTAAATTGTAATTATTACTATTAAACAAAAAACTTGGAGGATTACGAGTTATGAAGAAAAGAAACTACCTTTTTTTGGTGCTAGCTTTAATTTTAATTTTAGCTGGCTGTTCAGCAACAACTGTTAAAAAAACTAAAGGCATCTCTGTAGTTGCCACAACTGATTTTTACGGGGAAGTTGCAAAAGCTGTACTTGGGTCAAATGGTTCAGTTACATCTATCATTAATAATCCTAATATTGATCCCCACGATTTTGAACCTACTACAAAAACTGCAAAAACTGTCGCTAATAGTGATATTTTGTTATATAACGGAATTGGCTATGACTCATGGGCAAAAAAACTCTCTGGTGCAAAAAAAATTGCGGTTGGAGAAGACATCATGCATAAAAAAGATGGAGACAATGAGCATCTTTGGTATAATAATAAAACAATGTCCGCGACTGCAAAGTATTTAGCTGTTCGTTTTGGAAAAATTGATTCCAAGCACAAAGCTGAATATCAGAAAAATGCAAAAAAATATATCTCAAGTCTTTCTGAACTGACAACACTTATCAAGCAAATTAGAAAAAACAGCAATAATAAATTAGTTGATGTAAGTGAACCTGTTTTTGATTACGCATTAAAAGATATGGGGTATAAAATAAATAATGTACATTTTTCTAATTCTGTTGAAAAAGGAACAGATCCTTCACCTAGCGACATTAAAAATATGCAAAATGATATTAAAAAACAAAAAATTGCATTCTTCGTTCAAAATACACAAGCAAGCGATAAAGTTGTAAAGAACCTAGTAGCAATGTGTAAAAAATATAATGTACCAGTTGTTAACGTTACAGAAACTCTTCCCACTGGAAAAAATTACCTCCAATGGATGAAAGAAGAATACCAACAAGTATTAAATATTCAAAAAAAGTGAGAGTTAATCCATTATGAAACCAATGATTGAAGTTACAGATTTAAATATTCAAGTTCCAGGGAAAAAATTATTTGAAAATCTAAATTTTATCATTCCTGCCAATAATTTAACTTGTATAACTGGGGAGAATGGTGTTGGAAAAACAACTCTAGTGAAACATCTATTGCAAAGTTTCAAATCAAAAAGTCCACAAATTAAAATTCACGCTACCCGTTCGCGAACACAATATGTCCCACAATTACGTAACATTGATGATGAATTTCCTTTAAGTATCATTGATTTTGTCGCCTTGGGACTTCATCAGTCTAATTTATTATGGCATACAAGATCTGAAAAAAAGCTTTTACAAGATGTCATTCAAAAAACAAATTTAATGGCTATCTCTAAACGTCCATTGGGTGCCGCTTCAGGTGGTGAAAAACAAAGAGCTTTTTTAGCACAAGCTCTTTGTGCTGAACCAAAACTGTTAATTTTAGATGAATCAACTGCAAGTCTTGATACTGTTACAAAAAATGAGTTACTTATTTTGATACGTTCTTTGCTAATTGATCGTGATATCACTGTTTTATTTATCACACATGATCCTGAATTGATTGAAAAATATGCTGATTATGAGTTACATCTATCTCATTTGCAAGCACAACTTATCAAAAAAGGGGAGCGTGAAAAATAATGTTGCAATTCGATTTCATGCGTTATGCTTTCATTGCGGGCATCTTTATCTCACTTATTTGTGGTGTAATGGGAACATTTGTCGTTGCTCGTCAAACTTCTTTTTTTACACACACACTTTCGGAAATTGGATTTTCGGGTGCCGCTTTTGGAATTTTCTTAGGAATTAGTCCATTGTTAGGGATGATTATATTTACAATGTCAAGCGCCCTGTTTATTGGTATTTCTGGTGACCGTCTGAGCCGTCGCGAAGCCTCAATAAGTCTTTTTTCAGGTCTTTTTATTGGCCTTGGTATCTTATTTCTTTCTCTATCAAGCAAGCAATCCAGTTATGCGACAAATATTTTATTTGGTAGTATTGTTGGTATCAATATTAACAACCTTTATTCATTAGTAGCATTGAGTATCTTAATTCTACTAATTATTGCCTTATTATTTAGGCAACTTGCTTATAATTCATTTGATGTGACCGGATCTCAATATAATCAACATCTTAATTTGTTGACTTCCATAATTTTTCTAGGCTTACTTGCATTGACCATTAGTGTAACTTCACAGATTATTGGTTCTCTACTCATTTTTGTTCTACTCACTATTCCAGCATCTTCTGCAAAATACTTCACCCCTTCTTTATGGAAAATGATTTTCTTGTCTACGTCCTTTTCATTAGGTGGTGTCTGGATTGGCCTTTACCTTTCGTATATTACAAATTGGCCCGTAACTTTCTTCATTACAACGATTGAAGCAATTATCTATTGTTTATCCTTGCTGTACCACCGCTTACAAGGAAATAAATAATGCTGGTGGGCCGTAATTTTGATTTATAAAATATCACTAACAAAAAAAGCAGGTTGATTCTTCAAACCTGCTTTTTTATATTAAAAAGAATAATATTTTCAATTTTTTCTGATTTCTCTCACTCTAATAACTTCTGGAATATTACCTAACTCTGTTTTTAAGTCAAAAAAAACTTCTTCGGTAATAATATCTGTATCAATCATTGTATATGCAATCTTTTCACGACTTCGATTAATCATATTATCGATATTAATATTATATCTAGCAAGAATTGTTGTGATTTTACCAACCATATTAGGTACATTTTGATGAATTAGCGTAATTCTAAAATTTGAATCGAAAGCCATTTCAACCGTCGGAAAATTAACAGAATTAACGATATTTCCTGTCTCAAGATATTTTCTAAGTGTTTGAGCCGCCATTATTGCTCCATTTATTTCTGCCTCAAGTGTCGTTCCCCCAATATGTGGAGTTACAATAGTATTTGCGTGATTAATAACCCGTTCTGAACTAAAATCCGTAATATATTGCGCAATTTTATGACTATCCAAAGCATCAATCACAGCTTGTTCATTAACAATCCCCCATCGAGAGTAGTTCAATAAAATTGCTCCATCTTTCATTTCAGATAATTCATTTGTAGCTATCAAATCCTGATTGTCCTCTGTATATGGAATATGGATAGTCACGTAATCACTTTTTTGTAATAACTCACTTAGATTTCTTGCGCGTGGAATATCACTTGACAAACGCCACGCATGCTCTACGCTTATGTAAGGATCATAACCAATTACACGCATCCCTAAATCTGCAGTTGCACGTGCAACTCTTGATCCAACTGAACCAAGACCAATTATTCCAATTGTTTTTTTATTTAATTCAGTTCCAGCAAAATGATTCTTTCCTTGTTCAGTTTGTAAACTTACATCTGCACCATTCAATTTTTTGGCCCATTGAATTGATGAAAAAACAGGACGTGTCGCTAAGATTAACATTGCAATAATTAATTCTTTGACTGCATTAGCATTCGAACCAGGTGTATTAAAAACAACTGTTCCATTAGAACTTGCCTCTAAAAGAGGAATATTGTTAACTCCTGCTCCTGCTCTTGCAATTGCAAGCACACTGGTTCCAAAGTGTGTCTTATGCATGTCTTGACTTCTAATCAATAATGCATTTGGTTTATCAGTTTTATTAACAGAATAAATTTCTTTAGGAAATTCCTCAATTCCTTCAGGTGCAATCATATTATAAGTCCTGATATCTATCATTTCAGTACACTCCCTTATATTCTAATTCGAATTTCTGCATAATTTTCAATAATTCTTTGACTCCTTCTATGGGGAATGCATTGTATAAGCTAGCCCGCATTCCGCCGACTAGTCTATGCCCCTTTAGCCCCACAAATCCATTTTCAGTAGCCATTGCAATAAACTTTGCATCTAACGATGAGTTACCTGTTACAAATGGTATGTTGGTAATTGAGCGATTTTTTACGCTTACTGGAGAACTAAATAATGATGAATTATCTAAAAAATCATACAATAATTGAGCCTTTTCACGATTTTTTTTCTCTATTACATCAATTCCACCTTCTGCAATTAGCCATTCAAAAACCAATCCTGCACAATAAATTGCAAAAACAGGAGGGGTATTCAATGTTGAATTCTTATTTACTAACTTCTTATAGCTAAGCATTGCCGGAAGATTGGGACTTTTCTCTACCAAATCATGGCGCACGATTACCACAGTCAAACCGGCTGGCCCAATATTTTTTTGTGCACCGGCATATATCATACCAAAATCACTCACATTATATCTTTGTCCTAAAATATTCGAAGACATGTCTCCTACAAGAAACTTGTCTTTCATATACGGAACTTCTTTATACGCAGTCCCCTCAATTGTGTTATTTAAAGTAATATGTACATAATCCAAGTCCTCAGAAGTACGATTTTCTTCTGGGAGTTTTGTGTATCCTGAAGAAAAACCACTAGCAATCTCAATCGCTTCCACGCCATTAATCAAATTTGCTTCCTCAATTGCCCTTTGTGACCAATGACCAGTATTAATAAAACCTATTCTTTTAAAATTATTAGCAAAATTTAGAGGTGCCATGGTAAATTGAAGTGTCGCACCACCTTGCAAAAAAAGTACATCATACTCAGATGGGATATCCATCAATCTTCGCAAATTTTTTTCAGCATTTTCTTGAATTTCAGAAAAAAGTGAGGAACGATGACTAATCTCCATAACACTCATCCCACTATTTTTGTACGAAAGCAATTCTGTTTGCACTTTTTCCAAAACTTTTTTTGGCATAACTGCCGGCCCAGCTGAAAAATTGTAAATTTTCGCCATATTCCTTCACTTCTCTCTAATTAATTTTAAAGTATGCTCTAATATTCGAATATAGCCAAAGTCTCGTTAGATGTCAATGCTATTCACACTAAATGATTTTTGAATGCTTATACTTAATACCCCTTTCAATTAACTTTATAACTTAATTTAAGCTTAGATTCTAATTGACTAGCCGTATTATTTTATATTTCTTAAAACAAATGTAATATTTTCGTAATATTCTTAAGAAAGAAAAATTTAATTTTCTTATATAAAAGCTGGTGTAACAACCTTTATAATTATATGACTATCTATATATTAAAAAAAAAATTATTAAAACACTTATGTACCAAGGAATTATGGTGGTTTATTACATTATGCTGTAAAATGTAATATTTTTTGTACTGTTATGCAATAAAGATAGACTACAATCAACTTATTGATAATAAAAAATAAAAGTAGGAGTGAATTAATTTGAAACGTACAACAAAGACATTATTGGCAAGCACTGTTGGTGCGGCGGGGTTATTTCTGGCTTCTACAACAAGTGCAAATGCTTCTTCCATTGTTAAGGTAGCAAAAAACGATACTGTGTGGGGTCTCTCACAAAAATATGGTGTTTCAATAAAATCAATTGAAACTTTGAATAATATAAATGAAAATAGTCACTTGATTGTTGAAAACCAATCATTAACTATCCCTGATAGTGATAGTTCAGCTAGTACAGAGAGCACTTCAACAACTTCAAATGTTTCTGTTGTTGCTGGTGATTCTTTGTGGACAATTGCCCAGAAATATAATACAACAGTTGATAGTTTAAGATCATTAAATGGTTTATCTTCATCTGATACTTTAATTAAAGCTGGTCAAACTTTGAAAGTAGAAGGTTCTTCTACTGATGTTGATAACTCTGCAACAACTGCAACTGCGCAAAATAGTACCACAACAGCTGCAACAAGTTCAGCAACATCATCCAGTAGTGTTGCATCTACAGTGACTGTTGCGACAAATCATGTTACATATACCGTTAAATCTGGTGATTCTCTTTACACAATTGCGCAAGCCTATGGGATAACTGTTGATTCATTGAGATCTTCTAATTCTTTAGGGAGTGCAATATTGCCTGGAGAAACTTTAACAATTAATGATCCTACAAAGACACCTGCCACAACTTCTAGTTCTGCTGCTTCTAGCGTTACAACTTCTAGTTCTGCTGCTTCTAGCGTTGCAAGTTCTAGTTCTGCTACTTCTAGCGTTACAACTTCTAGTTCTGCTGCTTCTAGCGTTGCAAGTTCTAGTTCTGCTGCTTCTAGCGTTACAAGTTCTAGTTCTGCTGCTTCTAGCGTTACAAGAAGTGTCTCCGTAGCACCTAAGGTCTATTCGAGGGTGACATCGTCTTCCACGGTTTCATCATCTTCTATTATTTCTTATGCAACATATTTAGCTAGTCAAGGTATTCCTTATGTTTATGGCGGTACTTCATTAAGTGGTTTCGATTGTTCTGGGTTTGTTCAATATGTATTTGCACATTTTGGTAAATCGTTGCCACGTACTTCAGAAGCTCAATCAACTTTAGGTACTGCGGTTCCCGTTAGCCAAGCTAAACCTGGTGATTTATTATTCTGGGGCTCACAAGGTTCCTCATGGCATGTAGGTATTTATATAGGTGGAACTAGCTACGTTGCTGCCCCTTCTTCCGGTCAAAACGTAAGCATCAAGAGTTATCAGTATTTCCAACCTACATTTGCTATCCATATGAATTAGTTTTGACTCTTTGTCAAATCCTGTTAATAGTTAAATGTATTTATTCAGAATTAGAAGTTACCTTACTTCTGGTTCTTTTTTTGTTATTTTGTTATTTTATTATTTTATTATTTTGTAGATTTAACTTGCATTTGATGTAGCTTAATTCGCGAAATCATATGATGTTAGCGGAATCCAATGGAATTTTCATTGAAATTATTTAACCATCCAATTAATACCTTCAATTAGATGCATACAGGACTTTCAGGTAAAACAATTACAATTTTTGTCTAAAAAAGCTCATCAGCATTCTTCAAGATAACAACGGATATTACTTGCAGAGACATACTTCTTGCAAATTATTCGTTTTTTATGAACTTCTAAATAAACGGCTCTTTGTCAACCGCTGTTGCTGAGAAAATTTTATAGGAAAATCAATTCATTTTCGAATTGGTTTTCTTTTTTTATTCGAATTACAAATTCAATTTTGATCCGGGTGTAAAAATGTGACCAGTGTCTGTAGCCGTATGCCGTACGTTTAATTTGTTTGATTTTACGATTAGTGCCTTCTAGTGGGCCATTTGAATAGTTACTTTCAAAGTGATTTTGGATAGTTCGATTAAGGCGATTAGGTAAAACAAAAAACTAGCCGATGCGCGTACCACCATCAATGGCAATAAAGCTCATCTGATGACCAGTGGAGCGAAATTCATCTTTTACACAAGGTAACGTGTTTAAGTAGTTTTAAGATAATTGGTCGTTCTTTGATAGCTGGATAGGTGGCATTCTGAGTCGGTATTGGGTGGTACATTTGGGAACTTGTCCTTTTATTGTACATGAAAATTGGGTGGTGATGAACTTCCATCAACACCCAATATTGTAGAGCCAAAAGTTATAGCAAATAAAAAAGACACTGACAATTATCAGTGTCTTTTTTATTTGCACGGCAACGT
>NZ_AYZE01000002.1 GCF_001436735.1 Liquorilactobacillus cacaonum DSM 21116
TTATTGACTAGTAATTGTCTGTTTATTGACTAGTAATTGTCTGTTTATTGACTAGTTTTTAATGCTATGCTAGTCTTTTGTTATTAATTAATTATTGGTGGTGTCTTATATATGAGCAATGAGATAATTAAATATGATCCTGAGCTAAACACAATTCCATTGCGTAAATTCACTCCTGTTGAAATGAATTTATTCTTCTCAATAGTATCTCGTATGCGCGATAAGGGTGATCAAACTGTTCGTCTTACCTTTGAACAGTTGAAAGAGCTGAGCGATTACAAGCCAACGGCTAATAATCGCTTTGAGGATGATATTGAGCGTACATATACTAAACTGATGGGATTGCACTTCGGAAAATACAGCAAAAGCGGTTTAGATAGAGATTTATTCGTAATGTTTACTAAGTTTCAAATCCGTGGCGAAGCGGGGATACCTTATGTCGATATAGAAATCTATAAAGATGCATTACCACTACTAAACAACCTAGATACATGGGTACGATATGCTTTAACTGAGTTTCGTGAACTTCACAGTGGCTATGCCAAAACAGCTTTTAGATGTTTAAAAGGATTCCGTACAACTGGATATGCTTATTTCACAAAGGAACAGTTTTTTGAATTTTTGGATATTCCAACTAGTTATTGGAATAAGACGACTAATATAGATCAATTTGTTTTAAAGCCTATTAAGGAAGAACTAACTCCACTTTTCAGGGGATTAACGATTAGAAAAAAATATGGTAAAGGTCGTGGAAAACCAGTAGTTGGTTATTCATTTGCTTGGAAACCTGAAAAGAAAGATGCGAATGACTTCTCACAAGGTAAATTTCAAGACGAACGACAAAAGCTCTTTAATATTCAGCATAATGGAGAACTAACAGAACAAGAAAAATGGCGTGCAATCGATAAAGTCAAGCACTTACCGTTAGGAACAACCGAAAAAGAAGCTCTAGCTGAACAGCAGCTTGAACATGATAAAAAAATAAAAGATCAAGTAAGGCAAGAATTACTTGCTGAACTCCGAAAGGGGTACTGATATCATGTCTAAAACTATTAGAGAACTTGCTGAAGAATTAGGTGTTTCAAAGCAAAGAATTCAACAAATAATCGCCAAATTATCGACAAGTAAAACGCCAAACAAGGAAGGCAATAGGTATGTATTAAGCAGCAAAGATGTTCATAATATAAAGGTTTTGATGGGACTAGAAAACGACAATTCATCGACAAGTAAACTGGAAAACAGAGTTGTTGATTATGATGTATATTTAAACACAATAAAGTCTATGAAAGAGAAAGACGAACAGATAAAAAGTTTACTTGAAGTTCAAAAACAAACACAAAATTTACTAGACCAGCAACAGCGATTAGCATTACAAGATAAAAAAATGTTAGAAGAATACAAGTCAGAAATCAAAGAATTGAAATCATTAAATATACCAACACAAGGTAGTGAAAAAGACGATTCTATTCCAAAAGAAAATTCAGTAGAAAATAGAGTAAAAGAGCCTCAAAAGCAAAATAAAAAATGGTGGCACTTTGGTAGGAGAATGCAATGAATGCACAAACTTTTAATGATTTAATCGATCAAATTAATCAAACTGCAGGTGATGTTCAACGCGAACGGGGAACTCTTTTCGAAAAGCTAGTTTTAGCTTACTTAAAACATGAGCCAACTTATAAAGCGTTGTATCAAAATGTTTGGTTGTTATCAGATGTACCTGATAATTATGGTATTTCTAAAAAAGATACTGGCGTAGATTTAGTTGCCGAACAGAAAAATGGTGATTTAGTCGCAATTCAAGCTAAATTCTATACCCATAAAGTAAGTAAGGATTCTATTAATTCATTTGTTGCTGAACTGGGAAAAAGCTACTATCATCATGGTTTGATTATTTCGACAGTCGATGAATGGAATAGCAATGCTCGTGAAACGATTGAGCAAAATGAAAAAGGTATTGAAATTATCGGATTGTCCGATCTGCGTAACTCTCAAATTGACTGGTCACAGTTTAATTTTGAACGTCCTGAGAAAGTAACTATTAAAAAGCCAAAACAGTTGCGTGGTTATCAACAAACGGCTAAAGAGAACGCACTTAATCATTTTAAAAAGCATGATCGTGGGCAGTTAATTATGGCGCCAGGGACCGGTAAAACCTTTACTAGTCTGAAAATTGCTGAAGCACTAGCTAAAGAGCAATCTACACCGTTTAAAGTTCTATACTTAGTCCCAAGTATTCAATTATTAACGCAAACATTACGTGGGTGGAACAATGATACTGAACTCACCATGACAAGTATGGCTGTAACATCAGATCGTGATGCCTCTCGTGGTGCAGATGGTAATGAAGACATTAAGGCTGCTGATATTGGTTATCCCGCGACAACATCTAGTCAAAAAATACTACAAAATTGGCGTGATTTGGAAAAAGGTCAATCAACTGATATGGTCGTTATTTTCAGTACCTATCAGAGTATTGATGTGATTGGCGAGGCACAGAAGCATGGGCTACCAGAATTTGACTTTATCATATCTGACGAAGCGCATCGTACTACTGGTGCTCATGAATCAAATAAAGAAGCTAGCATTTTTGCTAAAGTACACAGTAACAACAATGTCCAGGGACGAAAACGTATGTATCAAACAGCGACACCAAAAATATTTGGTGAAAGTGCTAAGAAAAACGCTAAAGAAAAAAGTATCTTGCTGGCTTCCATGGACGATGAAAGTAAATATGGCGCAGTATTTTTCCGTATGGGATTTGGTCAAGCGGTGTCACATGATATCTTAACTGACTATAAAGTCATGGTATTAGCTGTGGATGAGGCTGCCATCCAAAAAGATATGCAACGCACATTAGCTGATCCTGAAAATGGGTTAAATATTGATGATGTTGGCCGGATTGTCGGTATCTGGAATGGTATGATGCGTCGTAATGGGTACAAGAATCCAGTAAAGAATAGCCCTTATGATGGTGCGCCTTTAGAGCGAGCAATAGCCTTTACGCGAACGATTGAAGAATCGAAAAAAGTATCGAGTCAATTTGAAGAAGTGGTTAATGAGTATATCAGTGAAGCGGTTGAAGATCAATCTATCCATTTATCAATGCGTCATGCGGATGGGCAGATGAATGCACTCAAAAAAGGTGAAATTTTAGACTGGTTAGCAAACCCCAATAAGCCATCGGATGAAGCCCGAATTGTTTCTAATGTCCGCTTTCTAACAGAGGGTATTGATATTCCAACGCTTGACGCAGTTATATTTTTATCTCCTAAGAAATCTCAAGTTGATATTGTTCAAGCTGTTGGTCGGATTATGCGTAAGGCTGGGGGTAAAGATTATGGTTATATTATTTTGCCTATCGTAATTCCAACAGGCGAAACACCCCAAACTATTTTAGACAATAACAAGAACTATGAAACGGTTTGGCAGGTAATTAATGCATTGCGTTCTGTAGATGAACGTTTTGAAGCCATGATTGATAAGTTAAACATGGCAAAGCCTAAACAGTTAAAAGTCATTGGTATAGGGAGTGCTCCAGATCGAGCGAATGACCAAGATAATACTATTGAAAATATTCCGGTTCAAACTGAACTGGAATTTGAGTGGGATAAATTTGAAGGTGCTATTTTTGGGAAAATTGTTCAAAAAGTTGGTGATAGAAAATATCTTGAGAATTGGTCGCAAGATGTTGCTAAAATAGCGGAACGTCAAATTAACTGGATTAAAAATAAATTATCCGATAAAAAAGATCCGATTAGTTTAGAATTTAAAAAGTTCGTTTCATCATTACAACATAATATCAATGAAAGTATTGATGAGAATCAAGCTGCGGAAATGCTCTCACAGCATTTAATTACAAAACCTATATTTGAGGCTCTATTTGAAAAATACAGTTTTGTGAATCAAAATCCCGTCTCCCAAGCGATGGAATCGATTGTATTAGAGCTAGAAAAAAATGGTTTTACCAAAGAACAAGAAAATCTAGAACCTTTATATGAATCTGTCAGAATGCGAGCTGAAGGTATTGAAAAAGCAGAAGATAAACAAAAGATTATTGTTACTTTGTATGATAAATTCTTCAGAACTGCTTTTAAGTCAACCACTGAAAGATTAGGGATTGTCTTTACACCAATTGAAGTGGTTGATTTCATTGTTCATTCCGTAGATGATGTTCTAAAGAAACACTTTGGAAAATCTTTAGCTAGTAAAGATGTCCATATTTTAGATCCGTTTACAGGTACGGGGACGTTTATTGTTCGAACGTTGACTTATCTGAAAGAACAAATGGATGCTGGGAAAATATCATTAGTGGACATTACTCGTAAATTCACACAAGAATTACACGCCAATGAAATTGTTTTGCTAAGCTATTACATTGCAGCAATCAATATTGAAGCAACATTTGATGAAATAAATGGTGATGAAGAAGGCTATGTTCCTTTTGAAGGTATTGTCTTAACAGACACTTTTGAGAGTACAGAGACTGAAGATACATTAGACGATGATTATTTTGAAACTAATGATGAACGTTTAAAGAGGCAACAGGAAGTCCCAATTACAGCTATTATTGGTAATCCGCCTTATTCTAAAGGTCAATCCAATGAAAATGATAATAATAAAAATATCGAGTATCCTCAATTATTTAAATCAATAGCTGATACCTATGTAAAACAGTCTAAAACGACTAGTGTTTTAGGTATGTATGACAGCTATGTTCTATCTATTCGCTAGGCATCTAACAGATTAAAAGATAAAGGGGTAATTGGTTTTGTATCAAATGGATCGTATGTAGATACCCAATCAGCCGATGGTCTTAGAAAATCTCTATATGAAGAATTTAACCACCTCTACATCTTTAACTTGAGAGGAGATCAACGAACAGTTGGAGAGCAATCTCGCAAAGAAGGTGGTAAGATTTTTGGGGCAGGTAGTCGTAATACTATAGTTATTTCTATTCTGGTAAAAGATGGTAGTGATAGTCACGAAGTTCATTATCATGATATTGGGGATTATCTTAGTCGTGATGATAAACTTAATATTTTATGTGATAAGGAGTCAGTCTTAAATATTGATTGGCGAACTATTTTACCAGATGGAAATAATGACTGGATTAATCAAAGAGATCAAAAATACCTCAGTTACCCTCCTTTAGCTGATGAAAACAACTCTATTTTTGGCATTAAGGATATAGGGATTGTAACTAACCGTGACTCATGGGTTAGTAACTTTTCTGAAATAAATGTAGCTAAAAATGTAAAAACTATGATTGATAACTACAATTTTGAAGTAGATAAATTAGAAAAACTTAGTGATGATATCGATATAAAGAACTTAAGTTCTTTCGTTACAAATGACGAAAGTAAAATCAGTTGGGCAGCTAGTCTAAAAATGGCAGCAGTTCGGCACGAAAAAATGAATTATGATTCAGGAAGTATTTTACTTTCAATGTATCGACCATTCACAAAAAAATATCTATACAGAGCACGTATTTTAAATGAACGTACAAGAAAATCTTTCCAGACATTCCCTACACCTGACTCTGATAATTTATTTATTAATATAAGCGGAGCAGGTACTAAAAATGAATTCTCCAGTTTAATAACTAGAGAATTATTGGATATGAATGCACTATATCCTGGGCGTAATTTTCCTCGATATATATACGAAATTTCAGGATTATTCAATGATCGTATTGATAATATATCGAATGATGATGAATTTTATTATGTATATGGGGTACTTCATTCTCCAGTATACCGAAAACGATATGCTAATGATTTAAAAAAAGATTTACCTCGAATTCCTTTGCTAAAAAACAAGGAGAAATATGTTGAAATTGGGCGTAGGCTTGCTGACCTGCATTTAAATTATGAAAAGCAACCATCTTGGGAGGGAGTTGATTTTCAAATATCTGAACCGAATTATCATGTTAAAAAGATGAAACACCCTAAGAAAGATGAGTTAGATACTATTATCTACAACGATAGTATTACCATCAACAACATTCCTGAAAGGGCCTATGAGTATATTGTTAATGGTCGTCCAGCTATTGAATGGATTATAGATCAATATCAAGTGAAAACAGATAAAAAATCAGGCATTACTGATGATCCTAACGAATTTAGCGATGATCCTAAATATATTTTAAATCTTTTACTATCTGTTATTACAGTAAGTATGCGAACACTTGAATTAATTAATGAATTACCAAAATTTGAAGTTCAAGAATAATTTAGGGTCTATAATTATAAAATAACGCCTAACAAGAGCAAGCATAGAATCATTGCTTGCTCTTTTCGTGTTTTATAGGCACAATTATTTTGAAATCAGGAGGGTATTTATGAAATTTGGTGATCGTCTAAAAAACGCAAGAACAGAAATGAATTTGACCCAAGAACAAGTTGCTAATGATTTTTTTATTACTAGACAAACTATTTCTAGTTGGGAAAATGAAAAAACTTATCCCGACATTGCTAGCTTGATTAAGTTAAGTGACTACTACCATATTTCACTGGATGTTTTGCTAAAGGAGGATTCTGGAATGAAAGAATACTTAGAAAAAAAGACTGTTGAAAAATCACTTATACCCACAATTATTATCCTAGGTGCTAGCAATTTTATTTTTCTATTTTATCTGACTACTGGTATATTTAATAACATTATTCTATTTTTAGGTACCTTGAATGCCATTGCTTTAATTCAAGTGTTATCTATACAATTGCGCCTACGATCAGTTAAAAGTATTTCTAGCAATCGAATTGACTTACTTTGTGGTTTAGGGCTCTTTATCCTTGGCATCTCACTCATTTTAATTAATCACAAAACACTCGGTACAATATTAGTAGGAGTTAGTATTGCTAACATGTTGGAATACATTTTTTGGAGAACTACCTCTAAGTTTTAGGGTCTATAACTTAACAAATCGCCCCTCGAAAATATTTTTTGCTTTTATTAATAAATAACATCTGTTTTTCAAAAAAATTGTTGGACCTTTGTACTAATCGAACTAATTTCTTGCTGAGATAAAGTGGCCACAACTTCGCCATCTGATCGCTTTGTTGGATCGACAGCGCGGATATGTTGTAAGAGCGCTGTTCCGTGAATTTCCCCTTTATCTATCCTGATAAATAACGGAGATTTAACATACTTTTCTAGGGTGCGATATTTGTCAGAAGTGCTGATTGGTACAATTAGCACTGTATTAAAATAGCGATTATAGTGATCGTTGCTCACAACTAAACACGGTCGCTTTTTCTTAGTTTCAGTTCCTTTAGCTGGATCTAAATTAATCCACAAAATAGCGCCTTGTTTTAATTTCATTAATCAAAGTCTTCACTTTCTATGTCCTTACCCCAATCAAATTCCGTGGTACTGAGATTTCCGAACTTTTTTTCCTGTTCATCAACAAGTTGCCATAGATCAGGTTTACTACGAACAATCATTACTCTACCATTTGGCTCAATCTGCCATTCAATTGTGTCAGTAGACCGAACTTTTAACAGCTCACGTACCGTTTTAGGAATTGTAATCTGATTTTTACTTGTGATTTTTGAGCTAACCTTAGTTACATTATCTGCATTCACAATATCATCTCCTTACTTTCTCCTTACAAAAATAATAACATAACTGCTTTACTATCTCAAGAAAAGGGCTAAAACTATGCAAGGTTCTGGTGCAAAAATAACAAAAGTCTTTGACATAACTAATCTATATACAAATAAAAAGGACGAGAAACCAACTTTAAGTTTCTCGTCCTTTTTTAGCCTTGCTATTTTAACTTGTCAAAAATATTATTCACTAACGACAAAAATAAGGGTAATTTGCTATACGCAAATTACCCTTATTTTTGTTATTTTTTATGTTACTTTTTTGCCAAAAAAGTAGCGCTTTTTAGTGACGTTTTCGAACAGAAAATCGGCACGCTTAAGGGGGATAAAAGGGGGAATATTTGCTATGCAAATTGCCCTCCTTTTCAAGTGTCATTTGCGACTATTACGAAGTAATTGTCTAGCAAATGAACTACTTGCCATCTTCCTTATTTTTGTGTTAGAGTGACTGTAAGCGTATAGCGCACAATCAACTTACACAATCTCAACAAGTAAGCAACCGCATAGGGCGCTTTCTGTTGCTATAAGGGAGTGGTTTTTATCTCTAGAAAACAAATTAATTTCCGTTTATCTGATGACGATTTTTCTAAGCTTTCTCGCTCTGCTCAAGTCTATGGTTTAACTCCTACTCGTTATGCTAAAAAACTTATTATGAAATCACATTTAGCTAAACCAAAATTTGATGCTCAAATGCAAAAAGATCTTTATCGTCAAGTTATCGGTATGGCTTCAAACTTAAATCAAATTGCTCATAAAATTAACACTGATTCTCATGCTTTTTCTGATTCTGAATTCTCTGCCTTACGTCAGGAGGTGCAGGACTTATTGCGACAATTAAAATAAGCCGCGCGACTAGCGGGTCCGCAGCTATAAATTATGCTGAAGGTAAAAATAAATTATCTGCTGAAACAAAACAATGGTTACTTGATCAGGATCTTGATCCTGATTTAATTAATTCCTTAGACGATCGAGCTGTTGTTAAAAATGGGCTTAATCTTGATATTGATTATGCTAAATCACAAATGAAAGCAACTCGTTCGGTTTTTAAAAACACTGGTAAAACCGAGGTTATGCGTGTCATTCAATCTTTTTCCGCCTCTGATTTTAATAGCGCTGATCCTCATGCCTGGCAACAGGTTAATCAACTTGGCTTAGAATTAGCCCAAAAAATTGCTCCTGACCACGAAGTCGCTGTCTATACTCATATTGATGGCGTGGGCCATAAATTACACAATCATTTATTGATTAATATGCCAAATCTTCAAACCGGTAAAAAATATCACCACCATAACGACTGGGAGCGTATTGCTAAACTCAGTAATCAAATAACTCAAGCACATGGCCTATCCTTGCCTACTCAATCTCCACAGTCTGAACGTAAATCTATGGCTGAAAAGCAATTAGCGAACAAAAATAAATATGTTTGGAAAGATGATTTACGTCGGCAGATTGATTCTGTTATGCTAGATTCCTCTGTAAGCTCATATAAGGCATTCTCAGAGAGTTTATCGTCTAAAGGTATAAAAGTATTAGATAGGGGTAAAAACGTGCTTACATTCGCATTTATTGACGCTGAGGGCAAAAAACGTCGTGCCCGCAGCTATCGCCTTGGCAAAGATTATGAAAGAGAGATCCTGGAATATGAGTTGGAAAGAAGAGCAAAGCAAGCAGACAAGGGGCTTGATGATTCAAAGCAACAAAGAATTATTGAAATTAGCCGAGAAACTGAACTCAGAAAACAAACGTTTGATACAAGCGAACAAAGTATTAACCACCTTGCAGTCACAACAAAACAAACTCAAAGAGACCAATCTCGAAATATCGAACAGACTAACAACGTTATCGTCAAACAACACAGCTTTAGAACAGCAATTAAGCCACTTACAACAGGAATACAACAGCTTAAAGACGGATTACAAAAACTTACAGACCAAGTTAAGCAATTCCTAAAAAGTCGTGATATTGGTCGTGAATTTGCGCAAAGGTTTAAAGCAGATATGCTAAAACAGGATTTAAATCAACGGCAAAATGTTCAAAATGATTTAGCTAAACGAACTTCACCTACTCATCACAGCGTACAACGTCCGTATAAGCCACGAGGAGGCATGGAAAGATGAATACAAGTAATAATATTCCAACTAACGCAGAATTAACTAATCAGCTCTTAAATGCGTATCAGAACGGTCAGATTGATTTAGCTAACGTTCCAGCGTTGTCAAATTTAGTTGAATCTCTTGTTAAAGAACGCTTAGCTATGTATTCTGATACAACTGCCTTTCACCAGCAACAACAACAGGCTTTAGCTAAGGAAAAAGAGTGGTATCATGATCAAATCAATCAGATGGCAACCAAAAAACTTGCCGACCTCGATATTGATAAATTACGTAATAATACGTTAGAGGATCTTCATCACCAAAAGTTCGTTATCAAAAAAATCAGTTCAGAGTTATCTGAACGCGAATTTCAACTAGAAAAAAACGAAACTCGCGTTTTCTGGAGACAATTGTCTCCAGTTTTGGCAGGCTTCGCTGTTTGTTTACTACTCGTAGCTATTATCTTTTTCTTGTTAAAATCATTAATTTACGATGGCTTTTGGCATGGCTGGGGCCTAAATTTACTCTATAAAACAACAATTGCAATTCAACCAGCACATCCATACCTCGCTGTATTTTTAGGTTTGTTTGGTGTTGTAATCTTAGGCGCAGCTATTTTCTTTAGTTTTTGGCTCCTGGTTAGAGCTGTGCAACTAATCGCTGATTTTAAAATTAAAAAACCTGCTTTTTTGCAGAAACACTACTGAAAAGTCCTGTATACTAAAAAGTGTTTTCACACCATAATTTTACACTAAATTAATCATGTGTTAATATTTAAACAATCTTTTAAAAAGGGGGACCCGTTGAATGAAAAACCTTATCAAGCTTGCTGTATCCGCCTCATTATGCGGCTTACTAGGAACAGCTATCTCTCCAGTCCTGAGTGTAAAAGCCGACGAAAACTCTGCTATCGTTACCAACACAAGCTCCTCAGATGAAGATTTCAACAGCATGTATTCTAAACTAACTGCTGAAAAGAAACAGGAGTTCAATCAACTTGTTGCTGATGGTAATTTTAGCAAAAGTGAACAATTAGAAATTCTACAGAGTAAAATTTCCAATGACAACTCTGATCGCTTACGTGGAATCAAATTAACTGTTGTTAAAAAAATTGCGTTGTATGTAGCCAAATATACTGGACGTAGTATTGCTTCGAAGCCACTAAAATCTTTCGTTAATTACTTAACAAACTTTGAAGGTAAATCTGAAACAGGAATTCGTAATGGACTAATCAAATATTTACATTTCAGCAAGACAGCGGCATATTGGACTGCTAGAACGATTGTCTTCATCTACCTTTAAAAGGGGGATTTAAATGAGTGTTAGCACAATAGTAATTGTTATATTATGTATAGCGTTACCTATAATTATTCCTTCTCAACAATGGTTAATAGCACACAATTTAATTTATCTACCCTTAATTTTGGGTGGTGCATTTCTATTGTTCATGGTAGCTCTCACACTAGTTAAATCAGGATCCATTTTTAATTGGTACGACTACTGTATTGTTATTTTATTCTGCTTATATGAAGGTTGGACGCTAATAAAATAGCTTTGTAACTGTCATTTATACCTTAAGCCCCATCATCAGTTTGCTTGACGGGGCTTTTTCGTTTACCTTTTGTCAAAAGGTAAGGTGTGACGGGGTTGACCTTGATTTTGGCAACGACCAACGGGAGGCGCAGTTATCGGTGAGTCCGGAACAGTACAGTTCAAATTTTCAGAAGATGCCGTCCCACTGGTTTTTGACCTGAAAAAAATTTCTACAGCTTCCGGTTACTGGCAAGTAGCCAATTTGCATGAACTAACTGACTGGTTAGGCAATTTCAGATTAATTGATAACTGGCTGTATGAAAAAATGGAAATACAAAGAAGGCAATCAAGTGAATTGGTATAGATTGTGTAATTTTAAAAAAGTGTTGATATGTGAGTGAAGTTTAAAGGCTTACGGTGAGTTTGTGATTTAACCCGAATTCACAATAGGTCTTTATGTACTGGTACAGTTGTTACTCAATATAAGATACGTTATGTTAACTAGCTTTGGTCTATTCCAGTTATCAATAATTTATTTAAGAATTCAGATATTATTCTGAGCTCTTTTTTATATACCAGGTGCGAGAACGTAAACAAGGGTAGGCGTGGAGATTTTTTTGTGTTTTTCAAAAAAATACTACCCGACCTTGTTGGAGTGTAGCACTATACTTATCGGCTTGCCGGAACAAGTTGCCCTTTAACTTGTTTCGCCTGCCTAACGGCGAGTGTCAGGGTGAGTTTGAGCGGGGGTTCGCTCCGCTCAAGGTCTTGTTTTTATAAAATGTGGCTTGCCACACCTTTTTGGCAACGAACGTAGTGAGGCGCAATGAGCGGAGCGAATAAAGTTTTATTCGCATAAAATTTTCATTTATTTCTTTATAAATTGAATCTAGTTTTTTATCTCGTACAGTGGTACCTCTTTTATACCTTTTTTTAAACCTTTTTTAAACCTTTTTTAGGTACCCTTTGAGCCTTACTCTCCCAAGGCATACAGAAATGTTTAAGCTAGTAATTGTCTGTTTATTGACTAGTAATTGTCTGTTTATTGACTAGTAATTGTC
>NZ_AYZE01000009.1 GCF_001436735.1 Liquorilactobacillus cacaonum DSM 21116
CGCCGATAGTAGTTGGGGGATCGCCCCCTGCGAGGATAGGACGTTGCCGTGCAAAATGGAGGATTAGCTCAGTTGGGAGAGCGTCTGCCTTACAAGCAGAGGGTCACAGGTTCGAGCCCTGTATCCTCCATCTTGAGTCGTTAGCTCAGTCGGTAGAGCATCTGACTTTTAATCAGAGGGTCGACAGTTCGAGCCTGTCACGACTCAT
>NZ_AYZE01000010.1:0-565 GCF_001436735.1 Liquorilactobacillus cacaonum DSM 21116
TTAGCGCCGATAGTAGTTGGGGGATCGCCCCCTGCGAGGATAGGACGTTGCCGTGCTTATATATATTCCGGCATAGCTCAGTTGGTAGAGCACCTGACTGTTAATCAGGTTGTCGACGGTTCGAGCCCGCCTGCCGGAGTTTGTTTTTAATTGCTGGAGAGTTGTCCGAGTTGGCCGAAGGAGCATGATTGGAAATCATGTAAACGGGTAATGACCTGTTTCAAGGGTTCGAATCCCTTACTCTCCGTAGCAGAATGACCCGTTGGTCAAGTGGTTAAGACACCGCCCTTTCACGGCGGTAACATGGGTTCAAATCCCGTACGGGTCATATTGGAGGATTAGCTCAGTTGGGAGAGCGTCTGCCTTACAAGCAGAGGGTCACAGGTTCGAGCCCTGTATCCTCCATAATATTACGGTCCTATAGTGTAGGGGTCTATCACGCCTGCCTGTCACGCAGGAGATCGTCGGTTCAAATCCGTCTAGGACCGTTTTATAATTTATATTTTCAAATGGCTCGGTAGCTCAGTTGGTAGAGCAATGGATTGAAGCTCCATGTGTCGGCAGT
>NZ_AYZE01000010.1:575-110896 GCF_001436735.1 Liquorilactobacillus cacaonum DSM 21116
CCATGGAAGGGTAGCGAAGTCTGGCTAAACGCGGCGGACTGTAAATCCGCTCCTTCGGGTTCGGTGGTTCGAATCCACTCCCTTCCATTTTTTATAATAGGGGTATAGTTTAAAGGTAGAACTACGGTCTCCAAAACCGTCAGTGTGGGTTCAATTCCTACTACCCCTGCCATTTGATGGCGATAGTGGCGAAGTGGTTAACGCACCGGATTGTGGCTCCGGCACGCGTGGGTTCGATTCCCACCTATCGCCTTAAGATTGGGTTATAGCCAAGCGGTAAGGCAAGGGACTTTGACTCCCTCATGCGCTGGTTCGAATCCAGCTAACCCAGTTTTTGGATTTGTTCTATATCTGGCGGTATAGCCAAGTGGTAAGGCAGAGGTCTGCAAAACCTTCATCACCGGTTCAAATCCGGTTACCGCCTTTAGTAGTTGTTTTTTAGGCGCTAACTTTGTTAATTTATTGCAGATTATTTTTATGCCGGTGTGGCGGAATTGGCAGACGCGCTGGACTCAAAATCCAGTGCCCGTTGAGGGCGTATCGGTTCGACCCCGATCACCGGTATTTTTGGTAACAATTAGGAACAATTAAAAGTCTCAAAACCGCATGGTTGAGGCTTTTTTATTTTTAGAAAAATTAATTAATTGTTGAGTTGTTGCAATTTTGTTGCAATCAGCTTATCTGACTTGGCTTTATACTCATCAATGAGGTAAGCATATTTTTTGGTCGTAGTAGTCAAATCAGCATGTCCTAGTCGTTTACTGATCGCGTAAATATCTATTCCTTGAAATAATAAATAGGCAACGTGAGAATGTCTGAGAGAATGAAAATGAAATCCTTGCCGATGAATGTCACATTGGTCTAGTAATTCACGTAGTTTTTTATTAACTGCGTTTGAAGAAGGTATTGTGTATTGATTGTTGATAAATACCATAGTATTATTATTTACTCTCAATTCTTTTAATATATGCAATAAGTCATCATTTGCAGCAATAATGCGAGTTGAAGACTGGTTCTTTGTTTCTTTAAGTTTTTTCTGAACATAGCTGTATGATTTATTGATTGAAATTGTTTTATGAATAAAGTCAATATCGTTCCAAGTTAGCGCTGCAATTTCTCCAAGACGTGCACCGGTGTAAATGGCAGTAAGGATCATGTACTTAGTTGTATATCTAGGATCCATTTTATTTGAAGCAGCATTGATTATTTTTTTAATTTCTTCAACGTTTAAATAATCAATATAGCGAGTTTTGTTTTTGTCAAAGGCTAATTCAACTCCGTAAGTAAAGTCCTTTAATATTAGGCCATCAAATACAGCTGATTTAACGCAAGCACGCACATAAATATTTATTTCTTGCATCATTTCCTTGCTATGAGTATTTCCATATTTGTTTATGAAAAGTTGATAGTCCAATCTAGTCATATTTCTTAACTTGGTATAGGGAAAGTAGTTCTTTAGAATGTTAGTAACATGAATATACTTTCTGTACGTGCTAGTAGCTAATTTGTTTTCTTTATAGGTCTTGTGCCAATGTTCAAAGTATTGTGGGAATGTCATATTTGTTTGGTCAAGGTTCGTTGATTCAATGTCAGAAACATATTTTCTTGCTTCAGCTTTAGTATTAAAGCCTGATTTATAAATTTGTTTAAGGTCATCGCCAGTTCTTTTAGATACTCTAACAGACCAACCATTTTTGGTTTTTTTATAACTTGCCATTGTTTTCACCTCCTTTATATTTTAAAATAGACAAATAGGGTATAGTTACCCTACATAAACGATGAGACACATCTTTTACTTTGGTCAGTGGGGGATGTGTTTTTATTTTAATTTAAGGAAAAAATATAGTAATCCCAAGATAACTAGTATAGCAAGTATATATTGCCAAAGCGAAACCAATATAATGAGTGCAATTATAATTCCAATAAAAGAGTACGTACTAGAGCTATTTTGTTTTGAAATGTGCTTTCTAGATGTACTATTTATTACATCTTTAATTCCAAAAGTAGTTTTATTATAAACCTTGTTGTACATAGCTTTTTTAGGATTACTTATCCAACCCATACCTTTTTTTCCGTAATATGGGTTAATTGAACGCTTAAGTTTTCTTTTGAAATTTCCAGTTGTTCGTGCTGAGACAGACTTTTTAAAACTAGGTGTTCTAAGACCAAATTTCATATTGATTAACTTCCTTTATCGGAGTGACTTTCGATAACCTGCTGCTTGGGCATCAGCTTCTGTATTAAAGTAGACAGCATTAGCTGAATTCATATGATATCCAGCTTGACCAGGCACATGGTATATATGTGACCTAGAGTTACCAATGATTTTTCCAGATGTACCAGTATATAGATTACCTCCAGTATTTGTAGTTGCAGTTGCTTTTGAAATAGCTGCTCGACTGCTAGCGGCTGCACTAGATGAAACTGCTGCTACATAACTACTTGATGCGGAGATTGATGCGGAAATTGATTGTGATGAAGCAACAGAAGCAGCTACTGATGATGATTCCGACATACTTGACGCAATTGACTCACTTTCAGACGCTGATGATGCAATGCTTGCAGATTCAGAAGCCGCTGATTCGCTTTCTGCTTTGCTCTCAGCTTTTGCTTCTTTTAAGGATTCTTTCTTTCTTGATAATGATTCAGCTTTTTTCTTTGCAAGTTCGTTAGCTTTTTTCTCTTTTTTTGAGTTACTGGAAGTATTTTTAACTTGTGATGTTAGGGCCTCACTAGAATGCGAACTAGCTTCAGGACCACCTTTTGCAACATCTACAAATATAGCAGTAGCAAATATTACAAGGATACCTAGCATAATTTTTTTGAAATTAAACCTAGAAACACTATGTTTTCTGGTTTTGGAAACAATAAAAGTAATTAAAAAAATAACAAAAAGTATGAAACTAACTCTAGCTATATTAAGAACGAAGTTACCCGGTAAAAAACCTAGTAACAAGGCAGAAATAATTAACAAAGTAATATAATTATGTTGCCTAATAAAATTTAAAAACATATCTTTCACAAATATTCCCCCAAAAATAAAGTCAGCTTTTAAAGTCATCAGATTTGGACCTTAACAAATTCTTAATAAATAATACCATGAAAAATAAATTTTAAATATAATATATGTAAAAAACATCCAAGATATGATAAAATTATTCCAGATACATGCTAATAAGTTCTAGCCAATGGCTCCCCCCGAGAAAATTGGCTAGAACTTATTTTGGCTCTTTGCCAAAAAATGTGTATTATAAATTTAAAATTTGTTTCTTTTTTGCATCAAATTCTTCGTTAGTTATGATGCCGTCATCTAGCAATTTTTTTAAATCTCGCAAATCATTTAAATTTGATTTTTTTTCTGAACTTATAGACTCGCTAGTGTTGTTTACCGGTGGCTTGGTAGTTGCGTAAGAACTATTGTTATTAATTTTTTCTTCGAAAGGCATATTTTTAAAGCCTTTTTTAAGAGGAAGTCCCAAAGCAACTAGAATAATAAAGGACCATCTGAAGAGATTTAAATCTGGATAATATTTCGTGCTCTCGGTCGATGCTAGTAAGGTTATTATAATAGCAACAATACAAATTGCCCATTCTAACCATTTTAAAGGTCGTTTATTGCATGTAACTGAATATATAATCCCAATTATGCCTGCTAATATTGAGAGAATAAGACCAGTTCCTCCTGCACCTTGTGCACTTTTTGGAATATACAGTGTACCAGCGTAAGCGACTACTCGATATGATTCTTGCCAAGCTATAATTGCAAATACAAAAAGTAAAATTCCCGCTATCAATCTTCTAATAATAAGTTTGTCCATATTTTCGTTCCTCCAATAGTTGTTGTTTTGATATATGTATCTAAAAAAATTATGTGTTAGTATGTAAAAAATATCTGAGTTATGCTATATTTTACTCAGATACATTTTATAGGTCTTAAGTTGTCGCCCCAAATGTGATGAGTTAAGACTTATTTTTTTGTTTCATTATTACTTTTCCTATGATGCGAACATTCTCTGCTGGATAGACCATATCTTCATATTTCTTGTTGGTAGACCTTAATCTAATTTGTCCATCTTCACGATAAATCTTCTTGCAAGTAACCCCAATATCTTTGATAGTTACGATAACTATTTGTCCATCAGTGTCAGGTGTAGGCTGATAATGTACGAATGCTTGTGAGCCCTTCTTAAGCAACGGTTCCATTGAATCCCCAGCGATTGTAACAACTTCATCAGCACCACGAGGAACTTCATTTCTTACTACTATTTCTTCTTGAGAATCTTGATAGTCTCCATCAATAGGATCTCCTGCAGCAGTTGAACGGCCAGAACGAATAGTTTTGTTGTTTTGTTCTTCTAATTGATTACTGGTAAAATTATAAACGAGCTTTTGTCTAGATTTTTCTAACTTATCATATATAGAAAGAATATTGTTATCTGAATCAATTCCTAAAAGATATCTTGGATCCAAATTTAAAGCTTTAGCAAAAATCTCTGTTTTGTTGACAGGAAATTCTCTTGAACCATTTTCATATCTTGATAGAGCAGCTTTTGAAAGTCCAACTTTCTCACCCAATTGATCTAATGACATTTTTTTATTTTTTCTGGAATCGGTAATTATTTGTAATATTTCTTTGCTTGATCTCATCTTATATCACCTCTTAACAGCCATTATTATATACTATTTGTTACCACAAGTAAACAAAATAAAATTAATAAAAGATAAACGTTGACATACGGTAACGAAAAAGCTATATTAATATTGTGGAAAGGAGGAGTAAGAAAATGGAAATAAATTTAAAGCGGATTAAGGCAGAAAGAATTACAGCCGGGATTTCACAACAAGAAATGGCTAAAATTATAGGGGTTTCTCGTGGTGCTTATTGGAAACGTGAGAATGGTCAAACTCAAATTGGGGTTGAAGAACTTGCTAAAATTGCGGAAGCAATTGGAATAGATAAAAATAACATTGGAATTTTTTTTAAATTTGGTGTTACCGAATGTCAACATTTAGTTACCAAATAGAAAGGAGAAACGATAAAGATGAAAAAACAACAAAGAATTATTCATGATTTTATTTATTTTTACAAAGATAAAAATAAGAATAACATTCCAATTTTAACTGGAAGTGATATTAGATTTGAATCGATTATTTGGCTGGATTTAGAACAAAAAAAGAAAATTTTCACTAATTGGGAAAAAAGTAAAAATAATCTTTTTGTATTTGTTGACGGTATGGAGTTCAAATTAGCCTAGATTCAATGAACTAACAATAACTTTTGCAGCGACAGAGGAAATGATGTCCAAGGAAACACTAGCAAATTTAGAGGTAGTTTTTTTAGTTTTCTTCCAAACTTCAGGATCACGTATGTTATCAAGATATTTATGACCTTCAAAGGTTAGATTACCTGGTTGAATCCACATAGGCATATCGTTTCCCCAAGTAATTTTGGAGGTTACAAAGTTACCTTCAGCTAATTTATTAAGCGTATAAACTAATTCATCACGTGTTTTATTTAGTTCCTTTGATAACTCAATAAAGTCATTTTCCGAAGGACCTCTTAAGTTGGAACTACTTTCATAGGCTAGTAAAAGATTGCGGACGTAATCATGATCTAGTTTCATATAATTTCACCACCTTTTTGGAACATCTAGAATTATACTACTAAAAAAATAAAAGGAGTTATGCACAAAAATAAAAATATAGGAGATGAAGACATGGAAACATTAATTAACGAAAAAGTAATCTTACAACTAGTTGATAAAAAAGTATCTGATATTGCTAGTGAAACATTGAAATCTAAACTAGATGGAATTACATGGTGTATGAATGACTTTCGCAAAAATTGTTGTGGCAATAAAAGCCCTGATTGGGTAGCAACTTTTATTTTTGCTGAGTTTAAAAGTGAAATCAACTATCGCAATGGAGGCTGGCTTATTCCAGCACGTGGCAAAGGCACAGCAAATATCATTTTTGCAAAAAAGGCCATGGAGTGGATGGAGAAGAATCAACAGCGAATTGATTGGGATGCAAGGTTAGAAAGGAAATGATGTTATGAACGAAATTAAGCCAGTTAGATTCAACCAAGAACTGATTTTAACAACAGAACAACTAGCCGAGTTCTATGGAACTACTGTGGATCGTATTAAACAAAATTTTAAGAGAAATGAGGCTAAGTTTGAAGAAACGAAACACTATTTCTTACTGGAAGGAAATGAATTAAAAAGTTTCAAGGACCAAGTATCAAATAGCTCCTTGGTGGCGGAAAGAACAGCTCATTTATATCTTTGGACCAAGCGTGGAGCAAGCCGACACTCAAAAATGCTGGGTACGGAACGTGCATGGGATATGTTTGATGAACTTGAAGAAAACTATTTTACACAAAAAATAGTTCCAATGAGTTTACCAGGACAAATAAAATTAATCGCTCAAGGTTATAGCCAACTTGAAGAGGATGTTAAACAAATTAAAGAGAATATGGGACTTCCTGGAAATATGGCCTATCGTTTTACTAGAGAAAGAAATAAAAAGGTTATTAATTCTTTAGGCGGAAAAGATAGCAATGCTTACCAAGACAAAGCGCTGCGTACTAAAACATATAGTACTTTGTTTAAATCGTTCAAAGAAACATTTATGCAAGATCGTTATAGTGATACTCCAATTTCTCGATTTAATGAGGCTCTTGAATTTGTACAAAGTTGGTATGTACCTTTTGAACTACAAAGAGAGATAAATACAGTTAATGCACAAACTAAAATAGCTTTATAAAGGAGAATTAAGATGGTTTTACTGATGGGTTTTATCGCTTTTATCGCGATTGTTGCAATTATGCTCTTAGATGAGCAGAGAGGGGATAAGAAATGAAAAAAGTTGGTATTGGATTGCTTATAGGAATGATTCTTACTAAGGCATTGAATGTTTCAACTGTTTATGTGGGTTACACCATAGCTACCCTTTTGTTTGCAGGAATGACATTTTGTATAGGTGGATATATAAGCATGATTGCATTCAAAGATGATAGTAGTCATAACAAATAAAAAAGAGCCTACCTGGAATAGGCCCTACTACACTACAAGGTAATTATAGCATGGAAAATGAAAGATACGAAGGACATGTTGTATCAATAAAAAAAGACTTAGTAACGTTCAGGATTGATGAAATAGATAGCATGATTAAGCTGCTAAAAAAAGGCAGAGTTCATTTTGATTTAACAGAACATGAACCAGAACAGATTACAGGAATTCAGCGTAGAAAAGCTTACGCAATGATTCATGATATCGGAATGGCACAGGGATGTGAACAGAGCTATGAGTTCCAAAAACTTAAAGTTGATCTAAAAGATTCATTTTGCCGGAAGAGTGGATATGGTTCTTTTAGCTTGAGTAATTGCAGTAAATATGTGGCAACTGATTTCATCTCATGGTTAGTCGAATTGTGTTTCTTTAAAGGTATACCATTTCAGTTTAAAGACCTGGTAAATACGTTCGATACAGAGCGCCAAGTCTTTCTGTGTTTGGTGCACAAAAGATGTACAGTGTGTGGCCAGACTAATAATATTCAGATTAATCATGAAGACACAGTTGGCATGGGAAATGACAGAAAACATCTTAACCATCGTAATCATAGGCTAGAAGCATTATGTAGTTATCATCATTTAGAATTTCATAGACTAGGCTCTAAATCTTTCTTTGATAAGTACCATTTTCACGGCACAAAATTGAGGGATGAACAACTAATTGCATTGAAACTAATGTCGCAAAAACAAATGCAAGAGTTTGATGAAGAATATGAACGTGAAAAACTTGCTAGGAGGAACATTGATGAATAAGGCAACCATTATTGGGAGATTAACACGTGACCCAGATTTGAAATATACACAGAGTGGAATAGCAGTAGCAGCGTTCACGGTTGCTGTAAATCGAAGGTATACCAATCAACAAGGAGAACGTGAAGCGGATTTTATAAATTGTGTGATTTGGCGAAAGGCTGCGGAGATTTTTTGCAACTACACACATAAAGGATCTTTGGTTGGTGTTGATGGACATCTGCAAACGAGATCATACGACGCACAAGATGGGCATAAGGTATTTATTACAGAATTGGTGATAGATGAATTTGATTTTCTCGAGACGAAAAAACAGGCGGAACAAAATCATGACCAAATTAGTCAAAATTATGTACAGAATCAAGCAGTAGATGTATTTGAAGCTAATGGTCAACAAATAGATATTAGTGATGAAGATTTACCATTTTAATTTTGGGGAGTGTAGAAATGCAAGATCAACAACCTAGTTATTATTCAATTTTAACAGCGAACGTGAGGTATGATAAAAACCTTTCGGATAGTGAAAAAATACTATATAGCGAAATAACAGCACTTTCAGTTAAAGCTGGTTACTGTTTTGCAACAAACAGTCATCTAGCAAAATTATATGATATATCGAAAGTCACAGTGTCTAGGAGAATCAATCATTTAAAGGAATTAGGGTATCTAAAAGTAGTGGTTATTAGGGATGAGAATCAACAAATAAAGAGGAGAGAAATATACCCAATTACTGACCCTATTATCAAAACTGATAATACCCCTATTATCAATCCTGCAGGGGAGAGTATTAACAAGATTGATGATACCCCTATTATCAGAACTGATAAAGGTAGTATTACAAGTATTAACATTACAAGTATTAATAAAGAAGTAGAAGAAGATGCCCCTCAAAATAATGAATCTGAATCTCATGTTTCAGAGAAAAAATCATTTGAACTTTGGCAAAATAATTGGGGATTTCCAAATGCAATTGCTCAGCAAGACTTGCATGAATGGATTAATGATTTTGGGGATGAACTTGTAACTCACGCTATCGAATATGCTTTAAGGTCGAATGTTACTGCAAGAGGTGCTGATAGGTATTTGTGGAAAGTGTTTGATGATTACAAGAAATACAAAGTTACGACGGTTGAACAAGCCTTGAAGAAAGAAGAGGAACATCAGCAACAAAGTTCGAGAGAGTATGCAGCTGAAAAGACTAGAAAAAAAAATTACCGGCAACCAGTCCAAAAAGAGAAATTACCTGATTGGGCAGAAAATGGGTACGTCGCTGAAAAAAAGGAATCTGAGATGAGTGATGAGGGACGAGAAGAATTGAAAAAGAGGCTGGCAACGTTTAAGAGAAAAGAAATCTAGGAGGAATAAACATGTCAAAACAAATTAATTTTGATTTATCAGCTGTTGCTGAAGGTGGATTGCAAGAAAAGTTGGATAGAGCACTTGATCAAGTAACAGAAAACATTATGGATCCCAACACGGACCAAACAAAGAAAAGAAAAATAACAATCAATTTAGTATTTGAACCTTCAAAATCAGGGGATGCAGTAGATGTTGATATTCAAACCAAGATTAGCCTAGTCCCAGAAACTGGAGTAGGAACGACAATGTTGATTGGGCGTGATGGCAAAGGAAAGGCGGTGGTCAATGAGCTTAAGTCAGGAACGCCAGGACAAACTTTTATTGACCCAGATGATGGAGAAGTAAAGACAGATACAGGAGTACCAGTTGCGGACATTGAGAAAGAACAAAAAGTCATTGATTTACAAAAAAAGAAAGGTTAGGTAATCAAAAATGGAATTAAGAGAACTTGAAGGATTAACGGAATTAGCAAGAGAAGCAGAAGGTAAAAAGACTTTTGAAGTGAACGGGAGAACTTACTTTATTGACGGACGTGGAGATTTAGAAGTTGTAAAGGAAACCAGCATCCCTCAAAGCCCAGTGACTTTGCATACACTTACAGGATTGCTTGATTACATTGTTGCCGAAAATAAGAGTGTTCCAACTTCAGCCGAAATAGCAATGCCTTTAGTTGGTGCAAGATTACGGATTGATGATCCTACAACAGTTTATCTTGAAGGATCACTTGATGAATATGGGAGACGTCCTGTACAAGCAATTGCAAAATTTAAAACACCTAATTTTGAATTTAATAACTGGTATGACCAAGAGGAAATGAATATCTCAATGCAATCATCTTTTGTTAAGACGGATGACCGAGATGTAATTCTACAAGTCATTGGTAACTTAAAGGAAAGTGATGTTAAACAAGCCTCTGATGATGGAGTAACACAGCAAGTCCAAATTAAGTCAGGAGTTGCGAGTGTTGCTGATGTAAAAGTTCCTAATCCAGTTTTACTCGCACCTTATCGAACATTCTTAGAGGTTAAACAACCTGAAAGCAAATTTATTTTCAGAATGCGTTCAGGAATGATGTCGGCCATCTTTGAAGCTGATGGTGGGATGTGGAAGATTGAAGCTGCTGCACTTATAAAGCAGTTCCTTGAAGGAGAATTAAAAGAACTAGGTTTGGAACTTAAAGTAATTGCTTAATTAGCAAAGCTCTCACGTTAGAGGATAGTTACCTGGTCGCTCCAGGGCGTGAGAATAACCGGTTAAAAAATAATAAGGGGATGTAAATTTGGAAAAACATATTTTTGTAGATGTGAATGGTGAAATTTTAAAAGTTGGTGACAAGATGATTTATAACGACAAAGAACAGTTTGTTATTACGAAAATTCTTAAGGGGGCACTGATTGCGCTTGGTGGTGAGGAAGACACAATATGGACTAATCGAGTGTTCGACCGTGTAACAGTAGCTAATTTGTGTGAAAAGGTGGCTTAACCTATGACGGTTCTTAATTACGAGAAATATAAACTGAGTGATCACGCTTTTGAGAGAATCCAAGCGAGATTTAACATCCCTCGTGGTGAAGCCTATGGGTGGTTGAGAAGACTTCTTGAGAATGCTGAATTTGTAAAAGTGGATAAACAGGGATGTGAGCTGTACAAACTCAAAGAAATAAGGATCGTTGTTAATCCTATAACTCATTTTGTAGTTACTGTCTATCAAGCTGATACATTGCAGGACCAGTATTACAGAGAAATGACTGAACTAATGATGAATGCATTAGGTATCAAGGATAAAGAAGCCGAGGCATTGAAGAAAAAGACGTGGAAGTTCTTTTTAGAAAGACAAACTGGAAAGGGAAAGTGAAATGAGTGAAACTGCAGTCATGGCAATAAAAAGACTAGTTAACCAGCACAAATTTCCAAATACAGTTTTAAAAGATGTTTTGGGAAGATTACAAAGTAACGCACTTGGAAACAATGATGAACAAGCAAAGGAATCATACACTTGGCAGCAAGTTAGATTCCTAGAAAATTGGTTGAGATTGAAAGGTGAATAAACATGTTTGAGACAGGTGAAAAAGTAATTTGGCAGAAACAAGAGTACGAAGTAACAGAAATCAGTGATAATTTACCGATTCCTGTTTTGGTGATTGAGGCAGGGGATGAATTGTACAGAGTTCCCGCAGTTCAGGTTAAGAAGGTGTAAATGTGGAAACTTCAACGTTTAATTACATTGCTCAAATAATCAGTGAATACCCAATAACAGATATGTATATCGGACGTCTTGAGAAGGAAAAAGAAATAACGGTAGTGAAACATAAGGAACTTGTGTATTTGAGAGACAATCAAAGAGCAGTGGGAAGAGTTTTAAAGAAATGTATCACATCTGTAGGCAAGGGAGTATTTGATAACATTACATATGACATCATATACGAACTATACTTGCGAGAAACAGCAATTCTTAATTTAGACGGAATTGCAAACAAAACACATTTATCTGTTAGCCAAGTAAAAAAACGGAGACAAGCATTTTTCAAAGAAGTTGCAAGGGAACGAGGAATTAGAATCTAAGATGAGTTATTTTAGATGATTGACATCTTAGTATGAATTTAGCCGACTAGAGATAGTCGGCTTTTTATTTACATTTTCATGGTTCAGTAGTTTAATTACACTTGTTAAAATGTTTTTAATTAAGGGGTGTTATCATGAGTTTAAAAAGTACGATAAAGGATTGTCAAACATTAATTGAATTTGACAATGGGGATGTTTTAAAAGAAAAGGATATTGTTATTTTTAGTTTATTTTCTGGACTGAATGAAAAAGCAAAGACAATTAATGTGTTGGATGAAGCCAAACAGTATTCTGATTTTTCAATAATTGTAAGAAGTTTCATAGAACAACTTTCATATTTAAATTATATTTTGAAAGAAAACACAGTAAATAGAGCACAAATGTATTTGATGTTCCAAAAATATAATGACTGCTTAAAGGTTAAAAAATATATTGAATTACCTACAGCAAACAAAGATGAGGTTGAAAAGTTTAAGGAGAAAATTAATATCAAAATAAAGAAAGATGATGGTAATTTCAATTCCTTTGAAGACCAATTTAATTATTTTGAAGCTAAGTATATTGAACTGTTGCCACCAGATACTAAACCAGAGCGTACAAGTTGGTATAGTGTTGAAAATAATAAAAAAAATGGAATCAATAATTTTAGAGAATTAATGAATGATTTAGAAATGTTACCGGTATATTTGGGATTATACGCTACTATGTCCAATGCCGTGCATGGTTCGGATGCTACTAGTCATTTTGAAGTTATTGATGAAAATACTTTCGGTTATGTAGTTAATGATATGAATGAAATTGTTGAAATGGTTGATGCTTATTTAAGGTCAGAGTTCATTTCTGTTGCCAAATATTACCGAATATTAAACAAAGGTAAATTTAAAGCGATATATGAGAAGTTTAAAATAAACGCATCTTTTAATTTGAAAAATTTTTAATGAGTTTATAGCGGCAATTTTGCTGCTTTTTTTGTGCCCAAAACGAGCCAAATATGAGCCGTTTAACAACTATTTAAGTATTAGAATAATAATTGTTCCTGAGGAGAAAGCTTTGGTTGATTACTAAAGTGGGGTATTAAAATGGCATAGCATGATCTATGCCGGGTAGCTCCGTTATCTGCTAAGTGGTCGTCGGGACCACATACATAGTTGAATAAATTTGGGTAAGCTCCGTTAATGGCTGAGAAAAAGGATGACTATGATAGCCATCCTTTTTTGTTTAGAAAGGTGATAGCAAATGAGTCTAAGTGGTGAATATGTAGAAAAGCTGAGGTCAATTGATAGTTATCAAGTAGCAGTTCATAAATTAATGAACAGGCTTAATTTGAAGAACTATGAAGCGGACCAACTCTTATACATTCAACTAACAGAGCATAGACTCAAAACATTTGATGAAGAAGTATTGTTAATCAAAATTGATGAACAAGATGTAAGACTCAAATGGGCTATCACATATGCATGCAGGGATGTGACACGTAGAGAGTATGCAGATAGAAAAAAGCAGGAGAACATAAAGCAATCAGAAGTAATCAACTTAGATAGGCCAGACAGGCTCACAGAGCATGACTTAAACAGCATACTCAATCTTATACCTAAGTTGTTTAAAAACCATTTCACAGCTCAGTGGTGCATCTCAGTTCTTGAGTATGGAGAAATTGAGACAAGAGAAAATTTTAATATGACGAAACGTCAATTCAGCGACAAACTCTATCAAGTTGAATTGTATTGCAAGAAACACAGAGAAAAGATGGTGAACATGGTCCTATCAAAACAACAGCAAGATTTCTTAGAGGAAGAAGCAACACTCAGGAAATTCATTGAGACGGTTGAGAGAGAAGATTTTAGGGATGAAGACTTCAATGAACTGATTGAAGAACATTATGAATTTATTGATGATGTTATTGGATGCATCCCTCGATTGCAACAACCTAAGCTTTTGCTAGAAGATTTTAAAACATGTAGCAGCATTGATAAATACAAGTTAGTCAATCGTTTGTATGAACGTTTAGACGAACTAGAAAGGAAGATGATTGAACAATGAGCAGAGTACATTATTGTCAACAGAACTTCTGTAGAGAACTGATCCCAGTTAAGGAAAGATATTGCAGTGAACACGCAAAATTACACAAGAAATATTCAAGCGTAACTGATGAGCAGCGCAAAGCATTATACAAGTCCTATAACAATCAACAGCGTAATAGACAAGCTGATGCATTCTATCAAGGCAGACGTTGGAAGAAAGTAAGAGACACAGTATTTGTTAGAGATATGGCAACATGCCAAGTATGTGGGAATGTACTACAGACTAAGATAGTTGATCATATAGTAAGACGAGATTTATTAGCAGGATTAGAACAATATGATATGAATAACCTTTGGTGTCTATGTGGTAGGTGCCACAACATCAAGACAAAGCTAGAACAATCTATGTTGGCCAAGCCAAATGGTAAGAACAAGTTGAAACATATTAGCAAAGATAATTGGATTAAGTATATTAAGGAGCGGATGAATAATGAGAACAAAAGATAAAGATGAGTTGTTGATGAACTTAGCAAAGCGAGTTAATAAATTAGAAGATAAAGTATTCAAGGATGATACTCAAGAAGATAAGCAAACAACTGGGGATGAAGTTAAGAAGACAACAAGAACTACTCGTAAGACAGCAACTAAGAAAGAGGAATAAGCATGAGTAATGACATTGCTATAGCTATAACTAAACAAGAACAAGATAAGTTTAAAGTAGCAATAACTAAAGACGTTACTATCAACGAGTTGGAGATTTATACTGCAAGACTTGCTTATTATTTGGCAAAGAGATGGGCAGAACTGAAGAAGATTAGTCTTGAAGAATCGGCAGAACAAGTTGCTATTACAATTGAAAGCCAAATAAATATTTGGGAATCCGAAAAACATGATAAAAAATCACGTGTTAAACACGTTAATAATACTGAAGAGATAAAACACAAGAAAAACTAACGGATATAATAGACCCCCCGCCTATCAAGGCTTTCTGAGAAAGCATACGACATATAACTTTTTTGAAGGTGCGTGACAGAAATAAAAACTTTTTTGTAGGGGGGCAAAAAGACCGAAAAACCAGTATTTCAAGGCTTTTCGGTCTTATTTATTAATCAAAACTATATACCTAAAAAGAAGGTAATGCAAATGGCCGGAAGAAAAATGAAATTAACAGAAAAAAAGGCCGACAAAAAATATCAGCGTGATCGGACACAAAAATTAATTGAAAAAACAAAGGATTATTCTGTATTGCAAAAAACACCACCTCGTATTCTGAAAGGTAAAGCTAAGTGGGCTTATAAAAAATTATATCCTGTTTTATCTGAGTCAGGATTTATAAAACAAACAGATTTACAAACGATTGTGACACTTTGCATGAATATAGAACTTTTAAATAAAGCATATGAAGACGTGCAAGAACATGGAATAAATACGCCGGCATACAAAACAGTTGTAAATCCTGTTACTGGTAAGGTTATCGCTCATGATTTTACTGGATATAAAAGAAATCCAGCAACTCAAATTCTTGATTCAGCAACTGCAAAAATAAAAACGCTGGGTGAAGCTTTAGGATTAACCCCTTCCGCAAGAGCAAGTTTGCTAAGTTTGGCCAAAGAGGATGAAAATGAGGAAAGCCTTTCAGATATGCTACAAAAGGAGTCTGATTTTTGATGGATAAAATTGATTTAACAAAAAAAGGAATGACTGTAGAAAAAGCGTACAAAATTCAGAAAGAAAAAGGAACTTATGATTTAATTTTTAAAAATTATAAGGATCCTGCAACAAAGTATGCTTTTGCTACTCTTGAAGGTGTTGAGCAGGCAGGAGAAATGGTTAAACTCGATTCATTTAGACATCTCAATGATTTAGTTAGATCTCTAGAAAATACAGAAGAATTTAGATATCATTATTCGCTTGATAACTGTCGTAAAATTTTAAACTTTGCTGCAATATGTCCAGATGTGAATGAAGGGAAACCATTGCCTTTAATGCTTTGGCAACGTTCTTTTTTATGCAAACTGATTGGTTGGCGAAATGAAGATGATACTAAGAGATATGCAAAAGCCATACTTAGTATTGCACGAACAAACGGTAAGACCTATTTAAGTAATATTTTAGTGGCGTATGCCTATTTGATTGAAGCCGATAAACTAAGTAATCAAGATATGGCTTATATTGCTCCGGTGTCTGCACAAACAGATAAGGGTTTCCGATATATCAGAACTACTTTTAACTACCTTAAGCAAATTGGTGCGATTGAGAAAATTTTTAAGAAAAAGAAAATACGAGTTGTTGATGATAAAGTCGCATCTTTTGTTAATGAAAATAAACTGATGAAATTATCTCAAGAGTCAGGACAATTTGATTCATATCATTTGTTATTTGTAATCAATGATGAAGCTGGGGATGCTGATCACCTAGGTAAAATTAAGACTAACAACGGTAAAATCACTTCTGGACAGGTACAAACACCTAATCATCAATTTTTACAGATAAGTACAGCATACCCGGATAGCAACTCATATTTATATCAAGATGAAAAGTTACTTAAGGAAATTATGGAACGAGATTATGAGCGTTTATTAGATGATTACCTTTGTGTAGTGTACGAACAAGACAGCATAGAAGAAACAAATAGTCCTGGAACTTGGGTAAAAAGCAACCCTGTTTTAGGTTTAAAAAGTAAAAAAGGGATGCTACAGAGCTTAATTTCTGAAAGAGATACATTTATTAGTCAAGGAAAAATAGCAGAGTTTCAAAACAAAAATTTGAATTTATGGTTACAAACTAAAGCAAATACTTATTTGGACCTTGATGATATTGAAAATGCAGTGGTTCAAAATTTGCCTTTTGACTCGATAAAAAAGAGAGAAGTATATGTGGGCTGGGATTTATCACACTTTTCAGATGATACGGCTGTGCCTTTGGTGTTTCCTTATATTGAAAATAATGTTGGTAAGTTCTTTATTTTGCAGCACAGTTGGGTACCACTTGCTAGAGCCCAAAATAACGTAACTATCAAAGAACGTATGGATGGAATTAATTATAGAGAAGCAGAGAAACTTGGCTTTGCAACAATTGCTAACAATCAATACGGATACATTGATGAATATGCTCCGTACACCTGGTTAATGGAATTTATAAAGCAAAATGAACTGGATGTTAAGTTTTTCAATTATGATGCTTGGCAAACAGAGGGAATTATCAAAAAAATGGAACAAAAAACAGAAATAAATCTTATGCCTGTTCGTCAAGGTACGAAAAGTTTAAATGAGCCAACAACATATTTCAGAAAGCTAATGGATATGGGAAGAATTACTTATTTTAAAGATCCTATTATTCTGGCCAGTTTAAAAAATGCCGTTTTGTTGCAAGATAATAATGGTGTAAAGATTGATAAAGATAAAGCAACTGCAAAAATTGATTTTGTTGATGCGACTATTAATACTTTTGTTTCTGCAAAGTACCATTTTGATGATATAAACTTGCTCAAAACAGATAAGAATAAGATTTTTGATGGTTGGAAACAAGAAAAAATTGATGATTACTATAAAAATTATTCGTTCTAGGTAAAAAAATCACGTAGTCAATACGTTAATAATACAGGAGGAACAAAAATGAAGAAATTCAACATACTAGTATTGCAATTTGTTAAGAATTTGCCGTTTTTAATTGTACTGTGTGGTGTAAGTAGTTTGATATATGCTGCTTTTCGAATGAATCAAACTTTAGGATTTGCAATTTTAGGAGTGGGTCTTATCCTAGTGGCCTTTATGGTTTCTCCAAATGAATGATAAGGAGGTGATTGTTATTGAATCCATTCAGAAATTTTAAGAGAGATAGATACATTAATTCTGGTGGAAATACAGCAACAGTTTCAGTTGGCTCAAATGGAACAATTGTGACTTCAAATTATGTAAATGCAGAAGCAGCTCTTAAGAATAGTGATATTTTTGCAGTAGTTACAAAAATTGCAGGTGATATTGCGAGTTGTGATTTTCAAGTTAGTAAACAATTTAAAAAAATTTTGTTAAGCCCGAATGGATTAATTTCGGGCTTTAATTTTTGGCAATCTGTAATTTCACAATTATTATTAGCCGGCAATGCATATGTGATCATCGTTAGAGGTAAAAATAATGCAATTGGACATCTAGAGTATGCAAGCCCTGCTCAAGTACAAATTAATCTAAGTGATGATAGTCAAAGGATGTATTACACAGTTAATTGGAACGACAATCGGGGCGCACAGGTTTATGCATGGTATGATGTTTTACATTTTAGGCTAATGAGTCCTTGGGCTAATGATAGTGGAGATTATTTAACAGGAGTAAGTCCTCTTTATTCATTGCAGCACGACTTACAAATTCAAGAACAATCGAAACAACTTACTTTATCGACATTAAAAAATGCAATTAATCCTTCTTCTGTAATCACACTTCCAGAGGCACAAGTTGATAAAAAAGCAAAAGATTCTGTTAGGGATAGTTTTATTGAACAAAATAGCGGAGAAAATGGTGGAAAAGTTGTTGTTCTAGATCAATCAGCAAAACTAGACAAGATTGTTATAGATACTGATGTTGCTAATTTCCTTAGTAATTATGATTTTTCACAGGCTCAAATTACTAAAGCTTTTGGAATCCCACAATCAATTTTGGATGATAAAAAGGGAGATCAGCAGTCAAACATTGGAGAGATAATGAATTTCTACGCAAGTTCATTAATGCAATATGTGAAGCCAATCGAAAGCGAACTTACTTTAAAACTAAAGACTGAAGTTACATTGAATATTGCCAATGCTGTTGATTTAACACATCAGAATTTGATTACAAATATTGTTGCTTTGGGTGCAGGAAGAACACCAGTACTTGCAGCGACACAAGCACAACAAATACTTATTGATAATGGTGTATTTAACATGAAAATTCAGGAACCATCAGAAGGGGGGATGTAGTTTGAAAGTATCAGATGTTCGCACTCTTAATTTATCAGATTTAAAAATAAGAGATGCGGAAAACGGTTTAAAGAAAATTGAAGGGTATGCGCTAAAGTTCAATGAACCTAGCGAAGATTTGGGTGGCTTTGTAGAATATGTAACACCCGAAGCCTTATCAAACGTTTCTTTTGAAAATTTACTTTTGATTTATGCACATGATTACAATAATATTTTAGCGCGTGCTGATAGTGATACTCTTACAGTTCAAGTTGATAATGTAGGACTTCATTTTGAAGCAACGTTAGCAAATACAACACTTGCTAATGATGTTTACAACGACATTTTGGCAGGTAATTTAAAAGGGTGTTCTTTCGGATTTGTTATTTCTCCAGGTGGTGATGATTGGAGTGAAACTTCTGAGGGGATGCCCTTGCATATTATTACTAATATTCAATCTATTAGTGAACTAACTATTACGCCTATTCCTGCTTATACAGAAACAAGTGTAACGGTAACAAGAAGCTTAGACAAAATTAAGGAGCGTATGAAGATGACTGATGAGGAAAAAAAGAAAATGGAAGAAGAAAAGCGTGAAAAAGAGCGCTTAGAACGTGAAAAAGCTATTGAAGAAGAAAAACGTGCTGCAGAAAAAAAGAAGCAAGAAGAACGAGAATCAAAAGAAAAAGCAGAGGAAGAAAAGCGTGAGAAAAAAACGCAAGAAACCATCAAGCGTGAAATGGAAAAAATTAGGCAAGAATTTGCAGATAAAAACAAAGGTGGCGACGTAAAGTTGAGAGAATTGGGTAAGAAAGCAGATGAGCAAAAAAGAGATTTTCACAAAATGCTTGTTGCAGGTGAGATAAAACGTGATACAACATCAACAAATATGGTTCTATCAGATGGATCGGTACTTATTCCAGATACAATTCTTCCTGCTGAACATGAAGAACATCAATTTCCTAGGTTAGGAAACCTTGTAAGAAATGTACAGGTCAAGACGACCACAGGTAAGCTACCTATTTTTCAGACAAGTGATGATGTCTTAGAAAAACATGACGAGTTTGGTACTGGAAATAGAAAGAAAGTTCCAGATATCAAGCCTGTTCCTTGGGATTTGGGAAGCTTTTCTTCGACATTTGCATATTCCCAAGAGTTGCTTACGGATTCACAATACAATTGGGAAAGTGAACTTGGTGATCGCTTGATTGAACTACGCGACAACACGGATGATAGCTTAATCATTACAGCACTGACTGCTGGATTAACAGCAACTGTTTCAACAGATTTGATTGCAGATATTAAAAAAGCATTGAATTTAAATTTGAAGCCAGTAGATTCACAAAAAGCACAAATAGTTATGAGTCAGGCTGCCTTTGATGCAATTGATCAATTAAAGGATGACATGGGACGACCTTTAATTCAAATGGATTTGACAAAGGCATCAAATTATACTTTGCTAGGCAAACAATTAGTTGTTATTGCGGATACATTATTCCCAAGTGCAAAGGCAGGAGATGTAAATATTATTGTTTCTCCTCTTCAAAAGTCTGTAATTAAATTTAAAAATGCTGAAATCACAGGCAAGTTTATTGATTCCTATGATGTGTTTTATCGCTTACTTGGTATTTTTGTTCGAGAAGATGTTGTGCAAGCTCGTAAGGATCTTATTCAGTGGATTACAAAAACAGCAGCTTAATTAGTGCTGGTAGTAGAGTTCTAAGCCTACTCTAAAACTTAAGTAATACAATCGCTAACGAAATAAACAATAAGGTAAGCCCTGGCGGTTGTTCGGAGGTGATTGAGATTGTAAATGAACTTCTTTCCGAATTAAATTTAGATATTAATGATGCCAATACCGATTTGATTAATACACTAGTCACCGATGCTCAAATAATTACGCTTTCTGCCGTAAATTCAACAAAAAAGATTGAAGACTATGCTGATAATCAAATTTTTCAAAGGGCTGTTAAAACTTTAGCAACTCAACTTTTCTATGATCGTACGCTTGCAAATGGTACTGCAACTGGATATAGAATGATGGTTACTCAGTTACAAGCTCAAGAAGAAATTGCGGAGGATGATGCTCAGTGAAAACTTATCAGCCTTATCAACTTACAAAAAATTGTGAGTTAGGAACAATTAAGAGTACAACAAATAAATTTACAGGTGTTTCATTGCCAGGAGGGTTTGTTAAAACAAAAACAGCCCATTATGTGCCGTTAAAGCGTACCAAAGCACAAAAATATAGTTTATTGGGAACAACTCTAGAACATACTATTGAAATCGTGATACAGCATCAAGACTTGACTGATATTGATGTCGCACATATAAATGGTGCTGATTACGATATTATTGACAATAGTCCGGATGATTCAAGTGAATATATAACATATGACATTCTAACTTTGAAGAAGATTGAAAAAGTTGGTGGTAAGAGTGGCTAGAAAGAACGAATTAGACATTAATCAAACTGATTTTGCAGTTGCTTTAAATGAGTGGTTTGAGGATGTCAAAAAGTTAGCTGATATATCAATTGCAGATCAACTATTGATTACTAGTGCAGGAGCGGAGGTTTATAAAGAAGCTCTTGAGGAAGTAACTAATAGAAAACATAGAACTCACTATAATCGAAAAGTATACGGCCATATGGCTGATAGTATTCTGCTGGCAAAGAAAAATCCCGATGGTCAAAGAGACGGGACTTGTACTGTTGGTTTTGACCAGTATCATGCATTAAATGCCTGGCATCTTAATGATGGAACTAAATTTATCGCAGGAGACCATTTCATAACCAATACACAAGAAAATACTGCTAAAACTGTTCTTCTTGCAGAAAAAGCTGCATATACAGCACTGATTGCTAAAAGAGGTGGCAGCTTATGAGTAGTTTAGATGATGCCAAAAATTTGGTGAGTACACTTGATCAGATAGAAGAGACATTTACGAGAAATATTCCTAAAGAGGTTAAGGGCAATACTGATACTACAGTTGCTCTAATTACTGCAGTCAGAACTGATCCAACTGATTTAGGAAACAATGACTATTTTTCTATCGAGAGACAAATAGAGCTGCAAATATTTTACAGTTTGAATGTTGATTACGATCCGGAAGATTTAGAAAATAAAATAATGAAATTATTTAAAGATTCATTTTGGAATATTATTCAGCCAGGAGTTTTAAATACTGATCCGGATACATTCCAATTATATGAGTCTTTTTATTTGTCAAAAAAATATGATTCATGAAAAGGAGAACTAAAAAATGGCAATTGTAGGTTTAAAAACAACTTATGTATTTCTTGTAGATCCAGATACTCACAAGTTAATTTCAGGTACAGACAAAGGTTTATCAGAATCAGGAGTTTTACAAATTGGCAAGAAGTTTTGGGGCTCAAGTCAAGCAAATATTACAAATCTAGAGGGATCAATGCAACCAGTAAATGGTGATAACGAAGTACAAGAGTATTACCAAAATCCTTCAAGCCCATCAGTAGCATGGACAGTTAATAATCTTGACTTAGACACACAGAATAAATTATTAGGTTATGTTAAAGATGGATTAGGCTATGTGAAAGCAGATGTTAAGCCTCACCTTGGTCTTGTAGTTGTATCTGAAACTTTAGATAGAGCTAATAGAATTTACTATGCCTTTCCAGAAGGGGTATTATCAAGAACATCGCAGAATATTGGTACAGATACCGATACAGCTCAAACACGTGAAGCTGATCAAACAACTTATAATGCTATGGATTCAGATTTAATAGGTGGTAAAAATTTCAAGTTGTATAGCTCGGCTGTTGATTCGTTCACTGAAGATGCAATGTTTGCTGAAATAGCTGATGGATACACTGATCCAAATGCCGTTTCAGTTACCGGAGTTTCTTTAACTAAGACAACTCTTAGTGGAAAAGCTGGGGATAGTGGTTCATTAGTTGCGACAGTAGTACCTGCAAATGCTACTAATAAAGCAATTTCATTTACAAGTTCCGATTCAACAGTTGCAACGATTGACAGTGATGGGAATTACAATCTTGTCAAAGCTGGTACTGCAACCTTTACAGTTACAACAAATGACGGGAATAAGACTGCAACTTGTTCAGTAACAGTTTCAGCAGCTTAAATAATAAGAATTTGAGAGGGTAGGAAAATATGGAACAAATTTATATCAAGCAATTAAAAAAGAAGTTCAATGTTGTAACTTCAAACAAAGTTATTAAGTTAACTTATAGAACCCAGCTTGCTATGGCCCACGCTGGAGATACGGATGAAAAAACTTCGACAGAACGAATTGAAGCAAGTTTAAAAATGACTGAGATGGGTACAGACTACCTCCGGGATGTTTTGAAACTATCTGATAGTCAATATGAAAAAATTGATGATTTAGATATTGATGAAACAGTGGAACTTGTTAATTACGTGATTATGCGAGTTACTGGTTTAACTGACGAAGAAATTGAAAAGTATTATAAGGGTGCAGACGAAAAAAAATAAGTATTGGCGAACAGATTTTCAATCTTGAAAATAAGTTGGTCAATTTTAAATTATCTGAAAAACAAGCACTGTTAGATTTACACATATTGCCTTCGGATTTTGAAAAAGAAGATTTCTTCGAGATGCAAGAAATACTTGCGGTTACGAAAGAAGACTTGAGACAAGATCCCATGGAATTATTTAAGAAAATGCAGAAGCAGCTCCCCTGAAGGGAGTTGCTTTTTTTATACATAAAAATAAAAAGGAGTAGTTAAAATGGCAGATAGAAAAATATCAGCAACGATGAGTACGCAGATTGCGTTAGACTTGGTTTCTGCATCAAAATCAGTTAAGTCTATGACGAATCTTGTTAATACGGCTACAAATGCATGGAAAGCACAAGAAGCTGAACTGAAAAGCACTGGAGATTATTTAAAGGCTGCACAGACAAGATATGATGGTTTAGGTGAAGCCATTACACGACAGCAAGCAAAGATAGAGGGCTTGAAAGAAAAGCAAAGTCAACTTAAAGGAAATACTGTAGAAACTGCAAATCAATATTTAAAGTATCAACAAAACATTGATAAAGCTACAACTCAATTAGCACATATGCAGGCGCAACAAAGTAGGGCTAGTGATGCAATTGAAAAACAAAAGTTAGGACTTTATGATCTAAACAAACAAGTAGAGTTATCATCTAAGAACACAGATAGTTATAGTCGTATTTTGGAAGCACAGGGAGCAAAATTTCAAGCTCAAAAGGCTAAACTAACTGGATTAACTGAAACTCATAGCAAAATGAGTAATCAAATTAAAGCGGAACAGCAATTGCTTAGCCATTTGGGTAGTGAGTATGGTCAAACATCCAGTCAGTACCAAACACAGGCTGCAAAGGTTAATGAATTGACTGCTAAGTATAAAGAAAACGAAGCAGAGGTCAAAACATTAAATCGAACAGTTGGCGGATATTCAGACAAAATGCTAAAGATTAAAGATGTTTCTGCGAACGCTACAGCAAGTTTAAAAAAAGGATGGGAGAATGTAAGGAGTGCTGCATTGGCTTCCACGGTTGTAGTTGGTACTTTTACAGCAGCATTAGTAAGCGGAGCAAAAAAGGCATCAACATTGCAGAACTCTTATAAAGTCACATCTAACTTGTTAGTAACGGGTGGAGAAAAAGTTGCAGAGGTTACAAAAAATGTGGCAAAGATGCAATCCGATGGGCAGAAATACTCTGTTGCATATGGAAAATCACAATCAGCGATAGCCGAGCAATATCAAGAGTTAGTTAAAAGAGGTTATTCTTCAGCAGAAGCCCTGGGAGCTATGAAAACAGAGCTTCAAGGTTCAGTTGCAAGTGGGGATGATTTTAACGATGTTGTTAAAGTGTCATCACAAGTTATTGATGCCTTTGGAGAACGTACTAACAATACAGCTAAAATGACCGCTAATACTAAAAAGACTGTTAATGAATTAGCTTATTCTGCTGATATGACCGCTACAGATTTTCAGTCATTAGGCAAAGGCATGGAGTACGTAGGAGATTCGGCTCATAGTGCAGGATTTAAGTTATCTGAGACCAGTGCAGCAATGGGTATTCTTTCAAACCATGGACTTGAAGCTGATAAAGCAGGTACTGGATTACGTAAAGTAGTAAATAGTATATCAGGGGCTTTAGAGGCACAAGAAGTAGCTCAAAAGGGTGTTGGTAAGGCCATTGAGGACTATAACGATAAAATTAGTAAACATCAACGTAAGATTAATGAGTTAACAGAAGATGTAAAAAAAGGAACAAAGACGCAGAAAGCAGCATCTTCAGCCATTCAGACCCAGAAAGATGATATTTCAGATCTAACTGAAAAGATTCAGCAAGCTAAACAATCGTCTGGTGGTACTTCAATTCTTAATAAGTTAGGCATTAAACGTTCAGAATTGGTAGACGCTAATGGTAACATGAGAGATTTATCCACTATCATGGCTGTGGTTAATCAAAAGACTAAAGATATGGGCACAGCACAAAAAAATGCGGTATTTAATAGTTTATTTGGAACTACTGGTCAGCAAGCGGGAATTATCTTAGCTCAGAATAACAAAGAGTTATCTGATTTAACTGATAAGGTGCAGAAAGCTGGAGAAAAAGGTACTTATGTGCAGACGTTAGCACAAAAAAATAGTGCTACAGCACAACAATCTATCAAGCGATTTAAGCAAGCATGGAGTGAACTAGAAATTATGTTTGGCGCTAAATTGCTGCCTTACATGACGGATGCTGCTAATAAGTTGTCTAAGCTTTTTGCGGATAAAGATTTTGTAAAGAGTCTTGAAAAAGATGCGGATAACGTTGGAGAATTTGCAAAGAATGTTTACCACCTAGGAATTTATGCTGGTGAACACTTAGATACAATAAAAACACTTGCAAAAGTTGTGGCCACGATATGGGCAATCGATAAAGTCAGAAAATTTGCACGTGCAACGGAAGATTTATTTGATTTAATAGGTATTGGAAAAAGTAAAATAATAGCAGAGACTGAACAGGTTCAGATTCAAACAAAAGCCTATCAAGAATTAGCAACTGCAAAGGGAGAAGCAGCTGCTGCAGGTGAAACTGGAGCCGTTTCTTCAACTGCTAGTGCAGCTTCAAGTGAAGTTAGTTCACTAAGTGGGACCGTATCAAAGGAAGCGTCAACGTTAGCGAAAGGGAGTAAATGGAATTTATTAGGATCTACAGTTGCCGGAAGAATAATAAACGGTGCGGGATTAGCCTTGACTGCGTGGGATGTAGGTAGCTCAATAACAAAAGCAGTAAATTCAAAAAGTGCCACTGCAAAGTATGCTGCTGCAGGAAAGACAACAGGAACTCTAATTGGCGGTGGAATTGGTGCAGTTTTCGGTGGTCCAGCGGGAGCAATGCTTGGCGCTACTATTGGTGATCAAATCGGTGGTAGCAAGACTGTATCAAATGCAATAGAAAAATTTGTCAAAAACTGGAATAAAAATATTGTTGGAGTAAATCTTAAAACTCCTAAACTATCAACAAAAAGTTCTCTAGATGCTTTAGAAAAAGCACAAAAGAAGTATTACGCAAACCATGCTAAACAAGTTTCTGCAGACAATGAGTTGTTGTATAAAGAGGGATACATTACAAAACAACAATATGATGCAAGGACCAAAGTAGTACAGCAGTACACTAAGAAAGAAAATACTATTAGTAGTATGAGTCACTCAAAGCAATTAAAATTAGCTAAACAGTATGCTACTGATAAACAAGAAGTAGATAAAAAGTACAATGCTCAACGTAGCAAACTCCTTACTAAATACGATAGAGATATTAGGTATCAAGAAGAATATAGTGGTAAGAATAGCGTTGCTACTAAGAAACTTATTGCAGAGAAGAAAAAAGCCCTGGATAAAATTCAAAATGCCCAGGATAAGGCTACATCTAAACTGACTCAGAAATATTCCACAGATACAACTACGACTTATCAGAAAAATCAAAACAAGATTACCTCTTTAATTGCATCTAGCTCAACTAAGCAAAAAACACTTCTACAAAAATTGGCTAATGATAGCAAAAATATCAATGCTAATAATGCTAAGAGTTCAATAGCTTCAGCAACTAAGGAATATAATGAAGTAACTAGTCTTGCCAATAAAAAGTACAAGAAAATTAAAGATTTAGCTGATAAACAATATGACGCAGTTAAGAGTAGTGCCGAGAAACAGCAAAAGTCAGCTATTGATAATGCAACTAAACAATATAATGAAACCTTAAAAGCTTCTGAGAGACAGTTTAAGGGCAATTCCACCTATGCGGTACAACAGAGACAGAAGATAGCAGCAGAAGCAAGTAAGCAATATGAGGATACTGTAGATAGTGCTAACAAACAGTACAGTGAGACTGTATCTCACGCAAAGAAACAACATGATGGAACAGTTAGCAGTGCTGAAAAGCAACGAGTAGAGACAGTTGACAAAGCTGATGCACAAAAAACAAAAGTAGTTGAAAGTGCAAGTGCACAATCAAAAGGCGTTTTAGGCCATGCGGTGTCTCAAGCAAATGGTTCCATGGAAGCTCAGTCCAAACAAGGAAAAGGAACAATGAGTATTTGGACTGCTATTTCAAAGTGGTGGAATGGACTTGCAAAAGATTTCGGTGTTGAGACTATAAAAAGTGATAAAGGCGACTTTAGTTATTCAGCAATGAGTATGCCGGCATATGCTACTGGTGTAGGAGCGATTAATAGGAATCAAATGGCCTTGGTTGGTGAGGCAGGCGCAGAACTTGCGTATAAACCTTATTCAGGAACTGCAAGAATTTTAGGAGCAAAGGGCGCAGAAGTAACTCAACTTCAAAAAGGTGAAATGATTCTTAATGCTGCCGATACAAAAAAAGTAATGTCTGGAGCGTATGCAGGAGTATTACCGGCATATGCAAATGGTTCTTCTTCGCTTCTTAATTTTATTAACAATGTAAAAAATGGTGCTGAAAGTATTTGGGATAACGTTAGTGATAAAGCGTTGGATCTATTAGATACAATTAAAAATCCAACACAATTTCTTGAAAATATTGCAAGCAAAGCATTTAATTTAACCAGTATTCCTAATGTAGGTAGTACCGCTCAAAGTTTTAGTGCTGGTATTACAAAAAAAGGAATTGAAGCAGTAGGGAGTGTATTGCAGAAGCTAATTGACAATGAAGCTGGTTCTGCAAATCCTTCTGGTTCAGGAGTTAAAAGATGGACCAATGATGTTAAGATTGCTCTCAAGAAAGTTGGACTTCCCTCTACAGATGCATATGTAAATGCATGGTTAAAACAGATTGAAACTGAGTCTAGTGGCAATCCTAAAGCAATTCAAGGAAATATTGGAGATATTAATAATAAAACTGGTGACTTGGCCAAAGGACTTTTGCAAACAATTTCGACTACCTTCAATGCTTACAAGTTAGCAGGGCACAGTGACATATTTAATGGATATGATAATATGTTAGCTGCTATGCGTTATGCTAAAAGTCGGTATGGTTCTAAGATGTTAAGCGTAATTGGGCGTGGGCATGGGTATGAAAAAGGTGGAATTATCTCACAACATGGAATATATGAAATTGCAGAGAAAAATAAACCTGAAATGGTACTTCCACTCACTGATCAATCTAGAGCTTCACAATTGTTAGATTCAATTGGTGCCAGCTACAATTCTGAAAAATCACGTAGTACAGACGTTAATAGTAATGAAGATGTTAAAGAGTTATCGTCTAAGCTTGATACACTCACATCAATGTTCGGAACATTACTAACCTTGGTTGGTGAGAACGTTAAAGCTACAAAAGCAAATATGAACAAAAATGATTTATATAAGCAAATGGCTAAAGATATGGGATTAGCTTCATATCAAGCTAAATAAATTGAAGAAGGGGAGACTAAAGAGGTCTCTCCTTTTTTATTACATATAAAATTGCAAAGGAGATAGTTGAGTATGCCAACAATGTGGATAAAAAGAGGAGATGAAGAGGAGTTTGATGCTGGAACTATTACTAGTGGATTAAAATTTCTAGGAGCAGACACTAATCCGGTTTTAGCGAATAACTATCTCAGTGATACTCAAGCAGATGGCTCTATTTTTAGTTATTCTCAATATCAAAAGAGTGTAGTTAATGCTAGATTTTGGTTGCATTTTCAAGATTATACCTCTTATAAACTAGCTAAACACGATATTTTTAAAGTACTAGGAGCTAAAGGAATAATCAGGATCAGAACAAATTCAGAGCCAGCTCAATGCATGTATGTAAGGAGTACAGTTTTTGAGATTAGTCCTACAGAGGACTTTAGTCATAATGCCTTATTTACAGTGCCTTTTGAAAATCCATCAGGATATAAATATAGCCTTGTTAATTCAGATGTATTAAAGACTTATTCTACTGGCGTTTGGGCTAATTACGGGCAAAATTTACCATACAATGAAGATACTCAATATACTTTTACTAAGCAGAATAATTTCAGAGTCTATAATGCTTCGGATATTGCGATTGATCCTTATTTCCAACACCATGAGTTATCGATCATAATTAAGCATAAGGGAACAGGTTTCACCATAACAAATAAGACAAATGGAACTAGTTATACTTATTTTGGAACTATGAGTAGTTCAGATATCTTAGTGTTGCAAGGACTATCGACTTATAAAAATGGAACGATTGATTCAAATAATTCAGATTACGGATATCTAAAACTTGAGACAGGGTGGAATGACATTAAAGTGACAGGCGCTACAGATGCAACTATCACTTTTTCATTTCCATTTGTTTACATTGCATAGGGGGGAGAACAAAGGGTGATAAATTCAAAATATATTTATGTAGAGAATAATGAAGTGTATACATCACTAAACGCTGCTAGTTGGACCAAATTTCAAGAGTTGAATAAAACAGTAATTTCTATTGATTACTTTAAAAATCAATTTTATTTAATTCTAGCAGATGGATTATATGTTTCAGATGATTTAAAAGTATTTTCATTGATTAAGAGAGATTACATTCAGGGTTATCTTTTTCATGATGACAATAATTTATACGTTGTCCAGGACAATAAGATATTTAATATTCAAACTGGCGTAGAAAATATTGTAAGTTTTAAGATTGATTCTATTGAATACATTCAAACATATTTTTATGCCACAGTTGGAAATTTAATTTATAAAAGCAATGATCTAAAGAATTTTTACTTGGTTAAGACTAATTTTGATGCTGATATGTCCAATCTAAGGTTACTTTCAGACATGAATAGGGTAATTGTCTACTTTAAAGATTCTAACAACGTGATATACAGTCGTGAATGTATCAATACTGCCAACTTAGCTTACTGGAATGCTACTACTAAAATTTCAAATAACGACTTAAGTTTAATTAATGGAAAATTTATGTACAATGACCAGGCATATTCTGAAACGCTTATTTACTCTAATGATAGAAACTTTGATAAAGTAGTAAAGGTTAAAGCAAATGGGCAAGATAAGGTAGAAGCTATTACAAGTATTGTACCTTCAAGCTTTGAAGTTCGATGGGAGAAGAATTCAACCTATCAGCTTCAATTTACAGCGTATGATGATGGTTCGCTAGCTTTCTCATTAATATCTACAGAAGCGGAGATAATTTTCAATGGTCAGTCATTCATAGTTAAGGATTGTGAACCAGATTATACAGGTGGGGTTGCGACAGTCCAAGTTACAGCTACCCACATTTATAATGAGATATCAAGAATCCGGCAGTATTCAATTAAATCAGGAACTTTAACTTACTCGGTGCAAGATGTGCTGAGTTTTTATTTGGATAATAATTCAGATAACTCATTAGGTTTCACCTATAAAGTTTATGGTGACTTTGACAAAAAACAGATTACTGATTTAGGCAATAATTCAGGTAGTGACATGCTTTCTCAAATACTTTCTAGTTGGTCAACAGCAGTAATTTTTCCTAATAACAAATGTATTGGAGTTTATACTACTGATGCTTTTACTAAGAATTTCGGTGGAAGAATTGATTATGCTAATAACTCAATGGAAATAAAAATGACAGTTGATTCAACAAACATTGTGAATAGAGTTAAATGTATCGGTGCTGAAAAAGATACCACAGATGACAGCTCAGATACAGCTAACGATACTGTAACTTACTACTTTGATCCTTTTTTTGTACAAGATGACGACTCAGTTAAAACATGGGGAGTTCATTTAGGTGAAGATGTTTCAGATGATAGGTTTAAAGATGTTGACAGCATGAAAGCTTATGCTCTAACACAATTAACACCAGAGCCAAGTATATCTATTGATGTAACTTATTCAGGAAATGAAATGCCAATTGCAGGAGAACAAAAAAGGGTTGAGATAAAGAATGCTAATTTCGTAAGTTTTGTGAGTGTCATTGGTTATACCTGGTATCCATTTGACACAACGCAAGATACTGATTTAGAGTTTGAAAACTTAACAGCTACCATTTTAAATAGCCAATCCAATTTGAATAACAGGCTTAAATTAGTTCAGCGACTAGCTCAACAAGCTTTAAATAAAGCTAATTCAACGACAACAAACTATATTTCACAAACAGACCCTTCAGCTAATAACACCGTCTCTACTGGTGATATTTGGACGAGGGTAATTGATTCAACAACAGAAGAAGGTGATAGCTAAATGGCAGATACAAGTATTTATACAGACCCTACTAGCATGGATAAAGCCAATGTTCAATTAAGTATTTGGAATGGTACTAAATGGGTAGAGCTAAGTAATGGATATACCATTAATCAGATTAATACAAATATTCATGAGGTGGCTGATAAAGTAGCAGAAGCTCAACAAGGTATTACACAAGCTACAACAGATGCTCAGAATGCAGTAGATACAGCCAATACAGCTATCACTCAATCTACTGCTAATTCCCAAGATATTACAACAGTTAAAGCGGATATAACCAAAGCTCAATCTGATATTTCTACAGTTTCAAATGATTTAGATACAACTAAGACTAATCTCCAAACTGTATCAGATGAAGCTACTAAAAATGGCAGTGATATTAAGGATATTCAAACAGATACCACAAGTATTAAGTCCACTTTGGCTAATACTCAGGGTGATGTAACTCGGTTGCAACAAACAGCCACTACTATGCAATCAGATATTAAAGACAATGCTGATAATATATCTTCAGTAACTCAGACTGCTTCAGGGTTATCTACAGATATGAAGAATGCTCAAGGAGATATCACAACTCTAAAGAGTACCGCAACAGGGTTGAGTACAACAGTAGCTAGTGTACAAACTCAGGTTAATAATAGTGCGGTGGGGACTAACTTGTTTATTAATACAGGGGATGGTTCCTCTACTTACCCTTATGTGTCACTGCCAAGCTCTCAAGTTAGCGTGAATGGAATTATTAACTCTGATAATACAGGTATTATTAAAATAACTGCTCCTAGCAATAATGAATTTTATTTTAGATTTAGCTACCCAGGTACATCAACAAATAAAATGTATAACTTAATTGCTGGTGAAACCTATACTATTTCAGGGTATGCCAATCTTACAGATGGGCAGTTAAAATTTAGAGCGCAGACTGTGAATGGATCTGGAGGGTGGAATGATTTTGCAGGAAGTCAGTCTAGTGATTTAGGCGTTACAGATAGTGATGGAACAACATTTACAAAATTTAGTTATACATTTACTATTCCTAGTGTGGCAACTGGTATTTACCTTTCTTTACAAGCTTATAATTTTACAGACGGGAAATCTATTTTAAGTTTTAAACAAATGAAATTGGAAAAAGGCTCTAACGCTACTGATTATTCAGCCAATCCAGCTGATAATGCTACAGTAACTAGTGTTTCTCAGGTTAAGCAAGAAGCTGATTCTATCAGTTCAACAGTTACTAACAATAAGACTTCAAGTGATTCTCAATTTAGTACGATTAATCAGACTATTTCAGGTATTCAATCAACGGTATCTAACAAGGCTGATAACAGTACAGTTACGCAACTAGCTACCCTAGTTAATTCAAAGGTGAATAGCTCAGATTATAACTCAGAGATTACTCAACTAGCTTCAGACATTAATCTAAGAGTTGAAACAAGTGATTTACTTTCTCAGATTAATCAGCAAGCCGGTGGAAATACTTTAATTCAAGTTGCTTCAGGAAAAGGTAAGTTATACCTTGATTCTAGTACGGTTGTATTCTCAGGAAATGCTTTTATTCCCTCAGCTAATATTGCTTCTATTTCAGCTGATAAGATTACTACAGGTACTATGACAGCAGGAGCTATTAACTTAGGAAATGGAACATTTAAAGTTGATACTTCAGGTAACTTGACAGCTAATAACGCTAACCTTACAGGAAATTTAACTAGTGGTAGCAGTTCAGACTTCAATTATGAGGTAAGTGGTGATGGAATTCTATTTCGATATGGAACTAACGCCTTTGCAAAACTTGAAGGACTTGCCTTAAATAATTGGAATTATGCATCGTTGGCAAGTGATGCTGTAACGTTAGGTAGGTCAATTCCTTCAGAAGTTGTAAGCGGAAAAGTTTCTTATATTTCAACATCTACATTGGATGGAGTAACTTTGAACCGAGTAAATGGCTATGACAACAATGCTGAAAGCACAATAACAGTTGGTAGTACACCAGCTTCAGGAAGTGATGTCATAAAATTGACAACATTGAATGGTACTAAGAGTGCTGAGTCCTCAATAGAAGTCTATGGTTATGATGCTAAAAACAATAAGGATACAGAGTATATCGAGCTAATATCTATTGATTCAAGTTCTAATAGCTCATATATCAATATCGCACCCACTGAGATAGTGTTAAATACACCTAAGAGTGACCTCGTAATTGATAATAGTATTTACAAGGCTGTCACTCTTTCAACCAGTGAACCTAATGGTATTCAACTATCTACTTCAGTTGGATATATCACGATTGATTCAAAAACTGAGTTAGATTTAACTGCTAAAACCAATATTAATGTTTCAAGTACAAGTGGGAATGTTAATTTTAACTCTCCAAGTGGTACTAACGTTACTTTCCAACCTAATGGAGGTGGAGGAGTTGTCTTTGGGGCTTTAGCTAACTTCACTAAAAACGCTATTGTAGGTGCAGACCAAAGTGGAGACCAGATTTGGGTACGTGGTGCAGGAAACTTCAATGGTAAGGTTAGTTGTCAATCACTAACACAAACTTCTTTACTTTCTAAGAAGACTAATATTACTAAATTAAATATTCAAGATGTAATTAATGCTATTAACTCAACAGAAATATATGAGTATTCCTTTAAACGTGATTTAGAACAAGGAGTTAATAAGAGATATGCTTCATATATCATTGATGATGTTAATGATGTGGCTCAATATAAAGAACCAAGTGAATTTCTTTCAGATGATAAACAAGGGCGTGATGATGGTACTCAGTTAGCATATTTAACTCTAATGGTACAAGAAATGTATAAAGAGATTCAAGAATTGAAGAATAAATAACTAGTAATCACCTTTAGACATGAGTGGTTATTTTTTATACTCAAAATTCACGTAGTATACACGTTAATAGTAGTAGAGACAAGAAAAGGAGAGAAATAAATGCAAATAGAGATTCAGGTGTTAATTGATAAATTTTCACAGAAATTAGCTCAGGCGGAGGCTAAAAATGTACTTTTAGAAGCTCAAGTAGAAGCTTTGCAAGCTGAAAAAGAAGACAAAGGAGAAGATAAATAATGGAATTAAATGTAACTAAAATATCATATGATTTAGATTCAAATTCAGCAACTACAGATATCCCCGTAGAGTTAGGTGGGAATGATTCAACAACAGGTCAATATGTTTCAGCAAGATTAATCATTAAAGCTGAGGATTTAGATACAGGGAAGACATTAGATGACTTAACCAAGGCTGATATCGTAACCATTGCTAAAGCTAAGTTAGTTAAAGAGGTTACACCATCTACAACAACAGCTTAAGGAGAGTGATTTAAATGGCAAATTTTAATAATCCTCCAGTACTGGATTTAAAATACGAACCGGATAATATAGCGGGAGCTGAAAGCTACAAGCAGAAAAATGACAATATCTATTTATTAAGAAATTATGGGACATCAATAGGCACATGGGTCGCTGGAGTCTTAGATGGTTTCCAATTACAGTTTGACACGATGATTCAGAACGCTCAGGCAGTAGATGAAGTTGTAGATGCAAGAATTGATGTTAATAAAACAGTATTTCCAACTCTTAAAGCTAGATTAGATGATCAGCAAGAGAAATCTGCAACAGTTGTTCAAACTGGTAACTATTCGGACGCGGTATGTGACTTAGTAATAACAGATCTAGAAGCTGATAGTCCAACGAACACAGCAAATTTAAGTTATGACTTAATATCAGTTGTTGATGATCCTCCTGCTTCTGCACATGGTTATGCAGCATGTAAGTCGGCGTCGATAACAATAGATTAAGAGGTGAGATTATGAACCCAGAGAGCAAATTAACCATTACAGATAGTGATGGCGATGTTGTCCAAACATTCCCTGAAACTGACATGTACTCAGTGATCGGATTGTTGGATGAACTTGCAACTATAAAGAAAGATATTGAAAAATTGAAAACAAAAACGGGGGTTAAATAATGGCAAATATCGCAAATGTGAAAGACAAAAATAAAAATATTATCTATCCATATACTGATTGGTCTGCAGTTCAAAATAAGCCCACAAATTTGGCAACAACAGATGATTTACCAACTTTAGGAGAGTGGACTACTTCGGGTATTACGTTTAGTAATGGTGGATATCCATGGGCTGGTACTTCAACAGGTGGTTCAGACGACCACAATTGTGCTTATAGAATTGCGGACTACGGAAGTTTTAAACATGTTGAGGTGCGCTGCGTGTTTGGTGCTACATCAGCATTTTCTGCTACAACAAAAGTAATCAATTTGCCTTCAACAATAACTCCAGATTGGGATTTAAATAGTTGGTTTCCAACAAGTGATAGTAATGCAACAGTACAGTTTTCTGCAAATTCTATCAGCTTATGTCCTAAGGCGGGCGCTTCCACATCAGCCAATTATATGTATTCACTGATGCTTGAATATTACACAACAGCTTAAACTAGGAGTGTTTAATGAATGGATAACAGAGATGGAATTAACGTAACTGAGACTCTAATGGACATAAAGGAGAGATTAGCACGTATTGAGAGTAATACTTCAGGATTAAACAATACAGATGCAAAGGCTGATAAAGCTCTAGCTAAAAGTGTTGAAAATGAGCACGATATAGCTAAACTAACTAGTCTCTTATATTGGCTTTATGGGCTTTTTATTGGCACAGGAATAATTGGAATAGGTGTATATATCATAGAAAAGTTTTTATAGGAGGAAAAATAATGCAAAGTTTAAAAAAGATGTTAGCTGCAAATGTTAATAAACCATCATTTTGGATTCAAGTGGGTTCAATGTTAATTGTGCTTTTCGTGTTGATTGCAAAATATGGGTTCCATGTGATTTTTAGCCAATCAGATGTGATCATTATTGGACTTTTACTGAGTTCTGTACTTGGTTTCATTGGTAGCTTTACTGGAAACAAAGCTCTAACTGAGGCATCAAAATCAGTTGATACGAGCGGAATAGAGAAGAAGATTGATGAAATTAGCGCAGTAGTAGACAAACTGAAAGGAAATAAAAGTGACTCAAAAGCTAATTCATTAGGTATTATTCTTGATGAAGATGGAAACATTGTTGGAACAAAAAAATAGGAGGTAACTATGAAACTCAAAAATAAAATACTGTTAGGAGTAATTTCACTGATTGCTCCTTTTTTTATTGCATTAAATGCTAATGCTGCCCGAACAGATATGGTTGATGTATCATCTAACAATCCAATGCTTTCACAATCTGATCTGGTAAACATGAGAAATAACTATGGTGTTAAGGCTGTTACAGTCAAGACTTCGGAGGGTAGCACATATGCTTGGAGTGGTGCTAAAGATGCAATTCAAAATGCGACTAATGCAGGTTTATATACAAACGGGTACCATTTTGCAAGGTTTGGTACTTTGGCTAAAGCACAATCAGAAGCTAATTGGGCGGTTCAGAATGCTAAAGCTGATGGTTTGGGCGTTGGTTCTGTATTAGTTGTTGATGTTGAAGCTAGTATATTCAAGCAGAACTCAATAGCAGTCAATGATGCCAATATTGCAGCATTTAACGCAATCGTGCAAGCAGCTGGGTATCGCACTGATATTTATGCCTCTGCTAGCTGGCTTGGCGTTTATCTAACCGTACCTGCTGGAAGTGGTTGGATTGCAGCATATCCAAATACTGTGACGACAGATAGATATACAAATTACAACGGATGGCAATTTAGTTCTAAAGTACAGCTTAGTGGTATAAGCGGTCATTTCGATATGACGCAGCTCTATACTAATTACTACACTGCTGGTACCGATAAGAACGCTGTGATTAGTGATTCAGCCACAACTAACGTTACTAAAGTTACCAAGAAAACGACTAAGACAGGCGTTGCAGTAGACGGAGTATGGATTGTTAATAATTCGAGGGCATCAACTGAGACTACATTAGCACTCCAAAAAATCTACAACATGAAGTGGCAAGACGGTAGAATCAGTAAGCCATCTGCTTTGATAAAGATACTCCAAAAGCATTTAGGTGTGACGCAAGACGGATACATGGGGCCAAAGACAATTAAATCCATGCAGAAGAAACTTGGCACACCTGTTGATGGTAAAATTTCAAGTGGATATTCTAATATGGTTGCTGCTATGCAGAAGAAGTTAAATGCAGGTACTAAACCATTTTAATGTTACAATGTCGAAAGGCACAGATATAAAATATCTAAGCCCACTTCCTTAATTGGAGGTGGGCTTATTTTTGTATAGATGAACTTTATGAGTTATACTATGTATCGTAGTAGTAATTATTCCCCTTTATAATTAGATATTCCACAAATTCGTTGTTACATATTACTGCTATAATTCCTACCTCTAATCGGGGTAGGCTTTTTTCACTATTTTACTCAACAAAAGTACAATAACAACTAATTGATTAATTCTCTTATTTTCTTTCTTTATAATTGATGTTTTGAACTATTGGAGTATAATACTGTTAGTTTAGTATTTCATTTCAAAAGGGTGAAAAAGATGGGGTTTGAGTATTATATGCCGGCATATCATGTTAATTCACCAGAAACAATACAAAAAATTCTTGATTCTTTTACAAACGGGGTAGGAGAATTGTATACAACCATAGAAGATGGGTATTGGGCTGGTAATGGTATGTATTTTTGGGACAACACTGGTAATGCTGATTATTGGGTTAGGCAACGGAAGCATAAAGGGCTAAGTTCGAAAGTTATGGGGACGAGTTTGTTAATTGATGAAGATTCTATTTTGGATTTGACTAATGAAAATGTGCTCAATTCTTTTGAACGCTTATGGCCAATGGTAGCTGAAAAATTGGGAGTAGATCAGGAATGTAGTCCAGGGAAAAAGGTTAATTCTATTTGTGAAGTATTTGAGAAAATAAAAATTGTAAAGTTATGTGGTTATTATCCTAAAAAAAAGGAGCATCCTTTTTTTGATAATAGTAGTACACCACAAATGACGATAAAAGCAAGAATAATTTTTTGTGTAAAAGATATTGATAGACTTAGTGGTGCAACTAATATAGAATAGTATTAAGGGGTTGAGTGATATGGAAGCAATTGAATTTGAAAAAGGCTTGCTTGACGCGTTGAATAAACTTGATGATAACGATGTAAAACGAATTCGAGAAAAAATTGGTGTTAACAGTGATTATGAGATAGACGAGGATGGTTTTACTCATTTGGTTGTTAAAAGTAAGAGCTTTGTAGAGGCGAATGATGTGGATATGTATAAAGAATCAGCACCTGAAATAAAGTTAGAAAATAAAAACAATCTTGTTGACGCAGTTGAGAATAATGACTACCAATTGGCGGCATAATAATAGGGTGATTTAGAGATGGAAGCAAAGAAAAGTGGGTTCAAATTTAGTAATCCTAAACTAGTGGAGTTAGAATATAGGACACTTGAGAATGAAACTTCAAATTATGATAAATTTGAAAAAATAGAAACAGAAACAAAAGTTTCTAGGCCAACTGAAAAAGAGAATGTGCAAAACGCTCATAGTAATAGAGCAGTAGTTGCTTTAACAGTAAAAATGGGGGACGAGGAAGAAAAAAAATATCCTTTCCATTTTTTAATAACAATGAAGGCCAATTTCTTTTGGGAAGAAAACTTTAGTGAGAAAATAATAGATAACTTGCTTAAGATAAATGCTCCAGCGTTACTATTTTCGTATATCAGGCCGATTATAGCTGAAATGACAGGCTATGGTTTTGAAACTCTCCATTTACCATTTATAGATTTTTCGAAATTAAAGAATGAAGATACAAAATAATTTTTTCAATGAACTGTTAATTTATTAACGGTTCATTTTTTGTTTACAATCCGAACATGAGTTCATATAATCTTTACGAGGTGATTATATGCTTAGCGCTAAAAAGCAAGCCGACATAATAAATGAACGTGCAGAAAAATATTTCATTCCCAATATTCGCGCTAGATATCAGATAAATATTGTAAATGACAGATTTGATAAGTGCTACAACTTTTTCTTCTTGAAGGGTAAACCTAATAATTTCACTAGATCGCTGCCCTTAAGAACATTGCAAGGTGAAGAGTATGATATTGAACACCTTGAAGCTATCTATCGCGAACTAAAAAAGCAGACAAACTTTACAATCAAGTTCATCTGCTTTAACGGTCAAAGGTGGCATAGTAATGATAGAGAAATAGGATAATATAATAGTAGATTCTAGAAAAATATGACAACATTGTTTAGTTGCAATTTAGTTGCAATGAATAGTACAAACAGTTGATATTGCAGCAATTAAAACCCCGATCACCGGTATTTTTGGTAAAACTACTAGCAGGAAGGTCTCAATGATTTAGGATTGAGGCTTTTTTGTTGTTTAGGAAAACTTTAGCGTAAAACTAAATAGATATTCCAATGTTCCGAAAAGATTCGTTTGATTATGCCAATCTAATTACTAGATCTATCAAAAGGGTTATTTGAATTTTTCGTTCTCTATAATATAATATTATTTTGTTTGATTTTAATAATTAGAGTAAGAGATAATTTTCTTTGAATTACTAGCAATTCAAAGAAAATTCTTAATATTCAAATGGTTTTAATTTTTATATAGACAATTAATAATACTCAATGTTATAATTTGTGACATTAAATAGGGGGGTTTTGCTAATGAATGCAGCTAATACTACATTTCTAATTATCTCGTGTGTTTTGGTATTTTTTATGACACCAGGATTAGCTTTTTTTTATGGTGGACTTGTTTCGAAAAAAAATGTTGTTAATACAATGTTTTCAGTTTTTGTAATTTGTGGAGTTGCTGTTTTATTATATGCAGCAGTTGGATATGAGCTTTCTTTTAATGGTAATATTGGTGGTGTGATTGGGACAGTTAAACATTTCTTTTTAGACGGTTTAAACTTAGCACAATTACAGTCTAAAGAACTTGGAATCAATGTGGGAACATTTTTATTGTTTCAGATGATGTTTGCAATTATTACTCCAGCACTTTTTGTTGGAGCTGTTGTTGGAAGAATGAGATTTAATTTTTTACTTGTTTTTATTATTTTGTGGTCAATTTTTATCTATTATCCAATGGTACATATTGTATGGAGTAGTAATGGCTTGTTAGCATCGTATGGTGTTTTGGATTTTGCTGGAGGAACAGTTGTTCATATTAATGCCGGTGTTACAGCACTTGTTTTATCAATCTTTTTAGGCAAGAGAATAAATTTTGGCAAGGAAGAAGCTGCACATTATAATTTGCCATGGGTCTTGTTGGGTACAACAATACTTTGGATTGGTTGGTATGGATTTAATGCAGGTTCTGCACTTGGAATGACTAATGTTGCTGTCCAAGCATTCTTAACAACAACTGTAGCAACTGCTGCTGCTTTGGTTGCATGGATGGTTATGGATATGATATTTATCGGGAAACCAACTTTAGCTGGTGCTTGTACTGGAACAGTTTGTGGGCTTGTTGGGATAACACCTGCTACGGGATTTGTTACCGGTGCTGGTGCCTTTTGGATTGGCGCTTTGAGTGCTATTGTTAGCTATCTATTCATTACCTATATTAAACCAAGACTTAAATATGACGATCCATTAGATGCTTTTGGCTGTCATGGCGTTTCAGGAATAGTTGGTTCAATATTGACTGGCGCTTTTGCTAGTAAGGTTGCGAATAGCTCTATTAGTAATGGCCTATTTTACGGTGGTGGTTTTAGTCAGGTATGGATTCAGATTGTAGGTACCTTGTTCACGATTGTTTTTGTAACAGTTGTTGCAAGCATTCTAGTATTTATTTTAAAATTATTTATGAAAATTCGTGTGGAAGAAGATGCAGAAATTACAGGTTTGGATCAGGCTGAACATGGAGAAAATGCTGATTACACTGTTGCTACAAGTAGTTCAGATGTCCAAAAGTATGGTCAGGAATTTCAAGGTCAATTAGCACATTTGAATAATCCGCAAGATTAAATTTATATTTTAAAAAGGGTTAATGTAACTATCTCGGAAAGTATCTACAGGAGATTGCTATATTAACTCTTTTTTTATTCTTAAAAAGTTATTTTGATTTGATAAAGTCAGATAATGTGGCTACACCGTATTTTTTGAGTTGATATAGTAGAATATTAGCACAGGCTTGGCTGTCATTTAGGGCATTGTGATGGTGATCCAAAGTAATTCCAAGGTTTGAACATACTGTATTAAGCTTGTAGTTATCCATAGTAAATAAATTTTTAGATGTCGTGAGTGTATCAAGTATCAAATAGTTAGGAACAGGTAAGTCATAGAATTGAAGTGTATGAGTTAAAACACTGCAATCAAAGCTAGCATTATGTGCAACAACGAGTTTTTCTTTAGAAAAAAAACCGGAAATATGTGGCCAAAGTTCGGCGAAAGTTGGAGCTGATGAAACTTGTTTTTCGGTGATTCCATGTATTTGAGTATTTTTCCAATAAAATGGAACTTGTGGATTTATCAGCGAATAAAGTTCATCAATTATTTGATTGTTTTTGACTACAGTAAGTGCAATCGAACAAGCGCTATTTCTGCTTGAATTGGCTGTTTCAAAATCCAGTGCAACAAAATTCATATTTTAATCTTCCTAACATTAAAAGTTTAGTTATGAGTTAAGTTTAACAGAAAGACTTGATTTATAGAAGAGAGGTGTGAGAGTCAAATATATTAATATTTGATTAGATAAATGGTTTATTAGCACTATTAGATATGAATTTTTATAAAATAGAAGTAAGGTAACGATTTAAATCTAGTGTGAATAAAAAAGTGTTAAGATTAATCAAAATAACAAATGAGGAGTCTATAGAATGACAGTAGAACCAAAATTATTTGAAGAAAAATTTGCAGAAGGTAAAATTAAAATGGAGGAGCCTTTAGCAAATTATACAAATACGAAAACTGGGGGACCAGCTGAATTTCTTGCATTTCCAACAGAATATAAAGATATTTCTGAGATGGTTAACTTGGCAAAAAAATATAAAATTAAAGTGACTATTATTGGGAATGCAAGCAACTTGATTGTTAGGGAAAAAGGCATCAGAGGATTAGTTATAATTTTGTCTAAAATTAATAAAATTAATGTCGTGGATTATCAGATTAATGCTCAGGCAGGCGCTTCATTAATTGATGTTTCTGAGAGTGGATACAATCATGGCTTAAGTGGATTAGAATTCGCTGCTGGAATACCAGGGAGCGTGGGCGGAGCAGTTTTTATGAATGCTGGTGCCTATGGCGGAGATATTAGTCAACTTGTTAGTGAGGTAGAAGTTTTAAACAAAGAAGGTAAAATAATAAGATACAATAACGAACAAATGAAGTTCTCTTACAGACATAGTAGAATCCAAGAAGAAGAAGATATTGTTTTAAGTGCAAGTTTTAGTTTAAAAAAAGGTGAAAAAAAAGACATTCGAGAAAAAATGGATGAATTTAATTTTTTAAGGGCTGCGAAACAACCACTTGAATATCCTTCTTGTGGTAGTGTTTTTAAAAGACCTGCTGGGTACTATACCGGTAAGCTAATTCATGATGCTGGATTACAGGGATTTATGATAGGTGGTGCGCAAATTTCTTTAAAGCATGCAGGATTTATTGTTAATCGTGGGAATGCAACTGCTTCTGACTATATCGCAGTGATAAATCATGTAAAGAAAATTATTAAACAAAAATTTAAAGTGGAGTTACAAACAGAAGTAAGAATCATTGGTGAAAAATAAGTTAAGTAGGAGTTTTGCAAAAACATTAGCAGACTCCTTTTTTTTTAGTCAACTTTTTGTAATAATAATAGATGGAGGTGTTAGATGAATGTCGATTGTTGAGACAGTTATAGGGCTCGTATTATTAGTTTTATTATCAAACCTAATAAATCATTATTTTAAATATATTCCAGTTAGCTTAATTCAAATTGCCTTAGGCACACTTGCTGCACTTATTTTTAATGTAAAAATTGATTTAGAATCTAGCTGGTTTTTGCTACTTTTTATCGCACCATTATTGTACAATGATGGACGAAAATTTCCGAAAGAAGAGTTATGGAAGTTAAAGGGAGCTATTTTTAATAATGCAATTATTTTAGTTTTTATTACAATGATTATTGGTGGATATTTAATACATCTAATAATACCAGCATTACCTCTTCCAGTTGGAATAGCACTAGCTGCAATTTTAGCACCAACTGATCCAGTTGCTGTACATTCAATATCTAAACAAGTTAAATTGCCTGACAGTATTCTGCACCTAGTGAGTGGAGAGAGTTTGATTAATGATGCCAGTGGCCTTATTGGATTTAAATATGCAGTGATGGTGGCAGTTACTGGATATTTTTCGTTGAAGACAGCAGTCGTAGAGCTATTTTATTTTGGAATAGTCGGTTTTATTTCTGGTTTTGTGTTAATAACAATTGTTGTATTAATTATTGAATGGCTAATTGTAAAAGGATTTAATGATGTCGTATTCAACACGGTACTTCAATTGTGTGTACCATTTATTATATATCTATTAACAGAAGAATCTTTTCATGCTTCTGGTGTGATAGCAGTAGTTGTTGCAGGTGTTGTATTTGCTTCAAAGCGTAATTCTTTTATCAGAATACAACCAGAGATTAATATTGTTAGCGAAAGAATGTGGGATTTAATTGTTTATTTACTAAACGGTATAATGTTCACAATTTTAGGAGTGGAGCTCCCAGTTGCAATGAGAGGAACAATTGAGAATGAAGATGTAAATACCTTCTCAGCGATATTCTTTGTTTTTTTAATGTGGTTAATACTTTTATTAATTAGAATGATTTGGACTTATTGCTATCAACTTTTTACAGGAGATGCAAGAGAAAAATCGGTTAAGGAAAGGCTAAAAGTTGCTTTGTTATCTGGAATTTCAGGTGTTCGTGGAGCAATCACAATGGCTGGTGCGCTTACAATTCCAACACAAGTCGCCTCTGGTGAACCCTTTCCAGAACGATCATTGGTTCTTTTTATTGCAGCTGGTGTCATTATATTAAGTATGGTTGCAGCAATAGTAGTTTTACCATTTATTTCAGGAGATAGTGCCTTAGAAACTCGTGGTGGGTTAGGTGATTTGGATGCCAGTAAAGTCTTAGAAACATCTAGCGATGATGAGGAAGAAGAACAACCAGAAATTAATAGCAATAAAGCAAAATTGTATATTCTTAAAACTGCAGTTCGAAGTATAGAAGAACAACGGCGTGGAGGCAATGAATTAGCTGTCTATCATTTGATTTTAGAATATCAGTTTATGATAAAAAGACTTGAAATAAATGAATATACTGATGATCTAACAGCTGCAGCTACTTCAGATGAGATTAAATTACATAAAGTAGCTTTGAGAGGGCAAATAAAGGAATTAGAAAGGCTTAGACAGTCAAATCAAATTCATGAGAAAGTCTATCATAAATTTAATAGGTCGCTAAAAGGCCAAATAAAACAGGCTGATTACAAAGCAAAAGTTCAGCAAGAATGGCCTTTTCCAACTGTTATTGAATCAATAAGAAAATTTTGGCGCTCGATATCACTTTGGATTGGTGTAAGACAGGATGAAAAATACGGGGTAGAAGTTAGACTTGTCGAACGTTCAATTGCTAAAGCAGCAATTAAATCACTTTCTGAATATATAAAGAATCCAGAGGTCAATGAAAAGAAAATAAATCGTGAAGTAATATATCACATGATTATTACTTATAGAAGTACAATTGAAAAGCAAAAGAGCAAAGATGAACCAACAGGTGGTGATTATCAAGAGCAGATAAGAAAACTAAGATTTATATCCATTGCCGCACAAAGAACTGCGTTACAGTATTTGGTAGAGCAAGGGTATATTAATCATCAAGCAGCAATTAGTTTAAGACAATACATTAATCATGAAGAAAGCTTGAATTTACGGGCTGCTACATTACCAAATTAATAAAAATTATGATGTTTAAAATAAAAATCAAGGAGAAGTTCAAAAAGTATCTTTTGAGTTGCTCCTTGATTTTTTTCATTTGGTGTAAACGATCTCCATAAATTGGGACTTACCAAGCACTAGTCAAATATTCAAATTATAGAATTATCTCTTGCTATTGTTCGGTATTATTTTTGGGAGCTACTTCGGTTTTCCTTTATTAATTTTTGATTATTAGCTAAAGAATTCCGAGTAATTGCAAAAGCAAAAAAGAAAATTAATTGGATAATTGTCATAAAGCCAATGAAAACAAGCATTTTTGGATTCCACATTTGAATGATTTGAGGTATAACCTGTTTAGGATCAATAAAGAGATATGCTGTATGCAATCTTAGGAATCTTCCAATATAAATACCAATTGAAGAAAATATTATCAAAGTTAACACGAGGATAATTTTATTGTGTTTTGACCAAAGTTTAAATTTAATTAAGATAATATCTGCTACATGTTCTAAGCTCCAAAAGCCCATTAAAGAGCAACCAAAAGCACTCGCTACTAAATTTGTAAATTTTAACCACAAGTGTAGATTGAATTCCATGAGGCCCGTGGAACTATTATAAGGGTCCAACATAGCAAGATGAAAAAGATCTGTTATGACATAAGGAGCATTTGGATAAAACAAAAGCCATAAAATTATTAATGTGACCAGTGTTGGCTTTTTCTTTTGAATATCGATATGCATTGCTAATTCAATAGGAATATAGCCTAAAAATGTGTTTAACAAAAGGAAACTATACACTTCATGATGTGATGCTACTGTCAAATAGATATACAGCATATAAATGTAAAAAGCAAAACGGACAATCCATTTATTTAATGTTGACATAAAATTCACCTAATTTCTATTAAATACAATAATACATAATAATTAGAAAAAAAAGAAGGTTTAATATAGATTTTGGGGATTTTTTAACTATTTGTTGCTTAACTGAAAGTCAGATATTTGTGCTATAATTAATTTAAATTTCTTAGGAGGTAAAATGATGAGTATTGCATGGGGCAGCCTTTTCTCATGGCAAATTGTAGCAAATATAGTAGATATTTTAGTTGTGTGGTATGTTATATATAAATTAATGATGCTACTTAGAGGAACTAAAGCGGTCCAATTGTTCAGGGGTGTAATTGTAATAATTGTAATAAAATTAATAAGTTGGTTTTTTGATTTGCAAATGGTTTCTTGGGTGACTGATCAAATAATTAATTGGGGTTTTATTGCAATTATAATTATTTTTCAACCTGAAATTCGTCGCGGTCTCGAACATCTTGGTAGAGGGTCTATTTTTTTTCATAATAAGAAACAAAATGAAAATGAAAAAAATATGATTAAAGCATTAGATACAGCAATTCAATATATGTCAAAGCGACGAATAGGAGCATTAATGACAATACAAAAAAAGACTGGATTGGAGGATTACATTGAAACAGGCATCAGCCTTGATGCGGATATAACGGGAGCATTGTTAATTAATATATTTATACCAAACACACCCTTACATGATGGTGCGGTAATCATTAGGGAAAATAAAATAGCTGTAGCTGCTGCTTATTTACCACTTTCAGAAAGTAATCTAATCCCTAAGGCATTGGGTACTAGGCATAGGGCAGCAGTTGGAATTAGTGAAGTTACAGATGCACTTACAATAGTTGTCTCGGAAGAGACTGGTGGAGTAACGATTACTAAAAATAATGAATTGTTAAGAGATTTAACACGAGAAGATTATTTGAAACTTTTAAATAAAGAATTTATAGTAGAAAATGAAAATAGAAAAGAAAACAAACTTTTTGCTTTTCTGGTTAATGTGTTTGAGGGAGGAAAGAAAAAATGAATTTCAATAAATTTTTCGATTCTCCTCTTTTCTATAAAATAGTTGCGTTAGTATTTGCAGTTTTGCTTTTTTCTTACACAAACGAAGATAAATTGAGTAGCACTAGGAATAATACGGACTCTACAATGCTTGCAAACGCATCGGCAACTATGAAAGTTGGACTGCAACTAGAAGTTAATAGCAATAAATATTTTGTTACTGGATATCCGGAGAATGTGAAGGTTAAAGTTTCGGGCTCAAAGGCAATGATTACTACACTTACAAATACTCGGAATTTTAAAATTTACGCTGATTTAACTGATTTAAAGGCAGGTACTCATGAAGTGACACTAAAGCAATCGGGACTAAACAGTGATGTTGATTATACAATTAGCCCTCGAAAAATCAAAGTGACGATAAGCCCTAGAAAAACTAAGTCATTTCCCGTGCAGGTAAGTTATGATAGGCAAAGAGTAGCTAATAATTATAAAATTGGGAGTTCAACAGCAAGTCCAGATGTTGTTAGTGTTACAGGAGCAGCATCACAAGTTGATAAAATAGCAGATGTTGTCGCGGCAGTTCAGTTATCTAAGGGCAAAAAACAAACATTTAATCAGTCTGTTTTGTTGCAAGCAATAGATGATAAGGGTAAAATTCTCAACGTGGTAATTTCGCCACAAACTGTAAATGTTAAAATCCCAATCTACAGTGAAGTTACTACCAAAAAGGTCCCAATACAATTTATTGCGAGTGGTAACGGAGAGGCTAATAAAAATTACAATTTCAGTAGTTCGATAAAAACAGTGACTCTTTCTGGAACAAAAAGCCAGCTAGATGGTGTTTCTTCGTATAAAGTAACAGTTCCAATCGGAGGAATTTCGAGTACTACAACTAAAAACATTACACTTTCTTCATTAAATAATGGAGTAGCAATTGTTCAACCAAAAAGTTTAGATGTTAAAATTAGTGTTACTGATGATACTTCTTCGCAAACTGATAACTCGGTAAGTGAGACGTCTAGTTCATCTGCAACGTCCAGTGAGTCTAATTTGGAAAGTAATACTCAAACATCTTCACAGAGTTCAGCGAGTAATGGGGATTAATAAATAAAATTAGTAGTGAAATGAGGATTATTTAAAATGAAATATTTTGGTACAGATGGTGTAAGAGGTATTGCTAACAAAGAGCTGAGCCCAGAGCTTGCCTTTAAATTGGGACGTTGCGGTGGTTATGTGTTAACTAAGCATGCAAGTGATACTAAGCCACCTAGGGTTCTGGTAGCACGCGATACAAGAATTTCTGGGCAAATGTTGGAACAGGCTTTGATTGCTGGGTTACTTTCAGTAGGGATTGAAGTATTTTCATTAGGGGTTATTACAACACCTGGGGTCGCCTATTTAGTAAGAGTTCAAGATGCTGATGCAGGCATTATGATTTCAGCATCGCACAATCCTGTGGAGGATAATGGAATTAAGTTTTTTGGTGGTGATGGATATAAACTTTCGGATGAAAAAGAAGCTGAGATAGAAGAACTTTTAGAAGAAGAAGTAGATAATCTACCACGACCATCTGCAAACGGGCTTGGAACGTTAAGCGATTATCATGAAGGCGTATTGAAGTATACACAATTTTTGGAGCAAACCATTCCAGATAACTTAGAAGGAATTCATATTGCAGTTGATGGTGCAAATGGGGCTACAAGTGGACTTATTTCAAGACTATTTGCAGATTTAAATGTGGATTTTGATACCATGGCAACTGAACCTGATGGCTTAAATATAAATAAAGCTGTGGGATCGACACATCCTGAAGAATTAGCAAAGTTTGTTGTTGAAAAGGGAGCACAACTGGGAGTCGCTTTTGATGGTGATGGGGACAGATGTATTGCAGTTGATGAATTAGGTAATATTGTTGATGGCGATAAAATTATGTATATTTGTGGTAAATACTTAAGTGAACGTGGAAGATTAAAAAAAGATACAATTGTGACAACAGTTATGAGTAATATCGGTTTATACAAGGCAATGGAAAAGCAAAATTTACAATCTGTCAAAACAAAAGTTGGAGACCGTTACGTAGTGGAAGAGATGTGCAAGTCTGGCTATAATCTTGGGGGAGAGCAATCTGGGCATGTTGTTTTTTTAGATTTTAATACAACAGGTGATGGGATGCTTACAGCTTTACAACTACTTAATGTAGTTCAAAAGACAGGAAAGAAATTATCAGAGCTAGCTAGTGAAGTGATAACTTATCCGCAAGAATTGATTAATGTAAAGGTAACGGATAAAAAAATAGCTTTGGAAAATATGGCAATAAAAAAAGTAATTGCTGATGTTCAAACGGCTATGGGGTCTGAAGGGCGTGTATTAGTACGACCTAGTGGGACGGAAAATCTTTTAAGAGTAATGGCAGAGGCCGAAACTAAAGAAAAGGTTCATGAATACGTAATGAAAATTGTCGATGTCGTTAATGCAGAAATGGGTATTTAGATTAAATTTTAATTGGTAGTATCAAAAAAGATTAACCAAGGTTTTATTCTTGGCTAATCTTTTTTTAGTTAACAAAGAAATTTATTCCGACATTAATTAAGCGCAAAAGTAAATATAGTATAAGAGAAATAAAAATATAAAATAAGACAATTAAAATTAAAGGAATAAACCAATATTTAGTTTGAAATAACATAAAACCTATGTTCAAAATTTTGAGTGTTGCACTGTATTGACTTAAAATAGAAATAATAAATCTCATAAGACATAAGATTGCGCCTAAAAAAAAACTGAATTTAAATTGTTTTGAATTTATCAAGTTAATAATCCCCCGATGAAATAAGATTGAACAGTTAACTTACAGTATATTCCAAAAAAAAAATAAAAAAAGTGATAAGTTTGTTGACAACGCTTACAAAAGGAAGTAATATAACTTATGTAAGGTAATTACTTTTTACCTTCTAATCAATTCTCTTTCTCTCTTATGCCAGAAGCCTTGAAATTTTTAATTTCTAGGCTTCTTTTTTTATGGATATTTAATGGTCTAAATAATATCAATAATTATGATTAATTTTGAAACAATTGGACTATATAAATCAATAATGAGTGAAATATAATATATTTTCTAGGTAGCTTCTGGATAGTGTAGCTAAATTAAATATGGATCGATAATTGGTTGACTAAACAATGCTGGAAAATCTATACTTATTCATGAAAAGGTGGGAATTATAAATTATGAAGAGTAATGAAATACTAACCTTAATTGAGGAAATAACAAGAAACAATAATACTAAGTTTTTTGAAATCTCAAATATGGTACAAAATGGCAGAGCAGAGCTAGCTGTTCAAAGAGGTATGATAAAAAATGTTAGGATTTTACAGTTAAATATTCCACGTTCTTCAAACGTTATTGCCTATGAAAATTATATCAACAAGAATTTTTATATGCCTAATGAGAACTTTGACCATTTTGAAGAATGGAAACGGACAGAGGATATCGAACAAATTGTTAAACAAATTTTAATTGAGAATCATATTTCTTAGTTTTATGTTCAAAAATTTAAAAAAGATAGTAAAAAAAACATTCATTTACACAAACGTTACAATAAAGTGACGTTTAACTTTACATTCAGGTAATAGAATAATACTTGTAACAACGAAAGGAAGAAGAAAAAAATGAAAAAGATCACCAAAATTGCTACTGTTATTATTGCCGCTTCAGCTATTCTTGTTGGATGTGGGAAAGCTAATTCAGGTTCATCATCGTCATCATCATCATCTGCATCAAGTAAAGCAGTTTCTGGAAAGATTACAATTGTTGGATCAACTGCTTTACAACCATTGGTAGAAAAGGCAGCAGAGAATTTTCAAACAGATAATTCTAAAGTAAGTATCACTGTCCAAGGTGGTGGGTCTGGTACTGGCTTGAGCCAAGTGCAAGCCGGGGCAGTAACAGTTGGTAACTCTGATATCTTCGCACAACAAAGTGATGGTATTAAAGCGAGTGAACTTGAAGATAACAAAGTTGCTGTTGTAGGGATGGCGCCTGTTGTCAACAAAAATGTTGGTGTAACTAACTTAACAATGAAACAATTACGTAATATCTTCACAGGAAAAATCACTAACTGGAAAGAAGTTGGCGGAAAAGACCAATCGATTGTCTTGATTAATCGTGCTGAAGGTAGTGGAACACGTGCAACATTTGAAACAAATGTTATGGACGGTCAAACTGCAGCTAAGTCTCAAGAACAAGATTCTAATGGGACAGTTCAAAAGATGGTTTCAGAAACACCAGGTGCAATTAGCTACTTAGCTTTCTCATATATTACTTCTGATGTGCAAGCATTGTCACTTGATGGTGTTAAACCAACTGATGCTAATGTTATTACAAACAAATGGAAGATTTGGTCATACGAACACATGTATACAAAGGGTAAACCTAATGCTGCAACAAAAGCATTTCTCGATTACATGAAATCAGACAAAGTTCAAAAGAGTTTAGTAAAAGAACTTGGATATCTTTCAATTAGCAAGATGAAAGTTCAAAAAGATTCAGATAACAAGGTAACTGAAATTAAATAGTAATGTAATACTTTGGTCTTTGATTGTATAATAATTTAAGAATAATTGTTAGCAATGAATGATTATTGGGGGTAGGCTATGTGAAAATTCATTTAGCTTACTCCCAAATTTTGGTAGAAAGGTGATTTTTTATGGACCCAATCAAAAATAAGATACAAAGCACCTCTAAAGAAACAAGACAAGATATAATTGGTAAGATTTTATCCTATTCATGTATAGCATTAATTGTAATTGTTGTTTTATCAATTTTTGCATTTGTAGCATCTAAAGGTTTGGCTACATTTATTGTTAATAAGGCAAGTATTAGTGATTTTTTGTTCGGAACTAACTGGAATCCAATTGCAACTGATAAAGCAGGTAATCCTTTACTAGGTGCGTTACCAATGATAACAGGTTCTTTTGGAGTCACAATTCTTGCTGTTATTTTTGCGGCTCCTTTTGCTATTGGAACTGCATTATATATGACAGAAGTGGCATCAAAAAAAGGCGAAAAGTTACTTCAAAGTGTTATTGAGTTATTAGTTGGAATTCCTTCTGTTGTCTATGGTTTTATTGGATTATCAGTTGTTGTTCCATTTGTTAGAATACATTTTGGTGGTTCGGGCTATGGAATTTTATCTGGGGCATTTGTTCTTTTTGTCATGGTATTACCCACAGTTACGTCGATGACTGTGGATAGCTTACGTGCAGTTCCAAGGTACTATAAAGAAGCTTCTTTAGCATTAGGTGCAACCAAATGGCAGACAATTTATAAAGTGTTGCTTCGTTCGGCAACTTCAGGTATTTTAACAGCAATTATTTTTGGGATGGCACGTGCTTTTGGTGAGGCACTGGCTGTACAAATGGTCATTGGGAATGCTGCAATTATGCCAAAAGGGTTGTTAGCACCTGCATCTACCTTAACCAGTGTTCTTACAATGGGAATCGGAAACACTGTTATGGGTACGGTTGGAAACAATGCTCTTTGGTCATTAGCTTTGATGTTGTTATTAATGTCATTGATTTTCAACATAATTGTAAGATTCATTGGTCGCAAAGGGAGAATGTAACATGAAAACAAAATTACAGAATAATATAGCTATTACTGTTATTCGAATTATTGCAGCACTTGTGGTTTTGATTCTTGCTTTTTTATTAGGAGATATTTTAATATCAGGTGTTCCTCATATTTCTTGGCACTTTCTAACTGCTCCATCGCAGTCCTTTACCAGTGGTGGGGGAATTGGAGTACAGCTATTTAATTCAATTTATTTATTGATTTTAACGTTAATAATTTCATTTCCAATTTCTTTAGGTGCAGGGATTTTTTTGTCTGAGTACGCACCAAAAAATTTCTTTACAGCAACAGTACGTATGGCGATTGAAGTTTTAAGCTCTCTTCCATCTGTTGTTGTCGGTTTGTTTGGCTTTTTATTATTTGTTGTTCAAATGGATATGGGTTTTTCAATTCTATCTGGAGCAATTGCGTTAACATTTTTTAACCTTCCTTTATTGACCAGAAATATTGAGGAGTCTTTGCGCTCTGTACCAGATTTGCAAAGGGAAGCTGGATTGGCCCTTGGACTTTCAAAATGGAAAACTGTTACTAAAATAATTTTGCCAGAAGCCCTTCCTGGAATTATAACTGGTGTTGTACTTGGAGCTGGTCGTGTCTTCGGTGAGGCTGCTGCATTAATCTATACGGCAGGTCAAAGTGCAACAAACATTAATTTTGGGAACTGGAATCCTTTTAATTCAACAAGCCCTCTTAATTTAATGAGACCAGCTGAGACTTTAGCAGTTCATATCTGGAAAATTAATTCTGAAGGTGTTATGCCCGATGCTGCAGCGGTTTCAGCTGGATCATCTGCTGTTTTGATTATTGCTGTTTTGATTTTTAATTTTTCTGCCCGATTAATTGGAAATCGGTTATATCGTAAGTTAACAGCAACAAAATAGGAGGATTTAGAAATGGGAATTAATAAGTATGACTTTAATGAAAAAAATATCTTAAAATTTGATTCAAATGAGCATGAAATCGCGATTGCGACCAAAAAATTGCAGGTTTTTTACGGGGATAATCATGCATTGTTTGATGGTGACTTGGAATTTGAAAGATATAAAATTACGTCTTTAATAGGTGCATCAGGATCTGGAAAATCAACATACTTACGATCTTTGAATCGAATGAATGACAATGTTGCCAGAGTTGAAGGTGAGATTCAGTATCGCGGACTAAATGTAAACTCAAAAAAAATAAATGTTTATGAGATGAGAAAACACATCGGGATGGTTTTTCAAAGGCCTAATCCTTTTTCAAAATCAATTAGCGAAAATATTACTTTTGCATTAAAAGAACAAGGATTAAAAGATAAAAAGAAACTTGAAGAAGTTGTTGAAAGCAGTTTAAAGGATGCAGCACTTTGGGATGAAGTTAAAGACGACTTAAATAAAAGTGCTTGGTCACTTTCAGGGGGGCAACAACAACGGTTATGCATTGCTCGTACGATTGCAATGAAACCTGATATTTTGTTATTAGATGAACCCGCAAGTGCATTGGATCCAATTTCAACAAGTAAGATCGAAGAAACATTGGTGGAATTGAAAAAGCGTTATACAATTATTATTGTGACACATAATATGCAACAAGCATCTAGAATTAGTGATTATACTGCTTTTTTTCACTTAGGTCATATTCTTGAATATGATAAGACAAAGCACATTTTTACAACACCTAAAGTTACGGCAACAAATGATTATATTTCCGGGAACTTTGGCTAGGAGGCACAAATATGGAAGAATTTATTACTACAAAAGACATACATCTGTATTATGGGAAAAAAGAGGCATTAAAGGGAATCAACCTATCATTCCCCAATAAGGGAATTAATGCCTTAATTGGTCCATCAGGTTGCGGGAAGTCAACATATTTGCGAACTCTTAATCGAATGAATGATTTGATACCTTCAGTAACAATGACAGGAAGCATTATGATTAATGGTGAGGACATATATAGTCCAAAAATGGATACAGTTGATTTAAGAAAAAAAGTTGGTATGGTTTTTCAACAACCGAATCCTTTTCCATTTTCTATTTATGAGAACGTGACTTATGGACTAAGAATTGCTGGTATTAAGGATAAGCAAATATTAGATGAACGTGTGGAACAAAGCCTAAAGCAAGCTGCTGTTTGGGATGAGGTCAAAGACAATTTACACAAAAGTGCACTGTCACTTTCTGGTGGTCAGCAACAACGTGTATGTATTGCGAGAGTACTAGCAGTTCAGCCAGATGTAATTTTGCTAGATGAACCAACGAGTGCATTGGATCCAGTATCGAGCGGACTAATTGAAGATATGCTTTTAACAATCAGGGATAATTATACTATCATCATAGTAACTCATAATTTACAGCAAGCTTCACGAATTTCTGACAGAACTGCTTTCTTCTTAAATGGAGAATTGATTGAGGAAGGTAAAACAAAGGGTGTATTTTTAAATCCGCAAAGACAAGAAACAGATGACTATATTAGTGGACGTTTTGGATAGAAAAGGGGGAATTTAAATGAGAAAAATTTTAGAAGAACAAATTGAAAACCTTCATCAAGATTTTGCTAAAATGGGCTTTGATGTTGCAAAGTCACTTGAAAATGCAACAAAAGTTTTTGAAACACATGATAAAGAATTAGCTAAGGAAGTTTTACAAAAAGATGTTGCAATAAATGAAAGCGAAATTTATCTAGAAAGAAAAACGGCTCAAGTTATTGCTTTACAACAGCCAGTAGCCAGTGATTTACGAGTCTTGATTACGATTTTGAAGGCAAGTTCTGATTTGGAAAGAATTGGTGACCATGCTGTAAGTATCGTACACTCAGTTAAGAGAATTACTGAGGCTAATCGTAATAAAGAAATTGAAGATATTTTGGTAGAGATGAGCAAACATGTTGATAAAATGTTGCTAGATGTAATTGATGCATATGTGCACAATGATGAAGAAAAGGCTCGGGCTGTCGCAGATTCTGACAAGCTTAATGATAATTATTTAAGAGATGTTCGAAAAAAAGCATTAGATGAAATGCAGGCTGATTCTGATTTTGTAAGTGTTGGGTCAGAATATATGGTAATTGCTACTCATTTTGAAAGAATGGGTGATTATGTAACTAATGTTTCAGAATGGATTGTATATACAAATACAGGAAGAATTGTAGAACTTGGGCCAACTGATTTGGAAAAAAAATAATTAATTGGTCGGGCAAAATTAAAAAAAATGAACATTTTAAATCCTGATAATTCAGACTTTAAAGTGGATTTCAAAGGAGCGTTACAAAACTAGCAAGTTTGTAGCGCTTTTTTTTTTGAGTTAATGATTGTACTAGGTAAAAAAATATGATATTTTTTACATAAATGAAAAGGATTCTCATTTAGAAGGTGTAAATTTTGAAAACTTTGGCTGAAATTAAAAATAAGGGGACATATGTAATTACAGAGATTTTAGGTGACAAAAAAATAATTAGGCGACTCAACGAAATTGGAATAGTGAATAACGTAACATTTAGTTTACTAAACGGTACTGATGAGTTTTCAGGAAAAGTGATTATTTTGCGGGGACAAAGATTGGCAATAAGTTCATCACTTGCTAGAAAATTGCTTGTGATAAATGTAAACGAAGAAATCGACAAAAATTTGCAAAAATTATCACAATTACATATTGGAGATATTGGAGTTGCAGTAAAGATTAATGGTTCAAGGCCTTTAAGAAAGAGACTATTGGATATGGGGCTGACAGGCCATACGCCTATTAAGGTTTGTCAAATAGCTCCTTTGGGTGATCCCATTGAAATTGAATTAAGAGGGTACAAATTAAGTTTGCGAAAAGAAGAAGCAGACTATGTTGTAGTTAGGAGTGTTGGCATTTGAAAAATATTGCGTTAGTTGGTAATCCAAATAGCGGAAAAACGACTCTTTTTAATGTTCTTACGGGTTCTACTCAAACGATTGGCAACTGGCCTGGCGTAACAGTTGAGAAAAAATCAGGGAAATTAAAAAAAGATGACAATATAATTATTCAAGATTTGCCGGGAACCTATTCTTTATCTCCTTATAGCATCGAAGAAGTTGTTACTCGAAAATTCATAATAGAAGAGCGCCCAAATCTAATAGTAGATGTTTTAGATGCAACAAATCTTGAAAGAAATCTCTATCTAACATTACAATTAATGGAAACAGGAATTCCAGTAGTTTTGGCAATGAATATGATGGATATAATGGAAAAGTCTGGTAAGAAGATAAACATCGATAAATTGTCTTATTTATTGTCAGTACAGGTAGTTTGGATTAGTGCTTTAAAAAAAAGAAATATGGCAAAATTGGAAAGAGAAATCGAAATACAACAGAATTTATATCCTTATCCAGAATATGATGAACGCTTGGAAAGTGCGCTTTGTATGATTGAAGACACTATCAAGAATAGCGTAAGCAAAGAAAATCTACGTTGGTATGCAATTAAATTATTTGAATGTGATGAGCAAGTTAAAGATGAACTGCAGTTAGATGATGAAAAAAAAGAAGAAATTGACGGAATAATTGAAACTGCTGAAGAAATTTTTGGCGATAATAGTGACAGTATTGTAGTGAATGCTAGATATGACTTTATTGCAAAAATAATTGAAATGTCGGTAATTTCTACGGATGATTTTAAAGCAACCATGAGTGATAAAATTGATAATGTGCTAACAAACCGTTTTTTTGCACTACCAATTTTCATTATGATAATGTGGTTTATATACTATCTATCAATCCAAACTATAGGTACTATGGGATCAGATTGGGTCAATAATGTACTTTTTGGGAACTGGATTCCGAATTTTGCTACCTCAATGCTACAAAATCTTGATGTTGCACACTGGATGCAAGGATTAGTAGTAGACGGTATAATTAATGGGATGGGCTCGATTTTAGGATTTGTACCGCAAATTATGATGCTATTTCTTTGTTTAGGAATTTTGGAAGACTGTGGATATATGGCAAGAATTGCTTTTGTTATGGATCGGATTTTTCATAAATTCAATTTGTCTGGTAAGTCTTTTATACCAATGTTAATTTCGACAGGTTGTGGTGTCCCTGGGATTATGGCAACTAGAACGATTGAAAATGAAAAGGATCGAAAAATGACAATTATGCTTACAACTTTTATGCCATGTTCTGCCAAATTAACAGTAATTGCACTAATAGCGGGGACTTTTTTCCCACATCAAAGTTGGGTAGCTCCTTCAGCCTATTTTATGGGAATGTTAGCGGTTATTGGTTCAGGAGTTTTTTTAAAGAAGACGAAACTTTTTTCGGGTCCCCCATTGCCATTTGTAATGGAGTTACCCACTTATCATTTTCCAAGGGCAGCAAATGTGGCAAATCAAGTTATAAACAGGGCAAAAGGTTTTATAAAGAAAGCTGGAACAATTATTTTTGCTTCGTGTGTTATGATTTGGTTCTTTTCAAGTTTTAATTTTAAGTTGCAAACTGTTCCACAAGCACAAAGCATGTTAAAAGTATTCGGTACTATTTTGTCACCAATATTTGCTCCATTAGGTTTTGGTGATTGGCATGCAACTGTCGCTGTTTTAGCAGGACTAATTGCGAAGGAAAACTGTGTTGGAACACTGAGAATTGCATTTGGTAGTGAATCTTCAGCAGCTTTTACAGAAACGCTCAGAACATCATATTCAGCTGTTGCTGGATATTCATTTCTAACATTTAATTTACTCTGTGCACCTTGTTTTGCAGCCATCGGGACGATGTATAAAGAATATGGGGATGCTAGGTGGACATTAAGAGCAGTAGGGTATCAAACAGCTGTCGCATATTTGGTTTCGGTACTAATTTATCAAACTTTTCAACTAGCGAATGGTAAAATTAGTTGGCATTCTATATTGCTTGTTATTTTTGTGATCTCATTATTCGTTTATGGATTAGTTATTAAAACTGATAAGAAAGATACGCTGTTTAAAATTCAAAATGAAATGAAGGGAGATTCAATAATATGATTGCAACTATTATTTTAGCAATTATAATATTTACGGCTTTTTTCTATATTCTCTATGCACGCTTTTTTAAGAAGGGAAATAGTGGGTGTCATGACTGTGAGGATATAGGGTGCCCACTTGTGAATAGTCATCAGGAAAGTAGAAAAAAATAATTAAAGTAACTTAATTAAAAAAACTTTGTAAGTCATTCTTTTGTGAAATTTTTCAAATATTAATTAGAATTGTTGCAAAAATGTGTTAGAATATAGACGTACTCAAAAGAGTAATACAATTTAGGAGGCTGTTTTATGTCAATCGTAAACGGTAATGGAATCTTTGACGCTGCTCGTTCAGGTCACTATGCAGTCGGAGCATTCAACACAAACAACTTGGAATGGACACGTGCAATTCTTGCTGCTGCGCAAGAAACTAACACACCAATCTTAATTCAAACATCAATGGGTGCTGCAAAGTACATGGGTGGTTATGAATTATGCCTTAACTTGGTGCAACAAACTGTTAAGTCAATGGGAATTACTGTTCCTGTTATAATGCATCTCGACCATGGTAACTACGAAGCTGCTAAGGAATGTATTGAAGTTGGTTATACATCCGTTATGTTCGATGGCCATGATCTTCCATTTGAAGAAAACTTGGAAAAGACAAAAGAAATTGTTGCTTTAGCACATGCTAAAGGTATCACTGTTGAAGCTGAAGTTGGTTCAATTGGTGGAGAAGAAGATGGTATTATTGGTGCAGGTGAATTAGCTGATGTTGAAGAAGCTAAGCAAATTGCTGCTACAGGTGTTGATTATTTAGCATGTGGTATTGGTAATATCCATGGTAAGTATCCAGCAAATTGGACAGGATTAAACTTCGATCGCTTAAAGGAACTTGCTGAAGTTATTGAAACTCCACTTGTTCTTCATGGTGGTTCAGGAATTCCTAAGGAACAGATTCAAAAAGCTATTGCAATGGGTGTTTCTAAAGTTAATGTTAATACAGAATGCCAATTAGCTTTTGCAGAAGCAACTCGTAAATATATTGAAGCTGGTAAAGATGAAGAAGGTAAGGGTTACGATCCTCGTAAACTTCTTGCACCAGGTACACAAGCTATTACAGATGTTGTTAAAGAACGCATTGACTGGTTTGGTACACCAGAAGCTTAATTAGTGCTAATAAAAAAACGATTCTTAGGAATCGTTTTTTTATTAGCACTAATTAACAGTGAGAAAAAAATTTTATGAAATTAATTGGTATTTATTTTTTCTGAAGATCAATTAATTTTTCACTAATCATTTTATAGATAATGGCATGAACAGCAAATTTTTCAGTTAATCTAATTATATTTCCATCAAATGAATCTACTTGAGAAAGAGAGTTTAAATCAAAGTTTGAGAGGGTTTGATTAAAAAGACTCGCAAAGTAATCGTAAGAATCGGCAATAGAACTACTTTTGATGGATTGTTTGATGCCACTACGAATTATTTCTAGTGGATAAATTGACTTAAAAAGACTAATAACAACTAATTCGGCAACATTAGTAATAGTATATTTTTTTTTATTAGGGCGCTCCATTAGGCCCTTTTTTACATAACTATTAATCATGGAAGCAGTAATTTTTGTTTCAATAAAATCTTCTAAGTAGCGATTTCCAAGATTAACAAGCTGATCCATATATAAATCGAAATCAGGAAATTCATTCCATTGGGGTAGTTTTTTATTACTAAAAGCAGTTAGCCATTTTTCAAAATCATCATGCATTTAGAGGACCTCTCTCTATTGAATTTACAATACAAGTATAGCATACAAGTTAAAGTGATTCTAAAAATAAATTTGTATATTTCGTTATCTAGACTTATAATCTATGTTATATTAACTTCATAACTATATAACAGAAGGAGTGTTAATTAATGGATAACAAGGAACGTTTGTTGAATGAAATTTGGAGTAGTATCACTCATGGAATCGGGATTGTCTTAAGCATAGTTGCCTTTACTTTATTATTAATAAAAGGCACTAGAGAGTATGATGTGCTAGCTTTTCTTTCATTCTTTATATATGGCCTTTCTTTAATTACTTTATATACATCATCAACACTTTTTCATTCATTATACTTTACAAAAGCAAAAAAAGTTTTTCAAGCAATGGATCATTGCAGCATTTTTATACTCATTGCCGGTACTTATACACCTTATTGCTTACTAGCGATTAAGGGAGTACAAGGAACTTGGATGCTAAGTATAATTTGGAGTTTGTCAATTCTGGGCATTTTATTTCATTTATTTATTCATAATAGCAAATTACAATGGATTGAAACAGTTACTTATGTAGCGATGGGATGGTTATGTTTGGCAGGAGGAAAACAATTATTTTCATCACTTGGAGAAGTAGGATTTATTCTTTTAGTTGTGGGGGGGATAATGTTTACGTTAGGGGCATTAGTTTATAGTCTTAGGGGTGTTAGATATGTGCATGTCTATTGGCATATTTTTGTCATGTTAGGTTCGATTTCAATGTTTTTCTCAATTTACCTTTTTTTGTAATTTCAAACATTAACAAATTAGTTGAAATCTAGAATTTGTATTATAATTTAATATTATTAAGAAACTTATAATTCAAAGTGAGGATTGATGTAAAATCGCATTTAATTACTATGTAGTTGCAAATGGAAGAAAAGAAGGTATTTATCAAACTTGGAGTGAGTGTCAAAAGCAAGTACAGCATTATCCTAAAGCTCGTTTTAAGGGATTCGATAATTTGGAAGAGGCAAAACGTTGGTTAAACGAGACAACTGCGGGTGTTTATTCAAAAGTTGGAAATAGAAAGCTGAGCAATCAGAAAACCAAAAGTCAGATTAAAGCAGAGATTTACTTATGGACTGATGGGGGTTCACGTAATAATGGAAATAAAAAGGGCCAACATGTAAAAGAAAATGATAAGGCCGCATGGGCATTTTTATTTGTTCAAAATGAAGAAAAAACTTCACAATCCGCGGGAGAATATGGTGCTACTAATAATAGAATGGAAATTATGGCTTTATTTGAAGCGTTAAAGGAACTTGAAAAAGAAAAGCTTAATATGAAATCAATATTAGCAATATTGGATTCAAAATATGTCCTTGATGCAATTGAAAAAGATTGGCTAGGTAGTTGGATGAGAAGAGGTTGGAAGACCGCAACGGGTTCAGAAGTAGCAAATAAGGAATTGTGGCAAGCAGTATTTGAGCAACTTAAGAAATTTCCACACATAAAATTCAGTTGGACAAAAGGCCATTTGGATAATTCAGGTAATCTATTTGTTGATGAACTTTTAAATAAGACTATGGATAAAATGTAATAAGGGAGAGATTTATTTGAAAACATTAGTGATTGTTGCACATCCAGAAATTAAAGAATCTAGTACACAGCTTTTCTTGAAAGAAATAGCGATAAAGCACGAGGGAATCACATGGCTAGAATTAAATAATGCATCAATAAATAATGTTGAAAAAAATCGAAGCTTACTAAAAGAAAATCAACGAATTATTTTTCAATTTCCTTTATTATGGTATAGTGCACCAGGAATTTTATTTGAATGGTTAAGATTAAATATAAAGCAAACTGATGATACATGGTTAGCTGAAAAAGAACTTGGAATTGTCGTCAATATAGGTCAAGCAGCAAAAAATTATCGCATAGGTGCGAGTGAACAAAATTCACTATCTAGTCTGTTAAGTCCTTTAGGTTCACTTGCAAATAAGCTTAAAATGAAACTAATGCCATATTTTTTGATCGAAAAATTTGAATATTTGGATGAACAAAAAAAGAAAAGATTAATGATTGATTATTTACAATATTTGGATTTAGATCAACCTATTAGTTTTGAAGAAAGGCAATTGTGGGTAATTAGTCGCTTAAAGAAATTAGTAGAAGTATCTAAAAATGACAAGCTACAATTGATTTTAAATAATGTAGTAGAGCAAAAAGAAAAATTGGACGAATTAAAAAATGAAATTAAGTTGATTAGGGAGGCTGAAAACAATCAATATTAGTGAGTGGTTAGCTAATCAAGCAAATGAATTAGCAAATGGTGAAAAAAGTTATGAGAAGAGGGCTTTTTTTGAATATTTATCTAGTATTTGTGAAGAGCAAGGAAGAAGAATTGAACAAGCTGAAAGTGAACTTGATGGACGTTTGTGGAGTCCGCAAAAATGGTAACAAGAATGGTGAAAAATTGGAATTACAGTAACTGTCTTTGAGACTTCTTATATAGTTAATATTAAATGTCCAAAATTTTGTATTATTGATTTTTATATTATTTTCTAAAATATATAATTAAACATGGGGTGATTAGAATTAAACATAAGTTAGTGTTGTATGTTGGAATGGCTATGCTAGTATTCATTGTAGCGGGTATGGGTGGTTATAGCTACTATCGAGCCACGCATTTCAATGAGAATGTAAGAATAAATGGTGTTGTAGTAGGTGGATTAAATGCTAGGGCTACTTTGACAAAGTTGAAGGCTAAAAAAGTCGATAATAACGTGTATGTTGCTGGAAAAGTTTTTTTGAAAGGCAAGGAAACTAGCTCAGGTTTTACACAAAAGGATTTAAAAAATATTCAAAGTTTAATGAAAAAACAATGGACTTTTTTTCCAAAAAAGAAGATTTACACTTATCAAATAACACCGTCGAAAGTTAGCGATTATAGAGAAAAAGTTATTGAGCCTAAATTAAAGAGAATGTTAGAAGTCAAGAATGTTAGCTTGGTTCCAGCAGTGGATACACATGCTGTGTTAAAATATGGCGAAATTAGTTATACTGCTCCCCAAAAAGGAAAACAATATAACATTTCTAAGATGATTTCGCAGTACCTTAAACAAAAAAACAAATCAGAAACAAGAATTAAAAGGGTCATAGTTAAACCATTAACGAGCTTAAGTAGTACAGTGCAAAAACAAAGAGCGAAGTTAGAAGAATTATCAAAAAGAATAGTTGTTTATAAAGTTCAACAAACGGATTATAGGTTAACAGGTACCCAAGTAATCAGCCAAGCAACATATCTGAATGGAAATTACCAAATTGCGCAAGCTGGAATATTAAGCGTGGTAAATGCTATTAATAGCAAGCAAGCTACGCTTCAAAAGGGAATAACTTTTAAAACACATGCAGGAAATACGGTTAGTGTTCCTGGTGGTACTTATGGATGGGCATTAAAGGGAAGTGATTCATATGAAACGATAAGTTCTGCATTTATTGAGGGAAAAAAAGAAATTAATGCAGCTTCTGATATTTATGGTGTGGGATACTTAACATATGGTACAGGATATAATGATATAGCAAATGATGGGATTGGAACAACATATGCTGAAGTATCAATAGAAGATCAAAGAGCTTGGTTTTATATAGATGGAAAAGAAGTTTATACAACAAATATAGTAACTGGAAAACATAGTACCAATGAAGATACTCCAAAAGGTGTTTGGTATGTTATGTATAAACAAAGTCCAGCCACTTTACAAGGTAGTGAAGTAGGCAATGCTAACTATTCGGTAAAGGTAAATTATTGGGCACAGTTTACAAGTAGCGGTTGTGGATTTCATGATGCAAGTTGGAGAACAGATTGGTCAAGTACGGCATATTTAACGAATGGTTCTGGTGGTTGTGCAAATACACCGAGTCAAAATATGAAAAGTGTATATGACAGCCTTTCTCAAAAGGAAGCAGTAGTCGTTTACTAATATGCTTTAGTTATTGCTTAATGTATGATAAAATTTAACTACGGGGATGTTTTGGATTCGACAGGTATAGGTCGAGCTTAGACTGCGTTTCGTAGTTGCGTGACGTAAAGACGCTCAGTTAAATATAACTGCAAAAAATAATAACAATTCTTACGCTTTAGCTGCCTAAGCGCGCTTTAGTGTAGATCTGCCCAATATCGTCCATGTATTGGTAGCAGGTCTTAAATTAAGTGGACTTACGCTGAAGACTCCCATCTGAAGTTGACAGAAGAGATTAATCAGATTAGTCATTAATGTTAGCCAAGTCGTATGGCGCGATTAATGATGAAATTTAAATGATACGACTATGAACGTAGATGTTTAAGTGGCGATATGCTTGGACGCGGGTTCGATCCCCGCCATCTCCATTTTTTTAGAGTCGTTGAATTGTTAAAGAAATTCGACGACTTTTTTGTTATAGAAAACATAGCTTGCTTTTTTCTTTTCAAAATGTTCAAACAAATGCAACATTTTTAGTTTAGGATAACGTGATAGGTAGTCAAAATTTCAATTTTTGGGGAATATGATAAGAAGAAAATAAAAAAGGATGAGTGGATGATTTGAGAATATTAATGATTGAAGACAATAAATCTGTTTCTGAAATGATGTCAATGTTTTTTAAAAAGGAAAGTTGGCATGTTGAATATGCATATGATGGGCTGGAGGCTCTCTCAAAATTTAAAGAAAGCCCCAATAATTGGGACATGATAACACTTGATTTAAATTTACCTGGAATGGATGGAATCCAAGTGAATAATGAAATTCGTGCAATTTCAACAACAGTACCAATTATAATTTTAACTGCTCGTGATTCTGAAAGTGATCAAGTTTTGGGACTTGAAATGGGAGCAGATGATTATGTTGTCAAACCATTTAGCCCAATTACGTTGATTGCTAGGATAAAAGCCCTTCATCGAAGAGCAGTCTTGGTTAATAATAGTAGCTCCGTTGAACAAGAAAGTGATGATTTTTTTGATGTTGTAACAGATCATTTTAAATTAAGTACGAGTACAAGAGAAGCATATCTTTATGGCAATATGATTAAGGATCTTACGCCGAAAGAATTTGATCTTTTAAAAACATTGTCACAAAAACCCAGACAAGTTTTTTCAAGAGACCAATTGTTACAACTAGTATGGCATTATGAGTTTTATGGAGATGAAAGAACCGTTGATGCACATATAAAAAAATTAAGACAAAAAATTGAAAAGGTTGGGCCACAAGTAATACAGACAGTTTGGGGGGTAGGATATAAATTTGATGACCTTGAGGTGAGAGATTAATGAAATTAATTTATCAGCAAATGCTTGCTTTTTTTATACTAATAATGACTCTTTTGCTGATTTTAGGTTTTTCTTTTTTTCATGTTACAAGAGAAATGATTTACGAAAATACGTGGGAGCAATTAGAGGGATATGCGTATAGTCTTAAGACGCAGTCTATGATGATTCAAAATGAAAATGGGAAGCAAGTTTTTACACTAGATGTTGATAAGTTAAGAACTAGTGAAGTGTTGTTAAGTAACCAGCAAGTTCATTTTACGATTTATACGAGTCGAACTAATGTATTGTATCCAGAACAAGGATATCAATCTGTTATCTCTGCCAAGGATTGGACAAAGTTGAAAAATGGAGAAATCTTAAGAAGAAAAAGTGATCTAGGTTGGAGAGGTGGAGATCGACAGAATGTACAAAACCAACAAAGAATGACAGATATTCTTGCGCCTTGTTTTGATAGTTCAGGTAAATTGGTGGCGGTTATTTCTGTTGGAGCGAAAGTGTCAAGCATACAAGAATCATTCACAAAAATCCAAAAGAATCTCCTGTATGTGTTATTGCTTTCCGCTTTTTTGGGTATAATAATTAGTTACTTTTTAGCTCATTATGTGACTAAAAGAATTAGTAAGCTAAGGAAAGCTACCAGAGCAGTTGCTAATGGTAACTTTGATGTTAAAGTTATTGATAATAAACGAGATGAATTGGATGACTTAGCAAATGATTTTAACAAAATGACGGTTTCCCTAAAGAAATCAAATGAAGAAATAAAAGTACAAGAACAAAGAAGAAGACAGTTTATGGCGGATGCTGCCCATGAAATGAGAACTCCGTTAACAACTATTAATGGACTTTTAGAAGGATTAGCGTATGACGCGATTCCAGAAGAAGATAAGGGGAAAAGTATTGAATTAATGCGTAATGAAACTAAGCGATTAATTAGACTGGTCAATGAAAATTTGGATTATGAAAAAATCAGAAGTGGTCAAATTAGCTTAAGGTTATCTAACTTTAATGGAATGAATGTGCTACGAAATGTGCAAGAACAGTTACGTAAAAAAGCAAGCGAATCTGGGGATAGTATTGAAGTTAATGGACCAGAAAAATTGGATGTTTATGCTGATTATGATAGATTTGTACAAATAGTTTTCAATATTACGCAAAATGCAATTCAATTTACAGAAAATGGAATAATCACAATTTCAGCTGAAAGAGGCCATAGATGTAGTATTTTTAGAGTGTCTGATAATGGTATAGGAATGTCAGATGAGCAATTGAAAAATATTTGGGAAAGATACTATAAAGCAGATCCATCTCGTAAGAATACAAAGTATGGAGAATCGGGACTAGGTTTGGCTATTGTGCAACAATTAATGGAAATGAATAAGGGAAAAGTTGAAGTGATTAGCAAACTTGGTGTCGGAACAACATTTACGTTAATATTTCCTGATGAAAGATGATTAGCGCAATAATTTTACGTTGTTAAATCAAGTTTGAAGTATAAAAATGGAGAGTCTGAGGAAAAAACTCAAACTCTCCATTTTTTTAGTGAGTAAATTATTTAGATGTGGAAGAATCTGAACTTGTATCAATAGAGGATGAATTTTTAGTTGACTCTATCGCACTTGATACATCTTTTGAGTTATTGTCGGTTGTTTTTAGTTCTGGAGCATCTGAAACATAGTCAGAAATAGTTGATTTATTACCATTTTTACTCCATAGGCTTGTAGACTTGTTGCCTAGAAGTTTTTGGATTTTTGAAATTTGGCCAAAGCTATCTTTATAATTATAGTCTTTCGGATTGACAGGTGTAAATCCTTTTGGAACATAAAAACGTAAAAGGTTTTTATTATTAAGCGTATCTGAAAGAGAAAGCTCTGTATTGACTTTTTCAGAATCCTTCTTAATTTTTGCTGCTAAACTTGAAGAAGGATGAGTTATTTGTATGCCAGTACTATTATCATAGATGACACCATTGATTACTGAGTATTTTGGAGTTGTAAAATTCTCATTTCTAAATGCAACAACTTGATCGTGATTACTTGAAAATAAATCTGTTCCAAATTGAATATAACGTTTAGAACTAATTCCTAAGAGGTGTAATAATGTTGGCAATACATCGATTTCACCACCATACTGTTTTTGAATCCCCCCATTTTGAATCCCGGGAATATGAATCATAAAAGGAACACGTTGCATTTGGAGATTGTCGAAATCATTCCAAGTTGAAGATGATTTACCAAGCAATGACGCTAATTTAAGATTACGCGAATTAGAAATGCCATAATGATCACCGTATATTATAATCATTGAGTTATTATAAAGGCCACTATTCTTTAAATAATCAAAAAATTCTTTGACAGCTTGATCAAGATAATGAGCAGTAACAAAATAATTATCAACAGAAGAATCACCAGTATTAGCTGCTTTGAAACTTGTATTTTGCTTATCTAAATCATAGGGAAAATGATTTGAAACAGTAATAAATTTTGCATAAAAAGGCTGTTGAAGCCTTTCTAAGTATTTAACAGAATCATGAAATAAGAGTTTGTCTTTTAAGCCATATTCGGTAAGATTATTTGCGTTCGTATTGAAATAACTAGCATCGAAAAAGTTTTGATAGCCTAAGTTTTTGTAGACGTTATTACGGTTCCAAAACGATCCTTTATTTCCATGAAAGACGGCACTGGAGTACCCAGATCTCTGACTTAAAATCGCTGGTGCACCTTCAAATGTATTGTCTGTTCCGAGTGATGAAAAAAGAGAGCCTTGTGGGAGCCCGTATGTGCTGGTTTCAAGCATATTCTCTGCATCAGAGGTTTTACCTTGGCCAACTTGATTGAAAAAATTGGAGAAGCTATAAGTAGATTTACTGTTATATAAGCTATTTAAGAAAGGAGTAACCTCTTTACCATTTAGTTTATAGTTAATTAGAAATTGTTCAAAACTTTCTAAGTGGATTACAATTACATTACGTCCTTTTGCTATGCCAAACATGCTAGAATTTGCTTTTGCATAATGCTTTTTGGTGAACTGTAGAATGGTATTTAAATCAGAACTAGTTGCTTCACTTCTGACTTGGTTGTTCTTTGCAGTTTTTAAGCCATCATACAAAGTAAATGTGTCTATGCCCAAATATTTAACGAGGTAGTTACGATCAAAAGTCCTAGTTAACAATTGTGGTCTTCCGATTTCACCAAGAGTAATATTGAAGATTAAAAAAAATAGAGCAAAGGACGTAACTGCTGCAGCCTGCTTTGTTGGGATTGGATGTGAATCAAATTTGATAATGCGGGTTGCAAATCCGAGTAAGATGATGACGATGTCTATAATCATAATTAAATCTTGGGGTTTTAATAGTGCAAAAGAGCTAGTGGTTAATCCTTCTGAAACAGAAGAGTATCCAAAAATAACATTAATTGTCATAAAATCTGTAAATTCACGATAATAGATAACATTAAAGAGAAGCAAAGCTGTGTTTGCAATATATACTAAAAAAAGTAAAAGATAGGCCGGAGTAGTTCTTTTTACATATAATGCGGTACTAAAGAGCAAAATAGTTGTGGCTATTGGATTAATTAGGAGAACTGCATACTGGTAAAATCCGCTAACACCTAATCGAAAGTCAATTAAATAAACAGCAATCGTCTTTAGCCAAAAAAGAAAAACTAGTAAGAGAAAAAAGCCAAAACGAGTAGCTAAGCTCTTTTTTATTTTTGATAAGTACACGGCAATAGAACCGTCCTTTCCGAGAAGTTCATTGATAGTTCATTGTAAAACAAAATTTGAAATCAAGTCAATTTAAGATTGCAATTATTATAAAATATTTAGTAACTAATAACATCTTGAGATGATTAACTACTAAAAATTAAAGTAATTAGAGTTTTTTTCGATAAACTCTGTTATTATTAATGATGAATACATTAATATAGGAGATTTTTATTTGAAAACAATTGAAATTACAAAAGATGCAGCAAGAAAATATAAGGATGGCTTTCCTCTTCTGAGTACAAGAGATTTTGTAAAGAAAGTACATGAAGAAGATGGTTCTTTGATTAGGTTAGTAGTTGATAAAAACTTTATCGCATATGCTTATATTGCTAAGCAAAGAAATTCAGATGGATGGATTCTTTCGTTAGATGAGCAACAAAGGATTGATGGAGAATTTTATCGAAAATTATTTACTATGGCGCAGGTTAAACGTACAAGCTTTTATTATGATGATAAGACCAATGTCTTTCGCTTTTTTAATGGGACTGGTGATGGCTTAGGCGGTTTAAATGTTGATTACTTTGATGGCTTTTATGTGTTTACCTTTGAAAATCAAGGACTTTATTATCATCGAGAAACGATTTATGAGGCATTTGCAATTGCAATTAATGATGCAAAGGGAGTATACGAGAAATTACAATTCAATGTGCAAAATGAAGGTCTAAAAAGACGATATGTTCAAGGTGAAAAAGCTCCAGAAACTTTGGAGGTTTCTCAAAATGAAATTAAATTTATAGTTCACCTTAATGATGGGGATTTTGACTTTAATTTGGAGGAACAAGGACTGCTTGAAGCAATCAAAAATAAATACGCGCTTCAGAAAATTGTTTTGAGTTGTTTTAGTAAGAACGGTGCAGTCTCGGTCGCAGCCAAGGTTGGTGGGGCATTTAAGACAGTTAGTGTTGACTTAAGTACAAAAAATGTTGAAAAAACGGTTAATAATTTTGAAGTAAATAATATAGATTCCACAAAACAAGAGATTCGAGCTATGGATATCATGAGCTATCTTGATTATGCAAAAAAACATCATATTTTGTTTGATCTTATAGTTGTAGACCCACCGATTTTTGTGCGTGGAAAAAAAGGTTCATTTTCTTTAAGCAAAGATTATTTTGAATTAATTAAAGCAAGTTTACAGGATATAAAAGATGGTGGGACTCTGATTTTGACTGCTAGTTCAGCTAGTATGTCAATGAAAAAATTTAAACAAATTATTGCAGATGCTTTTGTCGATGCTGATTTTCACTATGAAGTTGTGGATACTTATCGTGCCAATAATGATTTTACGGTAAATAAGGCTTTTACTAAGAATAGTGGATTTAAAGCAGTCGTTTTGGATGTTTCAAAAGGACGAAAATAAGTTTTTAATATACTTGTAATTTGTAGAGGAAAACTGATATAATATTGTGCCGCAAAGAGAAAAAGAGAAATGAGGTTTTATTTTTATGTTAATTGCTCTTATACCTGCCATAGCGTGGGGAAGTATTGGGTTAGTGAGCGGAAAACTAGGTGGAAGTGCAAACCAACAAACTTTGGGAATGACATGGGGAGCCTTACTTTTTAGCATACTAACGACGATTGTTTTTTGGCATCATATTGTTTTGAACACAACTTGGGAAGTATGGATTGTGGGATTTGTTTCAGGGCTTTTTTGGAGCTTAGGTCAAAACCAACAGTTTCACTCGATGAAAGCTATAGGAATTTCGAATACAGTGCCACTTTCAACTGGACTCCAACTTGTTTTTAATGCGTTAGCAGGTGTTGTATTATTCAGAGAATGGACAAGCTCACATCAGATTTCATTGGGGACGTTAGCGTTGTTTATTTTGATTGTAGGTGCAACACTAACCTCACTTAAAGATAATAAAGGTTCTAAGAAAGATAGGTCAGATAATTGGGCAATAGGAATTAGAGCTCTAGCGTTGTCTACTTTAGGATATGTTGGTTACGCAGTTGTCATTAAGTGGACAGGGGTAGATACCAAATCTATGGTCTTACCTCAAGCATTGGGAATGGTTGTTGGAGCTAGTTTCTTTGCATTTGGTAAAGACGCGTTACAAAAAGAAACCTATAAAAATGTAATTACTGGACTTGTATGGGGGACAGGGAACTTCTTTATGTTTTTGGCTATCCCAATGGTTGGACTTGCGATAAGTTATTCATTTTCACAAATGGGAATTATTATTTCAACTTTCGGTAGCATTCTGTTACTAGGAGAAAGAAAAACGAAGAAGGAATTAATTTTTATAACTATTGGTTCAGTGTTGATAATTTGTGGTGGAATTTTGTTATCAAATATTTAAAAACAATATCTGATTGATAAAAAGGCTTCTTCGGAATGAAGAAGTCTTTTTTTAGAAAAAATAGTTATTAAGTATTAAACTAGTAGTGAGTATATAAGTTGGTATAAGTAAATTTTAAGTAAATTTAAGTATATTCGATTGTTTTTCGTAAAAAACACGCACAAACTGTAAATAATATTGTATAATGTGGATGGAATAAATTTAAAATAGAAGGAGATATGCAAGATGGCACACATTTCATTTGATGGAACTAATTTAAAAAAATTTGTACATGAAAACGAATTAGGAGAAATGCAAGCGCTTGTTTCAGCTGTAGATAAAGAGTTAAGAGAAGGAACTGGTGCGGGAAATGATTTTAGAGGATTTTTAAACCTCCCAGCTGATTTTGATAAGGAAGAATTTACAAGAATAAAGGCTGCTGCAAAGAAAATTCAGTCGGACTCTGAAATTTTGATAGTGATTGGAATTGGTGGTTCTTATTTGGGGGCACGTGCTGCAATTGAGTTTATTCATCACAGCTTCTTTAATTTACTTTCTGCTGAAAAAAGAAATGCACCACAAATCTTTTTTGCTGGAAATTCAATCAGTTCATCATATGTTCATGACTTACTTGAACTAGTTGCGGATCATGATTTTTCGGTTAATGTTATTTCTAAATCTGGTACAACAACAGAACCATCAATTGCTTTCCGTGTTTTTAAGGAAAAATTAATTGAAAAATATGGGAAAGAAGCTGCAAAAGAACGGATTTATGCCACAACAGATAGGGCAAAAGGTGCTTTAAAGACTGAGGCGGATGCAGAAGGATATGAAACCTTTGTTATTCCAGATGACGTTGGTGGACGTTTTTCAGTATTAACACCTGTTGGATTGTTACCAATTGCGGCATCGGGTGCTGATGTTGATGCTTTGATGAAGGGCGCAGAAGATGCTCGTGTTGAATATCAAGATGCTGATTTATCAAAAAATGAAGCATACCAATATGCAGCTTTGCGTAACATTTTATATCGCAAAGGATATACAACCGAAATTCTTGAAAATTATGAACCATCCTTGCAATATTTTTCTGAATGGTGGAAACAGCTGATGGGAGAATCTGAAGGAAAGGATGAAAAGGGAATATACCCTTCATCAGCGAATTTCTCGACGGATTTGCATTCCCTAGGTCAATATATCCAAGAAGGACGTCGTAACCTGATGGAAACAGTTATCAAGGTTGCACAACCTAATCATGATATTGAGATTCCTAAAGAAGAAGAAAATTTGGATGGTTTAGGTTATCTTGAAGGAAAGTCAATGGATTTTGTTAATACTAAGGCCTTTCAAGGAGTAGTGTTGGCTCATACTGATGGGAATGTTCCTAATATGATAGTTAATATTCCAGATCGTAGTGCATATACTTTAGGGTACACGATTTATTTCTTTGAAATTGCAGTTGCGATTTCTGGATATTTGAATGGTATTAATCCATTTAATCAACCAGGTGTTGAGGCATATAAAAAGAATATGTTCGCTTTATTGAATCGCCCTGGTTATGAAGATTTAAGTAAAGAATTAAATAATCGCTTGAAGTAAAAAAATAGAATGAATTAAAAAAGCCCTTTTGTGTAGTGTTAAACATTGAAAGTTTGTCTTTAAGATAGGTTACTTTTGATGAATCTTAGCTACTCTCGATATGAGGGCTTTTTGTATGCAAAATTTTTTACTTGTTCTTTTTTCCAATTAAGACAATAATTAATTTTGTAAAGTTTAGAGTCATGGAGGTAAAGAGATGAAAAGAGGAAAGTTTTGGATAAGTTCTATGTTAGGTATAGGAACCGCAAGTGCAATTCTTGCAAGTGAGTATCTTTTTAAGTTTGCCTTTAAGCGAGTTGATTATGTTCCTGAAACATCAGCAGATAAACAAAAATATGCAAAGAGTTATTGGAATTATGTGAATTGGTTTAAAAATATTTCTAAGGAACATTGGACTTTTTCGATTGACGGAGAAGATGAAACAATGTCAGCGTACTTTATTGCTGCTAACACGGATTCAAAAAAAGTTGTTATAATTTCCCATGGATATAAGGGAAATGGAGAAACAATGGCAAACTATGCGAAAATGTTTTATGACATGGGATATAATATTTTATTACCAGATGATCGTGGACATGGCGAAAGTGCGGGTAAGTATATTAGTTTTGGTTGGCTAGATAGGCTAGATTATTTAAAATGGATTGATAAAATTATTGACCGTATTGGAAATGATGCAAAGATAGTTTTATTTGGGGTAAGCATGGGGGCAGCGACAGTAGAGATGTTGAGTGGTGAGAGACTACCATCACAAATAAAATGTTTAATCGCTGATTGTGGATATTCAAGTATTTATGAAGAATTAACATACTTGTTAAAGCGTCAATTTCATTTGCCTCGCTACCCCTTTTATCCGTTGGTAAGTACGATTAACCGCAGACGGTTAGGATATTACTTAGATGATGTTTCCTCGGTTGAACAATTAAAAAAGAACAAGTTACCAATTTTTTTCATACATGGTGAAAAAGATGATTACGTTCCGAGTTATATGGCCTTAGAAAATTATAGAGCAACTACTGCACCAAAGGAATTATGGATTGTTGAAGGTGCAAGTCATGCAGAAAGTTATTGGATAAACCCAGAAAAATATAAAGAGCATATTGAAAATTACTTAGCTAAATACTATGTGTAATGAGGTGAACATAGATGAAAAAGGATGGCCATACTCATACAGAATTGTGTCCACATGGTTCTGGTGACTCAACAGAAAAAATGATTGAAAGAGCTATTGAATTAGGTTTTACTGATTATTGTATTACTGAACATGCACCGTTACCTAGGTCTTTTACTAGAAGTTTTAAGGGTAGAGCTGAAGGTTTGCAAACAGCAGCACTCAGTTGGTCACAATTAGATGAATATTTTGTATTATGTGAGAAGCTGAAAGAAAAATATAGTGGAGTTATTAATATCAAAATTGGATTTGAAGTGGATTATCTTCCTGGATTTGAGAATGAAATTAGGCATTTTTTAGATGAGTATGGTCCTAAAATTGAAGAAAGCATTTTATCTGTTCATTTTATGAAAGGTGCTAAAGATGGATTTTGGTGTGTCGATTACGATACAGATGAATTTGCTGATGGCTTTTCAGAATATTTGCAAGATCCGCAAAATTTATATTATCGTTATTTTAAATTAATTTACCAGGCAGTAGCAACTGATTTTGGGAAGTTTGCACCTCAGAGAATTGGACATATGAACTTGATTAAAAAGTATCAAGACTTTTTTGATTTACCAAATACGTTTAATGACGAGAATCTTGATTTAATTTCTACGATTTTAAATAATTTGAAAATAAAAAAAGGTGAGCTTGATTTTAATACTGCAGGGCTTTATAAACCATATTGTAATGAAGTATATCCGGGAAGTCAGATTATACGGCTGGCTTTAAAAAAAGAAGTCCCCTTTGTTTTTGGTTCAGATGCACATGCGATAAATGAAGTTGGTCGAGGCTACCACATGTTGGATTTTATCGAAAAGCTTGACAGAAATTGATTTCCAGTGTATGCTACTTTAAAATTAATCAAACTAATAAAATTTTAATAAAAAAAGATTGTGATTAGAAGAGTAGGCAATTACCTATCGTTAAGAGAGTTTCCGGTGCTGGAAAGGGAATCGAAGTAATTGTTGAAACACACCTATGAATCAATGAATTGAAAGTCTGTTGTTAGATTAGTAAGTTTACTCGGATAAGCTCGTTAACGCTGCTGAATTATTAATTCAGCATGAGGTTGATACTGTGAAGTATTAACGAATTGAGGTGGAACCGCGATAATCGTCCTCTTAGCCAATTACATTAGGCTAAGAGGACTTTTTTTATTTTAAGTAAGAAGGGAGTTATGAAAAATGTATAAAGTCAATCTACCACTGGGAACAAGAGATAGCTTTGGGGAGCGGGAAAAGAAGAAATATTATATTAAAGCTGAAATTGAAAAGAAATTACTTGTAAACAATTTTATGAAAGTGAGTACACCGTTATTAGAACACAAGGAGGTTTTTTCAGAGTTTGACCTCAAACAAATGGGGACTTATCAATTACTTGATAGTAATGATGAAAGTTTGATATTGAGACCAGATCTTACATTACCGTTAGCAAGATTTCTGGCAACAAATAATGTCAAGCTACCACAAAAATTTTATTATGTGGGGGAGCGGTTCAAAATTTCAAAAGCCTTGTCTGGTAAATATAATCAAATGACACAAGCTGGAATTGAAATTGTAGGATATCCTTCAATCAGAGCTGAGTTAGAGTGTATGTTAATGATAAATCAAATTAGTACCGAATTTTTGGAAGGAAAAGCACAAATAGAATTAGGACATGCACAATTTGCTGATGCAATCCTTGATGAATTGACTCAAGACAGTAAATTAAAAGAAAAAATAAAAAATGAATTATTTAGAAAAAATATGCCTAAATATCTAGCATATATTGATGCTTTTAAAGACCAAAAAGTTTATGAATTTTTAAAAAAATGGCCTAGATTATTTGGAAACATATCATGGGTATTACGAAAAATTTCAGAATTTGAATTACCAATTAAAGCTCAACAAATTATCAATCAGTTAACCCAGATTACTTCTTGGTTAGAACAATTGCCCAATCAAAAAGTATTGCTTGATTTGAGTGTCGCACCTCCTCAAAGTTATTACACAGGAATTACTTTTAAAGGTTTTATTGAGAGCATTTCTGATTATGTTTTTAGCGGAGGTAGGTACAATCAGTTACTTGAAAATTTTCAAGAGCAAGCTGAACCAGCAGTTGGAATGGGCATAGATCTAGAAATACTGGCTGATTTTTCAGATATAAATATTGAACAAGATAAGAAAAATTTACTATATTATTATCCGCATCAATTGGGAATGGTCAATCAAATTTTAAAGAAACATGATCTTGAACTATCAATGGAAAATAAATTAGAGGATGCACTTTTAGTCGCAAAAAGAAAAAATGTTGAATTGTATGTAATTGATAAAGGAGGCCAACTACAAAATGTCATTGAAGATAGCTTTGACTAAGGGAAGAATTGAGGAACCGGTTATTGCTTTGCTATCTGCAGCGGGTGTGGACTGTGAGCCATTAAAAAATAAAAAGAGAAAACTAATTGTTAATACATCTGATGAAAAATATGAGTTTATTTTGGCAAAAGGCCCTGATGTAACAACCTATCTTAATTCAGGAGTTGTGGACATTGGGATCGTTGGAAGTGATATTTTGACTGAGCATCGCAATAATCAGTATGAATTACTTGATTTAGAAATTGGTAAATGTCAATTTGTTTTAGCATCAACTGAAGACTTTGACATTAATAAAGAAGGTCGCCGGGTTATCGGGACTAAATATCCATTAATCACTCAAAAATATTTTGAATCTCTTGGACAAGATGTGGAGGTCATCAAGATTGAAGGCTCGGTCGAACTTGCGCCATTAATTGGACTTGCTGATGCGATTGTTGATATTACAGAAACAGGTACAACTTTAAGAGAAAATAATCTTTATATTTATGATTATTTAGACAAAGTTTCAACTAGATTTGTTGTTAATCGAATGTCCTTAAAACAAAATGCACGAGAAATTTATTCTTTAGTGGATAGATTAGAACAGGTAATTAAGGCTAATAACTAAGCGGGAGTGAAAAAAATGAAAATATATCGAGATTCTTTAGCAGAAATGAAAAAAGTAGTTGCAAATTTAACAGAACAAACAACTGATTTAGAAGTTGAAAGAAGAGTTGCTGAAATTATCGATGCTGTAAAAGTACGTAAAGATGAGGCTCTTAAAGAATATGAGAAGAAGTTTGATAATTTAGATATTGAAAATTTTGAAATTTCTAGCGCGGAAATAAATGAAGCATTTAGAAACTTAGATCCTAAAATCAAGGAAGCTCTTTTTTTAGCAAAAAAAAATATTGTTAGTTATCATGAATTTGAAAAAGAACAAGGCTTTATAGATACAAAGACGCCAGGAATAATCAGAGGACAAAAGGTAACACCTCTTGAAAAGGTTGGAATCTATGTTCCAGGCGGAACAGCAGCATATCCGTCCACAATTTTAATGACCGCGTTACCAGCAAAAATAGCTGGTGTTGATCAAGTGATTATGGTGACACCTCCACAAAAAGGCGGAGTGAATCAAGCTGTATTAGCTGCCGCAAAAATAGCCGGTGTGGACGCAATCTATCAAGTGGGTGGTGCACAAGCAATTGCAGCTCTAGCGTATGGGACAGAAAGTATCCCTGCTGTAAATAAAATTGTTGGACCAGGTAATATCTATGTTGCAACTGCCAAAAAACAGGTATTTGGAAAAGTTGCAATTGATATGGTTGCTGGCCCATCTGAAATTGGAATTCTGGCAGATAAAAATGCCAATGCAAAAGAGTTAGCTGCCGATTTATTGTCACAGGCAGAACATGATGTACGTGCGCGTGCAATACTTATCACAGATGATGAACAGATTGCACAAAAAGTCAGTGATGAAGTAACAAAGCAATTAGAAGATTTGCCCCGCAAAAGTATAGCAACTCAGTCTATTAATGAACGTGGATTCATTGCAATAATGAAATCAATTCCAGAAATGTTTGAATTAATGAATGTTGTTGCTCCAGAACATTTAGAAGTGCAATTAGAAGATGCAATGAAATATTTAAGTCTGATTAGAAATGCTGGTTCAGTTTTTCTTGGAAGGTATGCAAGCGAACCACTTGGTGATTATGTTGCTGGACCAAATCATGTGCTACCAACAGGAGGAACGGCAAAGTTTTCATCTCCACTTGGTGTCTATGATTTTATTAAGAAAACTTCTTTTATTAATTTTTCAAAGGAAGCACTTAATAATGATATGAATGCAATTACAAGTTTAGCACGAGAAGAAGGGCTTGAGGCGCATGCTCGAGCAATTGAAGTACGATTTAATAATTAAGGAGGAGAAAAAATGAGAGATGCTCAAATTACAAGAAACACGGCAGAAACAAAAATAACAGTAAAACTAAACCTTGACGAACAATCAGGTATCAAAATAGCTACAGGGGTTGGCTTTTTTGATCATATGTTGACACTTTTTGCTAAACATGGACGCTTTGGCTTGGAGATAGTTTCAAATGGCGACTTAAATGTTGACCCACATCATACTGTCGAAGATACGGGAATTGTGTTGGGACAATGTTTTAAAGAAGCATTAGGTACGAAAGAAAAAATTGAACGTTATGGAACGTCTTTTGTTCCAATGGATGAAACCCTTGGGCGAGTTTGTGTGGACTTAAGTGGTCGCTCGTACTTGGTTTTTAAGGCTGAACTTGAAAATCCAAGGTTGGGCGATTTTGAGACTGAAATAGTAGAAGATTTTTTCCAAGCAGTTGCTTTTAGTACTGAAATGAATTTACATGCTGAAATTTTATACGGCAGAAATACTCATCATAAAATTGAAAGTTTGTTTAAAGCATTTGGAAGAGCAATGAGAGAAGCAGTTACAATTAATCCAGAAATTGTAGGAGTCAATTCAACCAAAGGGGTGATTTAGATGCTAGCAGTGATTGATTATGATGCAGGAAATACTTTTAACGTTATTAAAGCATTTGATTACCTTGGAGTAAAAATTAAGTTGACAGATAATCCTACTGAAATTTTAGAAAGTTCAGGATTGATCTTACCTGGTGTGGGTGCATTTGGCCCTGCAATGGCGACTTTAGAAAAAAAACAATTAGTTGATGTAATTAAAGAAGCTGTATTGGTAAAAAAAATTCCATTACTAGGAATTTGTCTGGGTATGCAATTACTTTTTGAGAAGTCTAGTGAATATGGCGAACATAATGGGTTAGGACTTATACCTGGGAATATTATAGCTATTCCTGAAAAAGGTGGTTTGAAAGTTCCCCAAATGGGATGGAATAAAAACCGATTGAAAATACAAGGAACTAAATTTGATTTTATTGAGGGACAATATTCATATTTTGTGCATTCATTCTATGCAAGTTGCGACAAAAAATATCTAATTTCAGCTGTTGATTATGGGGTTGAAGTTCCGGCAATGGTACAAAATGGAAGTGTTTTTGGAACACAGTTTCATCCAGAAAAAAGTGGAAAAATAGGATTGGATATCTTAGAAACATTTGCTAAAAAGGTGGTTAGACAATGATATATCCTGCAATTGATTTGAAATCCGGGAAAAGTGTGCGGCTTTATAAAGGTGATTTTACGAAAGAAACGCTAATTGAAGAAACACCTGCATTGCAGGCAAAAAAGTATCAAGAAGCAGGAATTGGTTATTTACATTTAGTTGATTTAGATGGAGCAGTGAAAGGAATTCCACAAAATAAAGAAACGATTACTGAAATTAGAAAAGTTTTTACCGGGCAAATTGAAATTGGCGGTGGAATAAGAAATATAAAACGTGTAGCAGATTATTTAGATTTGGGAATAAATCGAGTAATTATTGGCTCAGCTGCTTTGTTTGATCCTGAATTTGTAATTGATGCAATAAAAAAATTTGGTGCAGAAAAGATTGTGATAGGCGTAGATGGGACAGACGGGAAGGTTGCAGTCAATGGTTGGCTTGATACCTCAGATACAAAAATGACTTCTTTAATTGAAAGAATGAAAAATGCTGGCGCAAGAAATTTCATTGTAACTGATGTTCAACGTGATGGAACGATGGAAGGCCCTAATATCGAATTATTGAGTAAATTAAAGAGCGAGTTTCCGGATTGCAATATAATTGCATCAGGTGGGATTCGCAATCTTGAAGATGTTTGTACCCTGATTGATGTGGAATTAGTTGATATGGTTGTTGGTAAGGCATTATTTGAAGGACAATTAACATTGGAACAGATTGCGCAGGTGAATAAAGATGCTGGCTAAACGAATTATACCTTGTTTGGATGTTGATAATGGGCGAGTAAAAAAAGGCGTTAATTTTTTAGATTTAGTTGATGTTGGTGAGCCGGCAGCAATTGCTGCAGAATATGAAAAACAAGGAGCAGATGAACTCGTTTTCCTTGATATTACTGCAACAAATCAGGCGAGGTCAACGATGATAGATGTTGTTGAAAAAGTCTCAAGAAAAGTTTTTATGCCGCTGACTGTTGGAGGAGGTATAAAATCTGTTGCAGAAATGCAGAATTTATTACGTGCAGGAGCAGATAAAATATCATTAAATTCTGCGGCTATTGCAAGCCCCTCTTTGATCACTGAAGGAGCAAAGAAGTTTGGTAATCAGTGTATTGTGGTGGCAATTGATGTTAAACGCAATCATGAAAAAAAGTTCTTTGAAGTTTATACTCATGGTGGAAAAATAAGCACGGGAATAGATGCAATTACTTGGGCTAAGAAGGTTGTTGAACTTGGTGCGGGTGAACTATTGGTTACAAGTATGGATCAAGATGGGACGAAGTCTGGCTTCGATATTGAATTATATCAGAAAATAGCGCCAGAAATAGATGTTCCAGTCATTGCTTCAGGTGGTGCAGGTAAAATGGAAGATTTTGTTGATGTTTTTAGAAAATGCAATGTTGATGGTGCATTAGCTGCATCAGTTTTTCATTATGGAGAGATTACAATACCAAATTTAAAAGAGGAATTAAAGAAGTTCGAGGTGAATGTACGATGAGTGAACCGAATTTTACTAAGGGATTAATTACAAGTGTAGTTGTTGATAATCAAACAAAAGATGTTTTAATGGTAGCTTGGATGAATGAAGAAAGTTATAAAAAAACACTTGCAACAGGTGAAACATGGTTCTGGTCAAGATCTCGGAAGAAACTGTGGCATAAAGGTGAAACTAGCGGAAATGTGCAAACAGTGAAAAGAATATTTTTAGATTGTGACCAAGATACACTTCTGCTTTCTGTGATACCCGCTGGTCCAGCATGTCACACTGGTATGAGAACATGTTTTTTTGATGAGATTGATTTTGGAGGGAATAAGTAAAATGCAAAATTTAGAAGAGCTATATCAATTAGTACTACAAAGAAAAGATACTCCAAAGGAGGGATCATATACAGACTATTTATTCAAAAAGGGTCTCGATAAGATTCTAAAAAAAGTTGGAGAAGAAACAACCGAAGTAATTGTTGCTTCTAAAAATCCTGACAAAAGTGAACTTGTTTATGAGACAGCCGATTTGCTATATCACTTGATGGTGTTACTTGTTGAACAAGGTGTGCCTTTTGAAGAAATAAAGATTGAATTAGCTAAAAGAGAAGGTTTGATGAGTAAGGCTCAAGATCGTCCTGAAATTCAGGATTTATAAGGAGAAAATTATGAAATCACAAATCAAAAAAATTGAGAATTATGTTCCTGAAGAGCCGATTGAAAATGTTAAAAGTCGCTTGGGATTGAAAAAACTAATTCGATTATCGGCTAATGAAAATCCGTTCGGCACATCTCCAAAAGTTAAGCAGGCTATTTTGAATTGGAGTTTTAGTGAAGAAAATCGTTATCCAGATGGCTATGCAAGTAACTTACGACAAAGTGTTGCTCAATATATAGGAGTTGCTCCTGAAAAACTTGTTTTTGGGGTTGGACTCGATGAAATAATTACAATGATTTCGCGCATATTTTTGGAAAAAGATGATGAAGTACTTTTAAGTAAACCAACATTTTCGGAATATGCGTTGCATGCATCAATTGAGGGAGCTAAGGTCATTGAAATTCCTTGTATTCCAGAAACTGGAAATTATAACTTTGCTGAGTTTTTATCGCAGTTAACAGATAAAACCAAATTAATTTGGGTGTGTAATCCTAACAATCCAACTGGAACATATGAAGATAGAACGACTTTAAAGCATTTCTTTGACAAAATTCCAGCAAATGTTTTGATTTTATTAGATGAGGCATATATAGATTATGTTACGAAAGATGATGAAGGAAGCTTTATTGCAGAATTAGAAAATTATCCTAATCTAATGGTTTTAAGGACGTTTTCAAAAGTTTATGGGATTGCAAATTATCGAGTTGGTTATGCTGCAATGAATGAGAAACTTGCTAATTATATGCAATCTGTTCGTTTACCATATAATTTAAATTCACTTGCACAAGTTGCAGCCTGTGCAGCATTAGCAGATCAAAAATTTGTGACTGAATCAGTTAATAAAACAGAATTGGAACGAAAAAACTGGGAAAATTTTTTCAGTAAAAATAAAATTAAATATTATAACAGTCAAGCAAATTTTATATTTTTTTATTATCCAAATGCTAATGAACTTGCCGATGAGTTATTAAAAAATGGATACCAAATTAGACGTGGGCTATTAAACAACTGGTTGCGAATAACGATAGGGACAGTTTCTGATGGACTTGTTCTTAGAAAAATAATTTCAGAATACAATTTAAAATAAATTTCAATATGGTTACGAAACTTTCGCCAACTCTGATACAATGGAAAAAAAGCAATTATTATAGATGATGAGGTGAATAGAAATGGCAGAAAAGATTCGTTATGGAGTCGTTGGAACTAGTAGATTAGCAGTTAAATTTGTTGAGGCATTGGGGGAAAACAAAAATAGTGAGGTAGTTGCGAATTTCGGATATGATTTCGAAAAAGCAAAACAATTTGCAAAAACGTATGGAGTAGCAAATACTTATGAAAAATTGGCAGATTTATTTATTGATTCTACAATCGACATAGTCTACTTGGCTATAAAAAATGAAGATCATTATGAGAGTGCTAAATTAGCATTAGAGGCTGGAAAAAATGTTTTATTGGAAAAACCATTTACGAGACATAAAGTCGGCGCTAGGGAACTCTTTTTACTAGCACAAAAGAAAAATTTGTTTATTATGGAATCACAAAGTGCTCTCTTTTTACCAATTTTAGAAAAAATAAAAGAACTTATTAGTGATGGTGTAATTGGAAAAATTAACTTTATTAATATTCAAGAAAATTACGATACTACTGATAAGAAAGAATGGTTTACAAAGTTGTCTGCAGGTGGAGGTGCCTTTATTAATGGTGGAACAACCCCAATAGGGCTTATCCAATATTTGACTGGTAAAGCAGTTACTGAATGGAATGGTTTTGAGTTTAATGAAGTAGGAAAAGCAGATACAAGATGTAACTTAACACTTAAAGTGGATGACGTTTTAGCTAATATTACGATAGCGACTGATTTTAACTTAGAAACCAAGATAGTAATTTATGGAACCAAAGGGGAAGTTGAGATTCCTAACTATTGGGAATCAAGTATTGCTTATTTGAAAAAAAATGGCGAAGAACGAAAAATTATAGCGAATAATTCAAAAAATGAGCTAATGTGTGAAATTAATCATATTAACACATCGTTAACAAATAATGAAGTTAAGAGTTCAATAGTTACTCCAGACCTAACAATGCATACGATGACGATAATTGAGTCAATGTATCAAAAGTGGTATGGTGATCCACTTAATTAGTGATGCCATTATCACGAAAATTTGATGTAAAATATTTATAAAAAATAGGAGCCATGTCAAAATCTGTCAATAGATTACCATTTTTGCAATCTATTAACAGGAAAAGTATAGAGTCAAAGAAACTAGGTTGCAAGATAGCTTGCGACCTAGTTTCTTTTTTCTACAAATTAAAGTTTTGTCTTAATTATTTCAAGAAGACTGGATTGAGATTCTGTCAAAAGATGATTAGAGCGGTAAGCGATGCTTGCATAAAAATGGGGTTGCTTGTCATCTAAAATAGGTATTTTGACAATATCCGGTCTATTTGGCTTAACAATGTCAGCTAAAATAGTAACCCCTATATTTTCAGAGACCATATTCATTAAAAAATTTACATCGATAGAAGTGAACAAAACCTTTGGCAAAAAATGAGCATTTTTGGCAAAAGCCTTTAATGCTTGTGTATGGACAAAGCTAGAATTGAACATAACAAAAGCTTGATCTTTTAATTCCGAAAAATAAATACCAGTTCTCGAGGAAAGTGGATTGTCTTTAGAAATAAAAACACAGAATTTGCTCTCTGCAAAATTTAGGAAAGTTAGAAGATCATTTTGATCCTTTTGAATGGAACCGATTAAAGCAATATCAAGTTTTCCTGTAATTAGAGCTTTTTCTAAATCATTTGATCCTGCCTCATAGGTAATGATATCACGAGTTAAAGAGGACTCTTTGATTTGCTTAGCGATTTTAGTAAAATAAATATTTCCAATTATGGGAGATAACCCCAACATCATCGATTTACGATTCATTCTTACAATTTCACGTTCTGCAGATTGGAGTTCATTGATAATACTTTCAATGTGTTTGTTGAGTTGTTCACCTGCAGATGTAATTAATAATTCCTTTTGTGAATTTCCACGGATTAAAAGTGTAGTGTCAAAATGCCGTTCCAAACGTTTTAGTGAGTTACTAACAGCTGGTTGGCTAATATCATAATATTTTGCAACTTTTGAAAAACTTTTTTTAATACAAAGTTGGTTAAAATATTTCAAATCATTTATATGCATGTGAAAACCCCTTAAATAATAGGCATTTTAAAACCTATATAACTTTTAGTTATCTGTTTTATATACTTTGACTATATAATGTTTGAAGTTATATAGTCTTAATTGCACATGAGTAGTGCTGTTATTTATATGTTGTAGAATCTAAATTATTTAACTAGTAAATCTGCTTGCTTTTTTAAATCTACCCTCAGTAGATTGGTGTACTACCTTGATATCTCAAGCTTATACTCAGAAAGTGAGTAAATCAATAGTTAAGTGCATAAATTCACAACAATAAATAAATTTTATTTGACATACAAAGTCGGGAGAAGAAAATGGAAGAAAATGAAAAATTATTTAATAAAGGTTTTATTGGCACAACGATAATAAACTTTGTAATATATCTGGTCTATTATCTGCTAATGGTAATTATCGCTGTAATTGCACAAAGTAAACTGAATGCATCATTGAGTCAAGCCGGATTAGCAGCAGGAATTTATGTTATTGGGACATTATTAGCAAGATTATATATTGGGAAAAAACTCGAAGTCTTTGGTCGAAAAAAAGTATTGAGAATTAGTATAATTTTCTATTTATTGACTACTGCTGCATATTTTTATATGCCTTCACTTTCTTTCTTATTTCTTGTCCGTTTATTGAATGGATTTTGTTATGGTGCAGCCTCTTCTGCTACTAATACAATCGTTACAGAATATATTCCATTTAGTCGCCGAGGTGAAGGAATTAATTATTATGGATTAAGTACAAGTTTAGCAGCAGCAATTGGGCCATTTGTCGGGATGCTATTGCTTAACTACACCAATTTCTATGTAATTATCATGATTTCAGTTATTTTAATCGCATTAAGTACAGTGGGTTCATTTTTCCTTAGAGTTGAAAACGTGGAATTATCTGATGAAGAAGTTAAAATCGCAAAAAGTTGGAAATTAAATACTTTTGTTGAGAAAAGAGTTGCCCTTATTGCAACTATAGGATTCATTATGGGACTTTCTTATTCAAGTGTTTTATCATTTCTTTCATCATATGACAAAGTATTACACCTTAGTAGTGCGGGCTCATTTTTCTTTGTTGTGTATGCGCTAGTTATTACTGTTACTAGACCTATGGCAGGAAAAATTTTTGACAGATACGGTGAAAATTCAGTGATGCTACCGAGCTATGTATTTTTAACCTTAGGATTGATTATGTTAGCATTTACAACTAGTAGCGTGGAATTGTTGTTTGCAGGTGCTTTAGTTGGATTAGGGTATGGGACCTTTATGTCAAATGGACAAGCTGTTTCTTTAAAGTTGGTAAAGAATGATAGCAGTCGAATTGGGGTGGCTTTGTCAACTTACTTTATTGGATTGGATCTTGGATTAGGAGTTGGTCCCTATATTTTAGGAATTGTAAGGAACATTGTTGACTTCCAACAAATGTACCTAGTAGCTTCTGTATTACCAGTGATTTGTTTGGTGATTTACATGAAATTTTACAAGCCTGCAGCTGCTTTAAAGCGAGAAATTATTGAAAGAAAATTAGAAGCATTTGAAGATAATGAAATAGAATAGATTCAAAAATCTCATTTCAGGAATCTACCAAATTCGAGAAATGAGATTTATTGGTATTATTTGATTAACAGATTTTTTGAAAAATGTTTATAAAAAAATTAGTTTGAACAAAGCAACCGCACTAATTCCTGCAAGAATTGGTGCGACAACAGGAATCCAACTGTATCCCCAGTTGGATTTTCCTTTATATTTAAGTGGTAGCACTTGATGTAATAATCTTGGCCCGAGGTCACGGGCTGGATTTAACGCTGGCCCAGTTGGACCACCAAAAGAAGCAACGATAACCATTACCAAAAGACCAATGCCTATGAATCCAGACATTTGGTTTCCATGATTAAAGCTGGGAGAATTAGTAATACCAAGAGCACCAAAAACAAGGATGAATGTCCCGAAAAATTCGTTGATAAAGCCATTTATTTTACTACAAGTTGCATCTGAAGTAGAAAAAGTTCCTAGTACTAAATCAGTATTTTCAGTTAGGTCATAGTGCGGTTTGAAACATAAATAAACGATGAATTGGCCAATAATTGCACCTAAAAACTGGACTAGAATGTAGGGTAAAACGTTACTCCAAGGAAATAATCCGGCAAATGCAAGGCCAATTGTAAAAGCTGGATTAATATGGTTACCTGAGATAGAGCCAAACATTAACGCTGGAATCATAACTGCAAAGCCATAGCCCACTGCAATTACAATCCAACCACTGTGATTTCCTTTTGTTTTTTCTAAATCAACAGTGGCGACGGAACCGTTACCAAGTATGACCATGATAGCTGTTCCAAAAAATTCGGCACAGAGCCGAATTGGTAGAGAATATTCCATGTTTACCTCCTTCAAATAATACGTTCTAATATTAGCATAAAAAAAATATAAGTAAATGTTATATTTTGCTTTATTTTCCAGACTTTTTGTTGGTTTTTTTGCTGAAATATCTTAAAATGAATGTATTGGCTAGAGGAGGTTATTTGTTGTGATAACTAAGCAATTGGAACAAATGCTAAATGAGAAACAGGAAAGCTTTTTGATTCCAGCGGAAATAGTTGCAAATGTACAAGAAGATAACCATTTGGATCATGCATTTCTTGTTTTGACTAAAGTCAAATATTCATCGATACCAGTATTAGATAAAGATCAACATTTTAAGGGAATATTGACATTACCAATGCTAACTGAAACGATGCTTGGCTTGAATGGAATTGATCCGACACGGTTGAGTAGGAAAAGGGTATCAGAAGTAATGCAAAAAGATTTTCCTACAATAAAATTACCTTATGATGTGGAGGAAATTTTGCATTTAATGGTGAATCATCCATTTTTGATTGTAGTTAATAATGATGATATCTTTACTGGAATTGTGACTAGGCGAGAGGTTTTAAAATCTGTGAACTACATGGTTCATGACTTTGATAAGCATTATACAATAACTGAAAAGGAATCAAGTTCTATATAAGAATATTTTTAATAAACTAGGGGGGATTTTTGTGTCTAATTTAAACACTCAAGAAATAATTAGAACGATTGCAGAATCAAAAAAGAAAACACCAGTGAAAGTCTATGTAAAGGGAAATTTAAGTGTGTTAAGAGTTCCTGAAAATCTGGAAGCTTATTTTGAAATTAAAACAGGAATTATTTTCGGTGACTGGAAAGATGTTTCAGCTTTTTTGAATGAAAATAAAAATGATATTACACAATATCGGGTTGAAAATGATGGACGCAATACAGGAGTAGCAATGATTGATAAGAAAAGGTTCAATGCCCGTATTGAACCAGGTGCAATCATACGTGATCAAGTTGAAATTGGAAATAATGCTGTTATCATGATGGGAGCAGTAATAAATATAGGAGCAGAAATTGGTGATGGCTCAATGATAGATATGGGTGCAATTCTTGGGGGGCGTGCTTGGGTTGGAAAAAATTGCCATATAGGTGCAGGTACTGTTCTAGCAGGTGTAATTGAACCTGCTTCAGCACAACCGGTCGTTGTCGAAGATGATGTTTTAATTGGAGCTAACGCAGTCGTTTTAGAAGGTGTCCGAATTGGAAAAGGAGCTGTCGTTGGAGCAGGTGCAGTTGTAACCCATGATGTGGAGCCTGGGACGGTAGTTGTTGGAATGCCCGCTAAGAAAGTAAAAAATGTATCTGAGATTAAGGATGGAAAGACTGACTTAGTAGAAGATTTACGCAATATTTAGTTTTGAATAGCTTTAATCGCATTAGGGACTAGGTTAGAATATTACTTTCGACTAGCCCTTTTTTAGTGTATTATGAAAATGATATAGCTATATGTTGTTCTCATGATGTATAGTTGTTTACTATTTTTAATTGTAATGCATAAACATTAGCGAGAAGGGATGATTCAGGTGGTGTTAACTGAAAAAGAATTGATTAAGATAAGGCGCGAATTACATCAAATTCCTGAGATAGGGATGGAAGAATTTGAAACCCAGAAAAAATTGCTGTCAATTATAGAAACGATGCCAAATAAATGGCTTTTTTTAAAAGTCTGGAAAACAGCAATTATTGTTCATTTAACAGGAAAAGACAAAACACATACAGTTGGTTACCGTACTGATATTGATGGATTACCCGTTACAGAAGAAACGGGCTTATCTTTCTCATCAATTCATGAGGGAAAGATGCATGCTTGTGGTCATGATATACATATGACGGTGGCATTAGGAATACTTAGTTATTTCGCAGAAAACCAACCGGATTTAAATATGACTTTTATTTTTCAACCTGCTGAAGAAAACGCAAGTGGTGGTAAACAATTATATGAAAGTGGGGAACTAGATGAATGGATGCCAGATGAAATTTATGCTTTCCACGACAATCCAGAACTAAAAGCAGGTGTAATTGGTTGCCGTCAAGGAACTTTGTTTGCGGGAACGTGTGAAATTCATGCAACTTTTATTGGAAAGAGCGGTCACGCTGCTTTTCCGCATAATGCAAATGATATGGTTGTTGCAGGTGCTTATTTTGTAACACAAGTTCAGTCAATTGTCAGTCGAAATGTTGATCCAATCCAGGCTGGTGTTGTTACGTTAGGGCGGTTTAGCAGCGGAACAACAGGCAACATAATAGCTGGAAGGGCTCAAATTGACGGGACAATCAGGGCATTAACGCAGGAAATGAATTTATTAATTCAAAAAAGAGTTAGAAAAATTGCAGAGTCAGTTGCACTAGCTTTTGACTGTAAAGTCGAATTAGACTTACATCAAGGTGGCTATTATCCAGTTGAAAATAATCAAGAAACAACGGAAGCTTTTATTAACTATATGTCCAATAGCGCTGATGTTGTATTTAAAGAAACAAAGCCAGCAATGACAGGCGAGGATTTTGGCTTTTTACTTTCAAAGATACCGGGAACAATGTTTTGGCTAGGGGTGGAAAGCCCATATTCACTACATTCTGAGCATTTAGCACCTAAAGAAGAGGCAATTCATAAGGGAGTTAGTGCAATTATTGGTTTTTTGAAGGAACGAATGAATTTAATTGGTAAATAAAAAATAAACTTGATTACTAATACTAATATTGATATTTTGATAAATAAAAAAATATAGAGCCGAAAAAAATAAGGGATGGGTCAAAATATGCACGTTGACCTGGCCCTTATCTTTTTTCGGCTAATTTCTGCGTATTTCCTTTATCGAATAAAATTGATAGATAACCTAAATCAATTGGCAATAAAGGACAAAATTCTATTATTTTATAGTTGTTAATGTAATTGGTGAATTGTTTATTTTAAACCCTTGTTGTGTAAGAGTTTCTATATATTCACTTAAAAAAGTTCTTTGAATTTCGTATTGTGCGCCATTCTTGGTGTAAATTATGATACGAAAAGTTAAAATCCCATTTCCATTATCTACAGTTCCAAGAATTGTTGGGCCTTGAGTAATTTCTGTATATTTAGGTGTAAGTTTTTGATTAACTTGATTTATTAAAGACGTCATTTTTTGAATGTCCGATGAAGGGTCAAAGTAGATATCAATAAGAGCTCGCATGTCATTTCGTGATAAATTACTTACAATAGTAATATTTCTATTAGGAATAAAGTGCAATGTACCATCAAAATCAATAATTTGAGTTGTTCTAAGACCAACTGCGTGAATTGTTCCACTAATTGAATCAATTTTTACGGAATCTCCAACATCAAATTGCTGTTCTAAAAGAATAAAGAATCCTGTTACGATATCTTTAACAAATCCTTGAGCACCAAGGCCAAGAGCTACACTGAAAATTCCAGCCCCAGCAATTAATGTTCCAACTGGGACTCCTATAATGGACAATATTGCATAAAAATAAAAGAAAAGTACGCAATAATGGAAAATATTTAATGTAAGAGTATAAATTGTACTAATCCGATTTGTCGAAAGGTGGTCACTTATTTTAGCTCTTTTAAAACTGTGCTTGATAATTTTTTTACCTAGCCAGTATACAATAAGGAAAAAAATAGATAGAAAAAAAATTGATAAAGTACTAGTGATAATTTTACTAAATATACTATCCCAATTAATTTTAGTAAGAAAATGTGTTAAGACACTTGTTTGTTTTGAAAATTGAGTGGAAACATTTTTTGTTACCGAATCTGAATTTTTTAAATAAAATAATAACATAATAATAACTCTCCTTTAATACTTATATAATAACAAATTTTTTTTTTTTTTAAATAATATTCCAGAAAACTGTAACAAATTTTCTTTTAATTGAAGTTTTTAGTATGCAATGATATCCTATAATCAAGAAAAAAATGAGGAGGCACAATTATGGAATTAACTTTTGGGCAGCTAGCAGGTTTAATTGCAGCAGTTGCATTTTTATTGCTTGTCGTTTTTTTATGCATTGTTTTAGTAAAAGCTGGGAAAATTATGAATGAAGTTAAAGAAAGTATTAAAGCAATTCGTTTTGATGTTAATGGTCTTTCAAAAGAAGCGGAGTCTATATTGGCGAAGTCTAATACATTACTTACTGATATCGAAGGTAAGGCTAAAACAATCGATCCACTTTTTCAGGCTGTTGCAGATTTAAGTGAAAGCGTCTCTGATTTGAACAATGCTAGTCGTGGATTAGCAACTAAAGTAACATCTTCAACTAAGAACACAGGTAAAGCGTCACTTGTATTTGGAGCGGCCAAAAAATTATATAATTTAAAAAACAAAAACAAGTAATACTTGGAGGACAAAATGATGGGGAAAAAGTTATCAGTTTTAACAACATTGGCAATTGGAACAGCAGCATATTTTGTGACAAAAAAAGTGTTAGTAGAACATCAAGATCAAATAAAAGAGAAAGTTGCACAATTTACTGATGAAGGACGGGAGACTGCTTTACGCTACTATAATCATGCTAAGGACTATATGAATGAAGAAAGTGGATTGCAAGATACTTTGAACGATTTGAAGCAAAAAGTGGTTGATAAAGCTGAGAAGTTTAAAGGCGAAGACAGTGTCGGACAAGCACTGTCCTCATTAAAAGAAGCAACTTCGGAATTAAAAAAACAATTTGACAAAAAAGATGAAGTAGAACCTGAAGAAGATATTGTAATTGATGGAAGATCAGCGTTTGGTGAAGCAAAAGATGCTGCTGAATTTGAGAAGGATCATCCGACAGAAATTTTTTATCCCAAAGAAAACTAGAGAATTGGTAATTTAAAAGCTAAACCAATTATTATTTTTTGTTCTTTTGTGATACATTAAATATCTTTACAATAAAAAATTAGGAAGTTAATCAGAGTTTGACTAATTTCCTAATTTTTTATTGTAAACTTTTGAAATTTGGTATATCGAATACTAATCAATAGAAAGATATTTCAATTCCTTAGAGGTATGAGTAAAGGGAACTGCACCAGAATCTGTTACATGGACACAATCTTCAATACGAACACCTGCTACTCCTGGAATATAGATTCCAGGTTCTATTGAAAAGCACATTCCGGGTTGGAGTTCCATATTATTCCCTTCCATGATTGAAGGAAATTCGTGTTCACTTTGACCCATCCCGTGACCTAAACGATGAATAAAGTATTCACCATAGCCCGCTTTAGAAATAATATCACGGGCAATTTTATCAAGCTCTGCAGCAGTTATACCAGGTTTTACAGCAGATTGTGCTGTAAGTTGAGCCTCTAAGCAGACTGCATAAATATCTTTTGATTTTTGGCTTAAGTTATTGCCAAATGCAACAGTACGACTAGCATCGGAAATATATCCATCGAAGATTACACCTAAATCAAATAAAACTAGCTCATTTGGTTTGATAAAATCTTTCTTTGGAACACCATGGGGTTCAGCTGCATTAGTACCACTTTGGATGATAGTATCAAAACTAGTATGCATTATTCCTTTCTTTTTTAGAGCGTACTCAATTTCAGCAACAATATCTTGTTCTGTTTTTGATGAACTAAGTGCTTTAAAACCTGTTTCAAAGGCGAAATCCGCCCACTTACCAGCCAACTCTAATTTTTCGATTTCTTGTGGTGTTTTTATGAGTTGCATTTTTTGAATGACAGGTGTCAAGTTTCCATTAAAGTTTGCAGTTGGAAATTTTTCAGCGATAACTTCAAAACGGCTTACAACGAGATTCTCTTTTTCAATTGCCCATGATTTAGGGTTGTTAACTCTTTTCAAAATTTGATTTTTTATTATTTCAAAGGGATCTTGATGGTCCAAGTACCCGTAAACTGGAAATTTCCAGCCAGTATCTTTCACTGCTTCAACTTCGAGTGCAGGTGCAAAAATAAATGGATCTTGATTAGGAAAGATAAAGAGTGCCAAAACGCGCTCAATAGGATCGCTTTCAAACCCTGTTAGATACTGAATATTTTTGAAATTACTGATATAACCAATTTGGTAGTGGTTTTCAACCAACCAATTTTGAATTGACTCAATATGTGACATTTTATCGCTCCCTTAATTTGATAGATTCATTATAGCATACTAAAATTATAAAGAAGATGTCTTTTCAAAAATTGAAAACTAAATGAAAGGTTGAAAAATAAGTCTATGAAACGCTTGCAAAGTATGTCATATTTTGCTAAATTAAACAATGTTATGAAAATGATTTGAAAATGAATAATTAACTAGATGAAAGGAAAATAAGCTAATTATGGAGAAGCAAACAATTACAATTTATGATGTGGCGCGTGAGGCAGCCGTATCGATGGCAACAGTTTCGCGAGTTGTTAATGGTAACCCAAATGTTAAACCAGCAACGCGAAAAAAAGTATTAGAGGTGATTGATCGTCTTGATTACCGTCCAAATGCTGTAGCAAGAGGATTAGCTAGTAAAAAGTCAACGACAGTTGGGGTTATTATTCCAGATGTTTCTAATGTATATTTCTCTTCACTTGCTAGAGGAATTGACGATGTCGCTACAATGTATAAATACAACATTATTTTAGCTAATTCAGACGGAAATAGTCAAAAAGAGTTGCAAGTTTTGAATACTTTGCTTGCAAAACAAGTTGATGGCATTATTTATATGGGAAATAAAATTAGTGATGAGCTAAGGTTACAATTTGATCGAAGTAAGACACCAATTATTTTAGCTGGCTCAGTTGATTCAAAAAATGAACTTGGCAGTGTTCACATTGATTATGTCGCTGCTGTTGAGGAGGCAGTCGCAGACTTAATTGTGCATGGTAACAAAAAAGTTGCGTTTATCTCTGGTCCTTTAGATGAAGCGATTAACTCTAAGTATCGGTTAAAAGGTTATAAAAATGCACTAGCTAAAAACAATTTAAAATACGATGAAGAATTGGTTTTTGAAACAGATTATAGTTATCGTGCTGGAGAAATTTTGTGGCCAGCAATTGTTTCGGCTGGTGCAACAGCAGCAATTGTTGGAGATGATGAATTAGCTGCGGGGGTTATGAATGGTGCCCTAGATGCTGGTGTCAAAGTACCAACAGATTTTGAAGTAGTAACAAGTAATAATTCAAAAATTACAGAAATCGTACGTCCAAAATTATCATCAATTACACAACCTTTATATGATATTGGAGCTGTTTCAATGAGATTTTTGACGAAGTTAATGAATAAAGAAGACGTTACAGAAAAAGTTGTTGAATTACCATATGGATTTATAAAGCGTTCATCAACTAAGTAGTCACTGGGGGACATGAGTTGAAAAAAATTTTAAAAGTAAACCCCAATACGTTTTTATTGTTAGCACTTCTTGTAATGTTGATATTATTTGTTAGCTCCTCAATGACTTATAAGCAACAAACTTCAGTTCCTTTTTTAGAAAAATATCTAAGTTTTAAACCATTTAAAAATGAACTTGCAAATGTTTCATTCATATATGCATCTGAAAAAATCAGTATAAGTCAAATTGGATATTTTAAATTTATAGAATTTTTCATTAGAAAAGGTGCACACTTTTTCTTCTATTTATTGATAGGTACATTTTTTTATATGGGACTGATTAAGCGTCTTAAAAACAAGTTTCTAACAATTATGATAGCTTGGCTTTCAACAGTAGGATATGCAGCTTTGGATGAATTTCATGAGATGATTACAGGTGGGAGGACTCCATTATTTCAGGATGTTATCCTCGATGGAGTAGGCGCAATGGTTGGAATTTTATGTTTAGGGATTTTTTTGGGGAAAAAACTCAAATAAAAAATTCTTGATTTAATAAATTCTTTTTGATATAATCCACTTTGATTGTATTGTTACTTTATAATAATTTCGGAAAGAGGTATTAGAAATGTCAGGACATTCTAAATGGAATAACATCCAAGGCCGAAAAAATGCCCAAGATGCTAAGCGTGGAAAAATTTTTCAAAAGCTATCACGAGAAATCTATATGGCGGCAAAGAGTGGTGGTCCTGACCCAGATTCTAATCCACAATTACGTTTGATGGTTGATAAGGCTCGTGCTGCAAATATGCCTAAAGATAATATTAAACGCGCTATTGATAAGTCAACAGGTGCTGATGGTGCAAACTACGAAGAAATCACCTATGAAGGTTATGGGCCAGCAGGAATTGCTATTTTAGTGCATACATTGACTGATAATCGTAATAGAACAGCTTCAGCGGTTCGTGCTGATTTTACGAGAAACGGCGGTAATTTAGGAGAATCTGGTTCAGTTAGCTTTATGTTTGATCGCCGAGGATATATTGCAATTGTACGCGAAGATTTAGATGTTGACGAAGACAAGATGTTTGAAGATGCAATTGAAGCAGGTGCAGAAGATTTGCAAACCTCAGATGATGTATTTGAAATATATACTGATCCCAAAGATTTTGCGGATGTTAGAGATGAACTTCAAAAGAAATATGAGTTGGACACAGCTGAATTAACAATGGTTCCTCAAAACTATGTGCCAGTTCCTGAAGATAAGGTTGAACAATTAGAAAGATTAATTGATCGACTTGAAGACGAAGATGATGTTTCAGAAGTGTTTCATTCCGGTGAATTTCCTGAAGCATAAATTTAGTTATAAAGAACCTCTTATTAGTTACTTATTGACTAGTGAGAGATTTTTTTTATTAATGCTATAATTAACTAGAAGAGGTGAAAACAAATGAATACTGTTGCGATTATTGGAAGCATTAATTTTGACATTATATTAGGAATAGATAGATTACCAACTGCTGGTGAGACAATGCCAATGAATTCGTTAAGTTCTGCTGGTGGTGGTAAAGGTGCCAATCAGGCAATTGCTGCTGCTAGAAGTGGTGCAAAAACAGCATTTATTGGTAAAGTTGGTGCTGATGATTATGGGAAAAGGATGCTTTCTATACTAGAGGAAAATGACATTGATATAACAAAAATATCTGTTAAAAAAAATGGACAGACTGGGCAGGCTTATATTTTGCTTCAAGAATCTGGCCAAAATAGTGTGATTATAAATGGTGGAACTAATTTGGAGATAACTACTTCAGATGTTATTCAAGCACAAGAAAAAATAAAAGAAGCGGATTTCTTAATAGCTCAATTTGAAATTCCAATTGACAGAATAGTTGAATCTTTTAAGATGGCTCATGAAAATCAGGTAGTTACAATTTTGAATCCAGCACCAGCAAAAAAATTAACAGCTGATTTGTTAAAAATTACGGATTTGATTATTCCAAACGAAGTTGAATCACAAATGTTAACCGGAATCAAGATTACTGATGAAAAGACAGCTATGGAGTCGGCTAAAATTCTCCAAAAAAAAGGCGTAAAAAATGTCATCATAACTATGGGAAGTCTGGGCGCATATTATATGACTGAAAAGAATGAAGGATTAATTTCTGCTTTAAAAGTTGATGCGGTTGATACAACAGCTGCAGGAGACACTTTTATTGGAGCGCTAAGTTCACAACTAAATAAGGATTTTTCCAATATCAAAGAGGCGATTGAGTACGCTACTAATGCTTCTTCGATTACTGTTCAAACAGTCGGAGCAATCCCATCAATTCCAACAAGACAAGAAATATGCGATGGGATTAAGTAATAACACTTTATTTGAAACAAGTTAAAGGCACTAATAAGTTATATAGAAATTATTTATTGTTTTGTTAAATAGAATAAATATGTGATTTTCAAGGGATTTGTTCATGAATTGGGGCAAATTCTTTTTTTGTTGGAAAAGATTTTGCGTATTTAAAATATAAGGAGGTTAACCAATGAATGAATTAATTCAAAATATACTTGATACTGCAATAAAAGAATTTGCAAGTGATATTTCGTTACATCCCTATAAAGATACGTATGAAATTAAAATGACTATGAAAGGAGAGAGTGTAGTTTATCAGACTGTTGATTTTGAAAAAGGTAAACAGATAATTAATAATTTGAAATTTCGTTCAAGTATGTCATTGAGTGAACAAAGACGTCCTCAAACAGGATCGCTAACTGTAAGAGAGGGAGTTTATAGTCGAATGGCAAGCATTGGAGATTTTTTAGGAAGAGAAATTTTAGTTATTAGACTGATATATCAACGAAAAAATGATTTAAATGAATATTTTTTTGCAGATCAAATGGAAAATATATTGAATAAAGCCCAAAATAAAGGATTAATATTATTTTCTGGACCAGTGGGATCTGGCAAAACAACCACAATGTATCAAGTTGCACGCCAATTAGGAAATCAGGTCATGACGATTGAAGATCCAGTTGAAATTTATGAACCAAATTTTTTACAATTGCAGGTTAACAATTTAGCTCATATGGATTACGCAACTCTAATTAAAGCTACATTAAGACATCGCTTTGATGCATTAATAGTTGGTGAAATTAGAGATGAAGAAACGGCCAAGTATACTGTAAAAGCAGCATTAAGTGGACATTTAGTATTAAGTACTGTTCATGCTTTAAATGCTGTGGGTGTAATTAGTAGAATGAAAGATTTTAGTGTTAAAGATACTGATTTGAGACAGACACTTAAACTAGTCAATTATCAAAGACTAATTCCAATGAAAAATAAGGGGCAAAGTAAAGTCTTATTTGAACAAATAGATAGTAATAATTTGGATCAGAAACAATTTGTTGACAGAAGTATGCAGTTAGATTGGTTTACAAAACTTGAGGAGTGTTGGAGAAAAGGATGGATTACAAATGATACTTTTGAAAAATATAAAGAGGGGTAATAAAAAGAGGTGGTCAATTAGGCAACAAACTCTTTTTTTTAAAACATTAGGTGATTTAATTTCTTCAGGTTTTTCATTAAGACAATCATTAAGTGATATAATGATTTTTTTTCCAAAACAAATGTGGGTCTGTAAAAGAATTGAAAGCGAAATAGAACAAGGAAATTTGTTTTGTACAGGATTAAATCAGTTAATACACAAAGATATGTACAATCAACTTCTTATAGCAGAAAAATTTGGATTTTTGCCTAAAATGTTAAATCAACTCGGAGAGTTATGCGAAAAAAAGGAAGACCAGAAAAGAAAATTACTTGCTGTTTTAGTATATCCGCTAATATTATTGATAATGCTTGTTTTTTTTGGTATAGCAATTAAATTTTTTTGGCAGCCAGAAATGGCTAGCTTGACGCCAGAAAATTCGAGTAAAAGCGGATATAACATGGTAATTATATTTGTTTTGGTAATTAGCCTAATAGGATTTTTATATGAACTATGGAGTTTCAAAAAAAGTTCTATTTTGCAACAAAGACAAAAATTATGCAGACTTCCAATTGTCGGAAATTTAATCAAAGAATACTACGCATATTATATTACATTCAATCTTGCAGCACTCTTAAAAGAAGGAATGAATATAAAAGAAATATATAACTTTTTAAAAGAATTTGAAGGTAGAACTTTTCTGTATGAAATAGGTGTTGAACTAGGTGAATATTTAAATAATGGAACAAGTGTACATGAGTTCATAAAAAAATATGATTTTTTTCCGCCAGAGATAAGCTTATTTTTACAAAAAGGAAAGATTTTGAACTTGGTTGGAGAAGAGCTATTTCTTTTTTCAGAACTAACTCATAAAAAATTAACAATACAAATAAATCGCTTAATAGAAATGGTGCAGCCAATCTTATTTATTATTATTGCAATATTAATAGTTATTGCGTATTTAAAAATGTTAGCACCTATTTACGATAATCTGGGAGGAATCTAGAGATGAAAAAGAAAAGAATACAAGGTTTTACATTAATAGAAATGTCAGTTGTGATTTTTATTATAGGTATTTTATTATTATTGATAATGCCAAAAATTGGTGCACAAAAAAATAATGCACAAAAGGTCGGTGGTGAGGCTTTGAGTGAAGTTGTGCAAACCCAAGCCGATTTATATCGAAGTGATAACAGTGTTACGACTGTATCGCTTGATCAACTGCGTGATAGCAACTATTTGAATCAAAAACAATATGATGAAGCGGTTAAGGAAAAGATAAATATTAATTCTGATGAGACAAAGGAGTAAGGAGGGGTTTACTTTAATAGAAGTAATGGCTGTTTTAGGAATTGTAACATTTTCCTTAGTGCTTTCCATTCAGCTAGTAAAAAATAGGTATGATGAGATAAATGAAGGGATTTTTTGGAAAAAGTTTGATCAATCATGGATGCATTTAGTAACAAATGTTCCAAAAAGTAACCAAATTGGCACTACTACTTTTTATAACGATAAAGTGATATTTACAATTCCCAAAAGTGAAAAAAAAACTTTGTATTATCCTGCAGGGTTACATTTATTTCAGTATAAAATTATAAAAATTTCAACAAGTGGTAGAGTAAGAGGTGACACAGTCGTATTTACATCTGATGTAACGAATCTAAAATATATTATTAGTTTTCAATTGGCATGGGGTGATTATCGTATTAAAAAAGAAACAAATTAGAGGATATTTACTAGCAGAAGTGTTAATTGAACTAATATTATTTTGTACTCTAACTAGTTTATTTTTTAGTGAACAACATGTACTTGTTAAACATGAAAATAGGCAAATTGAGGAGTTAAAGGAAGTTGAAATAAATTTGAATGTTACTAAGAAAATGTTAATTGTAGGTTATGATAATTTGTCAGGCTCTGAGAAGAAGAGAGTAGATGAGTATAAAATTCAAAGGTGATTGTTTGAAGAGAAAAGAAATTTTGGGATTCACATTAATTGAATGCCTAATAGCTCTTTCTTTAACGTTAATGATATTGTCAACATTTAGATTGGTATTAAATACTAGTAACCGAGTAAATCAGCAAATAACAGCAGAAGATTTTTTTAGATGGCAACAGGCAGTAGATGTCTTGAATAATGAATCAATGAAATTAAGTTTTATCAAACAAGATGGAAATACAGTAGTTTTATATAATGAAGAGACAAATAAAGAATATCATTTAATTCTAAAAAATGGAGTTCTCCAGCTGACAGGGGATGAGAGTGGCTATCAGCCACTTTTAGATAATGTCAGTTTTTTTAAAGCAGTATATGATGATAAAAATTATACATTAAAAGTGCATACCAAAATTCATGAAAGAGATTACGTTAAAGAAATAATTTTTTTTAAAAAAGGAGAACGGCCAATTGAATAGATGCAAGGGATATATTTTTTTCTCTGCAATGCTTATTATTTTAATTATCGCATTAATTTTTGGCGCACAAATGTATTACTATTACGTAAGATCAACATCTTTAAAAAAAACGATTGATTATAAGTCAGCGGAAATATTGGTAAATTTAGCCAAAACTAATAATCTTGGAAATAATGATGTTATGATTTATAGCAAAGGAGAAGTTGAAAAAAATTCTAATGTATATTCTGTAAAGCTAAAGGGTGGTCAAATAATAACTATTATGACAACAAAGGATAATTAGCTATTTTTAATTCGTTGATTGAAATTAATTTTTTTTTTCGTTAAACTAGTGTAGATAGTTATATTAGGAGTGAAAAAAATGAGTTTAGAAAAAATCAGTAATGCATATGGTTTATTTGATAAAGCAATTGACTTGCTAAAGAACAGTTTAGATTCTTCATATATAGATGCGTTAGTGGAAACAGGTGATAATCTACTGGAAAATGGTGGAGTTTTGATTGAAAACGGAAGGCCGACACAAGATATTGTAAATGAATTAGAAAAAATTTATAAGAATTTTTTAGAGATTCATTTGTCCAGTGAAGAAATTAGACAAGTCATTCAATTTTCTTTGGTTAAAGCAGGAAAAGTAGATAAGATTCAAAGTAATCATCAGATGACACCGGATTCGATTGGAGTGCTGATAGCACATTTATTAGAACGAATATTGATTGGAAGAAATGAAGTCAAAATTTTGGACATTACTATTGGCACAGGGAATTTGTTGGGAACGGTGACAAATTATTTGAAACAAAATGGTGTAAAGAAAATTGAACTTTTTGGCGTGGATAATGATGACACTTTACTAGCGATTGCTGGTATAAGCTTTAAAATGCAAAAAAATGAAATACAGCTATTTCATCAAGATGCAATTGATAATTTGATAACACCCAAAGTGGATTTAGTGTTAAGTGATTTACCTGTTGGATATTATCCTATTGATGAAAGAGTTGTTAACTTTGAAACAAAATCTAAAAAGGGTCACTCTTTTGTGCATCATTTATTGATTGAACAAGCTCTATTACAATTAATTCCTGGTGGATGGGGAGTTTTTCTTGTTCCTAAGGCACTTTTTGAGTCAGAAGAGTCAAAAAAATTGATTGAGGTAATTCAAAAACAAGCTCATTTTCAAGGAATTTTAAACTTACCAAGTGATTTGTTTTCTAGTGCCAATAGTACGAAATCCTTGTTGTTATTGCAAAAAAGAGGTGGCAGCGCGAGACAAGCTAAACCCATTTTGCTTGGTGGTTTTCCTTCCATAAAAGAAAAAGTAGCGTTTGCCAAGTTTATACGGCAAATAGATAACTGGATAAAAGAAAATAGCTAAACGTTAATTTAGGATTGTTTAGTAGCGGTTATTTGTAATATAAAGGCAATTCTTAAATCTCGTTTGTATTGAATAAATTAGTAACTAGGTCAGAATTATAAATTATGACTTAATTACTAAGGTGATGGAGAGAAATATATACTATGAAAATTTTAGCTGTCAATGCCGGAAGTTCAACGTTAAAGTGGAAGTTATTTAATATGCCAAATTCCACAGTAATTGCAAAAGGTCTAATTGAACGGATTGGGCTAAACAATGCTGTAGAAATCACAGAGTTTTCTGGCAAAAAGGTTACCGAAAAAATAGAATCAAGGAACCATCAAGAAGCAGTTGTTAGACTTCTTAATTTGCTTGTAGAGTACCAGATAGTTGGTACGCTTAATGAGATAAGAGGTGTAGGACATCGATTCGTGAACGGAGGAACTATTTTTAGTAAATCGGTAATTGTAAACGATTATGTATTAGAAAAAATGGAAAGTTTGAAAGTTTTAGCGCCGCTGCACAATCCAGCTAATATTATTGCAATTAAGGCATTTAGAGAAGCATTACCCAATGCTCTAAGTGTTGCCGTTTTTGATACAGGGTTCCATCAAACCATGCCTGAAGAAAATGTAATATATAGTATCCCTTATGAATATTATAAAAAATACCATGTTCAAAAATTTGGAGCACATGGAACAAGCTATCGCTATGTTTTTAATAGGTTTCTTGAATTAACAAATATGGCAAAGAATAAAGCAAATGTTAACACAATTATGATGCATTTAGGATCTGGTGCATCAATTTGTGCAGTGAAAAACGGGCAATCAATAGATACTAGTATGGGATTTTCACCTGTTTCAGGAATTACAATGCAAACTAGGTCGGGAGATGTTGATCCATCACTATTGATTTATTTGGAAAATCAATTAGGTGTTAGTTCCACGAGAGTGTTGGATATATTGAATAAAGAGTCAGGTATTTTGGGAATATCAGGAATTTCACCGGATATGAGAGAAGTTTTCGCCAAAAAAGATGTTGATCATCGAGCGGACTTAGCTGTGAAAGTATTTATTAATCGAATTATTAAATATATTGGCTCATACGCTGCTGAATTAGGACGGGTTGACTCGTTAGTTTTCACGGGTGGAATCGGTGAGAATGTACCGTTTATTCGCAGGATGATTTGTGAACAACTTGGAATATTCGGTGTTAAGTTAGATGAAAAAAATAATGAAAAATCAATTTCTAAAGAGCAAAAAATAAGTCGTGAAGATTCAGCAATAAGTGTATGGACAATTCCAACTAATGAAGAGCTAATGATTGCAAAAGATGTTTATCAGTTACAAGGTCAAGAGTTATAAAAAATTGATATATTTAGGGTAATGAAATATAAAAACAGAGATAACAAAAGAAGGTTTTAGGTCGGAATATATTTTTGGCTTAGCCTTTTTTATTTGCCAAAAAGAAATTTTGTAATATCAAATTATGGAAACTCTGTTTTTAGTACAATGTAAGTTGTAAGATATTCAAGTAGACTGGTTTCAAAAGAAGATAATTGATGTAAAAGTTAAAGGGGATTATTGAAATGACTGAAAAAATTACGATTTTACATACTAATGATTTACATTCACATTTTGAAAATTGGCCAAAAATTCGACGATATCTAATTGAAACAAGAGAAGAATTGATAAAAGACAATAATTCAGTATTAATATTTGACTTGGGAGATTCCATGGACCGAGTTCATCCACTAACTGAGGCAACAAATGGAAAAATAAATGTTAAATTAATGAATACAGTTGGATATGATGCAGTTACGATTGGAAATAATGAGGGAATTGGAAATTCACATGAGCAATTAGATTTTTTATATCAAGATGCGAATTTTCCAGTGATTTTAGATAATATAAAAAATCAAGAAGATGGCAAAAGACCGTCATGGATAAAAACTAATAAAATATTTGAAACTAAAAATGGTACTAGAATTGGTGTTCTGGCTTGTACTGCTCCGTTTCCTGCCACATACGAAATGAATAAATGGTACGCAGAAAAAGTTGGAGATGTTCTTCCAAAATTGTTATCAACTTTGAAAAGTCAGACAGATATAATAATTCTCTTATCACATCTAGGCATTGATGTGGATCGTTCATTAGCAAAACATTTCAAGGAAATAAATATTATTTTGGGTAGTCATACACATCATCTTTTAAAAAAAGGAGAATTAATTGATGGAACGATGATTTGTGCGGCAGGCAAATGGGGGGAATATATAGGTCGAGTTGATCTTGAATGTGTAAATCAAAAAATAGTAAAAATTAAAGCGAGAACTGTTGAAACAGCATTGTTATCCGAATCTAATGATGATAATTTTGAGATTAATAATTATCAAAAAGAAGGAGAGCGTATGCTAGATGAGCAAAAAGTTGCATTTTTAACTAAAGATTATTTAGGAATGAAACAGGTTGCTTCACCCTTAATGAATATGAGTTTAGAATCAATAGAAAAGGCAACAAATACAAAAATTGCAATTTTAAACGGCGGTTTATTTTTGGGAGATTTGCACCAAGGAATAATTTCAAAAAAGGATTTACATCGCATATTACCACATCCTATGAGAGTCATTAGGGTTCGACTGAATGGATATAATTTATGGCGCCTGATTAGAGAAATGGAGAAAAATCGAAACCACTTAAGAAATTTATTGGTTAAAGGTAATGGGTTCAGAGGAAGCATCTTTGGAGAAATATTGTATGATGGAATAAAGTATGACTCGCTTTCAAAAAATATTTTAATTCATGATAAGATGATTGATTTGGGGGCGGATTACGAATTTGCAACTGTGGATAATTTTGTATATTGTCCGTTTTTCCCTACACTAGAGATTGCGGGGCAGGTTTCTTATATAGGTAATCGATTTTTGAGAGATATTGTTGGGGATTACTTTGGGGAAAAATTTCCTGTATAATTAATGTTGAATTAAGGAGCGTGAAGAATGAATAGTGAAAAAAAAGAGCGACGTGAGGCACAACTAGCAAAAAAGGCTGAGACGATTAAAGCATATGCCAGTGATGTTCAAATGAATAGCGAGACAGAATTGTTGATTGATGGGCATCCATATGTTATTGAAAAGAATTTTCGAGATGGTTTTGATATTGAAAAACTTAAGGAGAGATTCAGCCAAATTCTCACAAAGTATGATTATATAGTAGGTGATTGGGGATACGATCAATTAAGATTGCATGGATTTTATGCGTCAAATAGTAAAAAAGGATTTCCTTCGCAAAGTATCAATCATTTGCAAGATTATTTACTAGAATACTGTAATTTTGGATGTGCTTATTTTATATTGCATAATTTGGATGTTGCTAAGACAACAAAAAAGAAAACTAATCATATTAATAAAAAGAAGAAAAAAGAGTTAGGCAAGAATACGCAAAAAAATCCCAAAGAGAATGATAAAAGGAAAAAGGCACAATTTACTGAAAAAACATTTGAAGTACATGAGAGAACGACTGAGAAGAATAAAGATCAAGTTACAGTTTCTACAATAAAAAGGAATAATATTAGAAAAAGGCACTTTGTTATTCGCCAAAAGAATGAATAAATATATTGTATTCATGTAAAGGAGATAGTATTTAGATGAAAAAATATAAGGGGTATTTAATTGATTTAGATGGGACAATATATCGTGGAAAAGACCCAATACCAGCAGCAAAGAGATTTATCAATAATCTTCAACAAAAAGGGATTCCTTTTTTGTTTGTAACGAATAATAGCACACAAGTGCCTGAGAAAGTTGTCGAAAACTTGCGCAAAAATTTCGATATTTATGTAACTGTTGATAATGTTTATACTTCAGCACTAGCGACTGCTGATTATGTTGCTGACCTTGATGAAGAAAAAAGAAGTGTCTATGTAATAGGAGAAGCTGGATTGAAACAAGCATTGTCTGATAAGCATTTTGTTTTTGTAGAGGAAAATCCTGATTATACAGTTGTTGGGTTGGACTATGATGTAACTTATCATAAATTTGAATTGGCAACGCTAGCCATCAGAGGTGGATCAACTTTTATTGGAACTAATGCAGATACTAATCTACCAAACGAAAGAGGTCTAGTACCAGGAGCAGGATCTGTCATTTCACTTGTTGAATGTGCAACTCAACAAAAAGCAAAATATATTGGTAAACCAGAAGCTATTATCATGGAGAAAGCTCTAAATAAGATAGGACTGTCAAATGATGAAGTTATCATGGTTGGTGACAACTATATGACTGATATATTGGCAGGAATTAAAAGTAATATCGATACCTTACTTGTTTATACAGGTGTCTCGACACACGAGTTGGTTAAAACTAAAGAGGTAAAACCTACTTATGAAATTGATTCTTTGGATAAATGGGCTTTTTAGATGACAATGATTAAATTTAAAGAGTATTTAGGAAATGTTATTTTATTTTTATTTATTATATCTCTAAGTGTGGCAATTACAATTAATTTTACGCCACTCTATCATTTCTTCGTATTTAAGGACAATTTGGGGAGCTCAGTTGGATTAAGCAATCATGCACTAATGATAGAGTACGGGAAGTTATTAGCTTTTTTAAATTATCCTTGGATTGATAGACTAAATCTTGTAATATCGTCGTCATCTAAGGGATTGCATCATTTCTACGATGTTAAAAAATTATTTCTTTTAAATTATATTGTATTAATTGTCACGGCTATGCCGGCTATCCGCAAGATATTAAAAATGAAACGGCAAAAAAAAATTTGGCAACTTATTGTTCCGTGTAAAACAATGATGTTATTTTTTCTTGTTCTAGTTATAATAATGATTCTTAATTTCAACACATTTTTTGTTGACTTTCATGAGGTGTTATTTAGAAATAGTGATTGGTTATTTGATCCTAGAAAGGATCCTATAATTAACGCTTTGCCAGATACTTTTTTTATGGCATGTTTTACTTTTTTCTTTTGTCTAGTGGAATTCTTTCTAGGATGTGGAGTCCTTTTGGGTAAACAAAGTTTGAAATAATCGTTTTGGTGCCTAAGTACGAAAAGTATTACATAGATAAGGTATTAATTATAAAGAAATGAGACTATACCAGGAGTTAAATTCTGATATAGTCTCGTTTTTTTCACATATGTTTATTTAATGAAATTATTTTTAAGAGTTTAGGCACTTTTTTTCTTGAAAATCCCAATAAAGGCAGGTATTAATGAGATGATAATTATTCCGATGACTACTAGAGAAAAATGTTCTTTAACAAAAGGAATATTTCCAAAAAAGTAGCCACTCGCGCAACAAAGTGTCATCCAAGCTGATGCACCAATCATATTGTAACGGAAAAATTTTGTGAAGGGCATATTACTACTGCCAGCAACGAATGGAGACATCGTCCTGATTATGGGCATAAATCTTGCTAGGGAAATTGCAACAGCTCCATGTTGTTCAAAAAATGAACGTGTATGTTGGAGATTTTCTTCCTTAATGAATTTTCCAAGAAAGGAATTTTTATTTATTGAATTTCCAATTTTATGGCCAATAAAAAAATTAAGTGCGTCTCCTAAAATAGGTGCTAACCAAAATAGCAGTGCAAATATCCAGATGTTTAGGTGATAGTGTGAATTTGCAGCAAGAGCACTTGCTGCAAAAAGGAGTGAATCTCCTGGTAAAAATGGTAGAATGACAGCTCCAGTTTCAATAAAAATGATAATAAATAAAATTAAATATGTCCAGTTGCCAAAGTTGTTTACAATAGCTATCAAATGAGTGTCAATGTGTAAAATGAAATCGATTAAAAAACTCATATTTTACTCCTTATTTTCTTTTTTTATATCAGGAAAATTGTTGATAAGTTGTGTACTGTGGGCTGCTTGTCTAATATCAGGATGAATAATATTCATAGCACTGTTAATTGCAATTGGAGCCTCGCCAAAACCGGTTGCAATCAGATTGACTCTTCCAGGATAATCAATAATGTCGCCGATTGCGAAAATTCCTGGGATAGATGTTTCCATATTCGTTTTCACTTTAATTAAATTATTATTTGTTTCAAGATTCCAATTTTTAAGAGTTTTATTATCTGAGATAAAGCCATAATTAACAAGTAAAAAATCGGTGATTATTTCTTTTGTAGTATCTTCTTTAACCTTTTTTAGAGATATTTTTAATTTTTCATTTTGATTTGTTAGGTTGTTAATGAGATAGGGTGTTTCAAAAACTACGTTTGCTTGTTTTAATGAATTAACATTGCTTTCCAATGCTCTAAATTTATCTCTACGATGAATTAATCTGACCGATTTAGCTATATTTAAAATTTCTAAAGCCCAGTCCACAGCCGAATCTCCACCTCCAGCAATTACAACGTCTTTTCCAACAAAATCATTGAGATTTTTTACAAAATATCTTAATTGTTTATTTTCATATTTTTGTGCATTTTCAATAGCTAATCTGCGAGGTTGAAAAGCACCCACACCTGTTGCAATAATGACTGTACGAGAATATGTTGTTTTTTTGTCTGTTATTATAGTAAAACCATTTTCGTTTTTTGAAATTGATTTTACGGTTTCATTTAAAAAAATTTGAGGGTTAAATTGTGAATTCTGATTTAAAAGATTGTTGACAAGTTCTTCACCTTCTATAGATGAGAATCCTGGAATATCGTACAATGTTTTAGATGGGAAAAGAGCACCCACTTGACCACCAAGTTGATTTAAACTTTCTATGACCTGGGTTTTTGCTTGTCGCATACAAGAATATGTTGCAGCAAAGATACCAACAGGCCCACCACCTATGATTGTAATGTCATAGTAATTTTCGTTTCCCATTGTAATGCTCCTTTCGAATATGTACACTAGAATACATTAGCATAATTGATCTACAAAATAAATTAAATTGGAAAATTATTTAATATTCGGATAAAATGTGTTATGTAAGAATAAAGGAGGAATTACAATGTTTCCACAATTACAAGAAAACCCAGAAAATCCTAAGGTGACAATGCAGACTAATTACGGGGAAATTACGATTGAATTATTTCCAGAATTAGCACCTAAAACGGTTGAAAACTTTTTGAAATTAAGTGAAAAGGGATATTATGAGGGAGTTATTTTTCATCGCGTGATTAAAGATTTTATGATTCAAGGAGGCGATCCAAGTGGTACCGGTATGGGTGGACAAAGTATTTGGAATAAGTCGTTTGAAGATGAGTTTTCAAATCAGCTCTTTAATTTAAGAGGAGCTTTATCAATGGCTAATGCAGGTCCTAATACAAACGGAAGCCAATTTTTTATCGTTCAAAATGAAAGTTTACCTAATCAGATGGTTGAACAAATGATACAGGCTGGGTATCCAAATGAAATAGTAGAAGAGTATAAGAAGGGTGGAACACCTTGGCTAGATCATCATCATACTGTTTTTGGTCAAGTTCGTTTAGGCCTAAATATAGTAGATGAGATTGCTTCAGCTGAAAGTATACAAGACAAGCCTGTTAAAGATATAGTGATTAACAAGATTATTATTAGCTAATTCATTAATTACAGGGGTGAATTTATGGATTATAAAATTGGATCAATTGTTGAAGGTAAGGTAACAGGGATACAAACTTATGGTGCTTTTGTTTCTCTTGATTCACATATGCAAGGCCTTATCCATATTTCAGAGTGTCGGCATGGCTATGTTGCTGATATTCACCATTACTTAAAGACTAATCAAAGAGTTAAAGTTATGATTATTGATATCGATGAATATACTGGAAAGATAAGTCTTTCTTTGAGATGTTTAAAAGACGCATTTGTAAATATAAAAGATGAACGTGTTAGATGCAATCATAAACATTATTGGACTAACTATAAAGTTAATGATGGATTTAAGCCGATAGAGTCTCATTTGAATAGTTGGGTGGGTAATGCTTTAGAAGATATTGAAAGAAAATAAAAATAATGCTTGACCTGTAATGAATAAATTGATATTATATTTCTTGTTGATTGTCAGAAAATGCTTAGGAACACTGAGTTATCATTGGCTTTTCATGAATATTAATGGATATTTATTCTTTTTTTACAGTTAAAAATAAAAAAATGTTGACTTTTAACATCAGATGTATTATTATCAAATAGTTGCGTTAAGCGATTATGTAGACCTTTGAAAACTGAACAAAGTTTCGACA
>NZ_AYZE01000011.1 GCF_001436735.1 Liquorilactobacillus cacaonum DSM 21116
TAACAGTAGTTCTAGTTCTAATAACTCTTCTTCAACTAGTTCTAGTTCAACTAGCAACACTTCTTCTAGCTATACTGTTAAATCCGGCGATTCTTTGTGGGCGATTGCTAATAAGTACGGTATCTCTGTTGCAAACTTGAAGAGCTGGAATAGTCTTTCGTCTGATACTATTTACGTTGGACAATCTCTTAAGGTCTCTGATTCTTCTAGTTCTAATAACAGTAGTTCTAGTTCTAATAACTCTTCTTCAACTAGTTCTAGTTCA
>NZ_AYZE01000012.1 GCF_001436735.1 Liquorilactobacillus cacaonum DSM 21116
TTTATGCGGAAGTAGTTCAGTGGTAGAACATCACCTTGCCAAGGTGGGGGTCGCGGGTTCGAATCCCGTCTTCCGCTTGTCAGAGTTCTTGCCGGGGTGGCGGAACTGGCAGACGCACAGGACTTAAAATCCTGCGGTAAGTGATTACCGTACCGGTTCGATTCCGGTCCTCGGCATTTATTTATTATGATGCACCCATAGCGCAATTGGATAGAGTGTCTGACTACGAATCAGAAGGTTGTAGGTTCGACTCCTACTGGGTGCATTAATCGGGAAGTAGCTCAGCTTGGTAGAGCACCTGGTTTGGGACCAGGGGGTCGCAGGTTCGAATCCTGTCTTCCCGAT
>NZ_AYZE01000003.1 GCF_001436735.1 Liquorilactobacillus cacaonum DSM 21116
GATGACGCTGTACTTTTTGTTGCATCTGCATCAGTTGTTGAACTTGTTGATGCTGAATCATCACTTGAGCTTTGACTTGATACCTCACTTGAAGAAACAGCTGTATTAACATCAGCACTAACTTTCGCCATAAACAATTGACTTCCTAGTCCAAAACTAACAACTGTAATGCTTGCAAATACCCATTTACTACCAGCTTTATACATTTTGTAATGCAATTTATCAGACTTCATTTCTTTACCCCCATATATTTTGTCTATTTCTTTTCCTAATAACTCCATTATATTAGACTATTAAAAAAGGAGGTTTCCAATTTTTGTTTTTTTTCAAAAATGAAAAACAAATTAAAGAACAATATATTACCCAAAAAATGTGTAATTGCACTAAATTTTATTTTTTTACACCTAAAATAAAATTAAACCTCAATGTATATATTAAAAACCAAGCGATTAAAGTTTATTAAAATACCCTTTTTACGCAGAAAGAACTCTGCTTTATTTAACCCAGATAATTTTCTAAATGTATTACCAATTATCCCTTATAAATTTCCCATAAATAATTTTTCTTCTATATGCATAAACGCTATGTAATATTTACAATTTTTCCTCGTGTATGCTCCGATATTATTTTTTGACAATACAAAAACTTCCTTTCACGTAATTCTTGGTTGGTAGCGAAAAAACATATAAAAGGAAGTTTTTATCATTAAATTTATTTTGATTCACATAAGTAAAACTTGTGGTTTGTATAGTGTATTAAAACATACAAAAAAAGCCATCCCATAAAGTTAGCTTTGGCATGGCTTCTTCTAAATATTAGTACTAGCTAAATTGTAATGAATTAAATTTTAGCTTTCTTCATTAAATTCTTTATGCTAGCTTATTTTGATTGCTTTTTGTTGCGTTTACCAATTCCAAATAATGTTCCTACTGCTGCCAAAACTACAAGAATTGCTCCAATAATTGAATTTCTTGTATTTTGTTCGTTACCAGTTTGTGGCAAGCTTGCCTTAGTTGGTGGTACAGCTGTTGGTACCACTGTTTTCTTAGCAACAACATTATTTACCAACGCTGTTGAATCTGAATTTTTATCATTATTTGTCGGTACTATTGGTACTACAGGTACGATATCTTTTGTATAAGTAACAGTTTTTACAACATCCGCACTATCTGGTGTCAATCCTTTAACTTCGTCAATTTGGGCTTGATCTGGAGTATACCCCTCAATTGTTGGTGACACTTTAGCGTCAAATGTTGTATCATCATTAATTGTTCTCCAGCCATTATCTTTGACAATTTTACCTGTAACTTTATCAATCACAATTTCATGATTGAACGTAACTGAGTCTGTCATATCACTTGCAGCTTTCGTTCCATCCGCGTACTTATAATGAATTATTTCGTTAACTAGTTTTGTCAATGAACTCTTATCTGTTCCAGTTAGCCATTTGGGACCATTAGGATTATTAGGATTAATCGCTGTGCCAGGGACCTGTGGATTTTCTGGATTCACAGTTACTGTGTCATGTACTAAATGAACCTCATAATTCTGATTATCTTCTGTGTAATTGTCATTAGCAGGAAAATTATCAGAAACTAATTTATAACCCTGACCTATATAATTTGCTATAGTATCCGCAGTTGTATAAGTTAACTCATCCCCAACATTTCCAATCATATTCTTAACAGATAGAATCTTTCCAGTTGTATCGTCCACATATTTTACATTAACGTTTCCTTGGTTCCTTGCATATATATATGTTACCGTCTGATTTTCATCAGAATACGTACCATTAGAACTTCCCTCAATTTTCTTAAAGGAATATCCAGAAATACTTTTTTCATTCGTTTCATATGATTGACCAATATATCCATAACTATTGCTTTCACTACTTAATGTCATTCCATTTTCGTCAACATACTTTGTTGTCAATTTACCGATTTGTGGATTGAGATTGGCAATATCATAAGTCGCAGCACCCCCAAGAACATTATTACTATCACTAGGAAGTTGACTCCACCAACCAGACCAACTATTTGTTCTTACATCTCTAACTGTATATTTAACACTCTCAATAGGTCCAGTAATCGTATTCCCGTTAAGCTCCCATGTTATTTTAGATTTATCCTCAGAGACTTTCCAAGTACCTACATCGTTACCATTTGCATCAATCATTGCTAAGCTTTCTACATCTTCTCCAGTTGAATTAACCAATGAAACAGCAGTTTCCTCAACTGTATTCATCGTAGTTTCACCTGTCGAAGAACTTGGTTGAGAAGATGTATTCAAATAACTTCCCTTCACATCATTCAACACTACCTCTCCTGAATTTCCAGTAATTGGGAAATTACTATCACTTGTTGAAGTTAAGGTCAAGGGATAAAAGGTAGACGAGCCACTATTCCAATATGTCCAAAGACCGGCAGGATCTGTTGCACTTAACGACACTTTCAGTGGTCGAATAACACCTGCAAAATTCTTGTTTGCTGAATTTAAAATTAACTCTATTTGTTGAGTTGAATTCTCTGGGACATTCCCAGTAGGTAAAATCCAAGTACCAATGGGTGTAGAACTATTGTTTGCAGCATATGCAGGAATCTCTCCACTCCCATTTACACTCGTCGTCTTCACTGTATCAGATTGACCATATAAGACTGCAGTACCTGCAGTACCAGGTTCTGTCCAAAAGGTTAGATTACCATCATATGAAATTCCAGGCAGTGCCCCCGTTCCTTTTCCCCTCCATGGAATGTTAAATTTAGCAACTCCATCATCTGACACATATTGATAGCTGTTGCCCAGTCGTTGTACAGTGTCTGCCAAAGAATGATTAGGTACTAAAAAAAACATACCAAAAACAAAACTTAAGATTATCGCAAAAAACTTTTTCAAATCTTATCCCCCTTTTTGATAGCGCTTACTTTCAAAAATAAAAACCATTCGTTAAAAATAGAATAATTAACCAATAAGAATATTATTTTTATGTTATGTATTATATATTAAAAATAACTAGTTATCAAAAAATAAGAACTATAAAATAATATAAAAAAAGAGCCAATCAATAACATTTATTTTTGATTGGCTCTTTTTTTTAACTTATTTTATTTTTTTAACATATTCCTTAATACGCTTAGCAGCCTCCTGTAACTTTTCAAGACTAGCTGCATAACTAATTCTGACATATCCTTCACCGCCAGGGCCAAATGACACACCAGGTATGATAGCTACATGTGCCTTGTTGGCTAAATCCCGTACAAAGGTCCATGAATCTTGTGCACAATTATCAGGAATCTTAGCAAATATATAAAATGCGCCATCAGGACTAGCGATTTTGAACCCAACTTCTTCAAGTTCCTTAATCATGAAATCACGTCGTTGAGCATATTCCTTCAACATTACCTTACTATCATTTTTACCATTCGTCATTGCTTCAAGTGCTGCAAATTGCGAATTTGTTGTAGGAGATGTTACAAAGTTTTGATGTGATTTCACAACTTGGTTAACAAAGTCTTGTGGTGCAAAAATGTATCCGATACGCCAACCAGTCATTGCATGTGATTTTGATAAGCCTGTAATCAAAATAGTCCTTTCTGGTAGAGCACGTGCAATTGAATAATGCTTTTTTGCATAAGTCAATTCCGCATAAATTTCATCACTAATTACCCATAAATCGCGTTCGCGAATTACTTTTGCCAATTCTTCAACTTGTTTCTTAGAATAGGTTACTCCGGTTGGATTACTTGGATAGTTAAGCACTACTGCCTTAACTTTTGCTAAAGGATGTTCATCAATCGTTTTTTCAAGCTTTTCAGCTGTTAAAACAAAACCATCTTGACTTGTATCAACCATGATTACTTTACCATCATTCACACGTGTAATTGGCATATAGATTGGGAAGATTGGTGTAGGAACAATCACTGTATCTTCAGGGTTAATAATTGTTTGTAAACTTGCTGCAATTGCCTCTGTTGCCCCAACTGTTGTGACAACTTGACTTGCTTGATAGTTCAAATCAAATTTTTCATTATAATATGTAGCTGCTGCTTCACGAAGTGCAGGGAGTCCCGCATTAGGTGAATAATGAGATTCGTTGTCTTCAATTGCTTTGATTGCAGCTTTTTTAATATGTTCTGGAGTATTGAAGTCGGGCTCACCCAATGTTAATTTGATAATTCCAGGAATGTCACTTGTATCTGTGTCAAATTGACGAATGTCTGAGACACCAATTTGTTCGATTTTTTCGTTGAATTTGCTGTTTGCCATTTGAATGCTCCTTATCATAAATAAATCTATAACTTAGACGTATTATAACACGTTTAATCAGAGTGCGACACCAACCGGGAAAACTTGAGCACTAACATAAAATTGCGAAGAAATACTTAGTTTGCCAATTGTCTTTGCATGAACCCTTGGAGTCTCTTTGCAATTACCACTACTAAAATAACTTTAATAATTCCTGGAATAATAAAAGGAATCATCCCTGTCATTAATGCCGCCCATACCCCTAAATGCAAATTTAAAATCATCCATAATGATCCAATCAACAGGCTTAATAACATTCCAATAATATTTGCAGTAAAAAGTGAAAAATAACTCTTTCCATATATTTTTAATAATAAACCTGTTACCAAACAATAGATTGGAAATGAGTAAAGATACCCTGCAGTTGGACCAGTTAGAACTGCCAATCCACTTGAAAATTCAGCATAAATTGGCAACCCGACTGCTCCCATAATGGTATACACACATAATACCGTAAAACTATTAACAACTGGTAACAAGCTGGCAATTATCCCAACTGCAAATGTCTGCATCGTGAGCGGTACAATCGGTAGCGGTATTGTAATTTGTGAGCAGACAATCATTGTTGCAAGTAAAATACCCGATAATATTAACAAATGAAGTTTTTGACTTTTCATAAAACAACCTCTTTCCATATTCAATATTTGATATTGTAAATGTATTCAAGACAACTGTCAACCTAATTAATATATTGGTTAACAATAAAATGTGTAAAAAAAAGATTATGTCAAATTTTATTTCAACATAATCTCAAAAATCATTAGATAAAATAATACTTATTCATAATTTGGCTTTAAAACCTTCATCTTAACTGCCAACAATCCTTGTTTCTTAACGGTATCAGCATCATATATCTGAGAAAACTCACCCGCTGTCATACCAATTGCTTCAGGCGTGTACCGCTGATAAAGTTCTGTGACCGTGCGACATTTTTTAATACTCCACGCACTGGTCAATATCACATCCTCATCGTCACTTTCACGATGAATAGCAAGCGTATCACCTACACCAAAATGCTTCATCTGTTCATCATTTGGAAAAATCTCAACTGTTTTAGTCCCATTTGAAATTTTTTCGAATAATTCATCACACAATCTGATATCCACTATAATCAACCTCCTGCAAATACTAGCTATTTGAGACAAAGTTGCAAAAAACAAGGGTGTCACTAAGCTAACAATTTAAAAAATGCTAACCATATAATTAAAATTGTATTATATTTTCATAATTTTTGCAAGTTACATATACAATCATTATCTAACAGTGCTTAATAGCAAGGTAATTATTCAAGTTCTTCTGCCAATTGAATTTCAGTTGATTCTGGGAAAATCGCCCTTTCAGCAGCTGTCAGTTCACGATCGGTGATAAACATTGAAATCTTATCTGGTGAACAAATTCTATAATACGAATTATTGATAAACTTTTGGTGTTCTGCCACCAATATTACTTTACGGGCACGTTCTACTGCTTTACCTACAATCTCTGCATCTTCTTGATTCAACAAATAAATACCATGCTCATCAATTCCTGATGCCGCAATAAATGCTGTATCTAAAGCAACATTTTCAAGTTCCGTAATCGCAGCGCTTGAATGGAAAAAACGATTTTGATGATCAAGAGTGCCACTAAGTACCTTGACATTCACTTTTCCTTCTTCGGCCAACGCCATGCAATTATCTAGCGAATGGGTAATAATTGTCATAGGCAAATTTAGGCTCTGACAAGTCTTTAACAAAATTGTCGAAGCATCAACAAAATAGACACGGTGTGCATGAAAATAATTCAGCGCTTCTAATGCAATTTTTGTTTTTTGTTCTGTGAACCGTGATAACCTACTTTGAAAATTAGGAACCTTGTTACCAAAATCAAGTGGTAAAATCCCACCATGGGTACGCTTGACTTCACCTCTGTCCGCCAGAAGTACAATGTCTCTTCTGGCAGTATCTTGGGAGACTCCAAATTCTGACATAATATCTTTTGTAGTTAGTTCTTGTTTTTCCTCAAGTAATTGCTTGATTAGTTCAATTCTTTTTTCCTGACTCATCGACATTCCTCAAATCTATCAACTTTTAAAAACCTAAGATTAATTATACGCTATTAAGGATATGAAGACAAATACTTATGAAAAACACTTGATATAAGAAAGAGTGCGACAATCATCGGGAGACTTCGAGGACTAACAACAAATGTAAAATCAATCATCAAGATTCAGACTGTCATAGTACCAGATACCCAATAGTCCAATAACTGTACCTATCAAGATAGCTAAAATACGTGTTTCAATTAATTCTGTGCCCAAGTCTGGACGTACTATTTTAAATAAGATTAATGCGATTGGAGTTGTAAAAAAATTTCCAATTAAATAACTCTTAGGCATATATATGCAAATCAAACCCATAAATAGCATTGCCAGAATTGCTAAAATAATAATTGAACTAATATAGCTGTAAACAATAAGTGCAATTGTTGTGCCAACCAATCCTGCTACAATATAATCTAGCTGTCTTTTTTTAGCGATAGTAATATTTTCTGATTGTAAAATTGTTAGTGCTGAAACTAAAATCCAGTAATAATTATTTAAATGTAAGTTATATCCAATAAAATAGGCAATAAATGAAAATGTGCCAATGATTAATGCTTTAATATTGCCATCCAAAGAGTGATTTCTTAGTTTAATCTGCGTTATCTTAATTTTATTATTTTCATATATTTTATTTTCCAAATATGCTATGAAAAATGCAATATATGTGCCACATAAAGCATAGATTGATAGCGTTAAAACATACAAAAATGACATCTGATGTAAGCTTGTAATCATTCCATTAATCATTAAAATAAAGAAAACACCTGGTCCAATGTAATGATTACCATTTATGATATATTCGACTGAAAATGCCAACACCGCAATCCATAATATACCAAGCCACTCTATTCGAGATGCTACTGCACTTACAGGAAAACTAATAGTACTGATTAGTACCACGGTAATTAAATGATTCATTGTGTTGTCTTTATTTACCGGAATATAATACATAAATATTAAGGCTCCGAAACATCCCATCACCCCAACCCAATCATTATGAAGTAAAGCTGATATTGCAAAGGGAATCAAAAGTGTTAATACCCCAAAAAGTGTATGAATATACTGTCGTTTATTAAATGAAAACATATTACTCTCCTAAAAATAAAATTTTAACATTCTAACATATTTTCATATCCACGGTCAAATAATATTCTGTACCATTCAATTAATATTACCCGTTGCCTACAGTAAACAAAAAACTGGCAAGGCATACTCTACCTTAAACCAGTTAACAAACTTTATTTTACTTTACCATTGCTCTTAATAATTTTTTGATACCAGTAAAATGAATCCTTACGAGATCTGGCTAAAGTACCATTTCCCTTATCATCAAGATCAACGTAGACAAATCCATATCTTTTACTCATTTCACCAGTCGAAGCACTAACTAAGTCAATGCATCCCCATGGTGTGTACCCCATCAAATCAACTCCATCTGCAATTGCTGCTTTCATAGCAACGATATGCTGGCTTAGATAATCAATCCGATAGTCATCATGGATAGCCCCATTTGTTTCCACTACATCTTTTGCACCCAAACCATTTTCAACTACAAATAATGGCTTTTGATAGCGATCGTATAATTCATTTAAGGCAATTCGCAACCCCATTGGATCTATCTGCCAACCCCAATCGCTACTTTTTAAGAATGGATTAGCAACTCCACCAAGCAGATTTCCTGATACAACATTTTGATCATCACGCGTTACCTCTGTCACCATCGACATATAATAACTAAATCCAATATAATCTACCGTGTATTTAGCCAATTCTGCTATATCTTCTTTTGTAATCTGAAGTTTTGAAATATCTACATTGTATTCTTTTAACATTCTCGCAGTATACGCAGGATATTTTCCTCTTACTTGAACATCAGCACAAAAGAAATTAAAGTCTTGCATTTGTTTGAGATTAGCCATTTGATTAACTGGGTTAGCATCATATGCATAGCTTGTTGCATATAAAATCATACATCCAATCTGCAAATCTTCATTTAATTCATGTCCAATCTTAACAGCTAATGCACTCGCAACAAACTGATTATGCCAAGCTTGAAAAATATTAGTAAAGTCTTTTGCTCCATTACTTGGAACAAGACCTTGACTCATTACTGGAAAATGAAAGGCTGAGTTAATCTCATTAAAAGTCATCCAATAACGAACTTTTTTTTGATATTTTTTTAAAACAACCCGCGCAAAATTCTCATAAAAACCAATTAGTTTTCGATTCTTCCAACCACCATAATCTTTTGCTAACTTTAATGGCATCTCATAATGAGAAATCGTAATAACCGGCTGAATATCGTATTTCAAACATTCATCAATTAACTTGTCATAAAATTCTAAACCTTTTTCATTTGGAATTGCTTCGTCTCCATTAGGAAAAATTCTCGACCAAGCAATCGAAAATCGATAACATTTGAATCCCATCTCTGCAAATAGCTTAATGTCTTCTTTAAAACGATCATAATGTTCAATTCCGCGATGATTGGGATACTTATATTTTTCAGCTTCAGCTTGCCAAACAAAGTCTTGCCCACTCGCAATTACAAACCTATCCTTACCACTAGGTAACACATCTGCAATTGAAGGCCCTTTTCCATCCCTGTTCCATGCACCTTCTAATTGATTTGCAGCAGTGGCACCCCCCCACAGAAAGTTCTCTGGAAATTTATCTTTGATTTCAAACATTAGAATTCCCCTTTCAATCTTTTGAATTGTTATCTAATTGCTGTAATAATCTATATGCCATTCCATATAGCTTCATACTGTTCTCAAGATTCGATTTAGTAACTTCTGATTTGATTGAAACACCCCTTATTAATTGTATTTCACTTAATATTTTACCATATTTATTATTAATTGTTTGCCCTCTAATTCTGAAAAAATTAAAATATTACCAAATATTTACCGAGAACAAAAAAAGAACTAGAAGTAAGTTAACTTCTAATTCTGAATAGTCAATTCATGCTATTTTCGTGATTCATAGTTATTCTTCAAAGTCTCCCGCTGATTGTCGCGCTCTGATTTTTAAAATGCCTTCTCTAACGGAGGTACAACTTGTTTCTTACGTGAGACAACTCCAGGAAGTTCTGCCTTATCATCATTTAGCTTAACATCAAAAGCTTTTTCAACAACATCTTTTGGCTCACCTACTACAAGAAGACGAGTATTACTATCAAGAATGTTTGTTACCATTAATAAGAACAAATCGTATCCGTTAGCGGCACTTTCTTCTTCAATTGCACTTCGCAAGGCAGCCTCACGTGCAAAGACTTCATCAAGATCAACTGTATTAACTTGATCAATTCTAACTGTCTTACCACCCATCTCAAAGGACTTAGCATCTGCTTCAATCAATTCCTTTTCAGACTTGCTAGCAAGATTAGTTCCAGCCTTAAGCATCTCTAGCCCATAAGTTTCATAGTCAACTCCAGCAATCTTAGCAAGTTCTTTAACTGCTAATTCATCAGCAGGCGTTGTTGTTGGTGACTTAAATAACAATGTATCTGAAATAATTGCAGATAACATCAATCCAGCAAGCTTTGCAGGAACTGCAACTTCATTTTGCTTGAACAACTTGAAAATAATTGTACTTGTGCATCCAACTGGTTCAGCATAGTAATATAAAGGAGCTGAAGTTTCAAAATTAGCAATACGGTGATGGTCAACAACATGTGTAACAGTAACGTCTTTAATATCGTCAACACTTTGTTGTGCTTCGTTGTGATCAACGAGCATTACTTCTTCCACTTCTTCACTAACTTTTTCTACAACACGAGGTGCATCTTCAGCAAAATTAGCTAAAACGAATTTGGTTTCTTCGTTTGGTGTTCCTAAGGCAACCGCTTCAACATTGCCACCAAGTTGGTTTTGTAAATATGCAAAAGCTTTTGCGGCAACAATTGCATCTGTATCAGGATTTTTATGACCAAAAACAAGTTCTTTCATTGAAAAGGATCTCCATTCTTACTTAATTTAATTCTCTAATTTGATTTAACCTTGATTGCTAATTTCTGTCAAGCGTGAAATATAATCTTTCTCCGCTAAAAAAGCATCAAAACTCGCGAGGAAACTTGCAATCCGTGGAATTTGATCCTTGTCTTTTCTAAAAATAAAGGAAAGATCAAAAGAAATTTCTGGTTCAAAATGTGCTTCACTCATCTTTTTTTCACTTGCTTTTTGGTGAGAAATCACAAAAGAAGTCGGCAATGCTGTATTAACACCCGTTTTTTGAGCAAATTCAAAAATCTGTTCTGGTGTTGCAAAATAAGCACCACTATGCGGTTTATCTGCCAATGCATTTTTAAAAGCCTCAAGTAAAGTTTCGTTTAAATAGTATTTGGGTGGATACATAACCCAATCGCGATTTAAGGTATCTCTTAACTTAATATGCTTTTTCTTCGAGTAATCACCTTCACTGTGCAAAAAAAGTAGATTTTCTTCAATAATCTTCTTAGACTCATAAGGTTTCCAATTCTTAATACTGTCATCTGGAAGATACATCACCGCCAAATCAATATTGTTACTCTCAAGGAGCTCCCAAATTTCTTTTCTTGTCAGCATATGATATGTAATCTTGACATCACTGTGTTGTTTATAATATTCAATCGCAAATTGTGTAAAAACATGATCTTCCACTGAGGCCAAGATTCCTACACTAATATCACCTTGAATGGCACTCGTAGACTGTTGAATTTCATCAGTTGCTCTATTAAGTGTTTCATATATTTGATGTGTTGCATCTAACATTGTATATCCTGCATCAGAAAGGTGAAGTTTTTTCCCAACTGAGTAAAATAGGGGGGCCCCAACTGTTCTTTCCAGCTTTTTTATTTGTTGAGTCAAAGCGGGTTGTGTAATCCCAAGAATTTGCGCAGCCTGCGTATAACTCATCGTTTCTGCCAGCTGAAGAAAGTAGCTGAGCGTTTTTGAAGAAAAAATATTATCTTGCTTAGTCTTCATAAAGTCAATTCCCCTTTTTATTAATTATTAAATATTTGCTTGCTATACTAAAGTAATAGAATTCGCTCCATATTTAATTATTAAATTAATAATAAACAAAATTCGTACTACTTACAATATAAAATACAAATTAAAATTAAATAATTTTATAGAGAATTAATTTTGAAAATATCATATTTACGCAAAAAAATTCTCGTTAGAATGCCATATCCATGGTAATCTTAAAAAACTCAAATTTCTACTTTTAACTTTATTTATATTAACGATAAATAATTACCTAACTATTTTGCACTGTTTAATAAATTAGCTGACTGACTGGATGATTGACTAGAAACCGTTGTATCATTTTCTTTAAGTTCTGGTGCGTCTGTTTGATATAAATACTGTAAGTCTTTGTTTCCATTTTTAGAATACAATGAGGTTGAATTATTACCTAATTCATTTTGAATCTTTAATTCTCTTTGTAATCCATCATTATAATTATATTTACTTGCTTCAATTTTCTTAAAACCTTTTGGTGTATAAAATCGTAAAAGATTTTCCTGATTAAGCTCATCAGAATTATCAAGTTGTTGATCAACTTCCTTTTTTGATGCAGTGGCTTTTTTCTTTAAATTACCTTTTAACTTAATAATCTTGCCTTTTGCATTATAGAACTTACCATTAATATCGCTATAATTCGGTGTAACAAAACTACGATTTCTAAACGCAACTGTTTGTTTATGGCCTGAAGCCAATAAATCCGATCCAAATTCAAGGTACTTGCTGGTATTGACTCCAAGCAGATGAAGAAGTGTGGGCAATACATCTATCTCGCCTCCGTAAGTCTTATTGATTCCTCCACCCTTATATCCTGGAATTGAAATCATAAAGGGAACCCGTTGCAACTGTGCATTATCCCAATTTGTCCACTTACTGCCTTCTTTGTACCACTTAAAATGACTTGGGTCTTGGCTAAATGTCTCAGAAAGATAAGGATTTTCTGAGTTAGACAAACCATAATGATCACCATATAAAACAATAACTGAATTTTTCTCCAAACCCGATTTTTTGAGAAACTTGAAGAACTCAGCAACTGATTGATCCAGATAATTAGCAGTTTTGAAATAATTATCAACTTCATCATTACCGGTATTTGGTGTTTTAAAATTACTATCTTCACTTGTTAGGTCATAAGGAAAATGATTTGTCAACGTAATGTATTTGACATAAAAAGGTTGTTGTAGATGTTCCAAATATTTAACTGAGTCATTAAACAACAACTTATCCTTTAATCCATACCCAATAGAATTATCACCTTTAGTATCATAATATTGCGCAGAAAAGAAATACTGATATCCCATATTCTTATAAACATTATTACGATTCCAAAAACTTGCAACATCTCCATGAAACACTGCCGTTGTATAATGTTCTTTTTGTTCCAAAATTGCTGGAGCACTTTGAAATGTCTGTGTACTACCCAATTGGCTAAAAAGCGACCCTTCAGGTAGACCAAATGTTCCTGTTTCCAACATGTTCTCAGCATCACTCGTCTTCCCTTGTCCTACTTGATGAAAGAAATTCGAAAATGAAATTGTACTTTTACTATGATATAGCTTATTCAAAAATGGAGTAACTGTTTGCCCTTCAACCTTGTCATCTATCAGGAACTGTTGAAAACTCTCAAGGTGAATTATAATTACATTTTTTCCCTTTATTAAACCAAATAATTTTTTATTTGGCTTTACATAATTTTTTTTAACATATTCAATTACCTTTGTAACCTGGCTTTTAGTCGCATCCGCACGAACGCTCTGATTCTCCTCAGTTTCTATCGAATTATATATGCTATATGCCGTCACCCCAAGATATTTTACAATGTAACGACTATCGAAAGTTCGTGTCAGCAATTGCGGACGACTCATTTCTGCCAATGTCAAATTAAAAGTGAATAATAACAAAGAGGCTGAAGTTAGCGCAAACGACTTCTTCTTTGAGTAGCTATTTGTATCCAACTTAATTATTCTCGTCACCAAAAGTAGAAAAATAATTACAATATCTATCCAATAGAAGATATCATGTGGGCTAGTCAAAGCAATTGAGCTCATATTAAGTCCCTTATCAACTGATGAATATCCAAGAACAGTATTTAATGTAATAAAATCCGAAAATTCCCGAAAATAAATTACATTCAGATAAAGCAATAATGTTTGTGCTGCATATATAATCATCAAAATTCCATAAAATAATTTGGTATTCTTTATGTAAAACGCTAGTCCCATGAATAACACTGCAGTTGCAATTGGGTTAATAAAAAGAATAATCCATTGGAAAACGCTAGAAACTCCAAGCGTGAAATCCATAAAATATGCTAGCATTGTCTTTAGCCAAAACAAGATTAGTAATAAACCAAAAAAACCAGTCCTGGTATTGACCTTCTTTATCATATATCTCAAAGAATTATCCCCTCAAAAAAAATTTATTCTTCAAATAATACTCGTTATCATTTAAATTTTGCATAAGGTTTTGTTAACTCTTTATTACTTTTTTAAAGGACTATACAAATAAATCAGTTATTACTTTATCGTTTAGTATTATTATAATGTTATACAAATTTTCTTTCTTGTACCGCCAATTATGTTCATTTTTGAAAAAAATTTGGAAATAAAAAACAACCAATTGTGAAGTCAAAGCTTAAAGTTGACTCGGCAATTGGCTGCCATAAACCATAATATAAGTTATGTGTACTTGTTATATTTTTTTCACCAAAAAATAATTGTGCTTACCTAAATTATCATTATTACATCAGAAAAATACCCATTTCAAAAACCATATTCTTTAATAGTTCAACTATACCAATTAATTTATAGATTAACAATTTTGTTTATCATTAATAAAAATCTTAATGTATTCGACCTAGTCCTAATAACTAAAAAAATCTCTATCCCAAATAGCCTTGATAATCTTTAACATGCAATAATTTTTCAGCATTCTTAACACGTGTCGTGCTTGGTGGCTCAATTCTTTCTAAATCATACTTAATCCCCATCTCATGGTACTTGTGGACCCCCATTGTATGATAAGGAAGGACTTCAACTTTTTGCACATTATGAAGTGTCTTGATGTATTCACCTAACTGTCTAAGATAACCATCAAAGTCAGTATGCTCTGGAATTAATACATGTCTAATCCAGACAGGTTTATCAATATCTGAAAGAAATTGGCACATGTCCAAAATATTTTCATTCCGGTATCCCGTTAACTTACGATGTTCATCAGAGTTAATATGCTTAATATCCACCAATAAAATATCTGTAACTTCCATCAGTTTTTTGAAATTGTCAAACCAAGGCTGTCTTCTTGTAAATGGTTGTCCACAAGTATCTAAACAAGTATTAATACCTAATTTCTTACACTTAGTAAATAATTCCAAAGCAAATTCTGTCTGCAACATTATTTCACCACCACTAAGAGTAATTCCACCTTTTTTTCCCCAAAATTGACGATATGGTAATGCTATTTCAATGATTTCATCAGTGGTCATCTCAGATCCTACATTTTTTTTCCATGTATCTGGATTATGACAAAATTTACAGCGCATATTGCATCCTTGCATAAAAACAACAAAGCGAATCCCTGGTCCATCGACTGCACCAAAACTTTCCGTTGAATGAACATAACCTATAATTTCCCCATCTCGTGTGGGGACTTTGCGTGCATGCATTTTTTGCTCAAACATTGACTTTTCCTCCCTACTTAAAATGTGAAAAGGATTGCAGCAATCTTCCAAATGCCCCAATCCTTTCAATTAGTTCTTCTGATTACATACTCTGATGGAAGGTTCTGGAAATTACATCGTCTTGTTGTTCCTTTGTCAAATCAGCAAAATATACACAGTAACCAGAAACACGAATAGTTAATGTAGGATATTTTTCAGGATGTGCTTGAGCATCTAATAAAGTTTCCCGATTAAAAACATTGATATTTAAATGATGTCCATTATTTTTCATATATCCATTAATCATATTAACCAAGGTATCTTTTTGAAGTTCTTCATCATGACCCAAAGTTGTTGGTGTTACTGCAAATGTATTAGAAATGCCATCTGTCGCGTACTGATAAGGGATTTTTGCAACTGACAATAATGACGCCAATGCCCCACTTTCTTCTGCTCCATATGCAGGATTAGCTCCCGGTGCAAATGGTTCTCCTTTTTGGCGACCATTAGGCGTTGCCCCAGTGTTCTTACCATAAACAACATTTGATGTAATAGTCAAAACTGAAGTTGATAATTTCGATCCGCGATATAAATGATGCTTATTCATCTTAGTATACAATGATTTTACAAGCCAAACTGCAATTTCATCTGCCCGGTCATCATTATTGCCATAACGCGGAAAATCATTATCCGCCTTAAAATCAATAGCAATTTTATTTTCATCTCGAATTACCTTAACATGTCCATATTTAATTGCTGAAATCGAATCCGCCGCAACTGATAAACCTGAGATACCTGTTGCAAAGGTTCGATCAAGTCTTGTATCTTTCAACGCTAATTGAGCAGATTCATAATAATATTTATCATGCATATAATGAATTGTATTTAACGCGTTTACATAAACATCCGCTAACCAATCAAGCATTACATCAAATTTTTGCATGAACTCATCATAATCAATATATTCTGTTGAAATTGGTTCATAAGCAGGTCCAACTTGAGCCTTCCCAATTTCATCTTTGCCACCATTTATAGTGTAAAGAACAGTCTTTGCTAAATTTGCACGCGCCCCAAAGTATTGAATCCCATTTGCGATTGGTTGAGCAGAAACACAACATGCTATCCCGTAATAATCTGTTCCCCATTGTTTACGCATTAAATCATCATTTTCATATTGAATTGTTGAACTTTCAACCGAAACCGATGCCGCATAATGTTTAAAAGTCTCAGGTAATTTTTGTGACCACAGTAAAGTAATGTTTGGCTCTGGTGCAGCACCCATATTTTTTAATGTATTCAAAAATCGAAATGCTGTCTTCGTAACATGATGTTCACCATCAATTCCCATCCCAGCCAGGGACAGCGTTGCCCAAATTGGATTGCCTGAAAATAATGAATTGTATTCAGGTGTCCTAATGAAGGAAACCATCCGTAATTTCATTGTAAACTGATCAATTAACTCTTGTGCTTCTTTTTCATTCAATACACCACGTTCTAAATCCCGTTCCACAAAAACATCAATGAATGTATCCACTCTGCCAATTGACATTGCTGCACCATTTTGTTGCTTAATTGCAGCCAAATACCCAAAATATAACCATTGAATCGCTTCTTTAGTATTTGTTGCAGGCTTAGAAATGTCATAGCCATATGCCGTAGCCATATCCTTGATCTGATTTAATGCTCTTATTTGTTCTGAAATTTCTTCACGCATTTGAATGATATTATCGGTCATCTCACCATCACCGTAATTATCCAAATCGTCTAATTTAGCAGAAACAAGATAATCAATCCCATACAATGCAATTCGTGGATAATCTCCCACAATTCGACCACGTCCATATGCATCAGGTAATCCTGTAATTATTTTATAATGTCGGGCCCTTCTTACATCCGCAGTATAAGCATCAAAGACTCCTTGATTATGTGTTTTTGCCAAATCTGTAAAAAAATTTTCTATTTCGGGGTCAAGTTTTAATCCATAAGACTCCAAGGCATCTTTTGCCATTCGAATCCCACCATAAGGCATCAAGGCCTTCTTCAATGGTTTATCAGTCTGTAACCCAACGATTTTTTCAAGGTTTCTATCCAAATATCCCGGGGTATGTGAAGTTATTGTCGAAACAACTTTTGTATCTGCATCAAGTACCCCACCTGCTGCTCTTTCATCTAATTTAAGTGCAATTAAGCGATCATTCAATACCTTTGTTGCAGGTGTTGCTCCTTCAAGAAATGACTCATCACCATTATACTGACTAAAGTTTTGCTGAATAAAGTCACGAATATCTATCTCAGATTGCCAATTTCCACCATTAAACCCATCCCAAGCTTTCGATATTACTTCTTTTTCAAGTTGTTTCATTTTAAAAACCTCCTTATTAGAATAAAACTGACTTTTTATTGTAAGCGCTTTCCACAAACGAATAATATCACTTTTTAAAACTCTAAGCAATATTATTCACAAAAAGATTGTAAAAAATTATAAATTTAATTAAACTGCCTAGTATGTTGTGTAAAACCCATTTTAAACCATGTGTTATATTGAGCAATATGTATTGAAAAGATTGAGCCCAAACAAATTTCAGGCTCAATCTTGTTAATTAATAAGATTTTACTATTTTCTTTACAATTCCAAAACTAATTAAAATAACTCCAATCATTCCAAAAGTAATTGAAAAACTTGTTCTGTCAATCAACCAACCGATTAGTGGGAAAAGTACAATCATAAATGCTGAAAAAATCACACTTGCAACACTTAATAATGTTGCACGTTGTTTTGATTCAATCAATTCATTGTAATAATTGCTGAACAAGGGACCTGAGGCAGCACTCACAGCTCTAAAAATCATAAATAGTAATAATAGTAACACGGTATTTCTAAAAATAAGTAGTAATGCTACTACTAAAAATGGACCTTTCAACCAACGTAAGATTATAAATTGTTTAAAATGTGCAGTAATTTTGGGTATCCAACTAATTGCTATAATTGCAATCACTGATGATACAACCATTAAAATCGAAATTGAAGCTCCTGAAAAGTTACTGTCCTTCATTACAGATTGATAATAATAATAATAACTTGTGCAAATAAGATCAATTATTCCTTGATATATCATTAAACTACGCAAAGATTTTTCTCTTTTTAAGACACTCCATGATGATTTAATCAGCTCAATTATTGTTTGATGATCTTGAATTTCTTGATTTTTACTTACTTGTAAAGGTTCTTTGATAAAAATAATTGAAATCATAGCTAAAACCCCAACCAAGATTGCAATTACATAAGTTAATTCAAAGTGCCAATGCACAAAAAAGCCAGCAACTGTTACACCTATAGTATCTGCAAATTCAAAAATAATTTCAGACTTACTAATTATTTCTGGGAAATCTTGGGTTTTATTTTCTTCAATCAAGGAATCATACATCAAAGCATCTATTGTACCTGATTGTAGGTTATAAGAAAAAGCACTTAGAATAAAACTAAACGCAAATAACAAGAAGGAATGTGCTATTAGCATTATGATAACTGATAAAATTGCCATAAATCTTCCTGCTATTAGAACCGTTTTGTAAGAAAATCGATCAGCTAACAAACCACTTGGAATTTCAAATAAAAAGCTTGCGATATGAAAGACACTTTCGCAAAGACCTACTTCAAGTAGTGTCAATCCGGCATCCTGTAGATAAATAACCCAGAGTCCAGTTATTCCAAAAAAAGAAAAAAAACTGTAATAGTAACTATATCTGATATTTTGATAATATTTTATTTTCAATTTATACACTCCAATGATTTCAAAGACAGCTGTCTTTGTTGATTATATAGTCATTAGAGTGGTGCTACATATGTGATTCCCCTTTTTTTAGCTAACCAATCCCGCATTATATTATCACCTCCAAAACTTCTACCAACCAGTTACCTATTTATTTTCCAAATTCTGTTCCATAGCACACAATGCATCCTGCCATGTTGGAATTTCAAATCCTATAGACTTTGCCTTACTCAAATCCATAATTGAATGTGTCGGTCTCATTGCTTTTTGTGGAAATTGATCACTTGTAACTGGTTCAACTTTTACATCTTCATCTTTTAAAATCTCTTTTGCAAACTCATACCACGTACATGAGTTATCATTTGAAAGATGATAAATTCCATATTCGACTTTTTTATCAACTGCATACACCATAAACTCCGCCAATGTCTTTGTCCATGTCGGACGTCCAACTTGATCATCAACAACCGTTAACTTTGGATGTTCTTTTGCGAGTCGTTGCATTGTAAAAACAAAGTTCTTACCATATTCACCAAAAACCCAAGAAGTTCGAATAATATAAAATTTACTTGCATATTTTTGAATTGCTTCTTCACCCATTAACTTTGCTTTACCATATTCATTTAAAGGATTTGTTTGTGCATCAACTCTATATTCATCATCTTCTAAACTTCCGTCAAAGACATAATCAGTACTTATATATACTATAACTGCTCCAATTTTTTCAGCCGCTCTTGCAATATTTCTTGTTCCCAAAACATTCACAAGATGATTAGTTTCTTTACCCTCATCTTCCGCTGCATCTACAGCCGTATAAGCTGCACAATGGTAAATTACTGTTGGTTTTAGTTCATCAATATATTTTTTCACTGCTTTTTCATCAGTAATATTCAATTCTTTTGAACTGGGAGCAACATACCCAATTTTTTTCTCATCTAGTAAATTCCGTAATTCTGAACCAAGTTGTCCACTTCCACCTGTAACTAGTATCACCTTGTCACCTTCTCCATCAACTTGTTATTGACCGTTTTTTGCGTAGTTGGCTTCAACCTTTGCTTTATCTGCCTTCCACCAGTCCTCATTTTCTCTATACCATTTGATTGTCTCTGCCAGTCCTTCACGAAAATCTGTAAATTCTGGTTTCCATCCTAATTCTGTTCTTAGCTTTGTCGAGTCAATTGCGTACCTTAAGTCATGCCCCGGCCGATCTGCTACATGCTCATAGGCTTCCTTTGAATGCCCCATCAATTCAAGCATCATTTCCATAACTGTCTTATTATCTTGTTCACCATCTGCACCAATCAGATACGTTTCGCCAATTTTTCCTTTTGTCAAAATTGTCCAGACTGCGGAAGAATGATCATTCGTATGAATCCAGTCACGCACATTTTTTCCTGTTCCATATAATTTTGGTTCTATTCCACTCAAAATATTCGTAATCTGACGTGGAATAAACTTCTCAATGTACTGGTACGGGCCATAATTATTCGAACAATTTGAGATTGTTGCTTGTAAGCCAAAGGATCTGACCCAGGCCCTGACTAACAGATCTGACCCTGCCTTGGTTGAAGAATATGGACTTGATGGTCGATATGGCATTTCAGGGGTAAATTTCTCTCCTACTCCTTCACCATGTCCTGGCAAGTCTTCACGTAATGGAAGATCTCCGTATACTTCATCAGTTGAAACATGATGATATCGTACATTATATTTACGACAAGCCTCAATTAAGGTATATGTCCCAATCAAATTAGTTTGAATAAAAGGCATTGGATCTTTCAATGAATTATCATTATGCGATTCGGCTGCGTAATGAACTACTGCATCCGCTTTTTGTACCAATTCATCAACTAATGGCGCATCTACAATATCACCTACAACCAATTCAACACGTTTTGCTGGTAAACCCGCCAAATTCTCTTTGTTACCCGCATAGGTTAGCTTATCTAAAACTGTCACATGTATATCTGGATGGTTGTTAACTACATAATGTACAAAGTTAGAGCCGATAAAACCTGCCCCACCTGTCACAATAATATTTTTCATGCCCAATCCTCCTATATTTCGCCATAGACAAACGGATTATCTGCTTCAAATTCCTTGAAGGTTGGATGCTGCTTATCTTTTTCTGAAAGAATTGCACTTTCAAGATCAATTGGCCAATTAATTGCCAAGGTAGAATCATCAAAAGCGATCCCGCCATCTGCTTTCGCATCATAATAGTTATCACATTTGTATAAGAAATTAACATTATCTGTTAATGTTACAAAGCCATGCGCAAAGCCACGTGGTACAAGTAACTGACGGTGATTACTTTCTGAAAGAATATAACCTTCCCATTCACCATAGGTTGGGCTGCCTTTACGTACATCCACAATCACATCAAGCACCGCACCTGTAACTACTCTGATCAACTTCGTTTGTGCTGATTTTCCTCGTTGAAAATGTAATCCACGTAAAACACCTGCTTGACTCGACAATGAATGATTATCTTGAATAAAGTCAAAATCGATTCCTGCGTCTTTAAGGTCTTTATCTGAATAACTTTCAGTAAAGAATCCTCGGTTATCTCCAAACACTGCTGGTTCAATTATTTTGACATCTTGCAGCTTCGTTTCTGTAATCTTAAGCTTTCCCATTTTTAACCCTCACTCGCTAATCTTAATAAATATTGACCGTATTGATTCTTCTTCAATGGTTGCGCTAATACCGCTAGTTGTTCTTTATTAATATAACCCATCCGATATGCAATCTCTTCTAAACACGCAACCTTTTGATTTTGGCGCCGTTCAATTGTTGCGATGAACGAGGACGCTTCAAGTAATGACTCATGTGTCCCAGTGTCCAACCACGCGAAACCACGACCCATCAACTCAACTGATAATGTCCCACGTGAGAGATATTCCTTATTGATATCGGTAATCTCTAATTCGCCACGAGGAGAAGGTTTTATATTCTTCGCAATCTCAACCACATCGTTGTCATAGAAATACAATCCGGTAACCGCATAATGTGACTTAGGATGTTCTGGTTTTTCCTCAATTGACAAAGCATTCATATCTTTGTCAAAATCAACCACGCCAAATCTTTCGGGGTCATTTACATGATATCCAAAAACGGTCGCTCCATGCTCTTTTTCTGCGGCATGTTGTAACATCTTAGAAAGTCCTCCACCATAATAGATATTATCTCCTAAGACAAGACAAACACTGTCATCACCAATAAAATCTGCCCCCAAAATGAAAGCTTGCGCTAATCCTTCAGGTTTAGGTTGGACTTTGTATTCAATATGTAACCCAAGTTCATGCCCATCTCCAAATAATTCTTCGAATCTCGACTCATCTTGTGGGGTTGAGATAATCAAGATATCCTTGATTCCCGCCAGCATCAACGTTGACATTGGATAATAAATCATTGGCTTATCATAGATCGGCATCAATTGTTTTGATGTCGCGCGTGTCAATGGGTACAAGCGTGTACCTGAACCACCAGCTAAAATTATTCCCTTCATGTTTGTCCTCCAAAAAATAAATTCATTTTTTTAATTTCCATTATAGATTGTAACATAAATTAAAATTAATCTTTATTGCAATTACAATAAATAGTCTCATAAGAAAATAAATCATAAAAATTTATTTAATTTTAACGCAACCAACCAATCCCAAACCTTGCCTCTAAATGTTGACGTTTCACGATATTGTGAACAAATATATAATTTAAAGAGTGTTCTTATTTGCGCTTTTTTGTAAAATGCTAAGTGAAGTTCTAAATAGTTTTTAATTTTCAGAGTAATTTTTTTATTTTTTGGAAAACGACCTTCAAAAATCGTGAATGCTTGAATAAGTTGTTGGTATTCGACAATTTTATCTTTTCTATCTTTCTCAAACGAGTCTATTTTACTTGTAGCACTCCAATCATCTGAAATACCAAGCGTATTTTCACCATGTAGCCTATAATTTAGTAATTCTTCATTCAAAAAGACACATCCGTTTGTCAAAGAAGCTATCAAGTTCAAGAACCAATCATGAGGCAATCCAAAGTCATATATCTTAATAAACTCGTCCTTAACTTCCGAAGTAATCGCCATTGCACACCCAGGTGAGATATTTCTCTCAACAATTGAGTAAAATTCAAAATAATTGAGATCTTTTAGTGGATTCTTCGAATATAAAAAATTTGCATTATAGAAATTTTTTCGCAGGTCAAGTTTTACATTTTTTGATTGTCCATCAATTAAACTTATGCCACAGTTTAGAGTTTTAACCTCTGTATTTTTCTCCATCACTTCAGCCATTTTTTCAATTTTTTTTGGAACCCATTCATCATCTTGGTCAGACAAAAAAATAATATCCCCATGTGCTGCTTTCAATAATTCAAAAAAATTCTTCTTATAACCTAGATTTTGCCTATTTTTCTCAACAATCCAATTATTAAGTAGATTTTTTCTGATGTATTCTTCAACTAATTCAAAAGTTCCATCTGTTGACCCATCATCCTTTATAATAACTTCGTCAGGTTGTCTACTTTGATTACGAATTGAATCAAGCTGTTTTTTTATAAATTGTTTCCCATTATAGGTTGCCATAACAACCGAAACTACCATTATTATCACCTACTGCATATCTATTTTTTTTATTACTTCTTTTGTATAATATCCTGTTCTTAACTTCACTGCCATTTTATCAATATTCTTCTTCATAAGATTATATGATTCGACTGAAACACTGTCTAAGACCTGATCCAACCGACTTAAATCATCAATTACAATTCCAATATTATTTTGGAGTACAAAATCGGCCAAAGCTGCCTTCTCCCATATAATAATTGGTACCCCAGAACTAATATATAAGGATGTTTTATGTGGATTGTTGAACAATAAATAATGTCCAAATGTTCCTTCGCACGTAGTTAATGATGGGCCATCCCAGATAAGACCAAAATTTTGAGTTAGGTGCTGTGACAATTTTTCTGGAGAATACTGTCCTGAGTAAATTGTATTTGCTGAGTGTTTTTCAGGCATATTTGGTCCAAATACATAGACTTTATTTTTGGTATTAAGTTCAGTCAAAAAAACTGATTTGAATAAATTTCCTGCAAAACACACAGTCTTTTCATATTCGTGTTGTTTTTGCACGGTTTGCGGATTATCGTAATCGAAGATTTCTAGAACAATCATCCTCGTATTGACGCCATTTTGTAAAAGCCATTGTTTCATTTTTTCATTATGAACAACTAGTATATCTGCATTATTAAATAGTTCGATTTCCCAAGTTGCAGAGTCATTATCACTGCTTTGCAAGCCTTGAATATCGTGAATCCAGATAATGAAATTTGTTTCCTTTGTTTCTTTCAATTTATTAACGAACTTATCAACCATGTATCGTGAAGGGATTGGGTACTGCATAATAAGGTTATCGATTTCAGATTTTTTAAAAAAATTCATCAAATGAGAATAGGTATACCAAAACTTGGCTAATTTATTTGGTTGGTAGGGATTTACCCAAAAAGAAGCATATCCTTCCTCCTTTAGAAATTTAACAATATCCTCTTTAGCCTTACTACCTCCCATCTTTCCGGGATCATTTGATGTAACAATGTAATTAGTCATTAAAAATCTCCTTTGTAAAAAAACAATCTATATCTATTTTTTTCGTTTGTTCAAAATATCCCTAGCTTTATTCACAATTGTCGGCCTTAATAATAAAATCATTACGAAATAGACTACTATCCCAAGAACAACTTCTAAGAGAATTGAAACAATAGTTGAGTTAACCGTGTTATTAATCTTAAAGATTGGAATAAACATTACCAGTCCCGCTACTAAATATTTCCAAAAATTTTGAAATAATTTTCGGTAGCTCACCGTTTTCCTGATTGTCCACAACTGATAACCTGTTACACAAACCTCAGAAATGACAGTTGCTAACATCGCACCTACAAGTCCCCAAAAATAAATTAATGGAAAATTCAATACAATATTGACGATGGCACCTATAATTACAGAGGCTGTATATTCTCTTGTCCTATTTGTAGGTAAAAGAAATTGAGTTCCAATCGCATTACTCCAACCAATTAATATAATTACAGGTGACTCCAACAAAACAGCCATTCCAACTGGCTCAAAACCAGATCCAAAAACAAGTGTTCCTAAGTTAAGTGAGAGACCAGCAATCCCAAACATCATAGCAACTGTTAAAAATGAAATGAAATCAAAGGAGTCATATAACATCTGATTTATTCTTTTCTTTTCTCCATTTGCAAATGCATTGGCAACATGGGGCAACATAACTGTCCCAGTTGCCGTAGCCACAGCCAAAACCGTCTTAATTAGTGTATCTGCATTATTATAATATCCTGAATTAACAGTTCCAGTCATTTTACCTAACATTGTTTTGTTTAAAACAGCATATACACTGATTGCCACTTGCGGGATAAACAAAGCAATCGACGGTCTTAAATGACGAAAAGGATGAAGCTGTTTATATGGTATCTTAACAATTAAATCCTTAATAAACGGCCAAAAAGTCAAATTACCAAGAAAAGTTCCCATGCCAAGAATTATAACATATAACCCTAAATCATTTTTACTTTTAACGAAAATGAAAATTGCTGCCAACGATAATATTTTTACCAATGTATTTCGCGTTACTGTTTTTTTAAAATCCTCTATTCCCATGTAAAACCAAGAAATATCGAATATAACAGCAAGTAAATTAAGCGACTGAAAAAACATTAACATTGGATTTTTACTGAATGGCAAATACACAAAAAATGCAACAAACGCTATTAGAACTGCCAAGATTCTTAAAATTACTAGTTCCCAAAAAGCTTTTGACATCTCAAGCTGATTCTCTCGCAAATAAGCTATTTGACGATTACCATACAAATTAATTCCCAAACTTCCAAATAACACAAAATAAGTAATAATCGAATTTGTATACGCATTTAATCCCACACCTGTATTAGTCAAAACGCGACTAACATATGTGATCGAGACCAACGGTAGTATTACTAATAATAGTTGGTATCCCGCATTATATAAATAATTTCGAATAACATTCATGATTTACTCCCTTTATTTCATTTTCATATACTTTATGTGATATAGGAAATACTATTACTCACATCATATTTGTATCAGACTTAAACTCAGCCCATTATAGCCGATATAGGTATAAATCTCAATTAAAGTTCTAAAAACAAACCTAAGTACTATTATTTTTTTATTATCGAGGCTTTACATCAAGTGGTTATTTGTTATTACTATTGACTTTGAATAATAATATGAAATAATAATTAAGGTAATTAATAATTCATTTAAACTTATAAGGGGTATGTTAAATTGCAGGGGAATAGAAAGAAAAAGTTAATAAAACAATATAAGAAAAGTAATCTAAAACGGCAGCTGACATTAGTCTCTGGATTGACAATGTTATCCTTAGGAACTGGTATCAGCCTCTCAACATACATTGCACAAGCAGACGATACTACCAATGCTGTATCCATTTCACAAAGCTCTAGTAGTTCATCAAGTACTACATCAGCTACATCTCAAAGTTCTAGTTCAAATAGCAGCATCTCAGCTAATAGTGAAACCACTTCTGTTAATTCAACTGAAAAAACTTCTTCTATTAATGTTGATTCTCCTTCTAGCAGTTCTGCCAATGCTGTATCCGAAACACAAAGTACAGATTCTAGCATTACTTCCAATGCTGATTCAAAGGCCGAGCAAGATACCGTCATAAGTAGTTCATCTTCAGCTTCAACAAGTACAGACAGTTCAATTATTGCAAGTACTAGTAGCACTAACAATGTAAGCACAACTTCAGATAATACAACTATGAATGGTTCATCTTCTTCAACAGATGCTTCAATTAGTACAACTGCTGAAGTAAGTACAACTCTAGACACAACTACTACAACCCCAGTCGCGTTCTCTACAGCAGTAACATCTCTCTTATCTGTAAGAGTTCCAGATAACATCTCAATCGGTGATAGTAATTATACGCATGCAGATACAATAGATATCTCCTCATATCAGAGTTGGATAACTTTAAACGATTTTCTTCAACTAAAATCGTTGGGTATTAAGAGTGTAATTGTTAAGATTACTGAAGGAACAACTTATAAGAATCCTTACGCTGCAAGTCAAATTTCACTAGCAGAACAAGCTGGATTGAATGTGGCTGTATATCATTATGCTACTTTTTCAGATTCATCTAGCGGTTCTGCTCAAGGACAACATGTTGCTCAAACAATGCAAAATCTGGGACTAGATAAGAATGTGCTTATTTTTGCAGATATGGAAGATAAAACTACTCTCAGTGACTCCATACAACCTGCTTTGTATGCTTTTTGGAACTCTCTTACAGCTGCAGGATTCAATAATCATGGTGTTTACACTTATATCTCATATGCATATCGCGATCAAGTAGTTGCAACAGTTGGCAAAGCACGAACTTGGATTGCTCAATATCCTTATACACCAAGCAATGGCGGATATTACGAAAACGAATGGAAAAACGAAGGATATGGTGGATGGCAATTTTCATCTACAGCATATATCGATGGGCATACTTTGGACATTTCTCATGACTATAATGGTTTATTAACTAACATATCTAATTTAAATGACAATTTAGCTAATATTGATAATATTTCTGTAAGTGGCAATAAAGTATCTATATCTGGTTGGCACATATCTCCAAAATCTACTATAGAACAGAATGCTTATATTATTATGTTTGATTCAACTACTGGCAAGGAAATTGAGCGTGTAAAATATACACCCCTTCAACGAACCGATGTTGCTGACACCTATTGGTACATCCCAAATTCTGCTAAAAGTGGGTTTGCTGTAACCTTTACTCTTCCATCAGGATATAAATTTGGTGGTAAAAATATTCAATTCGTATTACGTTACTCAGATGATCCCAATGGAAATGGCAATACTACAGATATCTGGTCACAAAAATATAATTATACCGACAATATTGGAAACGTTGATAAGCTTTATTTAAATACTAATAATGTACTATCTGTTACTGGATGGCATGCCGCCGATGCAAGCACTGCACTCAAAAATGCTTTCTTGATTGTCTTTGATAATACCACTGGTAAAGAACTTACCAGAGTCGCATATACACCTACTACTCGTTCCGACGTTGCTAATAGTAATTACGGATATATTTTGAATGCAAGTCAAAGTGGGTTTTCCCAAAACATTAACCTTAGCAAATACTTAGTTAATGGTCATCAAGTTCAAATTGTAATGCGTTACTCTGATGCGGCAAATGGTGAAGGAAATCATGTCGATTACTGGTCTAATCTTTACACTATTGCAAATGCCAATGCTGCTTATGTTGATAGTTTCTCGCTAGGTGCCAATAAT
>NZ_AYZE01000013.1 GCF_001436735.1 Liquorilactobacillus cacaonum DSM 21116
TATGTTGATAGTTTCTCGCTAGGTGCCAATAATACTCTGCATGTTGCTGGCTGGCACGCTGCTGACGCAAGTACTGCTCTCAAAAATGCCTTTTTAATCGTTTTTGATGCAACAACTGGCAAAGAAATAAAACGTATTGCATACAATCCTATCAGCCGTCCAGATGTTGTTAAAAATGGGTACGCCAATGTATACAACGCTGCGCAAAGTGGTTTTTCTCAAGACATTGCCTTAGGCAATACTCTCATCAATGGTCACAAAATTCAGATTGTAATGCGTTACTCTGATGCGACCAATGGAGAAGGAAATCATGTTGATTTCTGGTCTAAAACGTATGCTATTGCAAATGCCAATGCTGCTTATGTTGATAGTTTCTCGCTAGGTGCCAATAAT
>NZ_AYZE01000014.1:0-1398 GCF_001436735.1 Liquorilactobacillus cacaonum DSM 21116
GTAGAGCATCTGACTTTTAATCAGAGGGTCGACAGTTCGAGCCTGTCACGACTCATAATGTTAATATGTATTGACATTGAAATCAAGAAATGGTATTATTGTATAGTCGTTGTAATATGTAACTGTTAAGTTTGCCGACTTAGCTCAGTTGGTAGAGCATCTGATTTGTAATCAGAGGGTCGGGCGTTCGAATCGTCTAGTCGGCACCATTTTATGCGGAAGTAGTTCAGTGGTAGAACATCACCTTGCCAAGGTGGGGGTCGCGGGTTCGAATCCCGTCTTCCGCTTGTCAGAGTTCTTGCCGGGGTGGCGGAACTGGCAGACGCACAGGACTTAAAATCCTGCGGTAAGTGATTACCGTACCGGTTCGATTCCGGTCCTCGGCATTTATTTATTATGATGCACCCATAGCGCAATTGGATAGAGTGTCTGACTACGAATCAGAAGGTTGTAGGTTCGACTCCTACTGGGTGCATTAATCGGGAAGTAGCTCAGCTTGGTAGAGCACCTGGTTTGGGACCAGGGGGTCGCAGGTTCGAATCCTGTCTTCCCGATAAGATAGGCAATTATTTTATCTTAATCGCGGCGTAGCTCAGCTGGCTAGAGCGTCCGGTTCATACCCGGGAGGTCAGGGGTTCGATCCCCTTCACCGCGATATGCATTTTTATAGAACTTGGACCTTTAGCTCAGTTGGTTAGAGCAGACGGCTCATAACCGTCCGGTCGTAGGTTCGAGTCCTACAAGGTCCATTGTGCTAAATGTTTTTTGTATATTGGATTTTTAATTATATTTTATGGAGGATTACCCAAGTCTGGCTGAAGGGAACGGTCTTGAAAACCGTCAGGTGGGTAAAACCACGCAAGAGTTCGAATCTCTTATCCTCCTTTTTAATATCGCGGGATGGAGCAGTCTGGTAGCTCGTCGGGCTCATAACCCGAAGGTCGTAGGTTCAAATCCTGCTCCCGCAATTGGTCCTATAGTGTAGGGGTCTATCACGCCTGCCTGTCACGCAGGAGATCGTCGGTTCAAATCCGTCTAGGACCGTGGTACAATTTTAATATTATTAATAGCAAATTATGGCTCGGTAGCTCAGTTGGTAGAGCAATGGATTGAAGCTCCATGTGTCGGCAGTTCGATTCTGTCCCGCGCCATAAGATTTATGCGGGTGTAGTTTAGTGGTAAAACCACAGCCTTCCAAGCTGTTGTCGCGAGTTCGATTCTCGTCACCCGCTTATTATTGTTGTTTATGGAGAAGTACTCAAGTGGCTGAAGAGGCGCCCCTGCTAAGGGTGTAGGTCGCGAAAGCGGCGCGAGGGTTCAAATCCCTCCTTCTCCGTTTTTTTGACCCGTTGGTCAAGTGGTTAAGACACCGCCCTTTCACGGCGGTAACATGGGTTC
>NZ_AYZE01000014.1:1408-454672 GCF_001436735.1 Liquorilactobacillus cacaonum DSM 21116
TTTTTAATATCGCGGGATGGAGCAGTCTGGTAGCTCGTCGGGCTCATAACCCGAAGGTCGTAGGTTCAAATCCTGCTCCCGCAATTGGTCCTATAGTGTAGGGGTCTATCACGCCTGCCTGTCACGCAGGAGATCGTCGGTTCAAATCCGTCTAGGACCGTAACGTATGATTACTAAGTAGGAGATTTAGTCAAGCTTGACTAAATCTCCTACTTTTTTTCTATTTTCATAATATATACCTATTACTTATAAAAACAAAGTGTTAAATGAATGGATAAGTGTGGTAAAATGATATATGTTACAGCGTATTCCCGAAAGGATTCATTAATGTGAAGCTGCCTTGTAACCAAAAATATTGTAATGGGGGAATTATTGTGTCAGAGAAACATTTATTTACTTCGGAGTCGGTTTCGGAAGGACATCCAGATAAAATAGCAGATCAAATAAGTGATGCTATTTTAGATGCTTTATTAGAAAAAGATCCAAATGCACGTGTAGCTTGTGAAACAACAGTTACAACAGGATTAGTGGTTGTAGTTGGGGAAGTTTCTACGAGTGCATATATTGATATACAAAAAGTAGTTAGGAAAACTATAAAGGACATTGGGTATACTGGTGGTCAATATGGTTTTGATGGTGATAACTGTGCTGTTATGGTCGCTATTGATGAACAGTCCTCAGATATTGCACAAGGGGTTGATACGTCTTTAGAGACAAGAAATGGCGACATTGATCCATTAGATCAAATTGGCGCAGGTGATCAAGGGATGATGTTTGGTTATGCAATTGACGAAACACCTGAATTGATGCCACTTCCAATTTCATTAAGTCATAAACTAATGCGAAAGATTGCTGAAATTAGGAAAAATGGGTCTTTAAATTATTTAGGACCAGATGCTAAAGCACAAGTAACAGTAGAATATGATGAAAAAAATGTTCCAGTAAGAATTGATACTGTTGTCGTTTCAACACAACATTCAAAGAATGTAACATTGGAAGTAATTAGAAAAGATATAATTGAAAAAGTCATTAAAGCAGTAATACCTGCAGAATTACTTGATGAGAAGACAAAGTATTTTGTAAATCCGACAGGCAGGTTTGTTATCGGTGGGCCACAAGGTGATGCGGGATTAACAGGTCGTAAAATTATTGTTGATACTTATGGAGGATATGCACATCATGGTGGGGGTGCATTTTCTGGGAAAGATGCAACTAAAGTTGACCGCTCTGCCAGTTATGCTGCACGCTATATTGCAAAAAATATTGTTGCGGCAAAGATTGCTTCACAAATTGAAGTTCAATTAGCTTATGCAATTGGTGTTGCACAACCAGTTTCCGTATCAGTAAACACTTATGGAACATCAAAAGTTGATGATAGTGAACTTGTAAAAGCGATTCGGAAGGTCTTTGATTTACGTCCTGCAGGAATTATAGAAATGTTGGATTTAAAACGACCAATTTATAAAAAAACTGCTGCCTATGGTCATTTTGGACGTACTGATATTGATTTACCATGGGAAAAAACAGATAAGATTGAAGAACTTAAAAATATTTTGAAACTTTAGTACAATCTTTCTTGATTTTTATTTTCTTGTTTGATAAGATTAATTAAATATTATTTTGTTGAGAAGGAATATTAGTTTATTTTCTAGTTTAAGAGAGTGTATGGTTGGTGTTAATGCACACTAGGAAATTTATGAACTCACCTTTGAATTTTTTGTTGAATTGTTTAATAGTAGGCAAGAACGGGACTTCCGTTATAAGGTTAAGTGCCAACATATGTTTGTTGGAAGATAGGTGGTACCGCGATTGCATTCGTCCTATGTATAACTCTTTATGGGTTTGCATAGGCTTTTTTAGTTCATAAAAAGGATGGTTTTTAAATTGGCATATATGCATAAAGAAATCGAAAAAAAATGGCAACATTATTGGGAAGAACACAAAACTTTTAAGACAACAGAAGATGAGAATAAGAAAAATTATTATGCATTAGATATGTTCCCATATCCTTCTGGACAAGGGCTCCATGTAGGACACCCCGAGGGCTATACGGCAACAGATATTATAGCTAGGATGAAAAGAATGCAGGGCTTTAACGTGTTGCATCCAATGGGATGGGATGCGTTTGGCTTGCCTGCAGAGCAGTATGCATTAAATACAGGACATTCACCTAAGGAATTTACTAAGGAAAATATTAATAATTTTAGAAGACAAATCAAATCATTAGGCCTTTCATATGATTGGGAAAGAGAAGTTAATACAACTGATCCTTCCTACTATAAATGGACACAGTGGATTTTTGAAAAATTATATGAAAAAGGATTAGCCTATGAAGATGAAGTTGCTGTTAATTGGAGCCCAGATTTAGGCACCGTTGTTGCCAATGAAGAAGTAATTGATGGCAAGACAGAAAGAGGTGGCTTCCCCGTTATTAGAAAACCGATGAGACAGTGGGTTTTAAAAATTACGGCCTATGCTGATCGCTTAATTGATGATTTGGAAGATCTTGATTGGCCAGAGAATATTAAAGAACAACAGCGTAATTGGATTGGTAAATCGGTCGGTGCAAGTATTAAATTTAAAGTGGAAGGTTTTGAAAATAAGGAAGTTGAAGTTTTTTCAACACGTCCAGATACAATTTTTGGGGCCTCTGCTATGGTTTTAGCACCCGAACTTGACTTAGTTAAGGAAATAACTAAAGATAGTCAAAAAGATAAAGTTAATGCATATATAGATGAAATAGCACATAAGTCTGATCTTGAAAGAACTGATTTAGCAAAGGAAAAAACAGGTGTTTTTACTGGTGCTTATGTAATAAATCCAGTTAATGGTGAAAAAATTCAAGTATGGATTGCTGATTATGTTTTAGCAACCTACGGGACAGGTGCTGTTATGGTTGTTCCAGCACATGACAATCGAGATTATGAATTTGCATCCAAATTTGGGTTACCGATTATCCCTGTTATTGAAGGTGGAAATGTTCAAAAAGAAGCATATACAGGTGATGGAACACATATTAATTCAGGCTTTCTGAATGGACTAGATAAGTCGCAAGCTATTGATAAAATTATTAGTTGGATGCAAGAAAAGCAAGTTGGTGATAAAAAGGTAAATTATCGCTTGAGGGACTGGCTGTTTTCTCGACAAAGATATTGGGGAGAACCTATTCCTGTTATTCATTGGGAAGATGGGGAAATGACACTTGTTCCAGAAGATGAGTTACCTTTAAGATTACCAAAAGCAACCGATATTAAGCCGTCTGGAACTGGTGAAAGCCCCTTGGCCAATTTGGACGAATGGGTAAATGTTGTTGATAAAAATGGTAGAAAAGGGCGACGTGAGACTAACACAATGCCACAATGGGCAGGGAGTTCTTGGTATTTTTTGAGATATATTGATCCACATAACCAAGGACGAGTTGCTGATTTAGATAAGTTAAAAAAATGGTTACCAGTTGATCTTTATGTTGGGGGTGCTGAACACGCTGTATTACATCTACTTTATGCACGTTTTTGGCACAAGTTTTTATATGATATTGGCATAGTTCCAACAAAGGAGCCATTCCAAAAATTAGTGAACCAAGGAATGATTCTTGGGGATAATCATGAAAAAATGTCCAAATCTAAAGGAAACGTTGTTAATCCAGATGATATTGTTGAAGAATATGGTGCAGATACATTGCGTCTTTATGAGATGTTTATGGGGCCATTGGATGCATCAATTGCTTGGAGTACTGACGGATTGAATGGTGCAAATAAATTCATTAATAGAGTATGGCGATTGATTATTGATGAGAATGATCATTTAAGGGATCGGGTGACTACATTAAATGATAATAGTTTAGATTTAATCTATAATCAGACAGTAAAAAAAGTCACTGAAGATTATACTGCGCTTCATTTTAATACTGCAATTTCTCAATTGATGGTTTTTGTCAATGAAGCATATAAGGTTGATGCATTACCTTTGGACTATATTGAAGGTCTAGTGAAGATGTTGTCACCAATAATTCCTCATGTTTCAGAAGAGTTATGGACTAAATTAGGTCATGTTGGTTCGATTACTTATGAAAAGTGGCCAGTTTTTGATACAACTAAATTGGTAGAAGATACAGTTGAAGTTGTATTACAAGTAAATGGCAAAGTTCGGCAACGTTTAGCTGTTTCTAAACAAATTTCCAAAGACGTGTTGGAGAAAATGGCTTTATCAGATGAAAAAATAAAAAAAGAAATTACTGGAAAAGATGTAATTCGAGTAATTGTTGTTCCAGGCAAATTAGTAAATATTGTTGTAAAATAATTGTTTTGGATAACAATTATAGAAAGTAATAATAAAAAATAATTTTGAACCGGTTTTTAAAAAGTAAGATTCTATAAAACTTTTTGGAAATCGGTTTTTTGATATTCTTTAAATAGTTATATTAAGAAACTGAGTTTGTATTACATATTACTTAATTGTTATATCTTGCATTGCAACTCTTGCAAAATCAGTTTAAAATTAACAAAGTGAATGATGAGAAGGTAGGAAAACCAATGGTGAAAAAGGTACTTAGTGAATCAACGTTTCCTGAAGTTGGAAAAGAAGAAATTATATCCAAAAAAAATGAAATTGCAAAAGCAAAAATGTTACGTGGATCTGCGTGGATGACAATGGGCAGCATCTTCTCAAGAATATTGGGAGCTCTTTACATTATTCCGTGGTATACATGGTTTGGAAGGGAAAATCTTGCAGCTAACAACTTATATACACAAGGGTACACTGTTTATAGTGTGTTTCTAATGATTTCAATTGCGGGTATTCCATCGGCGGTGTCTAAGCAAATATCTAATTATAATGGACAAAATGAATATGCATTAGGACAGCGATTATATAAAAAACTTATATTGATAATGTTAGGTTTGGGGATAGTTTCCGCAATTATTATGTGGTTTATAGCGCCCTTTTTGTCTCAAAATGATAAAAATGTTATTCCAGTTTATCGCTCACTTGCTATTGCGTTGACAATTATTCCAACAATGAGTTTGACTAGGGGATTTTTTCAAGGGTATCAAGATATGTTTCCTTCAGCAATGTCACAATTAATTGAGCAAATTGCAAGGATTATATATATGTTAGGTACGACTTTTATAATCATGAAGATTCTAAAAGGGAGTTACGTTTCTGGTGTAGTACAGTCAACTTTTGCAGCTTTTATTGGAGCAATTGCGGGCTTGAGCTTCTTAGCCTGGTTTTACTTTAGAAAAAAAGATGAGTTTGCATTACTTGCAAAACAAAGTGCAAATGAACTAATAATTTCCGATTCACAAATCATAAAAAACTTATTATTTGAAGCAATTCCGTTTGTGGTAATTAGTGTCTCTACAACTGTGTATAATTTGATTGATCAGTTTACCTTTAAGCAAATTATGTTACATTTTACGAATTATGGTGTAACTGCAATTAATGACTTATACACAATTTTTGCTGGTAATTCTAACAAATTAATAATGATTATTATTTCTTTGGCTTCAGCAATGTCTGCGACTGCGATTCCCTTATTAGCACAAGCATATTCAAATCATAATAAAGAACAAACTGCATTACAATTAGCTGATGCAATAGAATTGTTTTTCTTTATAATGTTGCCTTGTTCGTTAGGAATGGCAGCTGTTGCCAAACCTTTATATGTAGTTTTTTATCAGTATAACTTCACAGGTGTGTACGTTTTAAGCTTTTCTGCATATGTAGCATTACCAATTGGTTTATTTATGGTATTGGCATCCTTATTACAAGGTGTATATCAAAATATGAAGGCAATCAAGTTTTTCTTAATAGGATTAGCAATAAAAATAATTTTACAATTTCCACTTACATTGATATTTCATCCTTTTGGTCCGTTAATGGCGACTGGGATTGGAATGACTGTTTCAAGTTGTCTCATGTTAAGATATTTTTATTACAATTTGGAAGTTAATATGGGCAAGATTATCAAAAGATTTGATCAATTGCTGATTTTTTCATTAGTGGTTTTTGCTGTTTCGCTTGGCCTAATTCAGTTAAGTGATATGTTTTTAAATCTAGAATATCGAATAACTGCACTTATTGTGCTCTTTATTGCAGTAGGAGCAGGCGGTTTGACGTATATTTATTTAGTATTGAAAACAAAAGTTGCAGATAAAATTATAGGCAGCCGTGCAGCAATACTGCGTAAAAAATTGAGGATAAGGTGAAATGAGACTTGATAAGTTTATTGCTGATACAAAATTAGTGACCAGAACCCAAGCAAAATCGTTTATAAAAAGTGGTTTAGTTAGTGTCAATAAAAAAATAAGTAGTCAAGCAAAATTACAAGTTAATCCAGAGTTAGACAGTATTGAATTATCGGGTCTTACACTTAGCTATCAAAAATATATTTACCTGATGATGAATAAGCCAAAAGGAGTTGTTTCGGCAACGATAGATAGGGATTCTAAAACTGTCATTGATTTAATTAATGGCTTTAAGAAAAATGATTTGTTTCCTATTGGAAGATTAGACAAGGACACAACTGGCCTGATGATTTTAACAAATGATGGAGTATTGGCACACAATGTTCTATCACCAAAAAAACATGTAAAAAAAACGTACCGTGCATTGATTGCGGGCGTAGTTAATAATGATACAATTGAGATTTTTAAAAAAGGGATTATATTAAAAAATGGAGAAGTGACTAAGCCTGCAAAATTAAGAATTATAGCTATTGATGAGGTTAAAGTTGAGACCTACATCGAAATAGTTATCTTTGAAGGAAAATACCATCAAATTAAACGAATGTTTGGGGCAGTTTCTATGAGAGTAAAGGAACTGCAAAGAGTAAAAATGGGGAATATAGTTTTAGATGAAAATATAGAACTAGGAAAATATCGTGAATTAACAACAGAAGAAATCCAGAAGTTAAGGCAAATTGAAGAGTAAATTTTTATATTCCACCAGAATTTTCCTGCATAAATCTTTGAATTTCGTTAATAATATCAGTAGGTAATACAACATATTTATTATTGCTCAATTCTTTGGCAATGGCACTATGAGTGTAGACAGCAGCATCAATAACATGTTCATAGTGTTTTAATTTGAATTGTGCTAAAAAACCAGCAATTATGCCAGCGAGCGTATCACCCATGCCACCTGTTGCCATAAATGGCCCACCAATTTGGAGCTTTGAAATTGAACCATCTCTGTGATAAATTGTTGTATGATGTTTTTTTAAAATAACAGTAGATTGCAATTGTTGTTGAAACAAGGTATTTTTTACATCATCTTGTACTGAAATTTTAATGCCACTCAAGCGCTCCCACTCCATTTGATGAGGCGTAAAAATGGGATGTATTTTTTTGATAAGTGGAAAAAATTCGTGATGTAAAGAAATAAGACTGATTGCTGATCCGTCAATAATTAGTAGTTGTTGTGAAGAAGTATTTTGTAGTACAGTTTGTAAAATTTGCAATGAAGTAGTATCTGTTCCCAAACCAGGTCCGATAAGTAATATATCAGCTCTAGTAATTGCGTCGATTAAAAGAAAATCAGATTGATAATCGATATACATTGCTTCTGGGACGATAGTATGGAGGGATGTCAAATTGTTCATTGAGGTTGCACAAGTTACTAATCCTGCCCCACAGTGGACAGCTGCCGATGTTGCCATAATTATTGCACCACCAAATTGAATATTTCCACCAATGGTCAGTACACGTCCAAAATTACCTTTGTGACTTTCTAATGGGCGAGTAGTGATTATTTGGTTTAGAATTTTTTTTTCAATAATATGCATGTTGTCCCTCCTAGTGAAGATTTATTTTTATTATACAACAAAATATTTTTTGATTAGAATATTAATTAATAATATCAGAAGGTGATGTGATAAAATTATTACATGACAGATTTTTAAGGAGGAAAAGTGATGAAAATTGATTGGAAAAATGAAATTAACCAAAGGAAAGATGCTTTATTACTAGATTTGACCGAATTATTAAAAATTGAAAGTGTTAGAGATGAGAAAATTGGTTCAAAAGATGCACCGTTTGGTCCAGGACCCAGAGAAGCTTTGGATAAATTTTTGGAAATTGGGCGAAGAGATGGATTTGAAACACTGGATTTAGATGGTGTCGTAGGGCATCTTGAATATGGTACAGGTAATGAAACATTGGGAATTCTAGCACACGTGGATGTCATGCCCGCAGGAAATGGATGGGAAACTAATCCATTTGAACCAATGATAAAAGATGGAAAACTTTTTGCACGGGGAGCTTCTGATGATAAGGGACCTGCAATGGCAGCATATTATGGATTGAAGTTGATTAAAGAGTTAAATCTGCCAATCAGCAAAAAGGTCCGCATGATTATTGGTACCGACGAAGAAAGTGGATGGAGATGCATGACTCATTATTTTGAGAAAATGCCACTTCCGGATTTCGGTTTTTCTCCAGATGCATTTTTTCCTTTGATTAACGGAGAAAAAGGTAATGTAAGCTTTAATGTTGACTTCCAAGGTGGAAATGGTTCAAATGCAAAATTACTGGATTTTTATGCGGGACTTCGTGAAAATATGGTTCCTAGAGATGCAATAGCACATGTAAGCGGTGTTGCATTTGAGGACACAAAAAAATTACTTGCAAAATTCCTGAGTGATAAACCAATTGAGGCAACAATTCTTGAAAAGGATGGTAAAGTTGAAATTGCAGTGATTGGGAAAGCAGCCCATGCACAAGAACCAAAAAATGGTGAAAATGCAGGAACTTATTTGGCGCTCTTTTTAAAACAACTGAATTTAGGATCTGGGGCAAAACAGTTTATTGAATTTGCTAGCAATTATTTACATGAAGATTCAAGAATGGATAATTTTAGTTTACATTATTCAGATGAAATTATGGGTGATTTAACAATGAATGCTGGAATATTTAGTTTTGATGCCTCAAAGGGTGGGAGAATCACACTGAACTTTCGTTTCCCTAAAGGGATTGGAACTAAAGAGATTGAAGCAGCATTGATAAAAGTTGCCGAAACTTTAAATGCGCAAATTAATGCAACTGGGAAAACTCAAGAACCACATTATGTTTCTCCAGAGGATCCATTGGTTAAGACTTTATTGGATGTTTATCAACGTCAAACTGGTAATGAAGGGTATGGAATGGTTGTTGGCGGTGGAACGTATGGACGATTAATGGAAAGAGGAGTGGCTTTTGGAGCAATGTTTCCAGGAACTCCAGATACGATGCATCAAGCTAATGAGTATATACCAGTTTCTGATTTATTAAAAGCAGCAGCTATTTATGCTGAGGCAATTTATGAATTAATCAAGTAGATTTTAGAATTTCTGTTTAATGCTTAATCAAATGGTATTGTTTTTGATTAGGTGTTGAACAGTTTTTTTAATTCTTTGAACTTTGAATTCATATTGAATTAGGGGTAAACTTGAATTGTATACAAAGGAGGATTTTAGCATGCAAAAAGAATTTATGCATGAAATTGAATCGAATGTTTTGGATGAAGATGATACAACAAAAACTTTCTTTATCCCAAGTAAGAAGGAACAATTAATAATTAGGGTAGACAAAGATGTACTTTCAAAACTTGAAAATGATTTGAAATTTGAAAGAATGTTGAAAAATTTGTTGAAAATGAGCTCTAGGAACACAAAAAAGGAAGTTGTGAATATAACAAAACGAAATTATCGTATTTTTCTTTAATAATTATTTAAATTGTGTAGGTAATGTTCATAGTAGTGTTGCCTTCCCTTAGAATAAGAAAATAATATTTTTTATAAGTGAGGTAATTAAGAATGTTTTTAACGACTGGTGAAGTAAATCGTGCGTATATGATTGTTGGTATTGTTAATGCTACTGTAAAAAGAACACTTACACCCGATGAGATAGATGATGTAGATAATTTTGATGAATTATATGAAAAAGTCAAAACTAAATTAATCGAGCGGACTGTTGCAAGAGATGGTGATGGAATTATAGCGGTACATTTTACTCCTGAAATTGTTAGCGTGGGAGTCGGGCCTAAGTACATGATCTTACATGGTTATGGTACTGTGATTAGTTTTCCGCAAAAAAAATAAACTGAGCAATTAGTAATGGTATACGTAACTAATTTGCTATAATTACGTGATAGATTTATAAATCTATTTTCAATTTTATGAGGATGAGTTGTGATGCATTTGGCTTGAAAAAGTATGAACTCATTGTTATCTAATTCTTGTTTATTGACATTTTTTGAATACGAAAATGAGATAGTTTGAGTCTCACTTATTAAGAACTACTATATTTCTATTCTCAGAATAAAAAATAGTGGTTCTTTTATTATAGTTCAATTGGCACACTTATTAAAAAAAGTAGTTTTATATTTAGCTATTTTAGAGGATAAAAGGCACTTGTCTATAAATAAGTCTTAAAGATTGGACTAAATGAGATAAATTGTGCTAGCTTAGATTATAGATATCAATTTATTTTTTTGGGGGAAGGAGTTATTCATGATTAAGAAAATTTTTGTGAGTTCTATAGTTGCTTCATCAGTGTATTTGAAGTATCAAAGTATCAAGAAAAAAAGAAGTATTCAAAGTATTATTTTTGAATTAGGAATAAAAAATTTTTGGCATGGACTAGACGCAAGAACGGCAATTAAATTTGAAAAAATGAATCGCGAAAGTTATATGGCATATGAATTACCACAGAAGGTAGAGAATAACTTAGGTTTTGAATGGTTAGACGAAAGAAAGCAAGTTTTAAAAAGAGATGGAATTGTATCTCCGGTGAGAAAAGTTATTTTTTATATACATGGAGTGACATTTTGCCAACACCCTACTGATTTGCAATATAAATTTGTTACAAAAATTGCTGATCGAGTATGTGCAAGTATAGTTATGCCAGTTTACCCCAAAGCGCCTGCTAAGAACGTTGATGATGCACTTTCGATGATTATGCGAAGTTACCAAGAACTTCTTTCGTCATATGCTGGTAAATCTGAAAACATTATAATACTCGGAGATGCTTTGGGTGGCGGGCTTGCTATTTCACTATTAGAACAGCTTAGAGATGCACAAATTTCATTACCTAAGCAAGCGATATTATTGTCACCTTGGCTAGATGCGTCGCTAACTAATCCAGCCATCGAAGATATTTCTGAAAGAGATTCAGTTTTAAATTTAGATGAGTTACACCTCGAAGCTACGTATTATGCTGGAGATGAAGAGCTTAAATCACCAGTAGTAAGTCCAATCTACGGTGAACTCGACAATTTGCCAAATATAACCATTTTTGGAGGGACAGAGGAAATTTTATATCCAGATATGAAAATATTTACCGAAAAGGTAAAAGAAAATGTAGAATTATTTACTTATAAGGGAATGTTTCATCTTTTTCAACTTTTTCCATTACCAGAATCAAAAAGGGTTATTGAGCAAATTACCGATTTAATCCAATATAACTAATAAAAAAACAGCAGAGTTTTAAATTCTGCCGTTTTTTTGTGTCGTTTTATTAATTTAATTAGTTACTGCTTGATGAGGATGAGCTTGAACTTGTTGAAAGGTAACTTGAGAGAATATCTTTTAAATCATTATCTTTAATTGAGACATTTCCCTTTTTAAGAACTTTACCAATAACTGTTTGAAGAAGTGATGAGTCATTCATGTCACTATCAATAATTTGTTTCTTAAGTTCACTGATATGTGCACTCATTTTACCCTTAGCTGGTCGTTTGATAGACTTGATAATATGATAGCCATAACTTGTTTTAACAGGAGTTGTTGTATATTCACCTTGCTTCAAAGCAAAGGCAGCTTTCTTAAATGCTGATACTAATGAAGTATCTGTATTATCAAATGCTGATAATTTACCACCTTTATTTTTAGTAGCAGTATCTGTCGAGTATTTCTTAGCAAGTTCAGTAAAGTTACCACCAGCTTGTAACAATTTGATTACTTTTTCAGCAGTTGCTTTTTTTGCAACTAGGATATGTGCAACTGTTGTCTTAGGTTGATAACTCTTCCATTGTTTCTCTAATTGTTTTTCTGTAATAGTTGTGTTTGCTTTTACAGCTTCACGAAGCAACAGATTTGAACGAAGTTGTTGCTTGAAACTCGATTTGGTCAAACTATTTTCAGACAAGACACTCGAAAATGATGAACCGTATTGACTAGCATAGGTATTGTACTGAGCATTAACTTGTTTTGCTGAAACCTTGCTACCGTATTGTTTTTCAAGCACCTTATCAAGAATCATTTGTTGTAAAATTTGTTTCCCTGAGGAAGTCTTTTTCATACTATCATAGTAAGCACTCTCAGTAATTTTACCACCTGAAGTTGTTGCAACTGTTTTGGAGCAAGCAGCTAAACTTACAGTCATAAGGATACCTGCTAATGCAAGAAGCCATTTTTTCATTATAAAATACACATCCATTCGTTTATTTTGCTTGTATAAGAATATACAAATCAACGTTATTAACTATAACACAATAGTTCCTTAAGGTTGAATTAAAAGACAAAATTTACAAAAAAATTCATCTTTTATTCAATTTATGAAGTCTTTTCATAAATTTTCCTGAAATTTAGTAATATTATCAAGGTTATTTTTTATTTTGAATTGATATTCAGAAATAATAGTGGAAAGCTCTTCAATTCTTTTTTGAGAATTAGGTAATTCCTTTTTTAGTTTTTCAATACTTTCTAAAAGATTATCATAAGAGTTTTTTACAGTCTTAGCTGATGCAAAGACTTCCTTTGCCTTTTCGCCAGATTCAATGATTTTATTGCGCGAAAGATAACCAACTAGAGAAAATATTCCCACTGCAGTTAAACTTAAAAGTGCCGTTTTTTGGGTCATAAGCTAATCCTCCAAATTTTGTTTGATACTGGCAGCAATTTCTTGTAACTGATTTGTTGAATATTTCTCAGAATTATTTGTGAAGTTTATTGAGAAACTATCAGATTCTGTATAACGCGGAATTAAGTGGAAATGTGAATGAAAGACAGATTGATAAGCAAGTTCACCGTTATTATTTACAATATTGAGTCCCAAAATTTTTGGATTACTTTTTTTAATTGCACGAGCTATCACAGGTATTTTAACTAAGACTTTGCTAGATAAAGCAGCATCATAGTCAAAAATATTAGTAACATGTTTTTTAGGAATCAAAAGAGTATGTCCTACTGTTGTTTGGGATATATCTAAAAAAGCTTTTACATCATCATCTTCATAGACAGATACACTTGGAATTTCCCCAGTGATAATTTTACAAAAAATACAATCTTCCATAAAAAGAAACCTTCTTTCAATTGGTATTATATTGTAGTATACAATATAATACTACAATGATGGAAACTTTATATTAATTTGAATACCATTGTTTATGCTATAATCAGCATTACAGATAAGTGAAAGGATTTACAAAAGATGACATTAAAGGTGCAAGGGCTTGTTGGTGGGTATTCGAAGATACCTGTTTTAAAAGATATCTCTTTCGAGGTTAATTCAGGGCAGCTAGTTGGTTTGATTGGGTTAAATGGTGCAGGGAAATCAACAACTATTAATCATATAATTGGGTTGCTCGAGCCTCAAAAAGGAGCTATTAAAATTGATGATATAGGGCTTAAAGATGACGCAAAGGCCTATAAGGGTAAGTTGGCATATATGCCAGAAATGCCGGTGTTATATCAAGAATTAACACTTAAAGAACATTTAGAACTAACCATCATGGCGTATGGCTTAGACTCAAACAAAGCATGGAGAATAGCTAATAAGTTATTAGGCATCTTTCGTTTAGCTAATAAATTAGATTGGTTTCCAGCAAATTTTTCTAAGGGTATGCGTCAAAAAGTAATGATAGTATGTGCATTTATTACTAGGGCCGATGTATATGTTATTGATGAACCTTTTTTAGGATTAGATCCCTTGGCAACTAGAGATTTATTAACATTAGTTGATTCTGAAAAGAAGAGAGGGTCAGCTATTTTAATGTCAACTCATGTATTGAGTACAGCACAAGAATACTGTGATTATTTTGTTTTACTTCATCAAGGTAGGATTAAGGCCAAGGGAAGCCTCCAGGAACTAAGGACTTTGTATGGTAATGATTCTGCATCGTTAACTGATATTTATCTTGGAATGACACAGGATGGAAAAAGCAATGAATGAGATTTGGAATAAAAGATTAAAGGCATACCAAAGTACACTATTACGATATTCAAAATATGTTTTTAATGATCATTTTGTGTTGGCCTTACTTTTTTTTGTTGGTGGTTTAGGGCTGGCTTATTCGAATTTTGTGAAGGCTTTACCTTTGAATATATTATGGTGGGAAAAACCGATACTCATTGTTATCCTCTTTCTTCTTTTAAAAGTTGGTAAATTGACAAGTCTTTTAGTGGAAGCAGATAGTGTGTTTTTATTGCCTAAAGACTATGAAATGAAAGGTTTTTTGCAATTGGCGTTGAAACATTCTTCGTTAATTGCGTCAGTGATACAGTTAGGATTTATTGTGGTTTTATCACCATTCATTTTACAAGGGCTTCATTGGAGTCTCTTGAAGCTTTTTTTACTTTTTCTAGCATTATGTTTTCTGAAAATAATGGATTTAATCCAGATTATGCTAGGTGCCTATATTGAACATTCTGAAAAATTGTGGATAAAAATTTTATGTCAATTGAGTCAACTTATTATTCTAAGTCTGTGTATTTATGTGAATGTTTTTATTGGTACGTTTATTGCTTTTATTTGTCTAGTAATTGCAAAATATTATTTTAATAGTGCATCAAAAGTACATATTTTCAGATGGAATGATATGATTAAATTTGAAAAAGAAAGGCTAATGGTTCTATACAGATTTATCAATTTATTCACTGATGTTCCACAAATTGTGGGACAAACAAAACGCCGGAAAATATTTGATTTTATGTTGCCCAAGACAAAGAATGATCCGTATCTTTATCTATACAGTAGGAGTTTTATTAGACAAAGTGGTTTTAGTGGAATGTTTGTCAGATTACTATGTTTAGCAAGTATCATAATCTTATTTTCAACAAATTTGATTTTTAGTTTTTTAATAATTTGTATGTTTATTTACTTGATAGGTTTTCAATTGTTTGGATTATATTTTACTTTTGATGATAATGTGTTCATATATATCTACCCAGTTAGTGAAAGTCAAAAAAAAGTAGCATTTGTAAAATTAATACGTAAAATGTTGTATGGTGTTTGGGCAATTTTAAATGTATTAGCGGTAATTAAATTGGGATTTAAGGCATCTTTTCTATTAATTCCATTTGTTTCGTTTGTTGAAATATATGTAATTGTGGGTTATTTATTAACAAACTATCTCAAAAAAAAAGCTTGACACTTGTTGTATGAATTTGTATCCTTGTCTAAGGATTATGGACTTGTAGAGGAGACTTGCCAATATGGATTTCAGGTTGGATGATGGTTGGCAGATTCGTCCGCTTAGGGGGAATACCGGGACTGCTTATATGGGGATTAGAGAGCAGGAAAGGTTGTTTATAAAAAGAAATACTTCGCCTTTTTTGGCCGCACTGTCTTTAGAGGAAATCACACCTAGATTGGTATGGACAAAGCACATTTCAACTGGGGACACTTTGACGGCGCAGGAATGGCTAAATGGTCGGTGTCTTTCCAAAGAAGAAATGGGACAAGAATCTGTTGCAAAACTGTTAGCAAGGATTCATGACTCTAAAATTCTGAGAAAAATGTTGCGACAAGTAGGCGGTAGATATATTTTTCCCGAAGAGTTGCTTAGTAATTATTTTAGAGGGTTGAGTCTAGAACTACGGACACATCCTTTGTTAAAAAAAGTTGCAAACCAATTGCGGATGCATCAGCCAAAGTTAGATCATAGAAAATTTAAGGTTTCACATGGCGATTTAAATCATAAGAATTGGTTATTATCGGATAGTGGTAAACTATATTTAGTTGATTGGGAATCTGCGAGATTGGCAGATAATGCGCTGGATATTAGTATGTTAATGTGTCAATATGTCCCACGGAAAGATTGGAATCAATGGTTAACTAAAAAATACGACATTGCAGTTACGGATAGTTTGAAACGAAGAATATGTTGGTATTACATGGTTAATTTGTTGCTCTCGGTTAAGGAAAATCATCAACGTGGTCATTTTTTTGAAATGAACCAAGACATATTACAGGTAGCAGATTTTTTTAATAATCAAGAATTTGTTTGATAAAAAAAGTATAATAGAATAATTGGATTAATATTAAGCATCTTGGAAAAACCGATTGATTGCAATTTAGTCAATTGGTTTTTTATTTGAAGAGACTCCAAGATGATTAGTTGATGCTGAAAGGAATGAAAATATGCGTTTACGAAATAAACCATGGGCAAAGCCACTCATTGATGGCAATCCTGATTTAATAGTGACAAACCCGAATGAATATCGTGGAAAGTGGGAAACAAGATTTAAAAGAAGTGCGCCATTATTTATTGAAGTAGGAATGGGTAAAGGTGGATTTATAATAGAATTAGCAAGGCTTCATCCGGAGAATAATTATATTGGTATTGAGATACAAACAACTGTTGCCGCGATTGTTTTAAAAAAACAAATTGAAATAAAACTTCCCAATTTACAATTGATTTGTGCAAACGGAAGTGGGTTAAGTGAATATTTCGAAGAAAATGAGATTGATGGAATTTTTTTGAATTTTTCTGATCCTTGGCCAAAAAAAAGACAAGAGAAGCGACGATTAACATATAGAACATTTTTAAAACAATATCAGAATGTGATGAGTGATGAGGGGACCATAGAATTTAAAACGGATAATCGTGGGTTGTTCGAATACTCTCTCAAAAGTATGAATAATTATGGAATGAATTTTGAGCAAGTTTTTTTGGATTTGCACAAAAATGAAGAAGCAATGCTTGATAATGTAATGACTGAATATGAAGAAAAGTTCAGTAAAAAAGGACAACCAATATACAAAATTGTTGCTAACTTCCAAAAGTTAGAACAAGTATAGGTTATCCTCAATAAGTTATGCATCAATTCTGTTAAGGCTAAGCACACTACCAGTTTTAGCATCTGCTTGAAATTCATAACGAACAAGCTGATTGTCCTCAATTCGGGATACACCGCCTTGATAGACCTCTGTAGTTAAAGCAAATTTGCGGATTTGTTTAGTTTGAACAGCTATCCAAGAATCTTGAATAGGTATCTCATTTTGAAAAGAATTTTTAATATTTTCTAAAATTTGTTGTGGAGTAAGTTGTGTGTTCTTTTTTAGAATGTTACTAGCTTGCACACCACCAATAAATCCAGTTAAAATACCTAAGGTTAATGGCAAAAATCTATTGAAAGTAATTGTCATGAAGAAAACACCTCACTTTATTCTTAATTTAATAATTAATTATAACACTAATTTTTCAGTTGCTTGAATAAATTGGAGTAAATGCCTTTTTTTTGAAGGTAAATAGGCTATAATGATGATAATCGAATTAATAATCATCAAGGAGGAATGAAAGATGGAACAATTTGGAAAAATGAATTTGGAAACACTTGAAAAAAAATTAGCAAAGGGCTCATTTGTCTTATTTTTTTCTGCTGGTTGGTGTTCAGATTGCAGTTTTATAAAGCCATCACTTCCAGAGATTGAGGAAGAGTATAAAGACTATAAGTTTATTCATATCGATCGGGATGAAAATATCGAATTGTGTCAAGAAATGATGGTAATGGGAATTCCGAGCTTCATCGTTTACAAAGATGGCAAAGAAGTTGCACGTTTTGTTAATAAGGATCGAAAAACTAAAGAAGAAGTTGAATCATTTTTAAATGGAGTCGCATGATTTAATAAAGAATGGGACTGTGTATGCGCGCAGTTCTTTTTTTGTGTAAAGGAGAAAGTACATGTTAATTGCAAGTTATAATAGTTCACAAATGGGAGATGTTCTCATTGTGATGCTTCATGAAGATATGAAAAATCAAAAAGTAGAAATCAAAGATAATGTTGTGCAAATTAGTGATGCAGACGGTAATACTAAATTAGGTTATAACTTTTTTGGATTAGGTGAAGCTCTTGGCATAAAGGGTTCAGGGCAAATTAAGCTTGATGAGCAACAAATTAAGCTATTAAATGAAGTACTAAAAAATGCAGGCTTTGAGCTGCTACTAGAGGTAGACAAATCTGTTGATTTTGTAGTTGGATTAGTTGAAGAAATGGTGGAACATCCAGACTCAGATCATTTGCATATTACTAAAACTAATATTGGCAATGAAACACTACAGATTGTGTGTGGGGCATCCAATATAGCTGAAGGACAATTAGTTGTAGTTGCAAAAGTAGGTGCAATGATGCCAAATGGAGCAATAATATGGCCAGGACAGCTGAGAGGTATTAAGAGTGATGGGATGATTTGTTCTGCACGCGAGCTGAATTTACCGAATGCTCCGAAAAAAAGTGGAATTTTAGTTCTATCAAAGGATGATTTTCAAAAAGGACAACCGTTTTTACTTGCCTAAATTTTGTTGAAGTAAGTAAATGTATGCTAACATGTTTTAGAGAGCATAGTTAGTTTTGTGATTAAAAATATTTCTAGCTACCTCTTAGCTCAGAACTTGGGTAGCTATTTTTAGTTGATTCATTAAAAGTAAGGAAGAAAAAATAATGCAGCATTATGATGGGCCAGCTTTTTATCGAAAAAAGAATAAAAGAGAAAATGAAAAGAAATATAAAATGACTTCTAAAAGTCAAAGTGAAGAGAAAAAAGAATTCAAAAGTGATGTAAATGGGGACAAAAAACAAATCTTTCGTCCATCCTTTGTGCCACCGTCATTTATCGGAAAGTCACAGAAATTAAGGAAAAGCCAAATTAAATATCAACAGTTATTCAATAATTTTAAAAAAAATGCAGAAGATTATTTACTGTTTGATGAGACGTTAGATAGCGATGTGACTGATATTGTAGATGATAATTCAATTCAGGAAAATATTATAGCGCATACGCTTTTGAATAATGAAAGTAGTAGTCCAGTGGACAGTGATACACATAGCGAAAAATCTGAAAATGAATTGGATTATAAACAAGAGACCGATGAAGTAGATGAAGATACAAATGGTTCAGGCATTATTCTTGCGCAACCAACTGAGGTAAATACGGCGATTTTTAGAGAACCGCTGATAACTGACAAAAATATTTTCGAAAAACCAGATGTTGACAAGGTAACCCAAACTACGGATTCTACTGTTAAGCAAGAAACTTATACTGCTGATTTAACAAAACCAAAATCTGCTTCAAGGCAGATTCAACATCAAAGACAGCTGCCTGGGATAAATGAAGAAAAACAGTATAAATTTCCTAGCATGGATTTTTTGCCACCTATTGTTAAAGTTAACGATGATACTCAAGATGAGTGGGTTTTGGCGCAAATAGAAACACTGAATGAAACACTGGAAGCTTTTCATGTTGATGCAACTGTTAAAGATTGGACAATAGGTCCAGCAGTTACACAATTTGAATTAACGCTAGAAAAAGGTGTTAAAGTCAATAAAATTACAAACTTAATTGATGATTTAAAGTTAGCTTTAGCAGCCAAAGATATTAGAATTGAGGCACCAATTCCTGGACAAAGTAGCGTGGGAGTTGAGATACCGAATTTAAAAGCTCGCCCTGTAATGCTTTCTGAGGTTTTGGATTCAACAAAATTCAAGGAACAAACATCTCCACTTACAGTAGCACTTGGAGTTAATTTGTCAGGGGAATCAATAATCACAGATTTAAGGAAAATGCCACATGGATTAATAGCCGGAGCAACAGGGTCAGGAAAGTCAGTATTTATCAATAGTGTTTTAGTGTCATTATTGTATAAAGCAACACCACAAGAGGTTAAATTATTATTAATAGATCCTAAAGCTGTGGAGATGGCACCATATCATGATATTCCACATTTGTTAGCTCCAGTTATTTCTGATCCAGTTGCTGCTTCAGCTGCATTGAAATGGGTTGTAGAAGAGATGGAAGAACGCTATCAGAAACTGGCGGCAGCTGGTGTAAGAAATATTGAAGGTTTTAATGAAAAGGTGGTAGAAAATCGAGATTTTGGATTATGTATGTCATACATTGTAATTGTGATTGATGAGTTAGCAGATTTAATGATGGTTGCTTCTTCGGAAGTGCAAGATTATATTGCAAGAATTACTCAGAAGGCTCGTGCAGCAGGAATTCATCTGTTAATTGCGACACAAAGACCAAGCGTAGATGTGATTACAGGAACAATCAAGAATAATATTCCGACAAGGGTAGCCTTTATGGTCTCAAGCCAAGTTGATTCAAGAACAATTATTGATGTTGGAGGAGCCGAACGCCTATTAGGTCGAGGTGATATGTTATATCTAGGTAATGGGGCAAGCCAGCCTATAAGGTTGCAAGGAACATTTGTGCAAAATGAAGTTGATAAGATTACTGATTTTGTACGTTCTCAAGGGAAACCTAATTATTCCTTTGACCCTGATGGATTGAAGAAACAAGCATTGCAAAATGAACAAGAAGATGAACTTTTACCTGAAATTTTGGATTATTTAGTCAATGAAGAAAATACTTCTACTTCGAAGCTTCAAAGAACTTTTGCAATTGGTTATAATCGAGCGGCAAACATTATTGATGTACTTGAAGCAAGACGATATATTTCCCCAGCAAGAGGTTCTAAACCAAGAGAGGTTTATCTTACAAAAGAAGGATTGGATAAAATCAGAAATCGAGTTGATTATTGAAAGGAATTCACTCGCTTTTTGTGTTAAACTAAGTCAGTAAATTTATTTAATTAAAGGAAAGAGGACAATAATATGGATACGGAAACCACCTATTATTTTGTAGGAATCAAGGGAACTGGGATGAGCTCTCTAGCCTTACTTTTGCATGATAAAGGATTAAAAGTTATTGGTTCTGATATTGAAAAGTATACGTTTACACAGCGTGGACTAGAATTAGCCGGAATAAAAATATTACCCTTTGATGAAAAAAACATTGTGGAAGGTCTTACCATTATTCAAGGAAATGCTTTTGGAGATGATCATCCTGAAATAAAAAAAGCAAAGGAATTAGGAATTACAATTATTACATATCCTGAGTTCCTAGAGAAGATTGTCGAGAATACAACAAGCATAGGAATTGCAGGAGCACATGGAAAAACTAGTACAACAGGATTGCTAGCACATGTTTTAGGTGGAGTGGCACCAACGAGTTATTTGATTGGAGATGGCTCTGGAAAAGGAGTTCCTGATGCGAGATTCTTTGTCTTCGAAGCTGATGAATATCGCCGACATTTTGTTGCATATCATCCAGATTATGTGGTAATGACAAATATAGATTTTGATCATCCAGATTATTTTACTGGAATTGAAGATGTATTTGATGCATTTGAAACACTAGCCAAGCAAACTAAAAAGGGAATCTTTGCCTGGGGTGAAGATAAATACTTAAGAAATATTAAGGCAGATGTTCCAATTTATTATTATGGAACATCAAAAGCAGATGATTTTAGAGCTGAAAATATCAAACGTACGACAACTGGATCAACTTTTGATGTTTATTATCATGATGACTTTTTAGGAACTTATGAGATTCCAATTTTTGGTGAGCATAATGTATTGAATAGTTTGGCAGTAATTGCAGTATCTTATTTTGAAAAAGTTGCTCAAGATGAAGTTAAACGTGAACTTTTGACATACCAGGGAGTCAAAAGACGTTTTACGGAGAAATATGTTGCGGACGTGACAATAATTGATGACTATGCGCATCACCCATCCGAGATTAAGGCAACAATTGATGCCGCTCGACAGAAATATCCCAATAAGAAAATAATTGCGGTTTTTCAACCACATACATTTAGTCGTACAATTGCGCTAATGGATGATTTTGCCGTTAGCTTGAATTTAGCTGATAAAGTCTATCTTACTGATATTTTTAGTTCTATACGCGAACATGGTGGGAATGTTTCTAGTAATGACCTTGGGGATAAAATTACTAAAGGCGGTGAGGTTTTGAAAGTAGATAATATGTCACCACTACTTGATTTTCATGATGCCGTCGTTGTTTTTATGGGTGCCGGAGATATTCAAAAATATGAATATGCATACGAGAAATTATTGAGTACGTTAAGCCCTAGAAATAACTAGTTTAGAATCGCTTTAGATATTACGGTTAATTAATAGAATATGAATTATATGTAATTTAGAAGTTTTACTCAAATGTAAATTGAATTTTGAGTAAAGCTTTTTTTAAATGTTCTTTATTTTTTTTTAAATGTTCTTTATTTTTTTTTAATCTCTAATCGATTGAGACAAATCGAAGTCTATGCTAAAATACATTCAAGACTATATGGAGGTGTCGTTATTAATGTCAGAAGATACTCACAGGCAAGGAAAAACGATTGATGATTTAAATGAAGGAGATTCATTAACAGTTAATGAAAGTGTTTCATACAGGGATGTACTGTTATATTTAGGAATGACCAACGATAATAATCCGTTGTACATTCAAGATGAATATGCGAGAAACATGGATTACAAGGCAGCAATAGTTCCGCCTGTTTTACTTACAGGAATTATTACCAGATCGGTCTCAATGATTCTTCCCGGTCCTGGGAGTCAGGTAGTCAATTTAGCAGTCAATTTTATTTTGCCAGTGTATCATGAAGAAGACGTCACATTTACTTTCGAAGTCATAAAAGTTGATGAAATGAAAGAGGTAGTTACGTTAGCAGTAACAGGGGTCAACGATGAAGGATGCCGAATTGTTGATGCGGTTGTGATGGTTAAGCCACCCACAAAGATATTGGTAGCAGATAATGATGAAAGTGTTAATACAGAGGTGAATATTTAATGGAGAATGGTAGAAAGTTAGTAAGTAATACTGGTGTGAATGGCTTTTTAACTAAAATGTATGGATTTATGAGTGGAGCAGTTGCAATCTCTGCTTTGGTTTCATATTTGGTTTCAAATGTTTTTTACAATGAAGTTGCTACTTATATGGCTAATAATCGATTTATGATGTTTGTTTTGATTGGTGCACAATTTGTAATTGCGATTGGAATGTCTTTTAAGGTTGATAGGTCACCTGTCGTTTCTGGATTAGGTCTCGTAGCTTTTGCTGTAATTGAGGGGATTTTTTTTGGATTAGTAGTGTCACTGTATGCAGCTAGTGATGTGACAATGGCTTTTGTTGGGGCAGCAGCAGTATTTGTCTCGATGGCACTTATTGGTACAACCACTAAAAGAGATTTGACGAAAGTTGGTACACATGCTTTTGCAGCACTTATTGCATTAGTTATCGTGTCGGTTATTAATATTTTTTTACAGAGTACAGTAATTACATTTGTATTTTCGTTTGTTGGAATTCTTATATTTACAGCATTAACGGCATGGGATGCTCAAAAATTTAGAATGTTATATTTACAAACAAGAGGACAAGTTTCAGGGACTAGTTTAGCGCTTATGGGAGCTCTACAATTATATTTAGATTTCGTTAACTTGTTTATCAACTTACTAAACATTTTTACTGGTTTTAACAATAAATAATTTTTAAAATTATTGTGGGAGTCTAAGTCAAAAGTAAATTTTGGCTAGACTCTTTCTTTTTTTGCAAATTTTTAGAGATTATCTAAAAGTGAAATTAGCCTAATTGAATATCCTAATTAGTATTCAAGTTTCAATGATTTATGTTGGCCTTTATATTTTCGTTAATTTCTACTAATGAGTACAATAGTTTGTTAAAATAGGTCAAGAAGATACATTAAAGGAGTTAGTTGTATGAATAAACAAAAAAAATTATTATTGATAGATGGTAATAGTGTTGCTTTTAGGGCTTTTTTTGCGCTACATCAATCGCTTGAAAGGTTTGTAAACCATAATGGGCTACATACCACTGCAATTTATGGTTTTAAGAATATGCTGGATAAAATTATAGAAGAAGTTAAACCAAGTCATATTTTAGTTGCATTTGATGCAGGGAAAAGGACATTTAGGACAAATGAATTTGAAGAGTATAAGGGGGGGCGTTCTAAAACCCCTAGCGAACTTTCAGAACAATTTCCTTATATAAAAGAATTGTTAAGTGCCTATGGAATAAGCAACTATGAACTTCTCAATTATGAAGCGGATGATATTATCGGCACCTTGGCCAATGATGCCCAAATAAAAGGATTTGATGTGACAATAGTCACAGGTGATCGCGATTTAACACAGCTTACGACTAATCAAATAACGGTAGCAGTAACGAAAAAGGGTGTAACTGAAATAGAGAAATATACACCGGCACATGTGGAAGAAAAATATGGGATAAAACCAGAACAAATTGTTGATATGAAAGGGTTGGTTGGAGATGCTTCTGATAATTATCCGGGAGTAACTAAAGTTGGTGAGAAAACAGCAATCAAATTATTACAACAATTTGGATCAATTGAAAATATTTATGAAAATTTAGATGAAATTAAGCCTTCAAAAATGAAGGATCATTTAATTGAAGATCAAGAGATGGCGTTCCTATGCAAGAAGTTAGCGAAAATATTGTGTGATGCACCGATTGAGATTGGTATTGATGATGTAAAATGGAACGGAATAATAGAAGATGATTTACGTAAGTTTTATGCGGAAATGGATTTTAAAAGTTTTTTAGCAAAGATGCAATCAAGTAAATTAAATCAATTAGACGAAAAAGATAAGAACAAGGTCACATATCAAGTAATCAATGCAGATGAGCAGTCTTTTAAGTTGAATTTAAACAAACCGCTATCTTTTTATTTGGAGATGAGTGGTGACAACTATCATCAAGCGCAGTTTGTCGGATTTTCGCTTAAAAATGATGATAAAATTTTTGTCAGCCGCAATGTTGAATTTTTGAAATCACTAGATTTAAAAAGAGCATTAGAAGATGAAAATGTGAAAATTGATTTATTTGATGGGAAAAGGACATATGTTGGGTTACGACGATTAGGGATTGAGCTTAAGGGTATTGATTTTGATATGTTATTAGTTTCTTATTTGTTGGATTCAAGTGAAAATAATAACGATTTTGGTAAATTAGCACAGCAACATGATTATTTTAATGTTTCTAGTGACGAGGAAGTCTACGGTAAAGGAGCTAAATATCAAATACCGGAAGATGATAGCATTTTCTTTAATCATCTAGCTAGGAAAGTTTTTGCAATTGAACAATTAAAAATGCAGTTAATGAAAAAATTAAAAGAAAATGAACAAGAAAAACTTTATTTTGAAATTGAACGTCCACTTTCATTAGTGCTTGGTAAGATGGAAGCAACAGGAATTAAGTTGGATAGTCAAAAACTTGAAGAGATGGGTAGTCAACTCAAGGAAAGATTAGCTGAATTAGAACAAGAAATTCATGTGGAAGCAGGTGAAGATTTTAATATAAATTCACCCAAACAGCTAGGTGTAATATTATTTGAAAAGTTGAAATTACCTGTTATTAAAAAAACAAAAACTGGTTATTCAACTGCTGTTGGAGTTTTAGAGGAACTAAGAGGAATGGCCCCCATTATTGATAATATTTTAAAGTATCGTCAAATTTCTAAAATTCAATCGACATATGTTGAAGGCCTCCTAAAAGTTGTTTTTAAAACAGATGGTAAAGTGCATACTAGATATACGCAAACACTTACCGCAACGGGAAGGTTATCTTCAGTTGATCCAAATTTGCAAAATATTCCAGTAAGGCTTGAAGAAGGACGCCAAATTAGAAAGGCGTTTGTCCCTGAAAAACTAAATTGGAAAATTTTTTCATCTGATTATTCGCAGATTGAATTAAGAGTTTTGGCTCATATCTCTCATGATAAAAATATGCAGGCTGCTTTTAAAGCTGGGGCAGATATTCATGCTAATACGGCAATGCAAATCTTTGGATTAGATGCTGCAGAAAAAGTTACTGGAAACATGAGACGACAGGCAAAAGCTGTTAACTTCGGAATTGTTTATGGAATTAGTGATTATGGTTTAGCTCAAAACATTGGAATTACCAGAAAACAAGCAAAGGAATTTATCCAACGTTATTTTGAAGTTTTTCCAGGAGTTAAGCAATATATGGACGATATTGTTGCAAAGGCACGGGAAGATGGCTTCGTCGAGACATTGTTTAACCGGAGACGATACTTACCAGAAATCAAAAGTAAGAATTTCAATTTACGCTCGTTTGCAGAACGAACAGCAATGAATACACCCATTCAAGGAAGTGCAGCTGACATTATTAAGGTAGCAATGATTAATATGCAAGAGATGTTGAAAAATAAAAATTTAGAAGCCAAAATGTTATTGCAAGTTCATGATGAATTAATTTTTGAAGCACCAAATAAAGAAATACCTCTATTAGAAAAATTGGTACCAAAAATAATGGATCAAGCTGTATCCTTAGAGGTACCATTAAAAGTTGAGAGTGCATACGGGAAGACTTGGTTTGACGCTAAGTAGTTGTTTGGAGGAAAAAAATGCCAGAATTGCCAGAAGTAGAAACAGTCCGCCAAGGGCTTAGAAAGTTAGTTTTAAACAAAAGAATTGAAAAAATAGTATTGTTATATCCGAAAATAGTAATTGGAGATTCTAGTCTCTTCAAAAACACACTTGAAGGATTGACAATTAAAGAAATTGGACGTAGAGGTAAATATTTACTTTTTAATTTTACTGAAGGGATTACAATGGTTTCGCATCTGCGAATGGAAGGTAAGTACTTTGTAAGAAATAGTGATGATGAGATTGAAAAACATACACATGTCATTTTTAAATTTACTGATAAAAAAGAGTTAAGATACAACGATGTGCGTAAATTTGGAAGGATGGAATTAGTAAGAACTGATGACGTTTTTAATTTAAAAAGTCTCAAAAAACTAGGCCCAGAACCAATTGCATCTGACTTTTCAACACTTGATTTTGCAACAAAGCTCAAGAAGAAAAACAAAATGATTAAACCAGCGCTACTTGATCAAACGTTGGTGGCAGGACTTGGAAATATTTATGTTGACGAAGTCTTATGGATGAGTAAAATAAATCCACAAACGATTGCAAGCCATTTGAAAGAAGAGCAAATTAAGACTTTACATGATGCAATTATATTGGAATTGGCAAAAGCTGTTTCAGCAGGTGGGACAACTATTCGAAGTTATACGAATGCTTTTGAAAATTCAGGAGCGTTTCAATTTGAATTAAATGTTTATGGTAAGACTGGAGAATTATGTGCAAGATGTCATACACCAATTAAAAAGATTGTTGTTGCTCAACGTGGGACACATTTTTGTCCAAATTGTCAAAAGGTGGAATGACAAATGACTTATGTTCTAGGGCTTACGGGTGGCATAGCATCCGGAAAATCAACAGTTAGTTTTTTTTTAAAGAATCAAGGAGCTGTAATTATTGATGGTGATGTGGTAGCTAGAGAAGTTGTTAAAAAAAATAGTTTGGGTTTAAAACAGATTATTGAAAAATTTGGCGAAGAATTCATTACTAACACTGGAGAATTAAATAGGCGAAGACTTGGAGACTTAGTGTTTAACGATAAGGATAGTTTAAAAAAATTAACAAGTATTACTGGGCCATTGATTCACAAGCGAGTTAGAAAGTTAATTGAAGATGAAAAAAATAGGAAAAGCAGACTAATCGTGTTAGATATTCCTTTATTATTTGAAGGAAATTATCAACAATATTGCGATGATGTAATGTGTGTTTGTGTACCTGAAAAAATCCAGATAAAAAGATTAATGAAACGTGATCATTTTAGTGAGCAACAGGCGAGGAATCGTATTTTAAGTCAAATGGAAAGTGTAAAAAGATGTGCGTTGGCGGATATTTTAATTGATAATTCTAAACAAGTTGAAGAAACACTGAATCAAGTGCTAAAATGGCTAGAGATAATGGATTTAGGATAGTTAGTCGTGCGAATTGAATAATGAGGTGAAAAAATATGAGATGTCCCAAGTGTCATCATAATGGGTCACGGGTTGTTGATAGCCGTCCAGCTGATGATGGTCATGTAATTAGAAGAAGGCGTGAATGTGAAGCTTGTGGTTTTAGGTTTACAACTTTTGAGAGAATTGAAGTTACACCGCTTCTAGTAATTAAAAAAGATGGGACGCGTGATGAATTTAATCGCGAGAAGATTTTAAGGGGAATTATCCGAGCTGCTGAGAAAAGGCCAGTTGGTATGGATCAAATCACCCAAATTGTCGATGACGTAGAAAATAAGGTACGTGCTCTTGGAGAAAGTGAAGTTTCTAGTCAGTTAATTGGAGAATATGTTATGGGAATGTTGGCAGACGTTGATGAAATATCATATATAAGATTTGCAAGTGTTTATCGACAATTTAAAGACATGCGTGTTTTTTTAAAAGAGCTACAAGATATGATGGCACGTGATAAGAAAAACTTAGGTAGCATTGATGAGAAAAGTAAGTAGAAAGGTGTGAACTAATAATGGTTGTTAGTGAGCAAAGGTTTTCACCTAAAGATGGCTTTGTGGTGTACACACCAAAAAAGTTATTTGATAGTCAACTAGAAATAATTTTGAAACTTTATCAACCATTAATCGGGGCAAGCGGATTTAGTTTATATGCACTTCTTAGGACGATGATTCAGCCTGATTTACAACTTTCTAATAGGAAAATGCATAGTGAATTATTTGATCTGCTAGGCATAGGTACACAAGAATTTTATGAAGTTAGGTGTAAGCTTGAGGCAATTGGATTACTTCGCACTTTTGAAAAAGAAGACGAACTTGGCAGGTTAGTAATATATGAGATACAAGAGCCACAAGGACCAAAAGCTTTTTTTTCGGATGATTTATTAAGGAGTTTATTGCTAGAAATGGTTGGCGAAAGAATCTTTAAAGAATTGAAGGATTACTTCTTTTATACTTCAATTGATAAAGAACAAGTGGTTGAAACAACCAAACATTTCTGGGAGATTTTTTCAATAAATGTGCAGAAAATAGAAAGTAATGGAAGTTTAGATGGAAGTAAGCAAATAAATTCTGATGAACCTAAAATAAAGAATATTTCTAAGTTAGATAAATCATTCTTGAAACAAATTATTGATAAGTCCTTTGTTGATAGTAAACAAATTTTTAAAAATTATGATCGACTAGTAGCTGCAAATACAATATACGGTATTGATGAACTAGAGTTATTTCATTTAATTGAGGAAGCAGCTAATGTTGCAACAAACCAAGTAGATTTCAATTTGTTCTGGAAACTTGTACATGAAAGATTTTCGAAGCAAGATTCCAATTATACTCTAACAGAAGTGGCTAAAAAAAAGGTAGTAGATAAACAAAACTTTAAAGATGAGGATCAAGAATTATTAGAAGCAAGTCGTGCTTATGCACCAGCAGAATTCTTACAGGAGTTAAAACGTGAAAAGGGTTCATTTGTAACGGGTGCCGAAAGAAATATTATTGAATGGGCTGTACAAAAAAATCTTTTCCAACCGGAAATATTAAATATTTTAATACATTATATGATAGTTGATCGAGGTATGGCTACATTAAATCGTGCTTTTTTTGAAACAACGATTGCAGATTGGAGACAAAGAAAAATTAGTACTCCTGAAGATGCAATGCTTCAAGTAAGAAGTTTTAATAAACCTACTAAAAAAAATCCCACTAATTATAAGCAACAAGTCAATTATAGTAATAGCAGAAAAGTTATTCAAAAAGAAAAATTGCCTGAGTGGGCACATGATGAATATGTTGCGGAAAATAAAACTTCGATAAGTAAAGAAGAACAAGATGCATTAAAAAAGAGATTAAGCAGATTTAAAAAAAAAGTTGAATAAAAAGGTGGTGAGAAAATGAAGGATGTTGGAGAAGAAATGGCACAACAAATGAGAAATAGAAATTGGATGAAAAATTATAAAGAACTAATAGATGATGCTTTTTCCGATGAAGAGGTAAAACGTTTTGTTGCTAAAAATCAAATGTCGCAAAGTGAACTAGCGCGTAGTGCAAGTAAGGTATATGAATTTGTGACTATAAAAAGGCAGATTGAAAATGGTGAGGTGACTCCTGCACCAGGTTATCAACCACAGTTAGTTTATAATAATCATCTTATTGATGTCTCATATGTGCCAAGTGATGAATTAGTTAAAAATCAAAAATTAGCTGAGATTAAGTCGCGTGTAAGAACTCTCAACATGCCAAAAGCAATTCGAAATGCGCAGCTAGCAGATTTTGATATTGTTGGGCGGGAAGAAATTGCACAGGCTGCTGTAGATTTTATTGATGGTTATACTACTAATCCTAATAAGTTTATTAAGGGAATGTATATACAGGGCAGTTTTGGTGTTGGTAAAACGTATTTGCTTGGTGCGATTGCTAATGGATTGGCTGAGGAAGGTTTTCGCTCCACAATGCTTCATTTTCCATCATTTGCGGTTGAAATAAAAAATGCGATTGGGACAAATAGTGTAATTGGAAAAATTGATAGTATAAAAAAATCACCTGTCTTAATGTTAGATGATATTGGTGCGGATCAATTGTCAAGTTGGTTAAGAGATGACGTTTTAGGAATTATTTTACAGTATCGAATGCAAGAAGAATTACCGACTTTTTTCAGCTCAAATCTATCGTTAAAGGATTTATTAACGCAATATCTAACTGTTAATAATCGTGGCGAAGCAGAACCTTTGAAGGCGCGAAGAATAATGGAGCGAATTATATATTTGAGTAAAGAATACACAATGATAGGGAAAAACAGAAGACATTCCTAATTTAATGTTTAGGTTGAATGATGAGTTAAATAGTGGTTTAATAGCTATTAAGAGATATAGGGGACAAAAGGTTTAGACAACTAAGGGATGAATAGCAATAACTGTAAGCTTTTCAATGTTTATACTTACCACCTCTATGAATTACTTTCCAATTTAGTTGGACGGGTCGAACCTGTTAAAAACGAATTGAGAGATATGTAAATATCTGAACTTGGGTGGAACCACGCTTTTTGCGTCCCTAGTGTACTTTTATAAAGTACGCTAGGGATTTTTTTTGTTAATTAATTATTAAAGGGGAGAAAATAATGGTTAAAGTAAAATTTCCAGATGGCACAGTGAAAGAATTTGAAGATAAAACAACTGTAGAAGATGTAGCTAAGTCCATCAGCACAAGTCTTGCAAAAAAAGCCGTTGCTGGGCGGTACAATGGTGAATTAATTGATTATAATGCGGAGCTTAATGAAGATGGACAAATTGAAATAGTTACTAAGGACTCAAAAGAAGGTCTTCAAGTTTTATGGCAGACAGCGGCTTTAGTATTAGGGGCGTCCTTGTTTGAATTGTATCCACAGATGAAGTTTGGAGAAGGTACTGTAGTTGAGCATGGCTTTTTCTTTGACACTGATAATGAAAATGGTCAAGTTGCAGAAGCAGATTTTGAGAAGATAGCATATAGGATGCAAGAACTCATTAAATCCGGTATAGAAGTTGAAAGACTGGAATTAGATGAAAAAGAAGCTTTGGCAATGGTTGACGGCGATGCATATCGAATGGAACTTGTTAAAGAGTCAGTAGTTTCAGGGAAAGTAGTTTTGCATAAACTAGGAAGATTTGTTGATGTTTCAAAAGGAGCATATCTTCAAAAGATAAGTAGTCTCAAGGTTTTTAAGCTATTGTCAGTTGCTGGAGCTTACTGGAAGGGCATCTCAAGCAATCCGATGCTACAAAGAGTTTATGGGACGGCTTTTTATAAGCAAAAAGACCTTGATGCTGAATTACTTAGAAGACAAGAAGCAAGAGAACGTGATCACCGTGTAATCGGTAATGACCTAGATCTTTTTTTTGTTGATCCAGAGGTTGGAGCGGGGTTGCCTTATTGGATGCCAAATGGTGCAACAATTCGTCGTACAATTGAACGCTATATTATAGATAAAGAAGTGTCTCGTGGTTACGAACATGTTTACACGCCAATATTGGCTAACTTGAATTTGTATAAGCAATCGGGTCACTGGGATCATTATCGCGAGGATATGTTTCCACCAATGGATATGGGGGATGGAGAGCTTCTTGAACTCAGACCAATGAATTGTCCTTCACATATTCAGGTTTATAATCATCATATTCGGTCATATCGTGATCTTCCCCTTCGAATTGCTGAATTAGGAATGATGCACCGTTATGAGAAATCAGGAGCTTTAACCGGCCTTTCACGTGTACGAGAAATGACACTTAATGATGGGCATACGTTTGTTACACCTGATCAGATTGAATCAGAATTTAAACGTACGCTACAATTGATGGTTTCAGTATATGACGATTTTAACATAACAGATTATCGTTTCCGTCTAAGTTATCGTGATCCTAAGAATACGCATAAATATTTTGATGACGATGAAATGTGGGAAAAATCGCAAAAAATGTTAAAATCAGCAATGGATGATCTGGGATTGGAATATTTTGAGGCAGAAGGTGAAGCAGCCTTTTATGGTCCTAAACTTGATGTTCAAACTAAGACAGCTTTAGGTGGCGAAGAGACTTTGTCTACTATTCAACTTGATTTCTTATTACCAGAAAAATTTGATTTGCATTATGTTGGTGCTGATGGACAAGAACATCGTCCTGTTATGATTCACAGAGGAATTGTTTCAACAATGGAACGTTTCACTGCATACCTAACGGAAATGTATAAGGGAGCATTTCCAACGTGGTTATCTCCAAAACAAGTTACAATAATACCAGTTAAAAATGATTTACATTTAGCATATTGTGAGGAGTTACGTGATCGCTTAGTGGCAAATAATATTCGTGTATCAATTGATGAACGTAATGAAAAAATGGGATATAAGATTCGTCAAGCCCAAGTGACAAAGATTCCGTATGTTTTAGTAGTTGGTGATCAAGAAGTTACGACAAATGAAGTTTCTGTTCGACGCTATAGTGAAAAAGAAACAGTTAATATGGCAAAAGATAAATTTATGAATGAAATTTTGGCAGACATTTCGAGTTATAGTCGCGAAAAATAATTCTTGACAAAGCCTAAAAAGGAATGTATAGTTTAATGGTTGAGAAAAAAGCAGAAGCAACCCGCTTCTCGCCTAGTGGATTTACAATTCGCAGGCAGATGATATTTATTTCGAATTGATGAAGTGAAGATTAACCCGGGTAGCTTTGTATAGGCTACTCGGTTTTTTTCTGCATTTTCTCTGATATTAAATGGAGGTGAAGCACCATAGCAGTAGACAAAATGGTAAATGAAGGCATCCGCGCAAGTGAATTACGCTTGATTGCCAGTGATGGTTCCCAACTTGGGGTTAAAACCAAACAAGAAGCACTCACACTAGCTGAACAGTCTAGTCTTGATCTCGTTTTAGTTGCTCCAAAGGCGAAACCACCTGTTGCCAGAATTATGGATTATGGTAAATATCGGTTTGAGCTACAGAAAAAGCAACGTGAAGCAAGAAAAAATCAGAAAGTTATTAATGTTAAAGAAGTTCGTTTAAGTCCAACGATAGATATAAATGACTTTAATACAAAACTAAATAACGCGCTTAAGTTCCTTGGAAAAGGGGATAAAGTTAAGGTTTCTATTCGCTTTAAGGGACGTGCGATTACTCATAAAGAAATCGGATATGATGTTTTGAATCGATTTGCCAAAGCAGTTGAAGAAGTTGCAACGGTTGAATCGAGAGCAAAAATGGATGGACGCAGCATGTTCATGATGCTAGCGCCTAAAGCCGAAAAATAGGCTTTATTTATAGGAGGAAGAAAGTATTATGCCAAAACAAAAAACACATCGTGCATCAGCAAAACGTTTCAAGCGTACAGGAGATGGAGGACTAAAGAGGTCTAATGCTTTTACAAGTCATCGTTTCCATGGGAAAACAAAGAAGCAACGTCGTCAATTACGCAAGGCTTCGATGGTATCTAGCTCAGATATGAAACGTATCAAGCAGATGCTTTCTCAAATGAATTAATAAAAAATAAATTGATGATGAGGTCTTAATTAAAGACCGTTTCGAAGGTGTACTAAAGACAAAACACCTCGAATATATAAGGGAGGAATTATCATGCCACGTGTTAAAGGTGGAACAGTTACGCGTCAACGTCGTAAAAGAATGATTAAATTAGCAAAAGGATACCGCGGTTCAAAGCATATTCAATTTAAGGTAGCAAAACAACAAGTTATGAAGTCATACTTGTATGCTTTCCGTGATCGCCGTAAGACTAAAACTAATTTCCGTAAATTGTGGATTGCTCGTATTAATGCTGCAGCTCGCTTAAACGATATTAGTTATAGCAAATTAATGCATGGATTGAAAGTTGCTGAGATTGAAGTTAACCGTAAGATGTTAGCAGATCTTGCAATTAGCGATAGTGCAACATTTGCAGCACTTGTTGATGAAGCAAAAAAAGCATTAGCAAAATAATTTTTTAATTAATTATGGGATGTGCCAGTTATTTTTTTGGTACGTCCCTGTTTTTAATTGTGTACAATGGGGTTCTATTTCTTGATTTCAAGGTGAACTAGAAGAAAAGGCGATTCATGTCACGTGTAGAGAAATATCTTCAAACATAATTTTTTTATTTTTTTGCGTTGAAGTGGTACTTTAGAATATAATTAATAAGTAGAGGAATAATAATTAGGAGTGAAATAGATGTTAACTCGTTTCAAACCAACTTGGATGATTAGCTCAATATTTGAGATAACACCGAAAGAAATTACAGAAAAAGGAATAAAAGTTATTTTAACGGATTTAGATAATACGCTAATTGCTTGGAATAATCCTGATGGAACTCCGGAGTTAAGAAATTGGTTGGAATTAATGAACGCAGAAAAAATTCCGGTGATAGTAGTTTCTAACAATAATAAGAAAAGGGTTGCTAAAGCCGTTGAACCCTTTGGACTGCCATTTATAGCACGTGCAATGAAACCTTTGACAAAGGGAATTAATGAGGCCAAAAAACAATTAAATCTGGAAGATAATCAAATTGTATTAGTAGGAGATCAACTGTTAACAGATGTTGCTGCTGCAAATGCTGCTAAGATAAAGAGTATTTGGGTAAAACCAATTATTGAAACAGATGCTTGGAATACTAGACCAAATAGAATTGTTGAAAAATTTATCAAGAAAAATTTGCAGAAAAATAAAAGAATAAAAGAAACATGGGGGCATTCATTGAATGAATAATGATACTGAGGCACTTTACTGTATTGGTTGTGGCTCGTTAATTCAAAGTGCTAATCCAGATGAACTTGGATATGTACCGGCATCAGCTTTAAAAAATCAAATTGAGACAAAAGAACTATATTGTAAGAGATGTTTCAGGTTACGTCACTACAATGAGGTTACTGATGTTAGCTTAACTGATGATGATTTTTTAAAAATTTTAACACAAATTGGAGATACTGATGCTTTAATTGTAAATGTTATTGATATCTTTGATTTCAGTGGCTCAATTATCCCTGGAATTCAGCGCTATGTCGGTAAAAATCCGATTTTAATGGTTGGTAATAAAGAAGACTTATTACCAAAATCTTTAAAAAGAACAAAATTAAAAGACTGGATTAGACAAAGTGCTAATATAGTAGGATTACGGCCTGTCGATGTTGCATTGGTAAGTGCTGGGCAAAATCATGGGATTAATGAGTTACTTGCGTTAATTGAAAAATATCGCGCAGGTCGTGATGTTTATGTTGTTGGTGTGACAAACGTTGGTAAATCAACGCTAATTAATCAAATAATAAAACAACAAACTGGGATAACAGAATTGATAACTACTTCTCGTTTTCCTGGGACTACACTTGATAAAATAGAGATACCACTTGATGATGAACATTTTTTGATTGATACACCAGGAATTATTCATCAACATCAAATGGCACATTATCTTAATGGAAAAGAATTGAATATCGCTTCTCCACAAAAAGAAATTAAACCGCGTGTATATCAATTAAATTCGGGTCAAACTCTTTTTTTGGGTGGATTAGCTCGGTTTGATTATATTTTTGGAGAAAAAGACGGAATTATTGTTTATGCAGACAACAATTTAAATTTACACCGCACAAAGTTAGAAAATGCCGATAAGTTGTATGAAAACCACGTAGGTGAATTGTTACAGCCACCGTCTAAAGAAACATTAGAGAATCTACCTAAATTGGTTAGATTTGAGTTTAAAGTTGCACAGAAAAGCGATTTGGTTTTTTCGGGCTTGGGTTGGATTACTATTCCCTCTGGTAGTGTTGTAGCTGGATGGGCACCAAAAGGAGTCGCAGTAACTATCAGAAGAGCGATGATTTAAGGAGAATAAAATGAATTTATTAAATGGAAAGCAAAAGAAATTTTTAAAGGCAAGTGCGCATCATTTGAAACCAATTTTTCAAGTTGGTAAAGAAGGTATTAGTGATAAATGGGTTGAACAATTGAAGTTTGCATTAGAAAAGCGAGAATTGCTAAAAGTTAACGTATTGCAAGCTTCTGATTTTGAGGCAAATGACGTAGAAGCTTATCTTGTTGAAAATACAGATATCGAAGTTGTTCAAGTTATTGGGCATGTTTTGGTCTTATATAAAAAATCTTCTAAAATTGAAAATCGGGAAATTTCATTGCAGTTGCAAAGTCTTTAATTTATGAGGTGACAAAGTGATGAATATTAAAATGGTTACTAACCCACTCTCTCAAACTCAAGTGGAAATTAAACAAGATAGTTCTGAGGCTAAAAAAAGAGTTGGCATACTTGGGGGAACATTTAATCCACCACATATGGGTCATTTGATAATAGCACAACAGGTAATGGAGCAACTCGATTTAGATGAACTATTTTTTATGCCGGATTATGTCCCACCACATATTGATCATAAAGATGCAATTGCAGGGAAGAAAAGGGAGAAAATGGTTGAGCTTTGTATAGCTGATAATGACCGCTTTAGTATTGAAGATGCTGAATTAAAACGCGGCGGGGTAAGTTATACTTATGATACGATTGTCGAACTCAAAAAAAAGCATCCAAATTATGAATATTATTTCATTATTGGAGGTGACATGGTAGCTTATTTGCCCAAATGGTATCATATTGAGGAGTTAATAAAACTAGTGCATTTTGTAGGTGTTGCGCGAACAGGGTATCTAAGGAAAAGTAAGTATCCAGTAATGTGGGTCGATGTACCATTAATTGAAATTAGTTCCACGCAGATAAGATGGAACATCCAGCATAATTGTTCAATCAAATATTTGGTTCCTGAAAGTGTAGAGAAGTATATTAAGGAAGAAGGTCTTTACCTTGAATAATTTAATATATATGGAAGGAATTTTTCCGGGTACAAGAGAAGAGTTATTAAATAAGGTTAAAAAGAGTGTTAGTGAAAGACGTTATCAACATATTTTAGGTGTTGAAAAAGCAGCTGTTAAAATTGCAAAAAAAAATGGATATGACTGCGAAAAGGCTAGTATTGCTGCGTTAGTACATGATTATGCGAAAGAACGTAGCAATGAAGAATTTAAACAAAAAATTTTGGATGATAATCTTGATGAGGATTTGTTAAATTGGAATAATTTTATTTGGCATGGTGTTGTCGGTGCGGAGATTATTAAAGAACAATTACAGATTACTGATGAAGAAATTTTAAATGCAGTTAGAAGACATACTGTGGGTGCGGTTGAGATGACATTGTTAGATAAGATAATTTATGTAGCTGATTTTGTTGAACAAGGTCGAACCTTTCCTGATGTTGAAATTGCTCGCGTGTTAGCTTATAGTGATTTGAACGTTGCTGTAGGGTTTGAGGCAAAACATACACTTGAATACTTAATTTCTAGCAGTAGCTTGGTTTATCCAGAAGCAATTTTAGCCTATAACAAGTGGGTCGTAAATAAAGGAGAATTTAATGCAAAGTAAAGATATTTTAAAAATTGTGGTTGAAGCAGCAGATAACAAACGTGCTGAAGATATTGTAGCCTTGGATGTTAGCAAAATAAGTTATTTAGCTGATTATTTTGTGATCATGCAAGCGGACTCGGAGAGGCAAGTCAAAGCAATTGTTGATAATATTGAAGAAGAGGTCGAAAAATCTGGAATTTCTATTAAACAAATTGAAGGGAAAAATAGTGGTAATTGGATTTTAATAGATTTAAGAGATATTGTTATCCATGTGTTTAAGTCTGAAACGAGAGGATTCTACAATCTTGAGAAACTTTGGGCAGAAGCACCAATGGTTGAAGTGAATGATTGGATTACAGAATAATGATTTATTCAATCTTTGCACAAGTTTATGATGAATTAATGGATACTGAGGTCTATGAAAATTGGCTGACATTTGTAAATAACAATGCTTATAGTGGCAAAAAATTACTTGATTTGGCTTGTGGAGCAGGACAACTGGCAGTAATGTTGGCCAAAGAAGGATACCAAGTGACAGGTGTTGATTTGTCCTCAGAAATGTTAGCTTTAGCTGATGAAAGGGCTCGTGAAGATGATACAAAAATCGAATTGGTTCAGGCTAATATGACTGATTTAACAGGACTAGATCAATTTGATGTTGTAACATGTGGGCTTGATTCACTATGCTATTTAGCTAATCAAGAAGAGTTAGCTAATGCTTTTAGGCAAGTTTTTTTACACTTGAATCAAGGTGGAACATTTATTTTCGATGTGATTTCCCCATATCAGACAGATGTGATTTATCCAGGATATATGTATAATGATACTAATGAAAAACGTGCATTTGTATGGGAGAGTTTTGAAGGGCAGGAACCGCATAGTGTTGTCCATGATTTGACATTCTTTATTGCAAAAGATGAAGAGAATAATTTATTTCAACGCTACGAAGAAACTCATATGGAACGGACGTATGAATTAAAAAAATATCTAGAACTATTAACTAAAGTAGGATTTAAAAAGATTAGAGCAAGTTCGGAATATGGAAATAATGAGATTGATGAAAAATCAACTCGTTTCTTTTTTGTTTGCCAAAAATTATAAGGAGGTATAAATATGGATGTTGTGGGGATAATAGCTGAATATAATCCATTTCACAATGGCCACTTATACCAACTAAATGTTGTTAAGAAAAAATTTCCAAAAGCAACTATTATTGTTGTAATGAGTGGGAATTTCCTTGAAAGAGGGGAGCCAGCGATTCTTGACAAGTGGACAAGGGCTAGAGAAGCTATATTGAATGGAGTTAACTTAGTTATTGAACTACCTGTTGGTTTTTGTGTACAGCCTGCCGATAGATTTGCACTTGGAGCAATGAGAATCTTAAGAGATTTAGGAGTTACCAAACTAGTATTTGGTGCCGAACATGCATCTTATGATTTTTCAAGGTTAGCAGATCTTACTGGGACGATTCATGGTGATTTTTCTATTTATAATGAATCATACGCAAAAGCATATCAAAGAATTGTGACGCAGGAAACAGGATTAGATATATCCAATCCTAATGATTTGCTAGGTTTATCATATGCAAAAGCAAATCTTTTGCTTGGGAATTTTTTGAATCTTTACCCAATTCAACGACAAGCTGCTGCGTATCACGATCAGAATCTCCCAAAGGATTCAACAATTGCCAGTGCTTCAGCAATTCGTAGTGGAATTTTTACAAAGAAAGCAGATATTAGCAAGTATGTACCAAAAGAAACTCTTGAAGATATTAAAAACAACTTAAGCCTTAGCTGGCAAGATTTTTGGCCAATGTTACGTTATCGTATTTCTACAAGTAGTATTGAAGAATTAGCCCAAATATATGCGATGAATGAGGGCTTAGAGTACAGAATAAAATCAAAGTTGGAAAGATTAGGACCTAAGGCTACTTTTGAGGAATGGATTAGTAGTGTTAAGTCGAAGAGATACACTTATACGCATTTATCAAGAATAGCGATTATGATTTTATTACATGTAAAAAATTCTGACATTGAGGTCATTGAACAGTTTCCGTATATAAGAGTACTAGGATTTGATGAAACAGGGAAAGCTCATTTGAATAATATAAAAAAAGCAATTGAGTTCCCAATTATTGCAAAAGTGTCCCAAAAGATAGTTAAGAATAAATTGGAATTAGACCATCAAGCGGGGTTAGTATACGAGCAATTCAATGGTTCTCGCCAAGAATATGGTAGAATTCCTTTTAGACGATAGATAGTGGTGTCAAGGAAAAAACATTGACAATGTATATTAGTACAGGTATAATCAAGTTTGTTGCATTAGGAGGAAGTATAGAATGAAATGGTCTTTGAATGAACTGGGTCAAATTGGTTCAATTCCTTTTCAGTTTGATGAGGTAGTAGAAGTTGCTGAATCAATTGTTAACCGAAATAGTGAGATCATTGAGATTTCTCCAGCACATGTTAGCGGCTTTTTCGTGGTAGATAGTTTAGGATTACTTGGTTCATTCAAAGTGAATGTTGAAGTTACTTTACCGTCTACTAGGTCTCTGAAGCAAGTAAAAGTCCCCCTTGATTTTGAGGTGAGCGAGTATTATGTTAGTCACAGAACGCAGGATTTAACTAGGTTTGACGCTAACGACGTTGTAATTATTTTGGAGGACGATATATTTGATCTTAACCAAGCTGTTGAGGATAATATATTATTACAGATTCCAACAAAGGTGTTAACGTCAGAAGAAAAAACTGACATAGGTTTGCCTCAAGGTAAAGATTGGGAAGTTTTGGACGATAGTCGCATTAATTTAAGTCAAAAAAGCAAGGATACTGTTGATCCACGTTTAGCAAAGCTAAAAGATTTTTTTAAAGAAGATAATTAGTCTTTTGTTATTGCAAAATCAGTGAATTAAAAGTACAATTCTTTTTGTTGATTAATTTTATAAATTTTGAAGGAGGTGGCTGTTAAGATGGCTGTACCAGCACGTAAAACATCAAAAACACGTAAGAGATTACGCCGTACACATTATAAGTTACAAGTACCAGGTATGAGCGCATGCCCTAATTGTGGTGAATTGAGAAAATCTCATCATGTATGCCCAAGTTGTGGGTTCTACGGTGATAAGGAAGTTGTAAAGGTTGATTAATAAACGAGATTAGGGACCATGGCCCTTATTTCTTTTTTTAATAAATTGCACATCCCATGCTAATTTGAGCAAGGGGTGTTTTTTTTTTTAAAATTGTTGGTTATTTCTGGAGAGATACTTACAAAATATGATAAAATTTATCAAGATGAGAAAGGAATATATCAGATGAAAGTTCATAATGTAAGCTTAAAGATAAGTGCTGTAAGACCGGAACAATATCCAGATGAGGGTTATCCGGAGATTGGATTGGTTGGAAGATCAAATGTTGGCAAATCATCATTAATAAACAGACTGATTAACCGTAAAAGTTATGCGCGTACCTCAAGTCAACCTGGTAAAACACAAACTTTAAACTTTTATGATGTTGAGTCTATGCTTTATCTAGTTGATGTTCCTGGATATGGTTATGCAAAAGTTTCAAAAGCAGAACGTGAAAAATGGGGGCGAATGATTGAAACATATTTAACGCAACGTGAAACATTACGTGGTGTTGTTTCTTTAATTGATGCTCGCCATGAACCCACTGAGTTGGATGTGCAGATGGTTGAATTTTTACATTATTATGAGTTGCCGATTTTGGTGGTTGCAACGAAGATAGATAAAGTTTCAAGAAGTAAGTGGAATAAAGTAGAAAAAGATATTAAGAAGAAAATAAAAATAGAGGAACAAGATGAGCTGATTTTATTTTCTGCCACTGAAAAAATTGGTGAAGAAGAAGTTTGGAATTGGATAGAAAAAAGAACAAAAATTACGGAGGGAGTACAAGATAATGGAATTTAATGAATATCAAGATGCTGCTACACGTACCTTATATGGAAATGAGCAGGTGTTAACAAATTGTGCTCTTGGTTTGGCAGGAGAGAGTGGTCAATTAATTGATTTAATAAAGAACTATACTTTTAAAGGAAAAGATCTTGATCGTGAGGAAATGATTCACGAAATGGGTGATGTTTTATGGTATTTATCCCAGATTGCTGCATGGGCCAATATTAAATTTGACGAGATTGCTAAAGACAATATTGAAACACTTAATAAAAGATACCCTCATGGATTTGCACAAGATAAATGATTATGTGAGTTAGTCAAGTTAGGAGTGATAGAGGATGATCAAGCCCAAAAAGTTGGAACAAGGTGATCAAGTTGCAATTGTTAGTCTTTCAAGTGGAATATTGGGTGAATCCTCTGTTTTTCATCAAAGACAACTTGGTGACCAACGTTTGCGCGAATTAGGATTAGAACCTGTTTATATGAAAAATACGCTAAAAGGAGTCAGTTACCTAAGTGAACACCCTGAGGCACGTGCAGCAGATTTAAAAGAAGCTTTTTTGAATGACGATATCCATGGAATCTTCTGCGCTATCGGAGGAGATGATACATATCGGCTGCTACCTTATTTACTTGAAGACTCAGATTTCATAGACGCAGTTCAAAAAAACCCCAAATTATTTTCAGGCTTTTCAGATACTACGATTAATCATTTAATGTTTTACAAACTCAAGTTACAAACATTTTATGGGCCTAATTTTCTGAATGATTTAGCAGAACTTGATAAAACAATGATTCCATATACTAGTGCAACACTTCAAAATTATTTTAAGAATGAAAAGAATATCGAAATCAAGTCAAGTAAGTTATGGTATGAAGAGAGAATCGATTTTTCCAAAAAAGCACTTAAAACACCACGAATGAGTCATATAGAGGAAAAAGGATTTGAAGTTTTAAATGGTTACGGAAGCATAACGGGTAAGTTATTGGGTGGATGTTTAGATAGCTTAAATGATATTTTGACTAGTTCTCGATATCCTGATGAGCGAGACATTTGTTTCAAATATGGAATCTTTCCGGAAGTCAGTGAATGGAAAAGTAAAATATTATTTATTGAGACTTGTGAGTTAAAACCATCTCCAGCTGAATTTGCTGAAATGCTCAATAATTTAGCCAAATATGGAATTTTTGATGTAGTCAAAGCTATTATTGTCGGTAAACCACAAGATAATGTTTACTATGCAGAATATAAAATGGAACTATTAACTATCTCAAGAAACTACGATATACCTATTTTACTAAATATTAATTTTGGTCATGCATACCCGCGCACAATTATACCGTATGGTTGCGAGGTCAAAATTGATTTTGACAATAAAAATTTAACAGTTACTGATAACATGTTAGTGTAATGGGAAGGCAAACATCAAAGGGGTTAGGTCAAATATAATTTTTGACCTAACCCCTATTAGCTTATGGTTTTTTTAAAATAAAGTACACATCAAAAAGAAGAAAAATTAATTTTCTTCTTTTTCTTTATCAGCATTATCTTCTTCTTTTTTTGGTTTTTGAGTTTTTTTGGGTTGTTTCGGATCTACTGCAAATTTGTCAAATAGTTCATCTAATTTTGTTTGGCGATTAATTGTAAGTCCCATAGTGAAATACTCCTTTATAGATAATATTAATTATTAGGATATCAGTTTGTTCAACAAAATTCAACAATAAATATTATTGCATATTTTATGTTTTATTCATTTTTTTAGTGAATAAAACATAATTTTTGTGACATATGTTGTATAATAATTCCTTTTGTTGTATAGTTTACATCGTTGGGTTAGAAAAGGTGAGGGAGATATTAAATGAAAATTAAGAATATTGGAATTATTTTTGTTATTGTTACAATACTATTACTAATTCCTTTTACTAAAGTAAATGCTGCAAGTGATGGCTATTTGCAAAAAGTTAAGGATAAAGGGACATTAGTTGTTGGAACAAGTGCCGATTATCCACCCTATGAATTTACTGTTAAGCAAAGTGGAAAAACAGAATACGTAGGTTTGGATATTGAGATTGCAAAACAATTTGCAAAAGATTTGGGTGTAAAACTTGAAATCAAGAACATGAACTTTGATTCGTTACTTGTTGCTTTAGAAACGCATAAAGTTGATGCTGTTATCTCAGGAATGAATCCGACACCGGAGCGTCAGAAAAGTGTTGATTTTTCGAATATCTATTATCGTGGTAAACAATATATGTTAATTGAGAAAAAAGATAAATCACTGTATAAGAATATTCATAGTTTTAAGAATAAAACGATTGGTGCACAAACAGGTTCATTACAATATGATCTTGTTAAAAATCAGATGAAAAATAATCAAGTTAAGGGACTTGCGAAGTTAAATGATTTGGTAATTGCACTTCAGTCAGGCAAGGTTAATGCTGTTGCAATGGAGGAAGCAACTGCTAAAGCATTTGCAAAAAACAATAGTTCCTTAGAGGTTATTAATCCAAACTTTAATGTTGATTCAAGTCAAACTGGTTCAGCAATTGCATTTCCAAAAGGCGCGAAAAGTCTTGTCAAAGTAGCAGACAAAACAATTAAGAAAATTCAACAAAAAGACTTGATAAATAAAGAATATATTCCATTGGCTGGGAAATATATGACTAATAACTCAAAGCAAAATTCAATGTGGAACTATTGGTCATACTTCGCCAAGGGAATTGAATATACTTTGATAATCACAGTTGTCTCAGTTTTCTTTGGCTTTCTCTTGGGTGTTTTGTTAGCACTTTTACGTTTATCAAAGGGAAAATTTCAAAGGGCAATAGCTATTACGTACATTGAATTTATTAGGGGAACACCGCTAATGGTTCAGGTGATGTTTGTATACTTTGGTATAGGTGCATTAGTTCAATCATTACCAGCTCTTCTGGCTGGAATAATAGCTGTCTCACTAAACTCAGCTGCTTACGTTGCAGAAGTTATCCGTTCAGGAATTGAGTCAATTCCAAAAGGGCAAACAGAAGCAGCGAGGAGCCTGGGAATGTCACAGACAATAACTTATAGATATGTTATTATTCCACAAGCTTTGAAGAATATTTGGCCAGCACTAGGTAATGAATTTATCACTTTGATTAAAGAAAGTTCAATTGTCTCAATAATTGGTGTTGGTGATTTGATGTATCAAATGCAACTTGTTCAGTCAGCAACATACAAGGGTGTTTTTCCCATTTTTATTACAATGGTCATATATTTTGTAATGACATTTGGTCTTTCAAAAATTTTGGGATATTTTGAAGGGAGGATGAAACATGCCTAATTTAATCGAAATTAAAAACTTAGAGAAGTCATTTGGAAAGAATCAAGTTTTAAAAAATATTAATGAAGTTGTAGAAAAGGGACAAGTTATATGTGTGATTGGACCATCTGGCTCTGGTAAAAGTACTTTTTTAAGATGTTTGAATGTTTTAGAGAAACCAACAAAGGGACAGGTAATCTTTGAAAATCAGGATTTGACCAATATTTCGGAAACTGCTTTAAACAAATTGCGTGAGAGAATGGGAATGGTTTTTCAAAGTTTTAACCTTTTTCCCAATATGAATGTTTTGAATAATATTAAGCTTGCACCGTTAAAAGTTAAGATGATTTCTGAAATAGAAACGACGAAGAAGGCGCATGAACTATTAGAACAAGTCGGGTTGGCAGATAAAGCTGAGCAGTTTCCTGCGAATCTTTCCGGTGGTCAACAACAACGTGTAGCAATTGCACGTGCACTTGCAATGAACCCAGAGGTTATGCTTTTTGATGAACCTACTTCGGCACTTGATCCGGAAATGGTTGGTGAAGTTCTTAAGGTTATGAAAGATTTAGCTGAATCTGGAATGACAATGATTGTTGTTACTCATGAAATGGGGTTTGCTAAAGAAGTTGCAAACCAAGTTTGGTTTATGGATGAAGGCTTTATTCAAGAAAAAGGGTCTCCAAATGAATTTTTTGTTAACCCGAAGACAAAAAGAGCTAAAGAATTTTTATCAAAAGTACTGTAAATTAGTAGTTTAAGAAGTAGCAATTAAGTAAAAATAGAAGACTAGGTCATGTTATAACTTTGATCTAGTCTATTTATGTGTTACAAGTCTATTTTAGAATTCAATATTATTCGTATAAAGTTAATTAATGCTGTAATATAATAGAAGCAGAGAGTAGATATAGCAATTTGGAGGTGTAAATAAATGGCAATACAACACATTGAAAATAAGCTCAAGTTATTGCCTGATTTGCCAGGTTGTTATTTGATGAAAGATATTAATAGTAAAATCATTTACGTTGGGAAAGCCAAAAATTTGAAAAATAGGGTGCGTTCTTATTTTAAAAGTGCGCATGAAGGAAAAACAGCAAAGTTAGTTGAGGAAATTAAAGATTTTGAGACGATTATTACTTCGACAGACAAAGAAGCTTTTCTTTTAGAAATAACTTTAATTCAAAAGCATAAACCCTATTACAATATTAAGCTAAAAAGAGGAACTGGATATCCGTATATAAAAATTACAAATGAAAAAGATCCAACTCTAAAAATTGTAAGTCAGGTAAAAAAAGATGGGGCATACTATTTCGGACCATATCCTAATGTATATGCTGCAAGTGAAACAATGCATTTACTTCAGAAGACATATCCACTTAGAAGATGTAACGGGTATCAAAAACGACCATGTTTGTATTATCATATGGGGCAATGTTTGGGTGCATGTTTTAAGGAGGTTAGCCAAAATGAATATGAGAAGCAAATAAAAAAAATAAAAAATTTTCTAAATGGAAATGTGGGTGAAATAAAAAAAAGTTTGGGGAAAAAAATGGTAAAGGCATCTGAAAAACTTGAATTTGAAAGAGCTGCTGAATTACGAGATCAGATACATTACATTGAGGTTACTGTTGAAAAGCAAAAAATAATTTCTAATGATAATACACCAAGGGACCTTTTCAACTTTTTCATGGACAAGGGTTGGATTTCTATTCAGGTTTTTTTTATAAGGCAAGCTCGGCTAATTAAGAGAGAAAAACGACTATTTCCATGTATCGATACACCAAATACTGAACTCGAGTCATATATTTTACAATTTTATAATCAAAAGAATCGAATTTTACCAAAGGAGGTTTTGGTGCCTGAAGGGATTAGTCGAGACGTACTTGAAGAAATTCTACAAGTTCCTGTTAAAAAACCAATTAGGGGAACTAAGAAAAATTTAATGGAACTAGCACAAAAAAATGCAAGATTAGTACTTGAAGAAAAATTTAGATTATTAGAGTTAGATGATCGTAAAACTACAGGTGCAATGAGTGAATTAATGGAATCATTAAATCTTCCAGAGGGACACAGAATTGAAGCTTTTGACCATTCTCATATTCAAGGAACTGACGTTGTTTCTGCCATGGTATCTTTTATAGATGGAAAACCGCAAAAAAATCAGTATCGAAAGTATAAGTTGAAAACAGTGACGCATGCAGATGAAACAGCAAGTACAAAAGAAGTTATTCGTAGAAGATATACAAGGCTTTTGAAAGAACATAGTAAGCTACCTGATTTGATTTTAATGGATGGCGCAGAAATTCAAATAGAAGCAGCTCAAGATGTGTTACAAAATGAGTTGAATTTAGATATCCCTGTAGCAGGAATGGTTAAGGACAACCATCATAAGACTGCTGATTTAATGAATACACAGTATCAAAAAGTAATGTTAAATCCAAAAAGTGAAGGTTTCTATCTAGTTCAAAGGATACAAGATGAGGTGCATAGATTTGCGATAACATTCCATCGACAGACTCATTCAAAAAATTCGTTATCTTCGCGGTTGGATTTAATTCCAGGAATTGGCCCAAAATCGCGCATCAAGCTTTTACGTAAATTTGGTTCGATGAAGAAAATTTCAGATGCATCAATTGAAGATATTCAAGCGCTAGGAATTTCTAAAAAAGTCGCACAAACACTCAAATTAAGCTTGAAATAAATAATTAATGACTGTTCAGTTCATTGGGTTGTTGTGGTTCATAGTCAACGTCCCATGGTTCAACGTGAACATCAGTGTCGAAAACACCATATTTACGTTGCAAAAGGCTCTCAATTTTTTCTGTAATATGATGACTTTTTCTTACCGTCATTTGCGGATCTACCCAGATAATAATGTCAACAAAAATGTTAGCACCGTATGAACGACCTTGAATGTTGTGGACTAATTCAACACCAGAAATTAACTCGACTTCATTTGTATATTTTTCGAGAAGATCATCATCAAAACCATCAGATAAGGAAAAAGCACTGGCTGAAAAGATGTCGTAGGCAGTTTTTAAAATTAAAAGACCAATTAAAAATGCAACAACACCATCAATCCAAGGCATATCAAAATTTGCAGCAAAGATGGTTATTGAAGTCCCAAAGCTTGTCCAGGCATCACTACGACAATCTTTTGCGATAGCAAGAAGGGATTCGGATTTTATTTTTTTTGCTTGATGTGCATTGTGGAAATAAACACCATACATTAGTATGCCACTAAAAATACCTACAAATAGAGCATAAATGTCTGGAGTTTGATGATGTCCTGATAAAATTCCTTTAATTGAAGTATAAAGAACACTTAATCCAACAAGGAGCATGATTAAAGAAGTTAGGAAAGTAGCAATTGTTTCTGCCTTCCAATGGCCATATTGATGATGTTCGTCTGGTGGACGGGTAGCCATTCTTAGACCAACCATGATTGCGCAAGATGAGAATATATCTGTAACGTTATTAGAACCATCGGCTAGTAATGTTTCTGAGTGGCTAAGCTGTCCAATAATGACTTTTAGTAATGAAAGTAGTATATATGCACAAAGGCTCACTAAAACTCCTTTTTGCGCAATTTTGAGATTTTTATATCTTTGTTGCATCTATAAGTATTCCTCCCAATCGATAGAATAGCGAAACTATAGTATATTTTATAATGAACTTGTGGGTTCTGTATAGGAGTTAGGTGAAAAATGAATTAATGTATCTTTGACCTTAATTCTAAAAACTGTTATAGTTGGCGGTGGTAGTTTTTAGGGTAACGATGGATAAGTTCATTTTTTCTTTATTAGCTCACAAATTAATAGAAAAGTAAATAATCAATAATAAGTGTAGGAAGAAAGGTGAACGAAAAATGTTTGTCGATCAAGTTAAAATTAATGTAAAAGCCGGAAATGGTGGAGATGGAATGGTAGCATTTCGTCGTGAAAAATTTGTTCCAAATGGTGGACCAGCCGGTGGTGATGGTGGCAAAGGTGGAAGTGTGATTTTGAAAGTTGATGAAGGCTTGCGCACTTTAATGGATTTTCGATATCATCGTCATTTTAAAGCAAAAAATGGCGAAAAAGGAATGAACAAGGGAATGTATGGCCGCGGGGCAAGTAACTCTTATGTTGCAGTACCTGAAGGAACAACTGTGACCGATGCCGAAACAGGTGAGATTCTAGGTGACTTATTGCATAACGGTGATGAGTTGGTTGTGGCAAAAGGTGGTCGTGGTGGCCGTGGAAACATTCATTTTGCTAGTGCAAAAAATCCAGCACCTGAAATAGCAGAAAATGGTGAACCAGGAATTGAACGCGTTTTACAGTTAGAATTAAAAGTTTTGGCAGATGTTGGGTTGGTTGGTTTTCCTTCAGTTGGTAAATCAACACTTCTTTCAACAGTTACAAGTGCAAAGCCAAAGATAGCAGCCTACCATTTTACAACCCTTGTACCTAACTTGGGGATGGTAAGACTTGAAGATGGGCGAGACTTTGTAATGGCAGATTTACCTGGTTTAATTGAAGGTGCTTCTCAAGGTGTAGGCTTAGGTATTCAATTTTTGAGACATATTGAACGTACCAGAGTAATTTTACATTTAGTTGATTTGAGTGGATTGGACGGTAGGAGTCCATATGAGGACTTTGTTAAAATTAATCAAGAATTACTTTCTTATGATGAAACCTTACTGCAACGTCCGCAAATAGTTGTAGCGAGCAAGATGGATTTACCTAATGCAAAAGAAAATTTATCTGATTTTATAGCGAAAGTTAAACAAGATAAAATGTTAAAAACTACTCCAGAAATTGTGGAAATTTCTTCTGTGACACATACAGGAATAAAGGAATTATTATCAAAAACTGTTGATTTACTTGAAAAAACTCCGGTATTTCCAACCTTGTCAGACAGAAAAAGACAAGAACAACTCAAAGGAGAAATGCTTTATAAATATGATGAAAGCATGCAGTATCCTTTTGAAATTACAAGAGACTCTGATGCTACTTGGATATTGAGCGGTGGGGAATTGGATAAATTGTTTAAAATGACTAATTTTGAACATGATGAAAGTATAATGCGTTTTGCTCGTCAATTACGAGGCATGGGTGTGGATGAAGCATTGAGAGCAAAAGGTGCAAAACAAGGCGATTTGGTTAGAATTGATAAATTTACGTTTGAGTTTGTTGAGTAAATTGGCGATGGGTTAAAAAGGACATGTTGTGTTTTTGGGGTTGAAATAAATGAATGTAGTAAGTAAGAAAAAACGTTATATTACAGGTTTTGATGGAATTAGGACCCTTGCTGTTATTGGAGTAATTTTATATCATCTTGTTCCTTATGATGTTCAAGGTGGATTTTTAGGGGTGCCTATTTTTTTCGTTTTGTCAGGGTATTTAATTACAGATATTTTGAATACAGAAATAAAGAAAAACGGTAAGGTGGATATCCTTTTATTTTATAAAAAGAGAGTAAAAAGATTATATCCAGGTCTAGTTACAATGATTGTTGCAACCAGTGCGTATATAACTCTTTTTCAGAGAAGCTTACTGTTAGGACTTAGAAATGTAATAATTAGCAATTTATTTTATGTTTACAATTGGGTACAAGTTAAGCAAGGACAATCGTATTTTGATCGTTTTGGAGTACAATCACCATTTACCCATCTTTGGTCATTATCGATTGAAGGTCAGTTCTATTTGTTTTGGCCAATTATATTAACCGTTCTTTGGGTTGTTATTAGAAAAAAGCAACCGATTTTTGATATCATTTTTGTTGCGGCGTTCTTTTCTGCATTAATGATGGCGTTTTTATTTAAAGAAGGACAAGATCCTTCAAGGATATATTTTGGGACAGATACAAGAATGTTTTCAATTCTTTTAGGAGCAGGCTTAGCTGTTATTTGGCCAAGTTCGTTGTTAAAAGCCAAGATAGTTAATACATCAAGGATTATTTTAGATGTAATTGGCTTGCTTAGTTTGTTGACAATTATTTGGATGTTTTTTTCAATGTCGGGTGAAAGTGATTTAACTTATCATGGCGGGATGTTTTTCTTTTCTCTAATTTCGATGATTCTAATAGCGACGGTTGCACATCCTGGAGCTGATATGAATAAGCTGTTAACAAACCCGGTTTTTTCATGGTTAGGAAAGCGAAGTTATGGTATATATCTTTATCAGTATCCGGTAATGATTTTTTATGAAGCTCATATTCAAAATATTGCTGCACATCCTTGGATAAATGCGCTAATAGAAATTACTTTAATAGTAATCATTAGTCATCTTTCGTATACATATATTGAGTTGCCATTACAGCATTTCGATTATAGAAAGACTAGGAAAGTGGTCGCTGAATTCTTTCAAAAAAATTCACGCTATGGGTGGCATAGATTATGGATTGTTGGAGCTGCAATTTTAATTTGTTTGACATTAATAGGGGCGGTTTTCGAACCAAAAGTTCAGAGTAATCAAAGTGCTCAGGAACTTGAAAAAGCTATTAATAATAATCAAAAAAAGGTTGCCGAAGATAATAAAAAATTAAAGAAAAATAGTGATCAAAAAGATACTTCTTTGGCAGAAAGTAACAGTTCATCAAGTTCTGTAAAGTCAACGCAATCGAGTTCCCAGCCTGATGATTTAACAGCTCAACAACAACAAGACGCAATGAACATGCAAATTACTGCCATTGGGGATTCTGTCTTGGCTGATGGTTCTGTAAAGTTACAGTCAATTTTTCCTAAGATGTATATTGACGCAAAAGTTGGAAGACAGCCAAGAGATGCGATTGGTATTTTGAACTCACTTGCACAAAAAGGTCAATTAGATAATACGGTTTTGCTTAGTTTAGGAACGAATGGACCATTCTCAGATGAGGAATTACACCAAATTATGGGTGCAATTGGCAATCGTAGAGTGTATTGGATAAATACACATGTACCAACAAGAAGTTGGCAAAATCAAGTTAATACCGCTTTGAATAATGCTACAAAATCTTACCCTAATTTAAGAGTGATTGATTGGTACGATTATAGTAACAATCATTCAAGTTGGTTTTACGATGATAATGTTCATCCAAATGAATATGGCTTAACTTATTATGGAAATTTTATTGCCAAACAAATACTAGAAGGCAAGTAACAAATTAAGGGTCTGTAACAATCATAGGATTTCTGCAGTAATTAAAGACGGAGAAAGATTCTCGGCCTTTTTTCGTGTCAAATCAGTAATCAATTTTTGGCATGCCTTTTATGACTAATCTGTTATAGTTTATTCGATATCCAAAGACTTTAAAAATTTTATTATTGTAATTAATTAAAATGTCCCTGTTCATTTTGTTAACTTTGCTTGTTTCAATTGAGAATTTTCTTAATGGTAAAGCTTTTTTATTAGCTAAAATTGCGTGTAACACAAATGCTTGATCATCTACTGAAAAATTAACGATTGGGATGAAAAGGGTGTTTAATTCGAAAAATAATTCGTAGTTTAAATCAAGATCAAATGTAAGTGTAATGAAATCATTTAGCTGCATGAGCGTTCCTTTCTTTTTGATAAATAGGTAATGTGATTGGGTAGTTAATTATAAATTGTAATTAAACATAGTGAAACTTTTTATTTTGATGTTAAAATAGTATAAGATATTATTAATTTTAGGCCCTTTTGTGGTTTGATAGATAGGAAATATATATATGGAAATTGAATTTTTAGGTACAGGAGCAGGATCGCCTGCAAAATCACGTAACGTAACAAGTATAGCATTAAAACTTTTGGAAGAAATCAACGAGGTTTGGCTTTTTGATGTAGGAGAAGGAACACAACATCAAATTTTAAGAACATCAATAAAACCAAGAAAAATAACTAGAATTTTTATAACGCATCTCCATGGTGATCACCTTTTTGGACTTCCTGGTTTTTTAAGCAGTCGTTCTTTTCAGGGAGCACAGCAAGCAGAGACGTTGAATATCTATGGGCCAAAGGGAATTAAAGATTTTGTACAGATGAGTTTGCGGATATCACAATCCAAACTAACCTATAAAATAAAATATATTGAAATTGAAAAGACTGGATTACTTTTTGATGAAGAACGTTTTAAAGTTTATGTTGATAGACTAGATCATCGAATTGAATGTTTTGGATACCGTATTGTGGAAAAAGACTATACAGGAGAGCTTCAGGTTGAAAAATTAAAGAAAGATCAGGTACCAGAGGGACCTTTGTATGGTAAGCTAAAAGCTGGTGAGAAAGTCAAATTAGCAGATGGGCGTATAATTGATGGCAAGGATTATTTGGGAGAAAAAAAGAAGGGGCGTATTGTTACCATCTTAGGAGACACGAGGCAAACCGAATCGATTATGGGGCTTGCCAAAAATGCAGATGTTCTTATTCATGAAAGTACTTTCGGAAAAGATGAGGCACAGCTTGCAGTTAATTATCACCATTCAACGAATATTCAAGCAGCAAAGGTTGCAAGAGATGCTGGGGTTAAGAGACTTTATCTAACACATATTTCTGCGAGATATCTAGGACAAAAAGCAACACAACTTGAAAAAGACGCGCGTAATGTTTTTAAAAATACAGCTTTAGCAAATGATTTCGATACGTATGTAGTTTTGTTTTCTCACAAAGAGGAGGGAAAGTATGAAAAATTATAAGCAGCTTAAAGATTTACGTAATCGCATTGTTGTAGTTACTGGTGCATCATCTGGTATGGGTGAACAAATATCTTATGAGTTAGCAAAAAAAGGTGCAATCGTGGTAGCAAGTGCTAGAAGATTAGATAGACTTGAAGAGGTAACAAAAAAATGTCAAAAACTGTCTGGAAAGATTTCGATTGCTAAACAACTAGACGTAGAAAGTCCTGAGCAAATTGAGAAGCTTGTTGAAGAAGTTGAAAATGATTTGGGACCAATTGATGTTCTCGTGAACAATGCTGGCTTTGGATTAATGGAAGATGTTTTAGATTTTGAAATGAAAACTGTAGAAAAAATGTTTAGAGTCAATGTGTTAGGTTTAATGTATCTTTCGAAGTATACTGCACTTAAGATGGCAGCAAGAAAGAGGGGTGCAATCATAAATGTGGCATCAGTAGCCGGGAAAATTGCTACACCTAAGTCAGCAGTATATTCGGCTACAAAATTTGCTGTATTAGGATATTCGAACGGGCTAAGGTTGGAATTAAAGCCTTTGGGAATTTCAGTTTTAACTGTAAATCCAGGACCAGTTAATACAGAATTTTTTAATATTGCAGATAAAACCGGGGAGTACCTAGATAAAGTACGCTTTTTTGTTCAATCACCAGAAAAAATTGCAAAAAAAGTTGTCGATACAATAGGGACAAACAAAAGAGAATTAACAGTACCATTTGTATTTGAAATTGCGCACAAACTTTATACCTTGTTCCCACATATAGGTGATTATGTAGCGGGTGATTTTTTTGACAAGAAATGAGCTATAAAATTTTAAAAGGGGGAGATTCAAGTGAAAAATCAATGGAGAATGATTTTGGCGCTTCTAATAGCACTTGTTGTTGTCATTTTTGCGCTATTAAATACACAGGAAGTTGAATTGAATTTTATTTTTGGTAAATTTAGTTTACCACTTGTTTTAGTCCTAGTGGTTTCTTTAATTTTGGGGGCATTGGTTGCTGCTTTATTATCAACAATGACGATTATGGGTCTAAAAAAAGAATTAAGGAAGCAAAAAGATGATGAAAAACATAAAAAAGCAAAATTAGAGGAAGAATATCAGGAAAAATTAATTAAAATAAAGTCTGAATATCAACGAAAGATAAATGATAGTAGGACTAATAATTTGAATGGAAATTAAGTAGGAGTTGATTTTTCTTGTTTGAGGCACGTTATGATTGGAAATATGATTCTGCATCGGTAAGTGATTTGGAACGTGAAATACAAGAAAAAATGGGGATTTCAAAGCTATTAGCAGAACTGTTGGTTAAGAGACAACATACTGATTTTGATGAAATTAGGGAATTTTTACTGCCAACTGAAAATAGTATTCATGATTCGTATTTGATGCATGATATGCAAAAAGCAATAGAGCGAATTCAAGATGCAATAATTAACGATGAAAAAATTACGGTTTATGGTGATTACGATGCTGATGGCATAACAAGCACAGCTTTGATGTATGAGACACTTGAAGAATTAGGTGCTAACGTTGATTATTATATACCGAATCGCTTTAGTGATGGCTATGGGCCCAATATGAATGTTTATCGTGATTTAATTGAGCAGGGAACTAAATTAATTGTTACTGTAGATAATGGTGTTAGTGGTTATGAAGAAGTTGAGTATGCAAAAAAGCAGGGTGTAGATGTTGTAATTACGGATCACCATGAACTCCCAGAAAAGTTACCTAATGCCGTTGCAATTGTTCATCCAAGACACCCTGAAAAAAAATATTTGTGCCCAAACTTAACTGGAGTAGGGGTTGCTTTCAAAGTAGCCTCAGCGTTACTTGAGGATATTCCACAAGAGTTGCTGGATCTGGTTGCAATTGGAACTATTGCTGATCTAATGCCAATTCTTGGAGAAAATCGAGCTTTAGTAAAATTTGGAATTTTGGCACTTCAGCAAACAAGTCGGCCAGGATTAATTGCATTATTAAATAATGCCAAAGTAAAATTATCTGAGGTTAATGAAGAAACAATTGGTTTTGTTCTCGCACCAAGACTAAATTCATTAGGAAGAATTCAAAATGCCCAAAGTGGAGTTGAATTGCTAACAACCACTGATGAAACAAGGGCAAAGCAAATTGCAAGCCAGGTTGAAGATTTAAACAATAGGCGAAAAGAGCTTGTTGAAAAAATAACTAAAGAAGCAAGCGAAGTTTTAACTACTTCTGCTGCGGGGCACTCAATAAATCTTGTTGTTGGCAAGGATTGGCATGAAGGAGTTCTCGGAATTGTAGCAAGTCACTTAGTTGAAGAAACCGGAAGACCATCTATAGTGTTGAGCTTTACAAAAGAAGGAAATAAATTAAAGGGTTCCGGAAGATCTATTGAGGCTTTTCAGCTTTTTGATGCAATTGATGCGCATAGGGAACTATTGGATAGCTTTGGTGGGCATCATATGGCCTGTGGTTTAACGATCGATGTAAATAATCTAGAAAAGTTTCAAATGGCACTGGATAGTGAAGCAAGAAAGCAAAATTTGAATCTACATAAAAAAGAAATACTGTATATTGACCGGATTTTAGATATTGATATGGTGAGCCCAAACCTAATTAATGAAGTTAATCAACTTGCTCCATTTGGGGTTGGCAATCCTAAGCCTATATTTTCCTTTAAAAATTATGAAGTATTAAAACCATTTTTAATGGGGAAAAGCAAAAGCCATTTAAAGATGACTATAAAAGGGGAAAAAAGTGCTGCCGATGCAATTGCTTTTTTTATTGGTGAAAATGGACAGAAGTTGGTAGATGGTGCTCATAATATCCGATTTGTTGGTAATTTGACCACAAATTTTTGGAATGGACAATTAAAACCACAAATAATGATCAAGGATTATTATATACCTGTTGAAAAAAATGCAAAATTTAAATTAATAGATTTAAGAAAAAACAAATTGACTACCAATTTGTTAAAAAAAAATGGTGTTCTTTTCTTTTTCAACCAAGACATCTATCAGAAAATTGCTAATTTATTTGATGATGATCTAGAAGTAATTGTTGGGCTAAAGAATTTGAGTCATAAGAAAAAAGTGAAAAACTTGGTTATAATCGATTGTCCAAATACTATCGAGGATTTTGGTAGTTTATTGAATGGAATAAGTTTTGAAGAGCTAACCACTGTTTTATATCCATACGAATCGGTTTTGCAGTCTGGAATGCCTACAAGACAAGATTTCATATGTGTTTATCGATTTGTAGTAGGACATAAAAATATAAACTTAAAAAAAGACTTAAATAGATTGGCTACCTACCTAAAAATAAAAAAGGATTTACTAATTTTTATTTTAAAGGTGTTTTTTGAAGTTGGATTTGTTAGAATAGATAATGGATTGATGACAGGACTTGCTGCTACAAAGGTAATAAATTTGGAAGATACTTCGAGTTATCGTGATAGACAACGATTGCTAGAAGTGGAAAAAACTTTATTGATGTGTAAAACTGATGAGTTTGAAAAAATAATTTTGAAGCTTATGAGAGTTTAATTAAAGGAGCGTTTAAAGATGGCATTAGATTTAACGAGGTATATTGCAAGTATTCCGGACTATCCAGAAAAAGGTATAGTATTTAGAGATATTTCACCTTTAATGGCTGATGGGGATGCTTATAAACAAGCTACGGAGCAAATTGTCCAATTCGCCCATGACAAGAAAGTTGAAATGATTGTCGGACCCGAAGCCCGTGGATTTATTATAGGATGTCCGGTTGCGTATGAATTAGGTGTGGGTTTCGCACCTGCTAGAAAAAAGGGGAAATTGCCTCGTGAAACTATTGAAGCAAAGTATGAATTGGAATATGGAACTTCTGCACTCTATATGCATAAAGATGCAGTTAAACCAGGCCAACGCGTATTAGTTACAGATGATTTATTGGCAACAGGTGGTACTATTGGAGCAACAATTGATTTAGTAGAGCAGCTTGGAGGTATCGTTGTAGGCTGTGCTTTTATTATTGAGCTTGATGCACTAAAGGGACGAAACAAAATTAAGGATTATGATATTTTAAGTTTGATGAACTATTAATAATAAGTAAGTCAAGATATTAGAAGTTAAGAGAAGAGTTAGGTCAAAATAATTGATCTGGCTTTTTTGTTTAAAATTTTTAATCGTATATAAGAGTGTTTTTAGTAAAATTTTAATAGTCTAAGGAGATAGTAGTAAATTATGATTAAGCAAACTTTTGCAGTAATTGGTTTAGGAAGGTTTGGATCGAGTGTTTGCCAGACTTTGATAGATGCTGGAGCTGAGGTTTTAGTGATTGATAAGGATGAATCAAGAATCAATGTTTTTAAGGATGTTGCAACGCAAGCTATTATCGCAGATGCTCAAGATGAAAGTACACTTAAAGCGATAGGTATTCGTAACTTTGATCATGTGGTGATTGCAATAGGTGAAGATATTCAAGCAAGTATACTTGTTACATTGATGGTTAAAGAGCTTGGAGTTAAGTACGTTACGGCTAAAGCACAAAATGAATATCATGCAAGAGTTTTAACAAAGTTAGGGGCCACAAAAGTTGTTCATCCAGAACGCGATATGGGAACACGAATTGGGAAAAATCTTCTATCAAAAAATATGTTGGATTATCTTGATTTGTCCTCAGATATAAAGGTGGCAGAGATAAAAATAACAAAGAATTCTTTTGTTGGTGCGTCATTGGCATCGTTAGAGTTCAGAAAGAAATACGCTTTGAATGTTATAGCAATTAGGCATGAGAAAAAAATTGATATTTCACCTGCACCAAGTGATGCTCTTATTTTGGGAGATAGTCTACTAGTTGTAGGGTATCAAAAAGATGTTGATTTTTTTAATAACTTGATGGATTGATAAAGTCGCTATCTTTTGAATTATGATAAAAATCATGGACTGTCTTATAGATAAAACAAGTTAATTATCAAGGGTTAAGTTGTTTTGAGAAAAAAATCAAACTTCAAATGTGAGATTCCTAACTTTTGAAGTTTGATTTTTTGGTTTTTAAAATTTTATTATGCATGTTAGAATCAATAAAAATAAAAGGGAAAGTATTGAAATTATTAAACTTAGTGACAAGCCAGGAACTGAATAGTTTAGCCTAATCGTATGATTACCTTTTTTTACGTTCAATGACATCAGATCACCTAATGACTTATGGATTTTTGTAGTTTTTCCATCTACGGAAGCTCTCCAGCCTTTACTATAAGGAACGGTTAAAGTGATGGTATTTTTTTTAGAATATGTGGTGGTGTTTAAAATAATATTAGTATTGTTAACTTTTAAATTTTTAATATGGCTGTTCTTTACAGAATAATCTCTTATTTTTTCAAAAACATGCTGATTCTCAATGGAAATAAAAGGTGTTGTCGAAAACTGAGAATTGACATTTTTCCCTGAAATTATAACAGAAATACTTGAATTTTTTTTGAAATTTCCTAAGCTAATAATCCCATTTTCTCCATATAAATATTTCCCAAATGCTGTGGTAACAAATTTATGATTGACTGAAATATTAATACTATTTACCGGATTATTATCCATATTTGAAGGTATATACAGATAAACATTACCAGTTCTGGAAGAAGTAATATTAAGAATAACTTTATCTTTTTGTTGTTGTTCACTCACAAGTTGTTTTATAAACACGTTTTTATTATTAGGTGATAAAGTTTTGAATATTCTATTTTGTATGGTAAATGGATTTGACTCGGATGAATAACTAAACTTTAAGCCCGTAACAGCCTTGGTAGTTTTAAAGGCTATAGGGAATGCTGAAGTATTTTTGAAAACAGTGAAATTATTTTTTTTGAATGAAATATTATTTAGATAATTTGGTGAAGTAGTATTAAAGGAACTAATGCTATGTGTTTTATTAATGTAGTTGCTAAACGAAGAACTGGTATTACTAATAACGTACTTAATACCAAGCAAACTATCCATAGGTAAAGTGGAACCATTATTATAAGTACTCCAACGAATCCAGGAATGTTTTTGAAAGTATCCGGCAGCTGATAAAAAATTGGTTTCATTTGTAGGCTGCTGAGATAAATAATTTTGTACTCCATTGTAGTTAAGAAGTAAAGGATCATTAGGATTTATTTGAAATGTTGTTGCACTACGATAAAAATTATTGTCTGATTTAGAGATTTTAGAAAAAATGCTGGATGTCGATGTAACAATTTTAGAAAAACTTGTAGTTTCAGTTGAATTAAGTGATTGATTCTTAAGAGTATGATAGTTTGTAAAAATTATTTCCAAACAAATTATTAGAAGTAACATTATTGAAGAAAATATTTTTTTCTCTTTTTTCTTATATAAAATTAAAATAGAATTCAGGAAATATACAATTAGAAATAATATTATTACAAGTGATAATTGGCTTGAAAGGTAAGTTGTAAAGTAATTAAAAAAGAATAATAATAAAATACATATCCAAAATCCTTTATTTATTGCTGAAAAATCAGTACCAAAATTTTTTTTGAAACTTCTAAAAGCAATTGCAACAAAGAAAAAAACAATAACAAAAGATTCCCTACTAGGGTATCCATTTGGCATTGTAAAAGCATGCCAAACCATGTAAAAAGTATTTATCCATGTAGAAATTAGCAATCCTAAAATAAAGATACCAGTAATTATTTTTTCAGACTGAGTAATATTTTTTAAAAAGAAATATGCTGGAATAAATAAAAGAACCAGGATACTGGAGTAAAGTATAGGACCATTAGTAATACCAACTTTAGGGAATAGAGTAGCTAAAACATCTATTGGTTTGTATAAAGGTGAAAAATTAAATGTAATAGGAGCCTGATAAACTGATTTTTGAGCTATCCAACTAGGAATAAAAATAACTAATGATGTTATCAGCGATAATCCGGTATATACAAAAATTTTAAACATTGTGTAGACTATTCTTTTCAAATTCTTAGTACATTCAAAATAAGAGAGAGACGCAAAATATAATGTTAATAATGCTAAAAAAATGGTAGTAATAAAACCAATATAATAATTTGTAAAAAGCAACACTGTAAAACTAATCCAGTATAAGCTGGTTTTATTTTTATAGAAAAGTCTATCCAAGCCTAAAACAACGATTGGTAAGAGAGCAATTGCATCAAACCACATGAAACAATGTGCATAGTTAATGTAAAATAGCGATAATGAAAAAGAAGTGCTAAAGGCGATGGTTATGAAATAATTATTTTTTTGAAGAATATTTATGTTTTTGTTAATCCAACTTGATTTTGTGAGAAATAAATACATAGATAAACTCATTAAACCGCTGTTGAATAAAAGATTTATGGTAAAAAAGGAAATAATATCTTTTACTGGGAATAAAAGTGAAAGTAAATTAACGGGTGAAGATAGGTAGTAAGTGAATACAGGAAAAAAATTTCCACCAAGAGCAATTTTGTATGAATAAAAAAAACTACTTGGATTGAAAAAATTATTATGAAAGTATGCCATAAGTGCAACGTATTGGTTAGAAAGATCGCCTATAATAATTGATTTTGTACCAAATGGAAAAATTTGTGCATGATAATACATAATTAATAAGAGAAAAATTGGTACGAAAAAAGCTAAAACTAATGGGAAAGCTGACTTCTTTTTAATATTAATCATAATCTAGTCCTTCGAATCTATTTTTTTTCTTTGATAATAAATAAGGGACGGTGCTTTACCTCTAAATAAATATTACCAATATATTTTCCCACAATGCCTAAACAAAGTAGCTGGAGTCCACCAAGCCCCACAATAATAGTAACCAAGGAAGCCCAACCATCAACACTATCTCCGTAAAGTAATTTACGAATGATGATAAAAAGCATGAATAAAATAGATAATATAAAAGTAAAAAAACCAACAAAGGAAGCTATGAGCAAGGGAACTTCTGAGAAATTAACAATTCCTTCAATTGAATAGCGAAATAGCTTCCAAAAAGACCAAGAAGTATTGCCAGCAACTCGATCTCGATTTTCATATTCCAAATACTTAGTTTTAAAACCAATCCAATTAAATAAACCTTTTGAAAAACGATTATATTCACTCATTCCAAGAATAGAATTAACAACTTTGCGAGTCATTAAGCGATAGTCTCTTACCCCTTGAATCATTGGTACATCTGAAATTTTACTCATTAGTTTATAAAAAATAATTGAGAAAAACGATCGAATAGCAGGTTCACCTTTTCTATTTATTCGACGAGTTCCAACGATGTCATAACCTTCATCTAAAATTCCAGACAACATCAATGGTAATTGCTCTGGTGGATCTTGTAAATCTACGTCCATAACAGCTACTAAATCTCCAGTTGCTGTTTGGAGGCCAGCATATAAGGCAGCTTCTTTACCAAAATTTCTTGAAAATGAGACAAAGTGAACATTTTCAGGATTCTTGCGATTTAAAGTTTGTAGTTCTATGAGGGTATTATCTCGAGAGCCATCATCAATAAAAACAAAGTCTAATGTATAATCGCGTAATTTCGAAGTAAGCTTGTTAACTGCTGCATAAAATAATGGAATTGACTCTTGTTCATTAAAACAAGGTACTATAATGGATATTTTTTTATTCATAATTGATTTCTCCGTTGGCTAAGATTGCTTTATTAATTATAACGTTAGCTCATCAATAACTCAATGTGCATAACCTTTTTTTAAATTAAAAAGACGAACTGTGATAAAAGTCTTTACGCAAAAATGACAAATTGTTTACCTCTTTAAAACAAATCTGTCTAAATATATCTGTAGAATTAAATTAGATATAAGAGAGGATGATATTATTGCGATTTACAAAAGAAGAGAAGAGTTGGATGCTTTATGACTGTGCTAATTCCGCTTATTCCTTAATTATTGTGACAGCTGTTTTACCCGTTTATTTTAAGTATGTAGCTGGTAATGCAGGGATATCTGAACAAGATACAACTGCTTACTGGGGGTATGTTAGTTCTTTTTCAACGTTAATAATTTCTATATTAGCTCCAATATTTGGAACAATGGGAGATTATATGGGCAACAAGAAGAAATATTTTACTTGGTCGTTCCTAATTGGTGCGGTTATGACGGTGGGATTGACTTTTGTTCCTACGTCACAGTGGCAATGGCTACTAGTTATATATACTTTGTCTCATTTTGGTTATCAAGCTGCTAATTTATTTTACGATGCATTCATAACAGATATTACTCAGAATAACCGTAACGATATGGTTTCGTCCTATGGATTTGGAATAGGTTATATTGGTAGTGCTAGTTTATTTATAGTGGTCATGATTCTCATAGTTACTTCCGGGTTTAATTTGGTTAGCTCAACAACGGCAATTAGAATTTCTTTTTCACTCACAGCCGTTTGGTGGATTATATTTTCGCTCCCTTTTTTGAAAAATGTACATCAAAATTTTGGAGTTCAGCCAGTGCCTAATCCAGTCAAAGAGAGCATTCATAGAATTTTTAAGACAATGAAAAAGATAAGACATTACAAGCAAGTTGTAATTTTTATGATTGCCTATTTCTTTTTTATCGATGGTGTAGATACAATCATTACGATGTCAACAGCTTTTGGAGTAGACATGGGTGTAAGTACAAACAGTTTATTATTGATACTCCTTGTATTGAATGTTGTAGCATTCCCTTGTACGATAGTTTATGGAAAAATGGCACGGAAGTTTGGTACAAAAAAAGTATTATTATTTGCAATTTTTGTTTATACGATGATTTGTATTTATGCAATTTTTATGAAAACAGTATTAGATTTTTGGATTTTAGGGATTTTAGTAGGTTCATCACAAGGCGGAATCCAGGCTTTGAGCCGCTCATATTTTGCTAGAATAATACCTAAAAATCAAGCAAACGAATTTTTTGGTTTCTATAATATTTTTGGAAAGTTTTCAGCTGTAATAGGTCCATTGTTATTTTCAATTACAACACAATTAACGGGACACTCCCAACTTGGCATAGCCAGTTTAGTTGTTTTATTTATACTTGGTGCAATATTTTTGCTTAGAACAAAGGAAATTAATAGCAACGAGACCGATATGGAAATAAACGGCTAATAAAAAAGGATTGTGTTCTTTATTGTTTGATAAAGTATGATAGAATAAATTTAATATAATTTAAATATACATTATTATGAGGAGTTTTTAGATGACACAGTTCAATAATGCATTTGCAATGGGTGAAGATGTCACTGATTTTCCAGTGCCGCCTATGAGGGTTTATATTGGATGTTCATGGTTTAATGAAGCACAACGTGAACACTTAAAGAATGGTTTGGCCGCGATTGAAGCAAATCCTAGTATTTCAAGAAAATATTCTCATTTCCCACTTGATTTTCAATATAAAGGGCTTGATGTTGCTGATCATCCAGAATTATTACATGACGTTGAATGGCAAGCACGTACGTTTAACTCAGACATCGAAGGAATTATTGGCTCCGATTTATGTTTGATGCTTTATTTACCTAGTTTTCCTGATGATGGTGGGGCGTTTGAGTTGGGCTATGCCAAAGGAATTGGAAAACAGTCAGTCATGGTTGTTCCTGACGATGACATTGATAACTTGAATTTGATGCTAGCATACGGTGTAACACGGGTCATTAAGATGTCAGAATTAAGCACATTTGATTTTAGACATGTTCACGCGGGAACTTATACGGGGCAAGTACATTAGAGCTTTTTAATTGTAATATCTTAATATCTGTTTAATTAGATTGCCTATTTAGGGAAAACAAGTTGGGAGTTGAATCAATTTATATGTTGATTCAACTCCTAATTTAGTAAGTCAAGACAATATTAGGTGAACTGTTGTCTTTGTACAAAAGAGACTAGTTAATGAATTGAAGTTGAAATGTGAAATGTTAGTAATCAAATTTTATAGGTTGCATAATTAATTTTCCAAAATCTTTACAAATTTTTTATTAAAATAAAACAATTGAAATGTACTATTGGTTCTAATAAAAAGTAGGGAAAGTTTGCTAATGACTAATATATTAAATTCATATAAGAACTATCTAAAATCTTTTTTTGTTCCAATAGTTATATTGAGTATTATTTGGGTTAGTTATAAGATTAGTCCTTTTGGTAATAGAAATTTATTGGTGAGTGATTTAGGTACACAATATATTCCATTTTTAACGTCACTTAGAGATCAATTATTGCATGGACATTTGAACTTTTATTGGACCTCTCTTGGTTTAGGAGATAATTCAGCACCACTGGTTTCTTATTATTTGTTAAGCCCACTAAATTCGATTCTTCTTTTTTCTAAAGCCAAATATATACCAACCATGATTAGTATTTTGATTTTTTTTAAGATAGGGTTAATGTCAGTAACATTTGATTACTGTCTTAGAAAAACTAATAATGTATTTGCACAATCATGGCTGTTTTCAACGGTTTACTCGCTTAGTGGGTTTGTTGCAATGAATTTTTATAATATTATGTGGTTAGATGCGATGATATGGTTACCATTAGTTGTTGTTGGGATGACTAGATTTTTTGATGAAGGAAAAAGAAAGTTACTAATTTTTTCTTTAGTAATGACAATTGTTTCAAACTATTATTTGGGATACATGACGGTTTTGTTTAGTTGTTGTTATTTTGTTGTGGATCTATATAAAAATTATTGGCGAAACTATAGGATTAGAATAATCAATTATATTAAGACATTATTGCAAGTTACACTTTTAATGTCATTTTTGTTATTTCCAACGTTTGTTGGGATGCAAGAGACCGCGAAAACGGCAATTAAATGGTATTGGTTTATACCACTCCCACAATTTGGGTTATCATTTTTCAATCAACTAGGAATTGCTAGTAATAATTTTAATCAACGGTTGGTACATGGACCAACAATTTTTGTAGGTAGCTTAGTAATTTTTCTGGTAATACTTTATTTGAGAGATAAAAGAATTTGTGAAAGATGCCGAAGAGCGGATACGATGCTACTTGTAATTCTCTTTTTGTCGATGTGGTTTTTACCATTTAATACAATTTGGCATATGATGAATAGGCCTGCTGGATTTCCATATAGAAATTCATTCTTTTTTTCATTCGTATGTATTATGATTGCCGCCAAAAAATGGAAATCCGGTTTTGAGGAAACTGAAAAAAAATTGTTATATAGGACAGAAATCATTTTTTTGCCGCTTTTTGTAGTTAGTTGGACAATTGACTCAAGTCACCATTTATTAGCATTGACAACAATAGTAATGTCAGTTTTGATGTACAGGGCATTACGACAAAAAAACAAAAATATTTTAATATTATTGACTTTAATTGAACTTACACTTAATTTTTATGGTGCAATGAGTAAAATGCAGTTAGGAAATCAAGCTAATTATGAAAAAGTGTATGACAGTGTTACAACATTAACTCGAAGAATTAACGAAAAAGACCGAGGAATTTTTGAAAGAATTACTGAAGACGGAAATTTATTAACAAGTGCGTATACACATAAATATAATGGATATAATGATGGACTACTTTTTAATTTTAACGGGGTGAGTTCTTATGCCTCAACTTTAGATAAAGCGGTGAGACGTTCTTTAAATTCGTTAGGATATTATAGTAAAAATGAACGAAGAATTAGTGCAAAAGGAGGCACAGAACTTTCCAACACTTTGCTTGCAATTAAATATCGAATGATTCGAAAGAATAATAAGCTTAAAGTAGTTAATAATAAATACTTTAAAGGGAACACTTTTTTGTTTTCTGAAAAGGCAATTGGATATAATTCACGAAGGCACACAATTTGGCAAAATCAAGAATTTCTTGCAAATCAGATGATTGGAGGAAAGAACTCTTTATTTCGAAATGTATCAGATTTGAGAAGTTATCAAGAAGAAAAAGCTTTGAATATAAAGGCAACGACAAGTGGGATTTTATATTATGAAAAAGGAGGCAAAAAGATATATAGAATAGGTTATGTAGTAAAAAATCATAGATATACTATTAATGAGCCGTATTTTAGTAAAAAAAGTTTAAAAACAAAGTATTTTAGAATACTCAATCTCAATAAGTTATACAATGTCACAGAAAAGACGCCTAGTTTCAAATATCAAAAAGACAAAATAATGTTAACAAGTAAAATTAGAATAGAAGATAGTAGAAAAAAGTTACTGGTGTTTAGTATACCTTATAATTCTGGTTGGAAAGCGTATCGAAATGGACATCTAATAAAAACACATAAAGTTTTAAATTCTTTGATTGGAGTTTCATTAGCAAAGGGAGTCAACCAAATCGAATTGAAATATAAAACTCCAGGATTAGAAAGTGGAATTATAATTAGTTTGGGTACCTTTATTTGGATAATGATTGAAGAAAACAAAGATTGGAAGTTAAAAAAATATCGATTGAAGAATTATCAGGTATAGTTTGTTATAATGAGTTTAACTAGTAAAAATGATTTTAGAAGGGAGTTTGCTAAAATGTCAGTAGTTCAAAATTTTTTAATTATGCTTTCAATTATTGCATTAATTATCATGTTTGTTTTATTACTTAGTCTTTCGTGGGGAATTTCCTTCCAAGTGGTGGCAGTTGGTGGTGTAACTTCTTTCGTGGTAGCAGTTGGATCGACCATCATTGCATTATGCATTGGTGTTTTAGGAATATTTTCTTCAAAATGAATCATAATAAAGTGAGATTAGATTCCCAAGGGTTGGCCTCTTAGCCTACCTTTTGGAATCTTTTTTGCATAATTCAATAAAGCAAAATAAATTATCAATATTTTAATGTAATATTCGAGGTGTTTTTTCAACCGGACTAAGAAGGGATATGATTAGATGGAAAAATTTGATTTATATGATGTTCAAAGAGCATTTGATAAAATTAAGCCGTATCTGAGGGAAACACCAGTCGTTGATTCGCTTTTTTTAAATAATACTGGCAAAAAATATTTTTTTAAATTGGAGTCAATGCAGCCTGTTAGAAGTTTTAAAATTCGAGGTGCTTTGAATAAGATACTAAGTTTAACAATTTCAGAAAAAGAACAAGGTGTGATTACAATTTCTTCAGGAAACCATGGAATTGCAACAGCATATGCAGGAATGATTCTAGGAATTAAAAAGATTATAATTATTGTTCCAACGAATACACCATCAAATAAAATAGAAAAAATTGAGAAATTTGGTGGAGATGTAATCAAAATGGGTAGAAATTATGATGAGGCACATGTTAAAGGAATGCGATATGTAAAAGAACATGATTTTGTTTACATTGATTCATATTATGACGATCCTTTAATATATAGTGGACAAGGGACTATTTCATTAGAGCTATTGGAACAACTTCCTAAGCTAGATACGATTGTTGTTCCGATCGGTGGTGGTAGTTTAATTACTGGCATTGCTGTTGCGGCTAAAAGTATTAATCCTAGGATTAGAATAATTGGTGTACAAACGGCGGCATGTCCTGCAATGATAAAATCTATTGAAGATAGAATTTTTTATAAAGAATATCCTACTGAAGACTCGATTTGTGAGTCTCTTGTTGGTGGAGTTGGGAAATTAAGTTACGAAATGCTACCTAAATATGTAGATGACTTGATAGCAGTTGATGAAGAAGATATTGTAGAAGCGGTGTCTTTTATGGCATTACAGGAAAAAATAATTGCAGAACCTGGAAGTTGTACAACAATTGCGGCAATTAGGAAGTATGGTAAAAAAATTGGGGGAAAATCAATTGTTGCAATCATTTCTGGTGGAAATGTTGATGAAAAATTATTCAAAAATATAATAACTAATCGAATGACTAAGAATTGAGATAATGTTAAATACTAACTTATTTTTTTTTAACCTAGTATAATTAAGACCATGTTATTAATAACTTGGGAGGATATTAATGGAAAATAATAGATGGATCAGATTTTTAGGGGGTAAAAGCCTGATATTTACACTTTTCGTTTTGGGATTGTTAGCAATAATTATTTATATGTATAGTAAAGTAACATTTATATTCCAACCAATTGTCGTAATGTTTTCAACGATTATGCCACCAGTCGTTGTGGGGTTAATTTTATATTATTTATTAAATCCACTTGTCAAATTTTTGGAAAAGTATGTTAAACGTACGTGGGTTATTATCTTAATTTATATTGTAATTTTAGCATTGTTGGTATTTGGAGGAGTCGAATTAATTATTGCTGCGCGTAATCAGGCAATTGATTTAGTAAAACAATTTCCTAATATTTTACAAGGATTTGAAAAGAAAACTGAAAGTTTAACGACTAACTTTCCTTACAAGGCTGAGTTAAATCAATTAAAAGACTCATTTAATTTATCAAGTTCAAAAATTAGCAAATTTACAGAAAATTATTTGCAAAATGGAGCAAAAAGCTTTGGAGGGGTTTTCTCTGTAATTTCAACTTTGCTATTAGCAATTGTAACTGGACCAATAATTGCGTTTTTTTTGTTGCAAGATAAAGAAAAGTTTTTTAAAACAACTAAGAAAATTATACCTCCAATTTTTCGAAGAGACTTTACAGAGTTCACTAAAATTGTTAATCAACAGATTGGTGGATATTTAAAGGGTCAAATTGTTGTTTCAGCTATATTGGGCATCTTATACTGGCCATGTTTTATTTTAATGGGTCTCAAATATGCAGGGACACTGGCTTTGATTGCAGGTGTTTTAAGTATTATTCCATATGTTGGATCATTTGTAGCATTTATACCGGGATTGATTATTGCTTTTCAGTCGTCATTCATGAGTGCAGTTATTTTTGTGATTATTTGGTTTGTAGTTCAATTTTTGCATGGTCAGTTTATTGTTCCTAAAATCATGGGAAATAACTTACAGTTACATCCTATTACGGTTTTATTAGTTTTATTAGTAATGGGAGATATGTTAGGGATTATTGGTGTGATTTTTGGAATCCCAATATATTGTTTTATTAAGGCAATTACGATTTATTTATTTAAAAAGATCAAGAAGAGATATAATAAATTTTATGGCTCATATGGTAAATATGATGATACTGAATTTTCTAAAGAGGAGTATTTGAAAAAATAATTTCGATAGATAAGAATATTAACAAGTTAGTATATACCAGCTGTTAAAAATGCTATTACGGCTCTAGGAATGCGGATTATATCTTTTCGATAGACAGTTAATTTTTCATTGATTATATTAATTTAATTATCATGTGTGAATCTGTTTTTCGGATAATTAGTTATTATTTAGTGTTAATGACTTCAAAAAAAGGGAACTTTAGAATGTTATTAGATGCATGTCTAATACATAATAATTGAAGTAATTTAAGTTCAATTTCCATATACAATGGATTGAACTTTTTTTGTAATTGTGGCAATTCTTGGAAACCCACTAAAACCACTTTGATTATGACCGTGAGTCATTATAACCAATATATACCTTTGACCATTTGGTAGGGTAACGATACCAGCATCATTATTTACGTCGTTTAAGAAGCCAACTTTGTCAGTAACAGTTGTTCCTTTCATTGCTTCTGCAGCTCCGGTTGGTATTCCTGTGCGATAGACCTGTTTGCCCATTAAACTTAATAATTTTGCTCGATTAGTGGAATTACTAAACGCACCTGTACCATGATATAATTGTAGCAATAGCTCTTCGAGACTTTTAGCAGTCGTTGTTGCATCATTTGAGTTAGTGAAAACTGGAGAATACCAATTTTGGCTTTTAATAAAATTATTTATACTGGATAAACCATAGGTTGCTAGTTCAGTTTCCGCAAAGTCATTTTGACTATAGACAATCATATTATAAAAACCGTCTATGGATGATGTGTTCCATGTGAAGTTGTTATTTTTTGCCTCATTAAACAAATATGCAGTTATAAACAACTTGTAGGTGCTTGCTGAAATGGCTGGCGTCGATGCATTTGCTGAAACTGCGAGGTTTCCTTCTGTGTATAAGGTAGAATTTGATGCATTTTCTGCACTACTGTTTTTTTCAGGAGAAAGATTGTAAAAGCTAACGCTTGCTGTTTTGTCAGCTGTGACTTTGTCTAAATAAGCTTGTAACTTTTTTTTGATTTTATATTTTTCTGCAGCTAGTTTTACTGCATTGTTAGAATTAGTAGTTGTTTTTTTCTGGTTTACATTGTCTATTGAACCACTTGGTTTTTTAGCAAGTCCATCTTGTTGACTTTGTCTGATAAAAAGAATAATCAAAATGATTGAGATTATTAGAATAAGAAGTACTTTTCCTAGTTTTAATTTTCTTCTTTTCTTTCTTCTTTTCAATGTGTCCATCCCACTTTCATATGCGTTAATGCTTACAAAAAGCATAGATGAATTAAGTGAATAAAATATGAATAAATTTGAATTACTATAGGAAATAAATATGATTTTTACACTGTTTTATTTATATGAATTAGGATATATTAAATTAATTTTTTGTCAGTAATAACGTTAACGTGAAGTTTAAATTAAAATAATTATTTAGGTTGGTGTGATTTTTTGAAAAATAGGGTCGTTTTACTTGCGAGTATGTTTGTTAATATGGGAATTGGATTAATTATGCCGATTACAACACTTTTTATTCATGAAAAGTTAAAACAAAGCTTGGTGGTTGCAGGGTATGTTTTGATGGGTTTTTCAATTGCAATGGTGCTAGGAAATCTTTTGGGTGGCTTTTTATTAGATCGATGGAGAGTAAAGGGGACTCATTATCTAGGTGGGATTATTGTAATAGGTTCTTTGGCAATAATTGCGTTGTATCCAATATGGCCACTATATGCTTTTATTGTAGTTTTTTATGGATTGGGATTAGGAATTTTGAATTCAGCTGTTAATGGTTATATTGCATATTTACAAAAAAAGGATAACGCTATTTTTACAAATGCTTATTGGCTAGCAAATGTAGGAATGGGAGTTTCAACTTTTTTATCTGGAATTTTATTTTCAATTGGGATTAGGGCAGTTTTTTTAAGCTCTATGTTCCTATTTATTATTACGATAATCATGATTATTTTTTATTTTAAGCCGATTGAACAAAAACGTAAGACAAAAAAGGATTCCATCGGAAAAATCGGAAGAGATGAAAAATCATTAGTTAGTCTTGGCATAATTTGTCTGACAGTTATTATTGTTTGGATTGGATATGAGCAGTGGAATAGCAATATATCAGTACTAATGTTAAGTAAGGGTATATCTGTGCAAAAATATAGTTTTTTGTTCACAATTTCGACATTGGAGATTATAATTTTTCAACCGCTTATGCGTCCGTTATTTAAGTCAAGTTTCAAAAGCGAAAAAAAACGGGTTATTTTAGGTGTCTTGATGTTTGCATTGTCATATTTGCTGATTTTAAATGCGACAACTTATTGGCGCTTTATTTTGGGTATAACAGCTCTTTCAATAGGTGACATTCTCGCATTAACGACATTACCAGCACTTCTAAATAGATATGCCAATGATTCAAATCGTGCATCAATTCAATCGGTAAGTAGTACTGCTGGATCGCTAGGAAGGTCGCTGGGCCCGTTAATGGGTGGATATATAATTTCACAGTATAGTTATAATATACTGTTTATTATGATTTTTAGTGCGCATTTAATTTTATTACCATTGATAATGTCATTAAAAAAAAGTATTGGGTTTGATGGAGAAAGGGGAAAATAAAATGAATGAGAATATATATAGTGATAATTTTGACGAAAATTGGGATATATATGATAAAGCCCTTAGAAAAATTGGTATTAGGAAAAGAAGAGAAGTTTTAGAAGATGGTGAATTTCATCTAGTAGTTGGTGTTTTTTTATTTGACAAAGATGGGAATGTATTACTACAAAAAAGGTCAATGACAAAACTAAATAATCCAGGTCAATGGCAAGAATCAGCAGGAGGATCTGTGCTTAGTGGTGAGACAGCCGTTAATGCAATTCAAAGGGAACTTGAAGAAGAATTGGGTTTGACAACAAAATTTAGTCAGGAAGACTGTTTTTTTCAAAATATTAACAAGGACTGGATCACAATCTGGTTTAGCAAAGAATTGGATTTTGATATTAAAAATTTGGTCATCCAAGAACTAGAAGTTGATAAGATTGTATTGCTTAAAATTGAAGATGCTATTAACTATTTAAAATCAAGCAAACTTAAAAATATTTTGGTAGAAGCAAGTCGAAACATTTAGCAATTCTAAAAATTTGCAGTTGAGCTGATGAAAAATAAAGAATCAAGGTAACATAATTTTTTTTGTGTTGTATAATCAATTTATATCTTATTATTAGATTTTTAAGGAGAGATGATATTGAAAATAGTTTTAGCAAGTGATCATGCTGGTGTAGCTTTAAAAAAAGAAATTAGTGAATTTTTAACTTCTTTGGGACACGAGGTAAATGACTTAGGCCCATTTAATAGCGATGCTGTTGACTTATCAGATTATGTATATCCTGCTTCACTTGAAGTAGCAAAGAAAAATGCTGATCGTGGTATTTTCATTGATGGAGTAGGATATGGTAGTGCAATGATTGCTAATCGAATTTTAGGTGTGGATGCAGTTGTATGTCAAGATCCATTTTGCGCAAAACTTGCTCGTCAACATACTGACAGCAATGTTTTATGCTTGGGTGGGAAAATTATTGGCTCTGCAATTGCATTAGATATAGTTGATGTATGGATGAAAACAGAATTTTTGAACCAAGAAAAATATATTAGAAGAGTGAATAAGGTTAAAGAAATTTCAAAAAGACATTTGCGCTCAATAGATGAAATATGAGTTGATTGATTTAATTTAATGTTATATTGCAAGAAATGGAGGAGAGTCAAAAGTTATTAACTTGATTCATCCTCCAATTTGTTAGGCTAAAAATAACTTGTTGAAGCCAAATGTAAAATTGATTATAGTAAAATACACGTAAATTTTTATTGAATTTGTAAAGTACATAATTCTAAATAATAATTAGTAGGTACACTAGGGGGTTGGGAACATGACAATTAATGAACATCAAGACTGGTTAGTTGATTTTTATAAAGGGAGAAATTGGTATCACTTTTCACCAATGAACCGATTAGTATTTCTAAATGAAGAAGTCGGAGAACTCTCGCGTGCGATTCGAACAATTGAATTAAATGGGAGAGATCATCCGGGTGATAAGCCATTAACTGGTGATGAAAGAATTGATAATCTCAAGGAAGAATTAGCTGATTGTTTTGATCAGTTATTGATTATTTGTTCCCAGTACGGGTTACATTATAATGAACTAAGCAATTATAGTGAAAGTAAGTTAACAAAAAGATTTGAAAATAGCTAAGGGGAGTGTCTTCTTTGACAAAAAAACAGGAATTAAATCTTATTGAGAAATTATCAAATGCTTATGGAGTTTCTGGGTTTGAACATGATGTATCAGAGATTGTACAAGAATATGGTAGGCCATTTGCTACAGTATCAAAAGATACCATGTGTAATACTTACGTACGACCACAAGCTGATGATAGTCGGCCAACTTTAATGTTAGATGCACATTTAGATGAAGTTGGATTTATGATTCAGGCTATTAAGCCCAATGGAACGGCATCTTTTGTGACTGTTGGAGGGTGGGTTCCAGCCAATGTTACTGCAGAGCGAGTTAAGATAAAGAATCGAAATGGTGAGTGGATATCTGGAATAATTGCAACAAAACCACCTCATTATATGTCAGCTGCAGAACGTAAGCAGCCTATAGAAATTGCTAACTTAGTAATTGACTTTGGAACAGTTTCGGCGCAAGAGACAATTGAGTTATTAAAAATTGGCACGGGTTGTCCGGTAGTTCCTGATGTAAAGTGGGAATATAACGAAAAGCTTGATGTTATGATGGGCAAAGCATTTGATAATCGTATTGGAACAGCTGTTGTTTTAAGTGCAATCGAGAAAATTACACAAAAAAATGAAAAATTAGGAGTGAATGTTGTTGGTGCATTGGCTGCTCAAGAAGAGGTAGGTTGTCGGGGTGCTAAGGTCACTGTTCGCAATATTAAGCCAGACATTGCAATTTGTTTAGATGGTTGTCCTGCAGATGATACTTTCACTCCAGAGTGGCTTATTCAGACTGGGATGAAAAGGGGTCCAATGTTACGCGATATGGATACAACTTTTATTGCGACACCTGCATTTCAAAAATTAGCTGTTGATACAGCACAAGAAAATAAAATTCCTTATACAAGAGCTGTGCGTACGGGTGGTGGCGTGAATGCTAGTGAACTACTAGTGTATGAAGGTGTTCCTACAATTTGTATTGGAATACCAGTTCGTTACGAACATACACATCATACAATAGTTGCTTATGAGGATTTCAAAAATACAGTTGATTTAGTGGTTGCCCTAATTGAGAAGTTAGATAAAAAAATAATCACTGAGTTTTGATATAGAAGGGATAAAAGTTAATGACTAAAGTCGAATATTTTTTATTATTAGTTCCGCTTATTACAACAGGTATAAGTTTGGCTTTAGAAATTTATACTGGAAAACTTTTGTCGGTTACCTTTTTTATGAATCTTGTTGCGTTTTTGAGTATGGTTATTTTGAATTATGCTATATTGAATGAAAATAAGAAAAAGTAATAATAAACAATATTTTATAAAAAGAGGTAATTAGAAATGACGAAAAACAAATATGATTTTTCCAAAAAAACGGTTTTAATTACAGGCGCTGGCAGTGGAATTGGTCGTGCGATAACAAAGGCTTATCTTGATAATGGGGCCAATGTTGTGATTGTTGGCAGAAGAGAGAGTGCATTATTAGAGACTGTTAGTGGGTATGAAAAAGAACGCTACTTAATTATTGCTAAGGATATTTCAATCCCAGAAAATTCAGTTAAAATTGTCGAAAGTGCCGTCAAACATTTTGGGAAAATTGATGTTGTCGTAAATAATGCTGCTGTCTTAGTTAATGGTGAAATTCAAGATATGTTACTTTCCGATTGGGAAAAAATTCGATCAATTAATATTGATGCATTTGTTTATCTTGCACAGGCAGTCTATCCTGAATTACTCAAATCAAAGGGAAATCTGGTCGCAACTTCGTCAGTTTCAGGAAGCTTTGGAGATTGGGGACAATCAGCTTACAATGCTACTAAACATGCAATAAACGGATTTGTACGCTCAATTGCGCTTGATTGGGGAACAGATGGTATCCGGGTAAATGCGGTAGCTCCTGCATTTACCAAAACTGAAATGACATTAGGAATAGGGAATACTGAAAAGGAATTGCAACCTTTTATAAATCGAATTGCTTTAGGTAGGCCGGGTAGACCTGAAGATGTAGCTCCTGCGGTTTTATTTTTGTCGTCAGGGGATGCCACATACATTACAGGAACTATATTAACTGTTGATGGAGGAACTAGTGCTTCAAGTGGACAACCACATATTGGATAATTTTTTTGGAAGAGATGATTTTTATGGTAAATGAATATCCACAGGTAATGACTATCGCGGGTTCAGATAGCGATGGTAGCGCAGGGATGCAAGCAGACTTGCATACTTTTTTCACACGAAAGGTATACGGTATATCTGTAATGACCGCATGTGTGGCAGGAAATTCTTATGGAATCCATGCAAGTGTTTCTTTACCACAAGATTTTATTAATCAGGAATTTGCAGATATTGCTGAGGATTTTAAAGTTAAAGCAACTAAAACTGGAATGTTGGCAGATTCGGCACTAATAAAAAATGTAGTTGAGAATTATCAAAAATATGATTTTGGACCTTTGATTGTAGATCCTGTTATCATGACAAAGCATGGGAATATGTTATTAGAAGAGAGTGCATTTGAAACTTTACGAAGATTATTGGTACCCATAGCAACTGTGATTACTCCTAACTTTTATGAATCAGAAAAATTGACGGGAATGAAGATTAAAAATGATGATGACTTAGAAGTTGCAGCACATAAACTTCAAGATATGGGTGCAAAAAATGTTGTAGCGAAGGGTTATCATCAAGATGAGACACAAAAAAAAGTTTGTGACTTTGTCCTTTTAGAGTCTGGAAAGAGTTTTTGGTTAAGTGCGCCCTATCATCACACAACCCATATTAATGGAACCGGAGATTCTTTGTCAGCGTGTATTGCAGCTGAAATAGGCAAGGAAAAAGGGATTGAAGAAGCAATTCGAACTGCAAAGGACTATGTCAACATGGCTATAGGGAGTGAAATTTCTGTTGGGCATAAATTTGGTCCAATTAACCATTGGGCACCCAACAATTAATATTTTTTGCAATTGAGTAAAACAAAAAGTTGTTACGTATAATTTTTTAATGTTTAGTGAGTAGTTTTCAAAACTTTGAGTTTATTGATATCGATAGTTTTTTCTTTTCAAAAAGATTTTAATTGTAAAAAGTCAAAAGGAGTTGGAAGAAATTTTCGAAGTTTGTTGTGGAAGTTATCAAGATGCACTTAATGCATATGTCGGGGGCGCAAAAAGAATTGAATTAAATAGTGCTCTATATTTGGGTGGATTGACACCAAGTGTTTCTAGCCTTAGATTAATCAAAAAAAATACAGATTTAAAAGTGATTTGTATGGTTAGACCACGGCCAGCAGGGTTTTATTATAATCAAGTGGAATTTAAACAAATGTTATGTGAAGCCGAAGAGTTACTTGTCAGTGGTGCCGATGGGATTGCATTTGGCTGTTTGAATTTAGACTATTCAATTAATCTAAACCAGCTTATTAAAATGGGAGAACTTATAAGAAAGTATCGTAAAGAGTCTGTTTTTCATCGTGCTTTCGATTGCACAATTGATACAACTACTGCAATAGAACAACTAATAAAATATAAGATTACACGTGTTTTAACTAGTGGACAGCAAGAAAATGCAGTAGATGGGAAGCAGTTAATTAAGAAGTTGCAGTCAAACTATGGCACAAAAATTGAAATTTTAGCTGGTAGTGGGATTAAAGTTGAGAATGTACAAGAATTAATAGCATTCACAGGTGTTACACAGTTACATGCAAGTTGCAAGGCTTTTAAGACAGATCCAACAACAAGTGGATTACAGGTATCTTATGGTTATCATGAGGGTGTGCATAAAAATGATTTTGAAGAGGTTAATTCTGATATTGTTGAACAATTGGTGACACTTGTTCGCAAAACAATATAGTGTACTATTTGATTTAGTATGGTAAAGGCTTGCATTTTTAAATTTTACGCGTAAAAATTAGAATAATGAATTACCACAAGATTGTTTGGAGGAATGAAAATGGCAATGGAAAGAACTTTGATTCTTATTAAGCCCGATGGAGTTTCTGCAGGTCATATAGGTGAAATTATCACGAGAATTGAACGCAAAGGTTATAAAATTGAAAAATTAAAAGTGACGTTAGCAACTGATGAACAGTTGAAACAACATTACATAGACAAAGTAGACAAACCGTATTTTAGTGAAATCGAATCATACATGAAAGAAGGACCAATTGTTGCGATTGTTGCGAGTGGGATTAATATTATTGAAGCATTTCACAATATGGCAGGAAAAACAAATCCAACATTGGCAGCACCTGGGACTATTCGAGGAGATTTTGGATGTGAGTGGGAAGATGGGAATCTTAGGAATATCGTTCATAGTTCTGATAAAGAAATCTCTGCTAAGAAAGAGATTAATATTTGGTTTCCAGAAACCTGATAACACGAATAATTATATTTTAAAATTGTAGAGTAGTTGACAAGCCTGAAAAAGGGCTTTTTTTTTGAAGTAAAATTCTTAAAAAAAGGTAGATTAGTCTAAAAATCAATTAATTTTAGTTTGAAAACAAAATTTTTGAAGTGGTAAATGATAAAATTGAATTGCTAAAAGTTGTTGAGAGGGGCTACTATTTTGCTAGGAAGATTAGAAAAAAGATATCCTTGGTTAGGTTTGCAGCTATTCTTTTTTGTATTATCAATTTTGAGTATCTATATTTTTTCGCATAGAGGAATCCTTTATGATGCGGATGATTTAAAGTTTCATGTAGATCGAATTAATGGTTTATACCAAGCAATTATGAATAATAACTCAATTTTAATGATGCCAAGTTTTAAAGACTTTAAAAATGTTGGTGATATGGTTCAATCCTTTTATCCGATGGTTACGTTGTTACCATTTGTTTTTTTTCGATTTATCTTTTTTAATCCGGTTTTTGCATTATATGCTGGGCTAGTCTTTTTTACCTATATAGGATTCTTGACAGCTTATTTAGCAATGTTCAAATTTAGTAAGAATATATTGCAAAGTGCAAGTTTTGCGCTGATTTATAATTTGTCAATATATCATTTAACAGATTTATTTATTCGCTTTGATCTAGGCGAATGGTTAGCATTAATTTTTTATCCGATTGCTATCTACGGGTTTTTTAATATTTTTTTTGAAGATGGAAAAAATTATAATTGGGCAGTAGTCGGATTAAGTTTAGTTGCTTATTCTCATATTTTAGCAACACTTTTCTTAGTTGCAGTGGCAATTGTGATGCTTATTATTGCCATTGCAAGAAAAAATTTTTTGCTTGAAACATCGTTTAATATTGCAAAAGGGATTGGATTATTTTCGTTACAGATTCTTTTTACTATTTACCCACTTGTTTTATTAACTTTAAGAAACCATATTCATTTTCCAACAAGGTATAATTTAATGGTTAGTCCTGGCGGTGAATTAGCAAGTTTAGGAACTTTTATAAGCGAAAGTGCAAATAACCAACTCAATAGAAGTTTAGGTGTAATACTAATAATCATTGTTATTGGTGGGTTTTTAAAATTGCGAAAAATGCCGATAGTATATAAATATTCTTTTTTGTTTATGTGTATTACTGCATTATTAACAACTTCATTATTTCCATGGTATCTTTTACAAAAGACACCAATAGCTATTATTCAATTTCCTTGGAGATTATTAGGTGTTTCGGGCTTTTTTATGGCAGTTGTTGGTTCGTGGCTTGTAGATGAAATCGCAAAAGAAGTCCTACAGAAAAAAATTAAAAACAGATACATATACGGCATTTTAATTATGTTATCACTTCCTAGTCTAAGTGCAGAATTTTATACTTTTTATCAGAAAAGTCAAAGTGATCAATTAATAACAAATTCATACCAGCAAGAAAATAGCAAAAATTACTCAATTACAAGTGCAGCATTTTCAAAGTATTTTGGAAAATTTAGAAACTCCTCTGATAATACTGATTATTACACTAAAAGTGCATTTGCGCATAAAGTATCAATTCAAAGAAGAGTAATTTATTTTGAAGATCAAACACAAAATAAATTAACGAATACTAAATTTGAAAATAATAAATTGACTTTTTATTTAAATAGTGAAAAAAAACAAACTGTAGATATACCGATTATTTATTATAGAGGAATCAATTATCAGTTAAGTGTGAATAATAAAAAAGAAGTGATTAATACCTCAAGGCGAGGTACGATGAAATTTTTTGTAAGTAAGGGGACCAATAAAGTAGTTTTGAAGATAAAAGAAAATTTTATTGAGAATTCATTTATTGTAATTAGTTTATTTATGTGGTTTGGATATATTGTAAAATCTTTATTCAATTTACTGAAGAAAAAGAGGAAGAGCAAAGATGAAAAAAAATAAATTTTTTTTGATAACATTTGTTGCTTTCATAATAGGCATGGGATTTTTATTTTTAAAGCCAAGTAAAATTAGCGAAAAAAATATCATAAGAAATATAATTGAAAAGAAAGAAATTGGTAAACAAGAACAGCTAAGCGACATTTTTAAGAAGGACAAAGTATGGGGAACGCTGGTATATCAAAGTGGTCATTTAAAAGGGCCAAAGAGCATATCTGCAGGTTATGCAAATTATACAAAGAGAGAAAAGAATTCGGCTACAACAGATTATATGTTAGCTTCATTGCAAAAGGGATACACTGCAACATTAATTCAGATGCTAATTGATGAAAAAAAAATATCTATGACCACAAAACTTAGTCAGTTTTACCCTGAAATCAAATATTCAACAAAAATAACAATTCGTGAACTTCTAGATCATACTTCAGGAATCCAAATGGGTGAAACCGCACCCAAGGTAATGTTAACAAGTGATGCGAGTGCGGTTGAATGGACTATTCATCATTTAAAGTCAACTGGTAAAATGTATTGGAACTATTCAAATGCTAACTATACGCTACTAGCGGGAATAATTACCAAAGTAACAGGGAAATCATATGCTGAAATACTTAATGAGAACATAATAGCTCCATTAAAATTAAAAAAAACCTCTGAATTAGATAATAGCATAATTAATAATGCTGCAAAGACTTATAATTATGGAAGTAATGGAGTTTTACACGCTATGTCTTATGAATTGGTATCTAGCGAACTTGGTTGTGGTAATCTCTATACAACACCTATTGAATATTTTAAATTTGTGAGTGCTCTACAAAACAACAGACTACTTTCAAGTGCGGCATTAAATCAGTTAACTAGAAATCGATTAGAAGCATATTCGGGTGGATATTACTATTCTCCAACTGGACAAAGAGCAGATGGAGTTGATAATGGATATTTTGACTTTTACTATGCAGACAATGTTAAACATAATAGTATGATTTTGATGCTGAATAAGGGAATATCTGATGCACAAGGTAGGTCAATGATTCAACAAATTGAGAATATATTGACGGCATAATCAAAGATTGTCCAAATTAGCTCCTTTGATTTTAAAAAGTCGCCAAAGGCTATAGACTATCATTATTATTCCATTGATTATTAGCAAGAGTGCGCCGTTATTGATTTTATCGAAAAGCAGACTAAAAACTAATGTTCCAATTGGCATAATTGAAGTATTGATTGTCATAATTGAGGACATTACGCGCCCCAACAATGCCGTGGGAACATTTTTTTGTAGGTAGACTTGAGTAGCGATATTTAATAAGATTAATGAAAAACCAATACAAAACATTAATATAGTACCTACTATACTAATCATAAGGTAGTTTTTAAGCAGAATAAACGATATTCCTAAGCCAATGAAAGATAGTAAGCTTGGAATTAAAGAACCGAATAATTTAGTTTTTAATGAAATATTATCTGGAATAATGCTAATTACTAAGCTACCAAGTAACATCCCAAGTGAATTACCACTTTCAAGAAAGCTAACGGGGCCATTTCTTAAATGAAGTTCATTTATTATGATATAGGGCATACCAATTGTTAAAGATGTAAAGAAGAAATTGACAAAAGTCCCAATAATAATCGTTTCCATTATTATTTTTTGTTTGCGTATATATTCGAATCCAAGTAAAAATTTCTTAAACTGCATAGAAACGTTTGACTTTGCTGTGATAATAGTACTATTTTTAACTTTTTGTGAAGAGACTTGATGAAAATGCATAGTTAGTACAATCACTAAAGAAAAAGTAGTGGCAAAAACCTCGAGGGAAATCATTGTCTTAAAACCTAGTAATGCATATACTCCCATTCCAAGGGGTGGAGCGATAATTGCTGAAAGAGAATTAGCTGCTTGGGTGAACGAACTGAGTTTTTGAATATGATTTTCATTTACTAGTTCGTGAACAGCAGCCGAATATGCGGTTGAATTGATACTACTACACATTGTATTAACTACTACAAAAAGCGTGATTGGGATAAAGAGGTAATTATTTTTAAAAGAATTGATTGTTGAAAATAAAGTTATTAAGGCAAAAATTCGTACAATTAAGCTAATTAGGATAATTTTCTTCCGATTGAATGAGTCAACTAAATTACCAATAGGTACAACAAACAATAAATTAGTAAGTGGCATGACAATCATCTCTAGCCCAAAGCTTAAAGGAGAATGGGTTGTATTTAAAAGCATCAAACCAAGAGAAAATGAAAACATGTTTCCGGTTAGTGAACTAACAAGATTACTAATGATATCTTTCATAATTTGAATATTTGATTCTTTGTTTGTAATTAAAGTGACATATTTTTTCTGCATTAATAAATACCCTCTATCAAATAATATTTATTTTACGTTAAAATTAATTTTAACGATTAACAAAAATATAAATGCTTGGTAAGATTTTGTCAATAGTTTATTATTAAGTGTGAGGTGATTATAATGAGTTCAAATACTTTTTCACAGTTAGCAAAGGTTTTCGCGGATGAAAAAAATATTAAAATTATTAAGGCTACTAATATAAAAAAAGGGTGCAATATTAAAGGAATTTCTGAAAAAACAGGCATTGTAACTAGTCAGCTATATTATCCAGTAAAAAAATTGGTTGAACTTGATTTACTTGAAGTCGTGAGGACAGAACAAATTAAAAATTTACAGGAGTATTATTATTCAAGTTATAAACTGAATGATCATAGTGAAATTTCAGCAGACTATAATAATTCACAATTGGATGGAATTAGTATGTCATCACAATGGGTTGCATCCCACAAAGAAGAATTTGTAAAGATGTTTTTGTATCGAATGCAAATGTTTTTGGATACTGCGACAAATGAAATGACTAAGTTTCAAGAAGATCCTAACTACTTAATTCGTTCTGGAGGAATATTCAGCACGCCTAAATTATCATATGGTGCTCAAAAAAAGTTGTTTTCTGATATGTATGAGCTAGTTAGTCAAGCTGAAGCTAACGATACAGGAAAAAACAAAGAAGAATTTAATTTTATGATTGAGAAGTGGTAATTCTTGCTTAAACTTTAGCTAGGTGGATAGTTTTTATTTTTGTAACATAATTATCCGAAAAAAAGACTAGGTCAAATTTAATTTTTGGCCTAGTTTTTTGTATTCATTGATAATATGTTGCACTTTAATTGTCGGTTATCTTGTTTACAGTTAGATAGTAGCTTCAATATATTTCTCTAAAAGAAGTTTTGTAATTGGGCCACGTTTACCGTCTTTAACAGGAATTTCGTTAATTGAGACAATTGGAGTAACCTCATGAATCGAATTAGAAGCAAAGCATTCTTCAATTTGATCAAGTTTTGTAACTGGAACAGCTTTTTCAATAATCTGTATATCCAATTCTCTTGCAATTTCACGAAGCTTCATCTTAGTGATTCCAGGTAATACAAGATTTCCATCTTCATGCGTATATAATTTGCCATCGATTACAAACCATAAGTTTGATGCAGAGGCTTCGGTAAAAAAGCCATTCCGTACGAGTAAGGCATCATCATATCCTTGCTCAACTGCTTCATTTAATGAAAGTACATTACCGAGAAGGCTCAAAGATTTGATGTTACAGTGTAACCACCTTTGATCTTCAACAATACAAGCTGTATGTCCCTTTTCTTGACTTTCGATATCTCGTTTTATAGGGATAACATTGGCTGTCAATATTGCTTCAACAGTTCCTGGAAGAGGAATCAAGTGGTTACGTGGGGATTTAATGCCACGAGAAACTTGAAGATAAGCTTCACCTTCAGTTATTTTTTCAAGCGCAATAAGTTTTTCAAGATTTTCCTTTAGTTCATTACGAGAAAAAGGAAGTTCTAACCGGATTTCTTTAGCACAGCGCGCGAGACGATCAAAATGTTCATCAAACATAAACATTTCAGAATGATAAATCCGAATAGCTTCATATAGACCATCGCCATATTGATAGGCACGGTCTTCAATGTCAATTTTTACGGTATCTCGTTCAACTATTTGATTTTTCCAAAGAATTTTCATGAGTATAATTCCCCTTACATTAAATTAGAAACATTATACTCTAATTAATAATAATATTCATTAATAAACAAGATTATAATAATATTTTAATTGAGATATGATGAGTAGTTTTCAACTATTATCAATTTTTGTTTGAAAAAATTAGATATTGTGCTAATAGTAAAAATTATAATATAATGTATAAATAAAATTTATAATTTAGGAGAGAATAGATGAAAAACCATCGAATACATGAAAGCATTTATTTTGCAGCAATTTTGACCATGATAGCAGGAGGAATTGACGCATATTCATATATTTTTCATGGAGAAGTTTTTGCAGGACTACAGACTGGTAATTTAACTTTGTTAGGAATTCAATTGGGACACCTACAATTCAAGCAAGCAATTAGATATATAAGCTCTATTATTGCTTTTTCGGTAGGCACAGTCGTAGTAAGAGAAATACAACATAAATATAAAGAAGAACAGGCTAATTTACGACGATATATTATTTTATTTTTTGAATTTATATTATTAGTTGCTGTGTCTTTGATTAGCAATGTAGTACCTAATTATGTATCTAGCATATTATTATCAATTGCAGCAGCAGCAGAATTACAAGAATTTAGGGTCTTGAAAGGGAAGGCTTTCACACCGCTGATGATGACTGGTAATTTAAGGACATTGATGGAAAATTTATATGATAGTCTAAAATTCAGAAATATAGAAAATCTAAAGAAGGCTAGAGACACTTTCATTATCATGGTGAGTTTTGCATTTGGAGCAGCATTAATTGGAGTGTTTAGTATTTTTTTGGGAATGAGAACAATTTTGATACCAGCTTTATTAGTTATAATTAGTATGATTTCTTTAAGATACTTGCAAAAAAAATAATTTTAACCGCAATATGCCATTATTTTTAAGGTAGCTAATGAATTGAATTAAGAGGTAATTTATGCAGTATTATTTGTTTTTTTTTGTTTTAAAACAAAAAATCAAAAAATTACTTACAAATAGAAAAGGCAAACGAGTTTAAATAAAGTAAAATTAAGAAGGAACTTGCAGAAATTAAAATTCCGATTTGACATTTTAATTTAATCTTATTATAATTCTCCTTAGTTCTTTTTAAGAATTATTAATGTTTTGGGGAGGCAATAGAATATGAAGTTAAAACGAGTAGGTTTAGCTTTAACTATCTTAACCTGTGGGCTAGTACTAGCGGCATGTGGTAGTAAAAGCAGTTCAGCGAGCGATGGAAAGGCGAACACCAGCACTTATAATTATGTTTATACAACTGATCCAACTACGCTTGATTACACTGTATCTTCGCGACAAACAAACAGTGATTATTTTGCAAACTTTGTCGATGGTTTGATGGAAAATGACAAATATGGCAATCTTAAGCCAGATTTGGCAACATCATATAAGGTAAGCAACGGAGGTAAGACTTACACTTACAATATTCGTAAAGGTGTCAAGTGGGTAGACAGTGAAGGCAATACATATGGAACTGTTACCGCCCAAGATTTTGTAACTGGTTTAAAACATGCTGTTGCAGCTAAGTCTGAAACATTGTATGTAGTACAGGATTCAATTGTCGGTTTGAATGATTATGTTAATGGTAAAACAAAGGATTTTTCAAAGGTCGGAGTTAAAGCCATTGGAAAATATAAATTACAATATAATTTAAATCAAGCGGAACCTTATTGGAATTCTAAGTTAACATATGGGGTTATGTTCCCAGTTAATGCAAAATTCTTAAAAGAATCAGGAAGCAACTTTGGTAAGATGAAACCTAATGGTATTCTCTATAATGGTGGATATATATTAAAGAACTTTACTTCGAAATCGGTAATTGAAATGACTGCGAATAAAGCTTATTGGGATAAGAAGAATGTTCATATTAAGGATATCAAGTTGACTTATAACGATATGTCAAACCCTGATAGTTTATATAAAGCATTTAAGAGTGGTACTAATACTTCTGCTCGTGTATATCCTAATTCAGCGGGCTACAAGGAAGTTGAAAAGAACAATAAGAAAGATATTGTTTGGTCAATGCCTGGATCAACAACTTACAACTTTACATTTAACTTGAATCGTAAGAACTACGATGCAACTTCAAAGACAACATCTAAGGAAAAAGATGATACAAAGAAGGCAATTTTGAATAAGGACTTTAGATTAGCCGTTCAATTTGCATTTAATAAGACTGATTACAATGCACAAAATGTTGGTGAAGCTGGGGCTACTAAGTCATTACGTAATGAGTTAATACCACCTACCTTTGCAACAGTTGATGGTAAAGATTACAATGTTGCTGTAGAAAAAGACTTGACAGCAATTTCAAGTCCTTTATCAAAAGTAAACTTAGCTGATGGTCAAGATGGAACATATAATCCTTCAAAAGCTAAAGCATTAATGGCAGAAGCTAAAAAAGCATTAGAAGCTGAAGGTGTTTCTCTTCCAATTAAGTTAGATATACCTGAAAGTGAAAAAGATCAGACTGGAATCGACCAAGCCAAATCATTCAAGAAATCAATTGAAAGTGTACTTGGCAAGGACAATGTTCAAATTGATATCCAATTACTTTCTCAAGATAAATATTTGGCAGGAACGTATGAAGCTACAACAGGGGCACAATCTGACTTTGATATTAGTAATGCATCAGGCTGGGGCCCAGATTATGAAGATCCATCGACTTATCTTGATATCTATAACCCAGAATCAGGTTCAATGTTATCCACAATTGGTTTGACAGCTGGAGATGCAGAATCTGCAACGGTTGCAAAAGAGGTTGGATTAGATAAGTATGCTTCATTAGTTGATGCTGCAGAAGCGGAAACAAGTGATGTTAATAAACGTAATGAATTGTTTGCAAAGGCATCTGCTGCATTATTAGATAGTGGTATCCAAATTCCTGTTTATTCAGATGGCGGAACTCCTTCTGTAACTAAAGTTGTTCCATTCTCAGGTGCGTATGGGACTACAGGTTTAGGTGGTTCAAAGTACAAATTTATGAAACTCCAATCAAAACCAGTTACAACTGCTCAATATAATAAAGCAAAAGTTGCTTGGAACAAAGAAAGAGCTAAAATTTCTAAATCAGAGAGTAATTAAGTAGATAAGATAAAAAAGTAATTGCATAATCACTACTTTTATTTCAACTTAATAATGATGGAAGTGGAGCAATGATAAGTTGCGCCACTTCTATTATTTATATAAAGATTTATGAAAAAACAATAATAAATTAAGTGCTTTTTTATAATATTACTTTGAAGGAGGATTCTTCGCTTGAAAAAATATCTATTTTTTCGTGTATTACGATCACTACTTAGCATTTTTTTAGTGACCACAATAACTTATATAATAATCTACTCTCTTATTCCCAAACGTGATGTGTTTAGTCAGGATCCTTTAATTCAAAAATTAGCCTCCAGTCCAGACAAATTGTTAGATTATAAAGAAAATGCATATCACAAAATGAATTATCTTGATTATTACGATACAAAAACACTGCTTAGTAAAGTACAAAAAGAAACACATAATTCGAATGTCACAGGCAATCATAGCAAAAAGAATTTTGATATATTGAACAAATGGGCAAAAAAACATGGATTTAAGATTAAATCATATCCTAGTAGCAAAAGATACTATGCAATTCGTGACTTACCTTTATGGGAAAGACTTGGACGCTTTTATGGCAATCTCATAAAAGTCGATACACCTTGGAGTGTAAAAGATAAGAGTAACCCACATTTGAAACGATATCTCAAAATTGAAAATGATAAATGGGTTGGATGGGCTTTGGTTGGGTCTGGAACGAAATATCGTTATCAGATATATTTCAATAGTTTATTTCCATTTATACATCAAAACATTATCCATTTTGATCTAGGAACATCTTATCCAACATTTAGTGGGACTTCAGTATTAGATGTTATTTCTGGCAGACAGGGTGCAACGGTTTCGAAGAAATATGATTTGGGACATGGTGACATAATTAATTCAGCTGATAATGTTTATACAAGGCAATACCAATCAAAGGAACATAGAAATGCCTTCGATTATGATCGCTACAAAGATTCATATACTAATTTAGATCAAAACTATCAAGATCCTTCAATGATTGGAACTTCGTTTAGGGCCGGATTCTTTGCTTTAATTATTTCTTATGCGATTTCAATTCCGATGGCATTCTTTATGGCAAGGTTTAAAGGAAAGCTATTCGATAAAATTGGCACTGGAATTGTAACATTGTTAATTGCTATTCCAAGTTTGGCCTTTATCTATGCATTTAGATATATTGGTGCTCAATTGTTTGGATTACCAGATTCGTTTCCAACTTTAGGTGCAAGTAATTTTAATTCTTGGGTAATGCCGACAGTAATTTTGGGGTTACTTTCTGTTTCGGGATTAGTTATTTGGTTTAGAAGATATATGATTGACCAACAACAGTCTGACTATGTTAAGTTTGCCCGTAGCAAGGGCTTGACAGATAATGAAATTTATCGCAAACATATTTTTAAAAATGCCTCCATTCCGATTGTTCAGAATATTCCAGGGATGATTATTGGGTTAATTGAAGGTGCTACAATCACTGAAAATATTTTTGCAATGCCTGGTATGGGGAAAATGTTACCTGATGCAATCTTGTCTCACAATAACTCAATTGTAATCGGTCTTGTATTCATCTTTACGACAATTGGAGTTTTATCTGTATTATTGGGCGACATTTTGATGGTAATTGTCGATCCTAGAATTAAGTTATCAACGAAAGGAGACGAGTAAAATCGAAATGCAAGAAAAAACAAATCAATCTAAAATTTATGAGATAGATACAATAGTACCTATCGCTAATGTGTCTGAGGATGATTTTGCTGTCGTCTCCTTAAATAGCAAAGAAAATGAAAAAATTGATACTCCAAAATATTCTTATTGGGGATCGGTAGCAAAAAAATTTTTCTTTAGTAAAATTACAATTTTTATGTTGTTATTAATGCTTGTAATATTTCTTATGGCATTTATCCAACCATTGTTTAGCGGTTATAATCTTGAAAGTGTTGGTAACATTAATGATTTTAAAGCTAGGTATAATTGGCCAAGTGCAAAATATTGGTTTGGGACAGATGCTAACGGCAATTCCTTGTTTGACGCGATTTGGGCTGGGGCAAGAACTTCAATTTCAATTGGGGTTATTGCTTCATTGATTACTGAAATTATTGGGGTTATCGTTGGTGCTGTTTGGGGAATTTCAAAAAAAATAGATCGTTTAATGCTTGAAATCTATAATGTTATTGCAAATGTTCCATCATTGTTAATTATTATTGTTTTGTCTTATTCCTTTGGAAATGGTTTCTGGAATTTGATTTTTGCAATGACGTGTACCTCTTGGATAGGAACTGCTTACTTTATGCGTGTTCAGGTCATGATTATGCGAGAACGTGAATATAATGTTGCTTCGCGTACTTTAGGGACACCGACAAAACGTATCATTTTTAGAAATATATTACCTTATTTGACGTCAGTAATTGTGACAGATGTATCTATGTCTTTACCATCCTTCATTTCTTATGAAGTATTTCTGTCATTCTTAGGAGTGGGATTAAGTCAAAATGTGCCTTCTTTAGGACGTTTAATTTCACAATATTCTCCATACATGACTTCCTATCCATACTTGTTCTGGTTACCAGTTCTTGTTTTAGCGTTAATTACAATTTCTCTTTATATAATTGGGCAACGCTTAGCAGATGCGTCAGATCCAAGAACACATTTGTAGAAAAAAATTGATGGAGGCCAGACTATGGTAAGTGAAGGAAATATTTTAGAAGTAAAAAACTTAAATGTTAGTTTTAGGGTGCGTGGAAGTGAAATTGAAGCGATTCATGATATTTCACTTGATCTAAGAGAACATGAAACACTTGCAATTGTTGGAGAATCGGGCTCTGGTAAATCTGTTTTAACAAAAACATTTACTGGGATGCTTGAAACTAATGGACGTATCTCTCAAGGAACGGTTGATTACAAAAACTCAAGACTTAGTGATTTAAAATTAAATAAGCAGTGGACTAAAATTAGAGGGAAGGAAATTGCAACAATCTTTCAAGATCCTATGACCTCTTTGGATCCAATTCATACAATCGGGTCGCAAATTTCTGAAGTTGTAGTAAAACATCAAGGAAAAACAAAAAAAGAAGCAAAAAAAATTGCAATTGATTTAATGAAAAAAACAGGAATCCCTAATGCTGAAAAACGCTACAATGAATATCCCTTTGAATATTCTGGAGGAATGCGGCAAAGAATTGTTATTGCAATTGCACTTGCTTGCCGCCCTGAGGTTTTAATTTGTGATGAACCAACAACAGCTCTCGATGTAACAATTCAGGCTCAAATTTTGGACCTAATTAAAGACTTGCAACAAGAATACCAGTTTACAATTATTTTCATCACTCATGATTTGGGTGTTGTTGCATCGATTGCCGATCGAATTGCAGTAATGTATTCAGGTAGAATTGTAGAAATTGGCACGTGTGAGGAAATCTTTTATGACTCAAGACATCCTTATACTTGGAGTTTATTATCTTCACTTCCACAGCTTGCTAGAAAAGGCGAAGATTTAAAATCAATTCCAGGAACGCCTCCGTCACTGTATAAGAAAATAGAAGGGGATGCTTTTGCCCCTAGGAATCAATATGCAATGGGAGTTGATTTTAAGGCAGAACCACCAATGTTTAAAGTAACCGATACGCATTATGCTAAAACATGGTTGCTAGATAAAAGAGCTCCAAAAGTTGAAAAGCCTGAATTAATTCAAAATCTTCATCAGCATATGATCGAAATGACCAAGGAAGATAATTAATAAATAGAGGAGATTGAAAAAATGAACAATGCTAATAGAGAAACTCTTCTTTCTATTAAGGATTTAGAGATTACATTTGGAAGTGGCAAATCGAAGTTTGTGGCAGTTCAAGATGTTAACTTTGATATTTTCAAAGGAGAAATTTTTTCGCTAGTTGGCGAGTCTGGTTCGGGTAAAACTACAATTGGTCGTGCTGTCTTAGGAATAAATCCTACTAGTAAGGGTGAGATTATTTTTGAAGGTAAGCAGATTAATGGTAAAATTTCAAGTAAAGAGAAATTTCAGATTGAAAGAAAAATTCAAATGATTTTTCAAGATCCTTCTGCGTCGTTAAATGAAAGAGCAACGGTAGATTATATTATTTCGGAAGGCTTATACAACTATAAACTTTTTAAAACTGAAGATGAACGTCTTAATAAAGTAAGGGAAATGTTGGAAGCAGTTGGCTTACTTCCTGAGCAATTGTATCGTTACCCACATGAATTTTCTGGTGGTCAAAGACAACGTATCGGAATTGCACGTGCCCTAATTATGAATCCGGATTTAGTAGTTGCTGATGAGCCAATTTCAGCATTGGATATGTCAATTCGTGCACAAGTATTAAATCTTTTGAAGAAATTCCAACGTGAACAAGGTGTAACATTTCTTTTTGTAGCCCATGATTTATCAGTTGTACGTTATATTTCGGATAGGATTGCAGTTATTAGAGCAGGAAAGATTCTTGAATTAGCTGAAACAGAAGAATTATTCAAAAATCCAATTCATCCATATACTAAATCTTTGCTTTCAGCGATTCCGATTCCAGATCCTCAGATTGCAAGAAGTCGGAAGAATATTATTTATAATCCTAATATGCATGACTATTCAATAGAAAAGCCTGAATTTAGAGAAATTAGGACAGGTCATTTTGTTTACTGTAGTGATAGTGAGGCTATTGAATATAAAAAGAACATAAAAGATTGATTTAAAAGGATAGTTTTAAAACACATATATAATGCAAATTTTGAGTTATGCTTAATTTTAAAAATGTTCCAAAAAGCTAATTCATAAATTATACTTGATGAAAAAAATAATGAGCCAAATCAAAACTAGATTGATTTGGCTCATTATTTTTTTCAATTATTATAGAATCTGAATTTTTTCTTAGACTCAAACAAAATTATTATTATCAAAACAAGTGTAGCAATAATTGTAATTACCATTCCTAATATGAAATAAGGAGGAGTATAGGCTAATGTAATTTTATGAGAGCCTTTTGCAACGTTAGCAGCAAGAAAAGTATTTTGTATTTTGAATGTATGAATTTTTTTCCCATCAACACGTAAAGTCCAACCTGAACTGTAAGGAATAGTAGTTGCTAAAAGATGATTAGACTTAGCATTATAGGTACCAGTCAATTTACGGGAGGAAATTTGTTTTAAAGTGACATTACGTTTTTTGATTTGAGAAATATTATTTTGTACAAGTTTATTGTTCATTTTGTAGAGTACAAAATTATTTAGCCATAAGGAAGATTTTTTAAAACGTGCAGTTAAAATAACTTCTTGGTTTTTTGAATGATTTGCAATGTTTACAACAACGGTATGCCTGAATGTGCCATATTGATTTAACGGTTGATTATTAAGGTACAAAGAAACGTTGTCTGAATCAAATGAAGAGCCAAGAGTTAAATAGTAAGAATCGTTTGTTTGTGGTGTAAATTTAAAAATAATCTGGGCAGTTTTTGCAAAATTTTTCTTTTTGAAAATCGTATCTGTTAGCTTAGTAGATTGTGCAACATTTTGAAAGACAACTTCATTAAAGTTTTGTGCCTCAAAATATTTCGAATTTTTTGTACCAACAGAATCATTTAACCATTGAGTTTGATATTCAATAGGGTTGTCATAAAAAATAGCAAGTTTTTTAAGTTGTTTATTTGCTAAGTAGGCATACCCAAGTGCATTATTATTTTTGTAGATTTGTGTTAATTTTGTTTGTTTGATTATTTTATAACGTGATAAGTCAGGCTTTTCAGTAAGTGCAGATAGTGGTTGCCCATTTTTTAATAAAGCACCGTTAATTGGTGTTATAAAATACTTCATGTTTAATAAAGCATCGCTAATAATTGTGCCATTTGAATATGTTACATAGTTGTCACCATCTGGATTACCAATCATTCCATAAAAATCAGGGATACTTTTTTCTAGGGCAGAACTAAAATAAGAACCGGTATTCAAATTATTTGCGAGTCCGTCGTTTTTGGTTCGACTGTATGTTTGACCAGTACGGTAAGCAGAGTCTTTCAAATTATTTAAGTAATTACTATCTGTTATAAGTGACTTTGTAGGTGTTGCATAATCTTTTTGAGTAAGATAGCTTAGATTGCCTAGTGAAATATAGGCATTCATCGCAATTTCTACAGTACTAATCAAGCATAGTAGAAAAATTTTAAGTTTGTTATATTTTGAATTAGCTGAAACGGCCAAGACGGCAAGCGTGAGGGTTGCAAAGATAGCCGTAAAAATCAATGTTTCATTTGAAATGTAGGAAAATTTTTTTTCGTTTGAAAAACTGTAGGCAATGATTCCAGAATAGATGGCAAAGCTTAGCCAAATTTTCCAAGGACGAATATTTATAAAATTTTTAAGTGTACGACTTGCTAGAAAAAGCATCCAGAAACTTACAATGTACGAAAAACGATAAGGGTACCAAACTGGGAATTGCCAACCATGCCAAAGTAAATCCAAAGGTTCGTAGCATAAAGATAGTACAAGAAAAATACTTATTAAAAAGGATAAAATTCTTTCACGTATTTTTATTTTCGAATCAATAAAATAGAGAATAAAACCAATCAGGAAAATAGAACCAATAAAAATGTTGGGATAGCCTGAAGGCATTTGTTGAAAATTAAAAGATCCAATTATGAATTTTGAGAGTATTTTAAGTGGAGCATATTCGAATTTAAAGCTTACAGTATTTTGGGTATACTGTCCCTTACTACTAGCTAATGATGTAAGAGTGGGTAACAAAATAATCATTGATAAGGCGACTGCAATAACTGAGTTTATGATAGAACGAAAAGTTAGTTGCACAATTTTTTTGAAACTTCGCTTTGATGAAAATAAAAACCATAAAAAGAAAAGTATTAAAAAAAGGCAAATCATGTAGCCCATATAATAATTATCGATTAACATAATTGCTAACAAAATAATGTATGGCCAACTTTTCTTCCCAATCAATGAGTTATAAAACTGAAGAATAATTAGTGGTAAAAAAATAGTTGCATCTAACCAAAGTAAGTTTAGTTGATTTGCAATAAACCATCCCATCATTGAATAAGAGGTTGCAAATGTTACTATTGCTAATCCTGATTGTGTACGCATTTTTTTTAAGAAGTAGCCAAAAGATAGGCCTGCACAGCCATATTTTAACAGGGTGATTAACATCACACCGGCAGCTAAGAATTTTTCTGGAAATATCAGCAAGATTAAGTTGAAAGGGCTCATTAAGTAATATGCCCATTCACCAATCATATTGCCACCAATTTCTTTAGAGAAAGAATAGAAAAATCCACTTGGATTTGTTAGAAGTGTCCTTCTAAAGTAAGCAAAGAAATCTATATATTGCTGACCTAAGTCGACAGTGAGTAAGCTGCTTTTTCCAAATGGGAACATCCCTTGTGAAATAAAATATCCGCCCATTAGTAAAACGGGTAAGAAAAAACTAAGTAATAAAGGATAGTGACTACGAACAAAGTGTGTTAATCTTATTTTCATACTAAACTCCTAATAATAATTTATGTACTAACTTATTATAATACATCCTTAAAATCAAAGTTGAAAAAAGCATGTATTTTTTATTAAAGTTTAGATGTTTCTCAAAGTATTAAACGTAATTTATGGTAACATTAAAAGAAGAATTATTATGTTGTGAGTCTTTTAAAAAAAGACAATTATTTTAATTGTGAGGGGAAAATATTGAAGTTTCTTAGAAAAAATAGTAAAAAAAAGCAAATGAATAAATCACAGACGCCGTTTAGATTAAATTTTCTTTTTGTGATTGTTTTTTTGTTATTTGCTGCATTGATTTGGCAATTAGCGTATCTTCAAATTGTTAACGGAAATAAATTTGAATCAGAGGTAAGTAGTACGGATACTCAAACTGAAACTGGTAATGTTCAAAGAGGTATGATTTATGACTCAACCGGTAAAGTGTTAGTTTCAAATAGTGCTGCACGAGCAATTACTTATACGAAACCATTGTCCGTTACATCAAAGCAAATGTATCAAATAGCTAATGAGCTAGTCAAATATGTGAAAATAGATACTTCGACATTAACTAACTCAATAAAAATCGATTATTATCTTGGAAATGAACAAAATCTAAAAGCAGTTGATGCTAGTTTGAAAAAACAAATTTCGAATTTTTCGAATTTAGATGGAACTGAGACCTATAAAGATGAAACTGCATATGTAAAAAAACATAAACTAACATCCAACTTTACGAATAAACAAAAACAAGCGGCTGTTGTTTATTCAAAAATGAGTGGTGCATATTCTCTTTCGACTGTCTATTTAAAGTATGAAGGTGTTAGTGATCGTGAGATGGCACAGGTTGGAGAAAATTTATCTGAAATGCCAGGGATAAAGATAGGAACAAGTTGGTCAAGAAGTTATCCAAATGGTAGTTCGGTAAAAAGTGTTATCGGGACAGTTACAAATAGAAAACAAGGACTTCCAAGTGACCAGCTAAGTGAGCTTCTTGCTGAAGGGTATGCAAGAGATGACAGTGTTGGATCAAGTTATATTGAATCTCAATATGAGAATGTTTTGAAGGGAACTAAGTCCGTAACAACACTGGAAACACAGAATAACAAAATAACCAAGGAAATAAAAACTTACGGTGGTCAAAAAGGTGACAATATTGTTCTAACAATTAATGAAAAATTCCAACAAGATGTGCAAAATATTATGAAGAGTGCTGTTAAAAGCGTAGCCGGTAGTAATCCGTATATACCAGGAGCATATGCTGTTGTCATGAATCCAAATACAGGAGCAATTTATGCACTGGCTGGTGTAAGTCGCGATATCAAAACTGGGAAAATTACTGAAAACGCGCTTGGAACAATAAATCAATCCTTTGTTATGGGATCTGTTGTAAAGGGTGCAACTGTCATGGGTGGATTAATGTCAGGTGCAATCACACCAACAAGTAATACGTTTACTGATCAGCCTATTAAGTTGAAGGATACACCTAGTAAATCTTCATGGTTCAATGCTTCAGGAAATGATGATTTGCAATTAACTGCATCAGATGCATTAGAGATTTCATCGAACTCATATATGATGCAACTTGCAATGAAGGAAGCTGGTTTTCAATATAGTGAAAATGCAGCATTGAATATGTCCACTTCTATATTTAGTAAGTTACGGGGATATTTTAATCAGTTCGGTTTAGGGGTTAAGACGGGGGTTGATATTCCTGGTGAAGCAGCTGGTTATGAAGGACCATCCAAACAAAGTGATATTGGTAAAGCACTTGATTTATCATTTGGTAATTATGATTCATATACTACAATCCAGCTAGCACAATATATGTCGACAGTTGCAAATGGAGGATATCGATTGCAACCACATATTTTACAAGCTATTCGTGGTACAAATAAGAACGGAACTTTAGGGAGAATAAAATATCAATTCACACCAAATGTTTTAAATGTTGTCAGTGCAACAAGTGATGAATGGAATGTTGTTAAAGATGGATTTTGGAAGGTAGTTCATGGATCTAATTCTATGAGAACAGGTACAAAATTAGAAGATTTGAATCCACAAGTTGTAGCTAAAACAGGAACTGCACAGACATATTATGGAACAAATGAAACAACTACGTTAAGTGGGGTTTCATATGCTCCTGCAAAGAACCCACAAGTAGTCATTGCAATTGCCTTTCCAGGAATGTCAGAAGAGGATTCTATTAATATGCTATCTATGCATAGTATATATGAGGCTTATTGGAAGGATGTACAATCAAGTGATGGCTATACTTCAAATTAGACTGTCAAGGTAATTTCCTTAACATTTTTCGAAAAAATACTAGCATGATTTTGTAAAAGATGGTATCATGTTTACGTTAGAGGCTTAATTGCTTTTTGAAATGATGTCGTAGTTTGGAGGTTTAGAGTATGCGTGTACACATTACAATGGAATGTACTGAATGTCATGAAAGGACATATTTATCAAGTAAAAATAAGCGTAATAATCCAGATCGCTTGGAATTGAATAAATTCTGTCCACGTGATAACAAGGTAACATTACATCGCGAAACAAAATAACAACAGGAACTTTTCCTGTTGTTTTTTGTTATGCTACAGTCGGGGGATTCTAAGACGTGATGAATGACGAAAAAGGGACATTTAGAAAAAGACAATTGACATTTTTGGAACATCAAAAGCATAAATGGCAAAAAGAGTTAGACGAGTTAATGCTTTACAAAATGTTGTTTGCTAGTACTGAGTGGATTGACTCAACTGTTATTGGATTAACTTTAAGTAATGATATTGAGATTGACACAAAGCCAATTATTTTGCAGGCATGGCTAGAAGATAAAAAAGTATGTATTCCGGTAACTTTACCATACAAAAAAATGAAATTTGTATCATTGACACCATCTACAAAAATTATTAGGAGTACTTTTGGAATTTTGGAAGCTGAAAATAAGCAATTAGAGATTCCTAAAAGTGAAATAGATTTAATTGTTGTACCAGGATTAGCGTTTTCAGCAAAAGGAGATCGTCTTGGATTTGGCGGTGGCTATTTTGATCGCTATTTGAGCGACTATAAAGGGATGACAATTAGTCTTGTAGAAAATACACGCTTTTATGAGAAAGAATGTTGGCCAATTGAAAAAAGTGATGTGCGAGTAAGAAAAATATTGAGGTTGTGAAGGTAAATTATGATAGAAAAAAAACCTGTAGCTACGTATAGCTTGTTGGCAGTTAATGTGTTGGTATTTTTATTAATGACAATTGCTGGTGGCAGTGAAAATCTTAGCGTATTAGTCGAATTTGGTGCTAAAGTAAATTCCTTAATTTTAGCTGGACAATGGTGGCGATTATTCACAGCGATGTTTTTACATATCGGCTTTGAACATATTGTTTTAAATATGGTAACTCTGTATTTTGTAGGAATTCAGCTAGAGAGTATCCTTGGAAGATATCGATTTTTAACAGTATATCTAGTTAGTGGAATTACTGGTAATCTTGCAAGTTTTGCATTCAATCCCAATTCTTTATCTGCTGGAGCAAGTACTGCTTTATTTGGACTTTTTGGAATTTACCTGATGTTGGGTGAATCATTTAATGATAATCCATATATAAAAATAATTGCAAAACAATTTTTGGTATTGGTAATATTGAATATTGCGTTTAGTGTTTATGGTAACGTTGATTTAGCAGGGCATATTGGTGGCTTAGTAGGAGGATTTTTAATGGGCTATTGCGTTGGTGTACCGCGCATTGGCAGGATTCCGACTGCAAAAAAAATTGTTAGTATCTTTGCATTAGCATTTCTATGTATTATGATGCTCACTTTGGGTTTAAAAAATTAAATTTTTCTATTATAATTAATTGGAGATGTTTTTTTGAAGACACTTTACGACGTACAACAGTTATTAAAGAAATTTGGAATCTTTGTTTATGTCGGTAAGCGACTCTGGGATATTGAGTTGATGGCGCTCGAGCTTGATAATTTGTATCGCGCTGGTGTTATTGATAAACAAACATTCCTAAATTCTAAACTTATTTTGATTCGCGAACACAAAATTGAAGAAAATAATTAGGCAATCGTCTTTTTGGAGGGGTACGTAATGGATAAAAAATTGATTGGTATTGATTTAGGTGGGACAACAATCAAGTTTGCTATTTTAACAGAAAAAGGTGAAATTCAACAAAAATGGAGTTTTGAAACAAACATTCTTGATGACGGATCACATATTGTTCCTGATATTGTTCAATCAATCAACCATCATTTAAGTTTGTATGGAATGGAACCAGAACAGTTTATTGGAATTGGAATGGGATCTCCAGGTACAGTTGATTTAAATGAAGGAACAGTAACAGGAGCTTATAATCTTAATTGGAAAACCTTACAAGAAGTAAAAAAAGTTGTTGAAAAAGAGACTAAAATAGCTTTTGCAATAGATAATGATGCTAATGTTGCAGCTTTAGGTGAACGTTGGAAAGGTGCAGGAGAAAATGATAAAGAAGTAGCTTTTATCACACTTGGTACAGGTGTTGGTGGAGGACTTGTTTCTAATGGAAATCTTCTTCATGGACTTGGAGCGGCTGGTGAAATTGGTCATATGGTAGTGCAGCCAAAAGGGTACTTATGTACATGTGGTAATCATGGATGTTTGGAGACGTATGCATCTGCAACGGGTGTTGTACGTGTTGCTCGAGATTTGGCAGAAGAATTCGCAGGAGACTCTAAATTGAAGAGGATGTTAGACGATGGGCAGGAAATCACATCTAAAATTGTTTTTGATTTAGCAAAAGAAGATGACTTACTTGGGAAAATGGTTGTTGATCGTGTTTGCTACTATTTAGGATTAGCTTGTGGGAATATTGGTAATTTATTGAATCCTTCATATATTGTAATTGGTGGTGGCGTTTCAGCAGCTGGTGAATTTTTGTTAAGTCGTGTAGAGAAATATTTCTTAGAATTTGCATTTCCAACAGTACGAAAATCTACGCAACTTAAGTTAGCACAACTTGGTAATGAGGCGGGTGTTATAGGTGCTGCTTCATTGGCTTTACGTTTCAAATAAGTTTTAGAATAAAAAGGGGTGCAAAATTTGATGATACTAAATGTGTCTATATGGGTTGTAATTGATATTGTAGCTGTTGCAGTGTTACTTTATATCATTGGAAATCAATTGTATTTATGGTATCAAGGGAAAAAGTTTGCTACATTACTAGAAAATAAGGAATTCAGACAAGGAATGCACGTCGGTCAGATTATTGATTTAAGAGATAAGGATAATTTTGATGCTGGTCATATAATGGGGGCACGCAATATTCCTTATACACAGTTTAAAATTATGAAAGAGTCAATTCGAAAAGATATGCCAGTATATTTATATGATCAAGGTAAATCTTTGAGTACTAGAATTGCTGTAAAATTGCATAAAGATGGTTATAAAGAAATTTATTTATTAAAAAATGGTTTTGAGCATTGGGATGGAAAAATAAAGGGTAGGAAGTAGGATTGTTTATTTTTGTAATACTCTTATAATTCTATGAGAAAGGGGCTGCAACAAAACAATCGTTTTGTTGTAGCCCCTTTTTTCGTAGTATAGTTTTATCATATGAAAGGAAATTAACCTTGATGTGCAGAGTGCATTTTACGAATGGCACGACGGCGATGTTGATCGTCTTGTTCTTCTTTCGCTTCTATTGGTTCAACAATACTTTTTTTGAAAGCATAAAAGCAACCTGCAGCTGCACTAATTGTTGTAACGATACCTAATAAAAATCCAGTATTAAATTGTTTCAATGGTAAATACCTCCTTTTTTGTACTACGCATTTATTATGCGATATTTCAATTTAAAATTCCAGTTTATTGGTACATAATTATTTTTTTAAAAAAGGGAAGGAGAAATTTAATTGTCTTATAAAGTAATTGTTATTGTGGGACCTACAGCAGTTGGAAAAACGGACCTTTCAATTGAATTAGCGCAAAAGTTTAATGCTGAAATTATATCTGGTGATTCCATGCAAGTGTATCGTGGACTTGATATTGGGACTGCTAAGGCAACTTCTAGCGAAAGACAAGATGTAATACATCATTTAATTGATGTTAGGGAAGTTAGTGAGAATTTTACTGTTGCTGATTTTGTTCATGATGCAAAAGAACAGATAAAAAAAATAAGCTCAAAGGGCAAGTTGCCAATAATTGTAGGTGGAACAGGATTTTATTTACAAGCTTTGCTAGATGGATATCAACTTGGGGGTAGCCAAATATCTTCAAATTCAAAGATTCGAGAAAAATGGCAAGAATTTGCGGTGAAAAACGGCAAAGAAGCGCTCTGGAAAAAATTGAATGATATTGATAGAAAGGCTGCAGATAAGATTCCAGTTAATAATAGCAGGAGAATAATTCGCGCCCTTGAAGTGTTTGAGTCTACTGGTAGTAAATTTTCTGAACAAGCTAATCAATTTGATATAAAAATGGATGCAATGATTATTGGATTGAATACAGACAGACGAGTTTTATATGAGCGTATTAATCGCAGAGTTGATCAAATGATGGAGAAAGGTTTATTGAATGAGGCAGTCTGGTTATATCAAAAGGGTGGATTAAAACTACAAGCTGGAAGAGGTATTGGATATAAAGAGTTGTTTGGTTATATTGAAAAAAAAGAGAGTTTAGCCAATGGTGTAATAGAAATAAAGAAAAATTCGAGACATTATGCTAAAAGACAGTTAACATGGTTTAGAAATAAAATGAATGTTAAGTGGTATGATTTAATTGCTGATGATAAAGCTGTTGAAAAAATAAAAATGGATGTTTGTTCTTGGATAGAGGGAGATAAAAAGTAATGGAATTATGGACTCACAAATTACCAGTAAAATTACAACAAATAATAAGGGATGTTGAACAACAAATTGAACCAAAAATAAAAGAAATTGATAATCAATCTACTTTTAATCAAATGAAAGTATTAAATAGCTTTAGAAAGTATCATGTTGCGGAAGAAGACTTTGCTGGGTCAACTGGCTATGGATACGATGATGTTGGAAGGGATAAACTTGACGCAATTTATGCAGATTATTTTAAAACTGAAGATGCAATGGTAAGACCACAATTAATTTCAGGAACACATGCGATTACAACTTCTTTTTTTGGTGTCTTAAGACCAAATGATACTTTATTTTATATGACAGGCATGCCTTATGATACTATTCAGCATGTTGTCGGAATAGTTGGTGATGAACCAGGGACACTGGAAGAATTTGGGATAAAATTTAATTATTCACCTTTACTAGATGATGGTGAGGTTGATTATGAAGATGTTAAAAAGAAGTTATTAGCAGATGATAGTATTAAAATGGTCGCAATTCAACGGTCTCGGGGCTATTCTAATCGGGCGAGTTTTACAGTTGATAAGATTAAACAGATGATTGCATTTGTAAGAAAAATTAGGCCAAATGTGATTATATTTATTGATAATTGTTATGGTGAATTTTCGGAAATGCATGAACCAACGGAATACGGTGCTGATTTGATGGCAGGTTCTCTCTTTAAAAATGCTGGAGCAGGGATAGTTAAAACTGGGGCATATATTGTAGGAAAGAAGAATTTGATAAAGCAGGCAGGAAATCGACTTAATGTGCCAGGAGCAGGTAAGAACGAAGGAGCGACAATTGGACACATGCGTGATATGTTTCAAGGTTTTTTTCTGGCCCCAAATGTAACCGCAAATGCAATTAAGGGTGCAATTTTTGCAAGTGCACTGCTTGAAAGAATGGGAATGAGTGTCTCACCTAAATGGAATGATCCTAGAACAGATTTGGTACAAACAATAAACTTTGGAAATCCTGAAGCAATGATTGCTTTTTGTGCTGCTATTCAACATTATTCACCAGTGAATTCATTTGTAGATCCTGTTCCAAGTTACATGGATGGATATGAAGATGAAGAAATAATGGCTTCTGGTAGTTTTACAGAAGGTTCAACAATTGAACTATCTTCTGACGGGCCTTTGAGACCTCCGTTTACTTTATATATCCAAGGAGGATTAACTTATTCGCACGTAAAAATTGCGATTAGTAACGCAGTATGCGAAACTTTCTTCGAAAACAAAAAGATGTAAGAAAACATAACATTTGACGTTGACAATCGTATAGTGCCTTGCTATCATAAGGGCGTAACTTAGAGGAGGGTTGTTATGAAAGAAAAGGAGCTCAGACGGTCGCTTGCTGTTTTGCCCATTGGTACTGTAATGAAACTCACGAATTTGTCAGCCCGACAGATTCGTTATTATGAAGAACAACAGTTGGTTATGCCCAAACGTAGTGAAGGCAACCGTAGAATGTATTCTTTAAATGATATCGATCGCCTACTTGAAATAAAAGACTTTTTAGACGAAGGAATTAATATGGCGGGTATTAAACATATTTATGATGAAAAAGAACGTAAGTTGGCAGAAAAGCAAGCTAAGTTAGAGAAACCACTAACTGATAAGGATGTACGACGAATTTTACGTGATGAATTTATTGCTGTAAGTGGTCTTAGCAAGCAGGATGAGTTTTCTTTTAAACATAATAACAACTTCTAAAATTTTAAATAGGGAGCGATTTAATGATGGTAAAGCCTAACTATACAAAGGATGATATTCGTAAGATATCTAAAGACGAAAATGTTAAATTTTTACGTTTGATGTTCACAGATTTATACGGTGTTATCAAGAATGTTGAAGTTCCAATTAGTCAACTTGAAAAGTTATTGGATAACAAGTTAATGTTTGATGGTTCTTCAATTGATGGTTTTGTAAGGATTGAGGAAAGTGACATGTGGTTATACCCAGATTTGTCAACTTGGATGATTTTTCCATGGGGAAATGATCATGGAAAAGTAGCTCGTGTTATTTGTGAAGTTTACAATGCTGATCGGACTCCATTTATTGGTGATCCACGTAACAATTTAATTCGTGTTCTTGATGAAATGAAACAATTAGGCTTTACTGATTTCAATATTGGACCTGAACCTGAATTTTTCTTGTTCAAACTTGATTCAGAAACAGGCAAACCAACAATGAATCTTAATGATAAGGGGAGTTATTTTGACTTAGCTCCTGTCGACTTAGGTGAAAATTGCCGTCGTGATATTGTTCTTGAACTAGAAAATATGGGATTTGATATTGAAGCTTCTCATCATGAGGTAGCTCCTGGGCAACATGAAATTGATTTTAAATATGCTGATGCTCTTCAAGCTTGTGATAACATTCAGACATTTAAATTAGTTGTAAAAACAGTTGCAAGAAAACATGGCTTACATGCAACTTTCATGCCGAAACCACTTGATCGCATTAATGGTTCAGGGATGCATATCAATATGTCACTCTTTAACAGTGAAGGCAATGCTTTTTATGATGAAAGTGACGGAATGCAATTATCTAAGGAAGCACGTTACTTCTTAGGTGGATTATTGACACATGCACGTAGCTTTACAGCTGTTACAAACCCAACTGTTAATTCATATAAGCGATTGGTACCAGGATATGAAGCACCGGTTTATGTTGCATGGTCTGGCCGCAACCGTTCTCCACTTGTTCGTGTTCCAATTGCACGTGGGATGTCAACACGTCTTGAATTGCGTAGTGTTGATCCAAGTGCAAATCCATATTTGGCAATTGCTGCAATTCTTGAAGCTGGATTAGATGGTTTGCGCAATAAAATTGAAGCTCCCAAGCCAATTGATCGTAATATCTATGTGATGGACGCTGAAGAGCGTAAAGCAAATGGTATTTCAGATCTTCCTTCAACATTGCATAATGCAATTAAAGAACTTGAAAAAGACGAGGTAATTGGTAAAGCAATGGGACCTCATTTATATCAAAACTTTATTGAAGGTAAGAAACTCGAATGGGGTGCTTATCGTCAAGAAGTTTCACAATGGGAACGTGATCAATATTTAGAATTGTACTAGAATAAAAAAAGCATTAGCTAACCTAAGTTGTTGAGGTTATGTGGCTAATGCTTTTTTGCATATATCTTTATTAAGATTGGTAGAATCACATTTTGACTAATTTAATATATTTTATTTGAGAAATGTTAAAAAGGTGAGACAAATTATTCCCGATTTCATCAAGTTTAAAAATTGTGCTGTTTTTTTTGTTTTTTGAGATGAATCCAATAGAATTATAGACATGACTATTATAGTCTGTGTAGCTGACACTGATTAACTTATGTTTTTCAATTGCTTGGTTAATAAAAAAACTAATTTGAAAAACGGGCATTTGCTCATTGCTATTAAGTAGCTGTTCATTTTTTATGGAAAATTGCTTTTGAATTGATTGCGAAATTTGTTGTAAGGAACTTTTCTTTAATTCTAGCATAATAAAACATCCTCCTTTTTTCAGAACACCTGTTCGATATTTATATTATAGAACATTTGTTCGAAAAAGCAAGTCAAAAAATTATAATTTATTAAAAAAATCTAATTAAGAAAAACTTGAATTATTTTCAAAAAAAGTACATGATATATTTAATACAATATTTTAGAGGAGAGTTTTGTAACCATGTCTAAACGGGGAATGTTGATAGTTTTATCTGGCCCTTCGGGTGTCGGTAAAGGAACGGTTAGAAAAGCAATATTTGAGCAAGATGATAATAAATTTCATTATTCAATCTCAATGACAACAAGGTCGATGCGCGAAGGAGAGATTAATGGAAGAGATTATTATTTTGTGTCCAAAAATGAATTTGAGCAAGAAATAAAAAATGATGGCATGCTAGAATATGCTCAGTATGTTGACAATTATTATGGAACACCACTAAAATATGTTAATGAGATGTTGGACCAAGGAAAAGATGTTTTTCTTGAGATTGAAGTAAATGGTGCCATGCAAGTGCGTGAAAAGTGTCCGGATGGTTTATTTATTTTCTTGACTCCACCTGATTTAATGGAGTTACGTCATCGAATAGTTGAACGTGGAACTGATGATTTAGCAACAATTGATAAGCGTATGAATAAGGCTGTTGATGAGATAGAGATGATGCAAAATTACGATTACGCAGTTGTTAATGATGAAGTTTTAAATGCAGTTGAAAAAATTAAAACGATTATTAGGGCCGAAAGATGGCGTGTTAAACGTTTTTTGCCAGATTATAAAAAACAGTTAGGAGATGTTTTAAAATGATTTTATATCCCTCAGTTGATGATTTATTAGATAGAATTGATTCGCGGTATTCATTAGTCATGTTGGCAAGTAAGAGAGCACATGAATTGGATGCTGGTGCGATTCCAATGCTTAGCGAGTATAAATCTGTTAAAAATGTTGGTAGAGCTTTGGAAGAAGTAGTCGCTGATGATTTGATTATTGATCCTAACCAAAGAGAAGAAGTATAATTATTATAGTAAGGACCATTGCATTATTAAACCAATAACGACAATGGCCCTTTTTTGTTGTTCTTTTTTTTCAATATTATTGATACAATAAAGGTGGCAAAAAGGAGGGGTACATTTGAAAAATTTGCACATTGTAGTTTATGTAACTGGAGGAATTGCAGCCTATAAGTCTATTATTTTTGTTAGAGAACTAATTAAGAATGGGGCAGAAGTTAAGGTTGTAATGACAAAAATGGCAACTTCTTTTGTGACACCTCTTACTTTTAGAACGATTAGTCACAATGAAGTATATTATGATGAAGGAAGACAACTTGGAATTGTAGAACATGTTGAGTTGTCAATGTGGGCTGACATTGCAATAATTATTCCGGCAACTGCAAATGTTATTGGTAAGTTGGCTAACGGAATTGCAGATGATTTTGCAACGACAGCATTGCTTGCAATGAATTGTCCTAGATTTTTAGTTCCCTCAATGAACGATGTAATGTATGAGAATAGTGCTATGCAAAGAAATTTGCAACAATTAGAAAATGATGGTTACAAAGTCTTAGAACCGAGTATTGGTTTTTTAGCTGAGGGTTATGAAGCAAAAGGTCGTATGCAGGAACCAGAAGTGGTTTTTAAGTGGTTGAAGGCAAATATTTTGCAGGAAAGAGTCCAAGATTTAATTGGGAAAAAAGTAATAGTTACGGCTGGGCATACTGTTGAAGAGATTGATCCTGTCAGGTATATTACAAATCATTCAACAGGTAAGATGGGATACGCTGTTGCACGTGAAGCTGTTAAGCGAGGTGCTGATGTAATATTAATAAGTGGGCCTACAAACCTTGCTAATGATACTGGGGCAAAACTTATTTCAATAAAGACAACTGGTCAAATGTATCAGATTATAAAAAAGTATTATGAAACAAGTGACATAGTTATAATGGCTGCTGCTGTGGCAGACTATCATGTAAAAACACCAGCTAAACAAAAAATTAAAAAAAATGAAAATGAACTTGTTCTTAGATTAGAAAAAAATATTGATATTTTAAATGAATTAGGCAAAGAAAAAAAGCAGCAAAAATTAGTTGGTTTCGCTGCTGAAACGCAAGACTTAATCAAGAATGCGCAACAAAAACTAGTTAAGAAAAACTTAGATATGATAGTTGCAAATGATGTTTCGCGTAAAGATATTGGTTTTGGAACTGATGATAATGAAGTTACTTTTATCCGACCAAACAAAAAAATAATTAGTAGTCCGAAGACTGACAAAAATGATATTTCTAAAATGATTTTTGATCTAATTTAAAAGGATAGGAGGGATTTACAATCACATCTTTTGCCGAAATAATTGTTGATGTACAAGCTATGCAAACTGATCGGCCATTTATTTATCAGATTCCTACAAAGTTTGAAAAATTGATTCAAGTTGGTATGCGAGTTAATGTTCCATTTGGGAAGGGTAATCGTTTGATTCAGGGTTTTGTGATTAATTTAAAAGAAGATACAGATTACTCTGGAAAAACAAAGGAAATAGTGACCCTAGTTGATGTTGAGCCAATTTTATCAAAAGAACTAATGTTGCTAGCTAAATGGATGGCACATGAAAACTATGCATTTTTGATAAGTTGTTTACAAGTTATGCTGCCTAGCGCAATGCGTGCAAAGTATTATAAACGATTAGTTCTTGTAGATAATGAAGTTGATCCCATCATAAAAAATTACTTTTCAAAAGGAAACAGTCGGATTTTAGAGGAAACTAATACTGACCCTATGTTGTTTAAAAAATTAATGGGAGCTAGAAATGCAGGGAAAATTAGGATTGAATATGTGATAAAAGAAGGACTATCAGAAAAAAAAGTACAAGTGATTTTAAACAAATTGACCAAAGAAAGCTATCATAAAGAAAAGGAAAAACTGCGTTCAAATGCAGTAAGTCTAAATAAATTGATTGATTTCTTGGTTGATTTGAAAGATAAACAACTCGAACAAGTAGTTGTTGAAAAAAAATTAGGAATCACTAGTTCGGTCATAAAAAAGGCAGAATTAAAGAAGTGGTTGACTCGCAAAATTATCGTAAAAAAAAGAAATCCATATCAGCAATATGACTTTGTAGAAACTAAACCTAAGAAACTTACAGCTATGCAAGAAGAGGTAGTTGACAAGATAAATAGCATGATTAGAGACAACAAAGCAATGACTTTTTTGCTCGAAGGTGTGACTGGCAGTGGGAAAACTGAAGTTTATTTGCAAGCAATGGCACAAGCTTTAAAAAATAACCAAACAGCGCTTATGCTAGTTCCCGAGATTGCATTGACACCACAAATGGTTAAAAATGTAGTTGGAAGATTTGGGTCAAAAGTTGCCCTCTTACATAGTGGCCTTTCGGAGGGGGAACGGCTTGATGAATGGCATAGAATCCAAAGTGGTGACGCTCAAGTTGTTGTTGGAGCAAGGTCTGCTGTTTTTGCACCATTAAAAAATATCGGAATAATCGTTATTGACGAAGAACATGAAACAAGCTATAAGCAAGAAAAAATGCCTAGGTATCATGCTCGAGAAGTTGCTAAATGGCGTGCTAAAATGAACAATTGTCCCCTGATTTTGGGAAGTGCAACACCGTCATTAGAGACAAGAGCACGAGCAAAAAAAGGAGTATATGAATGGCTGCATTTAAGCGAAAGAATTAACAAGATGCCCCTTCCAGAAGTTCGCTTAATTGATATGCGAGTAGCAACAAAAAAAATCGATGAAAATGTTGATTTTTCGCTTGAATTAAGAAAGGAGATACAAATAAGGTTAAAGAAGAATGAACAGATTATATTAATGCTAAATCGGCGTGGGTATTCTTCTTTTATGATGTGCCGCGATTGTGGAGAAGTTTTACAATGTCCAAACTGCGATATATCATTAACACTTCACTTGGACAGCCATTCGATGAAATGTCATTATTGTGGTCATGAAGAGAGAATACCTCAAAAATGTCCTAATTGTGGTAGTAAGAAAATTCGTTATTATGGTACTGGAACACAAAAAGTTGAACAAGAATTGCAAAATTTATTTCCTGAAGTACGTATTTTAAGAATGGATGTTGATACTACTAGGAAAAAAGGGGCACATGCGAAATTTCTCAAGCAATTTGGAGATAAAAAAGCCGACATTTTGTTAGGAACACAAATGATTGCTAAGGGGCTTGATTTTCCTGATGTCACCTTGGTAGGTGTTTTAAATGCAGATACAGCGCTCGGGTTGGCAGACTTCAGAGCAAGTGAGCGAACTTTTCAGCTATTAACACAGGTAAGTGGTAGAGCAGGGAGAGCACAAAAAGAAGGAAAAGTCATTATCCAAACCTTCAATCCTGAACATTATGCTTTGCAATTAGCGAAAAAACAAAATTATGAAGAATTTTTTATTAAAGAAATGCTAGTACGTCATCAAAATGGATATCCCCCATATTTTTATACGATTCAAGTAACTGCGAATGCAAAAGAAGAAGGGGTTGCAGCAAAAAAGATCTATCAAATTTATGCTGAACTTAAAGCAGCTTTATCAGCAGAATCAATTATTTTGGGCCCAACACCTAAAGCTGTATTACGTATTAATAATCAATTTTATTATCAGTTAATTATTAAGTATAAAAATGAACCAATGTTAGATAGGGCTTTAAATAATATTTTGCAGAAAAGTCAAAAGGATGAGCAACAAGGAATTTTAATTTCAATAGATAAAGAGCCACTTAATTTTATTTAAAAGGTCAAAAAGAAGCGAGGTATTTAAATGACATCAGTTATTTTTATGGGAACCCCTAAGTTTGCAGCTACAATACTTCAAGGTATAATTGATGCAAAATATGAAGTCAAAGCTGTAGTAACGCAGCCTGATAAATATATTGGACGTAAAAGGATTCTCAGTATTTCACCCGTTAAAGAAGTTGCAGAAAATAATAAAATATCAGTTTTCCAACCAAGCAGATTGGGTAAAAGTGATGAGTTACAGAAATTAATTGCACTTAAGCCAGACTTAATAATAACAGCTGCTTTTGGACAATTCTTACCAATGTCGTTGATTGAGTCAGCAAAAATTGCGGCAGTAAATGTTCATGGCTCATTGTTACCTAAATATCGTGGTGGAGCGCCAATTCAATATGCAATTATGAATGGTGAGGAAAAAACCGGAGTGACTTTAATTTACATGATTAAAAAAATGGATGCTGGGAAGATGCTAGCTCAAGAAGAATTACCAATTTTAAAAAGTGATAATAATGGAACAATTTTTGATAAAATGAGTGTTCTGGGGAAAAATTTATTGCTTCAAACTTTGCCAAAATTAATTGAAGGAACTATTACAGGTGTACCTCAAGATGAAGAAAAAGTTACATTTGCACCAGTTATATCTGCAAAACAGGAAGAATTGTCTTTAGGGTTAACATCTTTGGAATTAGATTATAAAATCAGGGCACTTAGCCCTAATCCAGGTGCTTATTTTAAAAGCTTTTTAGGGAAAAGAACTAAATTTTGGGAAATAAATCCATTAAATGAAGTAACAAAATATGAAGCAGGTATTGTTGTAGCAGTAGCGAAAAAACAGTTAAAGATTGCTGCTTTTGGTGGAAGTGTTTATGAGGTAAATGTGATTCAACCAGCTGGTAAGCCCAAAATGACTATTGGTAACTTTTTGAATGGTCAGGGCCAAGGAATAAAGGTAGGACAGAGGATAATAATAGATGAATGAGCAAAGTAGTAATCCAAGATTAATTGCAGTTGAAGTTTTGACGAAAGTTTCAGGAAAGGGTGCTTACTCTAATTTGGCGCTTAATCAGGCCCTTAAGAATACTAATTTAGCAAGAGTTGACGCCAATTTAGCAACAAATATTGTTTATGGTGTTTTACAAAATCTTTTGCTACTTAGATTTTGGCTAGAACCTTTTGTTAGAGGGAAAAAAATAGACAATTGGGTAGAACAGCTATTAATGGTATCACTATATCAATTGGAATTTCTTGATAAAATACCTAATCATGCAGTGCTTAATGAAGCAATTGAAATTGCAAAAATGAAAGGCCATGACGGGACTAGAAAATTTGTTACTGGATTATTACATGCGATTTTACGTAAAGGTGTTCGCGATACAAAAATAATCCAGAATGAAAATGAACGCTTAAGTGTAAAATATAGCGTTCCTATCTGGATAATCTTGGAACTAAAAAAACAAGTAGGAAATGAAAAAGTAGTTTCGATTCTAGAATCTTTGAATGAGGCTCCAAAACAATCAGTTCGAGTAAATGAGTCAAAATGGACTATTGAGAAAGCCAAGCAAGAATTAGTAAAAAAAGGATTAATGGTTGAAAATAGTCGAGTTGCAGCGAGTAGTTTAGTTGTTTCAAAAGGCCATGTGAGTGAAACCACTTTTTTAAAAACTGGTGAAATTATGGTTCAAGATGAAAGTGCAAGCCTAGTCGTTGAGTCAATGGAATTAAATGGTGATGAATTAGTGTTAGATGCATGTGCAGCACCTGGCGGCAAAACGATGCAAATTGCTGATTATCTTGAAACAGGAAAAGTAACGGCGTTAGATATCCATAAACATAAAATCAAGTTAATTGAAGAAAATGCTTTAAAGTGCGGTTTTGAGGGGAAAGTTGAAGCAATTCAACTAGATGCACGTAAAGCTAAGGATCATTTTAAACCAGAAACGTTTAAACAAATTCTTGTGGATGCTCCATGCTCAGGTATTGGGTTGATGAGAAGAAAACCAGAAATTAGATATGAAAAAAAGCAACAGGATTCACTTAATTTACACAGAGTTCAACTAGAAATATTGGATGATGTTTCTAGTTTAGTTGAAGTGGATGGCTATTTGACTTATAGTACATGTACGATATTGGACGTTGAAAATATACAAGTTATTTCAGAATTCCTAAAAAAACATACGGAATTTGAACAGGTAAAGGTTGAAACAAAATTAAAATTACACAATGAAGAAAAATCTTTGACGATTTATCCAGATGATTATAATTCTGATGGTTTTTTTATTGCTCGAATGAAAAGAGTCAGATAGATGAGGTGAATTTCCAATGAATTTTGCATACAAGAGTGACGTTGGCAAGGTAAGACCTAGAAATGAAGATTATGTAGGAATTTTCAAAAATACCAAGGAAATTAGTTTTGCCATTGTAGCAGATGGGCTTGGTGGTCATAAAGGTGGGGATGTTGCTTCGGAAATGGCAGTTTCTCATTTAGGTTTTCGTTTTGAGGAGACAGCAATTGAGTCGATTGATGTTGCAGCAAATTGGTTAGTCAATGAGGTACAACGAGAAAATAAATTGATTCTTGAGCGTTCAAATCAATATGATGATTTGAATGGAATGGGGACTACAATAGTGTGCGCCATTTTTTTTGGTGACGAAGTGTTGCTTGCAAATATTGGAGACAGTCGAGGCTATTTACTGCGAGATAGCAATTTAACGCAACTCACTGAGGACCATTCTTTAGTGAATGAATTATTAAAGAGTGGACAGATTAGTACAGAGGAAGCTAAAAACCATCCGCAAAAAAATATTGTTACTAGAACCTTAGGAATTTCAGAGAATGCGAATATTGATGAAAAAATAATAAAACTAGAGAGCAACGATATTTTGTTGCTTTGTTCTGATGGACTTAGCAACATGGTTGATAATCAAACAATCCAAAAGATATTGTCAAATGAAAGCTCTTTTGTAACTAAGTGTAAGGATTTGATTGTTTTAGCAAATGAGGCTGGTGGAAAGGATAATATAACACTTCTACTTGCTTCACCTTCTTCTGAAAGGAGGAATGAGCAATGAAATCGGGATATATACTTAGTGGACGTTATCAGATTGTACAAACATTAGGTGAAGGTGGTATGGCAAATGTCTATCTGGCCTATGATTTAATTTTGAAAAGAGATGTTGCCGTCAAGTTAATGCGCCTTGATTTGCGTGATAATGAAGCAGCGATTAGACGATTTAGACGTGAAGCAATTTCCTTAACTGAACTTGTACATCCTAATATTGTGAATATCTATGATATTGATGAAGATAATGGGACACAATTTTTAGTAATGGAATATGTTGAAGGGATGGATTTAAAAAGCTACATAGCCCAAAATTATCCAATTGGATATGAAAAAGTGGTTAATATTATGGATCAAGTGCTTTCAGCAGTTGAAGAAGCGCATGCACATGATATTATTCACCGTGATTTGAAGCCTCAAAATATTTTAATTAATGCAGATGGGCAAGTAAAAATAACTGATTTTGGAATAGCTTTGGCAGCTTCAGAATATTCCCTAACACAAACTAATACTTTGATGGGATCAGTTCATTATCTTTCCCCTGAGCAAGCAAGAGGAAGTGTAGTAACAAAACAATCTGATATTTATTCATTAGGAATTATTTTGTTTGAATTATTGACTAGTAGAGTCCCATATCAGGGTGAAACAGCTGTGTCAATTGCATTGAAACATTTTCAAAATGATATGCCTTCTGTAAGGGACATTGATAGTCAAATTCCACAAGCTCTTGAAAATGTTGTATTGAAGGCAACTGCAAAAAATTTAATCGATCGTTATCAATCAGTTTCGAAAATGAAAGATGATATTGAGACTTCTTTATCGTATACAAGAAACGGAGAAAAAAAATGGGAGCCAACAAATCTAGTTGAAGATGAGACTAGAATTTTAGAACCCATACAAGAAAAGCAAGTCAAGAAAGCATCTGATTCTGATGTTATGGAAAAGACATTGAAAAAAAATGCTAAGAAAAAATGGAGTAAGAAGAAAAAATGGATTGTTTGGATTTCGATTATAGGAGCTTTGATACTATTTATTGCTTTTATCGTAGCAATAGCTGTAAGTCCTAAAAATGTGTCAGTTCCTGACTTACAAGGGATGAATAAAGCAGAGGCTGAAACAGCGTTGAAGGCGCAGAAATTAACAATTGGTGATATAAAATATCGAAGTAGCAGTAAATATGATTCAGGACAAATTATTTTATCTAGTCCAACCCAAGGATCAACCGTACGACAAAATTCTAAAGTTGCTTTAGTGATTTCAAATGGGCCTGAGAAAAATGTTTTTGGAAATTACAAAGGTCAATCATATGCAAAAGTTAAACAATTACTTGAGAATAAAGGTGTTACTGTTATCAAAGAAACAAGGGCTTCTGATTCAATTGCAAAAGGTGAAATAATAAAGCAAAGCGTGGCAGCTAAAAAGAAGGTTATCTGGAAACAAACTACTGTTAAATTTATCGTTAGTTCAGGAGCCAAAGTTATTACTCTAAGAGACTTAACAGGATATACTGAAAAAAGTGTTGAAGATTATGCACAAGAGTTAGGGTTAGTATTAAATGTTGAAAATGGTTCTTCTACTGATTCAAGTGATTCAGAACTAGTTATTTCACAAGAACCTGCCGCAAATACACGAGTTAAAGTTGGAGATACTTTAAATGTTGTTTTAGGTTCAGTTGATGCCTCATCTGCGACAAATGCTACAGAATCGGATAGTAGTTCAGAAGATAGTGAAAGTAGTGCAGCGAAGAACTTTTCTTTAAATGTTACTATCCCATATCAATCGCTTTCAACTAGTTCAACTAGTTCAACGAGTTCTTCTTCAAGTTCGAGTGCACTGAATACAGTTCAGATATACTTGCAAGATGATAATCATAATTATAGTGATGTTTATCAGGAATTTACGATTTCTTCTGATACTAGTGTTACTCTGCCCTTCACACTAAGTGGTTCAGATACTGGAAAATATAAAATTGTCAGAGATGGCCAGGTTATTGCAGAAAAAACAAATATTACTAACTAGGTGTAAATTTTGAAAGGCAAGGTGAGATATTGTTAATAGGTCAAATTCGACAATCACTGAGTGGATATTACGATATTGACGTAGAGGGGATTACTTATCGAACGAGAGCGCGTGGGAACTTTAGAAAAAAAGGTGAGACTCCTCTTGTCGGTGATTGGGTAGAGTTCAAGGCTGATAATCAGACTGAAGGATATATTTTAAAAATTAGAGAACGCAAAAATATATTAGTGAGACCACCTGTCGCTAATATTGATTATGCAATTGTTGTTACGGCTTGCAAAGAGCCTAATTTTTCAGCAAATTTACTAGATAGGCAATTAGTGATGCTTGAAAAAAATGGAATAATTCCATTGTTGTTTTTTTCAAAAAGTGATTTATTATCCGATGAAGAGCTAAAGCAAATGAACCAAATTGTGGCTAATTATCAAAAAATATATAATTGTCAATTAGCAAGCTTAAATTCAGTTATAACCCTGCTGAATAATATTCAAAATAGGGTAATAGTTGTAATGGGGCAAACAGGAGCTGGAAAATCAACATTATTAAATAATCTTAAACCGGAATTGAAGCTAGAAACAGGAGAAGTTTCAAAGGCGTTAAGTCGTGGGAAACATACAACTCGTAAAACAACGTTACTGCCGATTTTGGAAAATTTAATTGCAGATACTCCAGGTTTTTCTTCTTTTGACATATTAGATGTGAAAAAAGAAGAGCTTGCAAAATACTTCCCAGATTTTCAAAGTTATGCGAGTGGATGTAAGTTTAGAAGTTGCATACATCTGAATGAACCTGGATGTAATGTTAAGGCTGCAGTGAATAACGGGGAAATAGCAAAAACAAGGTATGAAAATTATCAACAATTTCAAAAAGAATTGAGTAATCAAAGAGTAAAATATCGAAAATGAGGTGATTATATGAAAATTGCACCATCAATTTTAAGTGCAGATTTTGCAAATTTAAGAAAAGATATTGAAATGTCGGAAAAAGCCGGTGCAGAATATTTGCATATCGACATAATGGATGGTCATTTTGTACCGAATCTTTCATTTGGGGAGCCTATTTTGAAAGCAGTTCGACCATATTCTAATCAAATTTTTGATTGTCATTTAATGGTTGAGAATCCAGAAGATTATATTGTGCCTATGGCTGAAGCTGGTGCAGATATTATTGGTGTTCATTATGAATCAACACCGCATATCTACCGTGTTTTACAAAAAATAAAGGAGGTAGGTTGTAAAGCAGAAGTTGTTCTTAATCCTGGAACTCCAATTGAAGTGCTAACTGACATATTAGCTTTTGTAGATGCTGTTTTAGTAATGACTGTTAATCCTGGCTTTGGAGGCCAAAAATTTTTACCAAATATGATTGGGAAGATTCAAAGATTAAGTCAAGTTAAGACAGAGCAAAAATTGGATTTTGAAATTGAAGTTGACGGTGGGATTAATGAACAGACAATTCAAGAATGTCAAAAAGCGGGAGCTACGGTAGCAGTTGCAGGTTCTTACATCTTTAATGATAGCAACCCAATGAACAAAATTAAGGTATTACACAAAGTTACGGGGGATTAATTAAAATGGAGATAAATTTATTAGTGGGTGGACCTAGCAGTGAATGGCCAAGTAATTTGTTTAAGAATGCTGATAAAAAGGTATGGGTCGGGGCTGATCGAGGTGCATTATGGCTGATAAAAAATGGTATTCATCCAACGATTGCGATTGGAGATTTTGATTCTTCATCTGTGGAGGAACGTAATTTAATTAACCAAAATAGTCAAAAGGTATATACAGCAAAGCCAGAAAAAGATGATACGGATACAGAACTTGCACTTAAAATTATTTTTCAAAGTTTTGAAAAAATTAGTCGCATAAATATATTTGGGGCAACTGGTGGTAGAATCGATCATCTTTTGGCTAATTTATTTTTTGTTTTACGTAGTCCCTTTTGTGATTACACGGATAAAATTTTTATTTTTGATCGCTTTAATACTATAAATTTTTTTAAACCGGGAAGCTATATGCTCCAAAAAGAAGAAGATAAAAAATATTTGGCATTTGTTCCATTGACGACTGTAAAAAAATTAACTTTAATAGACGAGAAGTATCAGCTTAGTCAGAAAGATTTTAATTTTCCAGTCTCGTTAGCGAGCAATGAATTTATAGGTGAAACTGGAAGTTTTAGCTTTGAAACTGGAATTGTTTGTGTAATTCAAAGCAAAGATTAAATTTTAAAAGAATCAATTTGTTATCAAAAAAAGAGCCTGAGGTTTCCCTCAGACTTTTTTTATGTGTATTAGCTTCAATTTGATTCTTAATACACAATGATAAATTATTAAACTCGAGTAACTTTGCCAGATTTCAACGCACGAGCTGAAACCCAAACTCTTTTAGGCTTACCGTCAATCAAGATACGAACCTTTTGAAGGTTTGGTTTCCATGAACGGTTTGTTTGGTTTAAAGCATGTGAACGTTTCTTTCCGAAAGTTGTTTTGCGGCCAGTAATAAAGTCTTTTGCCAATATAATTTCCTCCTTTAATGATAGGATTCAAAGCATACGTACTGCTTACTCACTAAATTAAGTTATCATAATTAGCGTTTGATTGCAAGGATTTTCTGTAAAGTAAAATAACTTGGCAGATAAATCAAGTACTTTGATTGAAATCGAGGCAATCATGCGGTATAGTGATTTGGTATATTTTATGATAGAATATCAATAGTAATTGTGTGTAAAATTAAGGAGGCTATTTTTTTATGGCTGTAAAAATAAGAACGCAATTTGGCAACATTGATATCAACAATGATGTAATTGCAACAGTTGTTGGTGGCGCTGCAACTGAAATATTTGGAATCGTTGGAATGGCAAGTAAAAATCAAATAAGAGACAATTTAAATGAGATTTTAAAGCGCGACAATTACTCAAAAGGAGTTATTGTACGCCAAGAAGATGATAAAGTTGCAGTTGATGTATATATAATTGTTGGTTATGGGACTAAAATTTCTGAAGTTTGCCGTAATGTTCAAGATAAAGTTAAATATAATTTGGAAACCATGCTAGGAATAACAGCTAATTCAGTTAATGTTTATGTGCAAGGTGTACGAGTGATTGAAGAGTAGTTAAGTTATTGTGGGGGCCAAGGAGGATAATTGATTTGAAAGTCACAGAGATAACTGAAACGCACTTTAGGAAAATGGTGGCGGTCAGTTCAAAGAGATTGAGTAATAATGCTGAATTTATAAACTCGTTAAATGTTTTTCCTGTTCCAGATGGAGATACCGGAACGAATATGAGTCTTTCTTTTACTAGTGGAGCAAAGTATGTTTCAGAGTCTACGGCTAGTAGTGTGGGCGCATTGACTGTTTCCTTAGCAAAAGGATTGTTAATGGGTGCTCGGGGTAATTCTGGAGTGATTCTATCACAAATATTTCGAGGGTTTTATAAGAGCGCAGAAAAGAAAGAAAGTTTAAATGCTAATGATTTAGCTACTGCATTAACTACAGGGGTTGAAACAGCATACAAAGCAGTTATGAAGCCAACCGAAGGAACTATTTTAACGGTTGCAAGAGAAGCGGCTAAAGCTGCCAAAAAAGCAGCTAGTCAAAGCGATGATACGGTCGTTGTGATGGAGGCAGCATACGAAGCTGCTAAAAAAGCACTCGCAAGCACTCCGGATTTGCTACCAGTTTTAAAAGAAGTTGGTGTAGTTGATTCTGGAGGCCAAGGGCTTACTTTTGTATATGAAGGCTTTTTTGATGCACTCTCAGGTAATGAACGGGCTAATGACGATTCTCATCAGCCTAGTGTTGAAGAAATGGAAGAGATGGTTAACGCTGAACATCATAAGAGTGTTCAAAGTCAACTTAATACTGAGGATATCAAGTACGGATATTGTACTGAAATAATGGTTAAACTTGGTGCTGGAAGATTAGTTGATTCAGAATTTGATTACGAAAAATTTAGAAATCATTTAAATGAAATTGGCGATTCACTTCTTGTAGTTGCAGATGAAGAAATCGTGAAAGTTCATGTGCATACTGAACAACCTGGTAGTGTAATGACGTATGGGCAACATTTTGGGTCTCTAATCAAAGTCAAAGTTGACAATATGCGGTTACAGCATGAAACAATTTTAGAACACGATAATGAAGAAACCAAAAATGAAGTAGTTGCAGCAGAAAATGTTGGGGATTACGGAATTATTGCGATAGCTTCTGGTGCAGGATTGACTAACTTGTTCAAAAGTTTAGGAGCAACTTATGTTTTGAGTGGTGGTCAGACAATGAATCCAAGTACGCAGGATATTGTGGATGCGATTGAAGAAATAAAAGCAAAAAAAGTGATAATTTTACCAAACAATAAAAATATTTTTCTAGCTGCACAACAAGCTGCAAAAGTAGTGAATATACCAGCTGAAGTTGTGGCTAGTAGGACAATTGCTCAAGGAATGACGGCATTAATTGCATTTAATCCTGATGAAGAAATAGAAGAAAATGTAGAAAATATGTCTAATGAAATGGACTCAGTAAAATCCGGTCAAGTCACAATTGCTGTTCGTGATACTACGATTGAAGGTATCAAGATAAAAAAAGATGATTATATGGGAATTATTGATGGGAAAATCGAATTAACAAATGTTGATAGAGTTACGGTTGCTATTCAAATGGTTGAAAAGATGCTTGATGGAGATAGTGAGATTGTCACAATAATTGTGGGGCAAGAAGGAACACTTGATCAGGCAGAAAGTATTAAATCTGCAATTTTGGATATTGATGAAGACCTAGAGATTGAAATTCATCAAGGAGATCAACCAGTATATCCATATCTTATTTCTGTTGAATAATAAAGTGTACTGTAATCTGATTAATTCTGTTTTTGAGAATTGATCAGATTTTTAATTCATTAGGATAGAAGGGAAGCAAATGTCGAAGAATTTAAATGATTCTGTTGCTGTGTTGACTGGCGTTGGTCCAAAAAAAGTAGCGGCACTAAACAAATTAGGAATAAATTCAATTGAAGATTTATTAACAGCATTCCCATTTAGATATGATGATTTTGCTACACGTAAATTGTCTGAGATTAGTGATCAAGAAAAAGTAGCATTGAAAGGAACTGTTGCAACTGAACCGGTATTAAGTCGTTTTGGGCGCCAAAAAAATCGGTTGAATTTTAGATTTTTAATTGACCATGATGTAATTATGGTATCTTTCTTCAATCAAAGTTACTTGCAATCCAAAATAGAGTTGGGGAAAAATCTGATAGTTTATGGCAAATGGAATCATAAGAGACAAAGTTTGGCAGGTATCAAAATTCTTTCGCAGGAAGCAAATACTGAATTGGGTGGAGTTTATCGTTCCTCAAAAGATTTAAAACAATCCCAAGTAAAAAAAATAGTTGAAGTTGCATATAATGAATATGCTGATGTAATTGTCGATGTAGTTCCTCAAAGCATAATGACAAAATATCGCTTGTTGCCTCGTAAAGAAGTTATTCGAGAGATACATTTTCCAACTAATCAAAAAGCTGCTAAATTAGCACGACGAAGCGGCACATTTGAAGAGTTCTTTTTATTTCAAGCAAGATTGCAATATATTAAAGAGAATCAAAGTATTAATCAAGGTAAAAAAATAGAGTATGATTTAAAAAAGGTAAAAAATTTTATTGCACAGTTACCTTTTGAATTGACTACAGCGCAAAAAAAAGTTGTCAATGAAATCTGTCATGATCTTCATTCAAAAAATCATATGAATAGATTGTTGCAAGGGGATGTTGGATCTGGGAAAACAATTGTTGCAGCAATTATAATGTATGCGGCTGTTACAGCAGGTGTGCAAGCAGCTATGATGGTGCCCACTGAAATTTTAGCACAACAACATGCTAAAAAATTGTCAGAGTTATTTGAACCGTTTGGAGTGAATGTTGCATTATTGACAAGTTCAACTGTTTCTAAAGTTGCTCGAAGAAGAGAATTATTACGTAATCTGAATAATGGAGTAGTTAACATTGTCATTGGAACACATGCTTTGATTCAACCAGACATTGTATTTCAAAATTTAGGATTAGTTGTGACTGATGAACAGCACCGATTTGGGGTTGGACAGCGTCAAATTTTAAGGGAAAAAGGAAGTACCTCGGATGTATTAATGATGACTGCCACACCAATTCCCAGAACCTTAGCGTTAACAACATATGGAGAGATGGATGTTTCAACAATTAATGAGTTACCAAAAGGTCGTAAAGCAATTCGAACGCAGTGGCTTAAGGATAATCAAATGATGTCAGCTTTTGAATTTATCGAACGCGAGTTAAGGAATCATGCACAAGTTTATATTGTAAGTCCATTAATTGAAGAGTCTGAAGTAATGGACTTAAAAAATGCCGAGGAAATATATAAAAAAACAAGTGATTATTTTGACTCGAGATATCATGTTGGGCTACTTCATGGTAGAATGAATAGTAATGAAAAAGAAAATATAATGTTAGACTTTAAGGAACATGCAATCGATATACTGGTTTCTACTACTGTTATCGAAGTAGGTGTCGATGTGCCAAATGCTACTATTATGCTTATTCTTGATGCTGATCGATTTGGATTAGCTCAGTTGCACCAATTACGTGGAAGAGTTGGTCGAGGCGATAAACAGTCCTATTGTTTGTTAGTTGCAAGTCCTAAAAATGAATATGGGATTGCTAGGATGCAAGTCATGATTAATACAAATGACGGTTTTGAAATTGCTCAAAAAGATTTAGAGCTTCGAGGACAAGGTGATATTTTGGGTAATAAACAATCTGGAATTCCAGATTTCAAATTAGGAGACCCAATTGCAGATTTAAGAATATTGCAAATTGCAAAAGAAGAAGCACATCAGGTAGTTAGTGCTGAGGATTTCAAACAAAAAAAAGAAAACGAAGAACTAATGAAGTATTTAAACCAAACTCTGTTAGAAAATTCATTTGATTAAAAGGGATGAAGTTAATGAAAATTGCAGTTGATGCTATGGGTGGGGATAATGCGCCTAGAACCGTTGTTGAAGGGGTAGAACTTGCTCGAAATGAATATAGTGATCTCGAGTTTAACCTCTATGGTAATGAAAAGGAAATAAGAAAATTTTTAAAAAATGAATCAAGAATTAATATTATTCATACCGATGAAAAAATAGATATGAATGATGAGCCAGTACGAGCTGTTCGTCAGAAAAAAAATGCGTCTATGGTTTTGGCTGCTAAAGCTGTTAAAGAGGGTCAAGCAGATGCTGTTTTTTCGTGTGGGAATACTGGGGCGTTATTAACGGCTGGATTATTAATAGTAGGAAGAATTAAGGGAATTAGCCGACCTGGGTTACTATCTACGTTACCAATGATTTCAAAAGCACAAGGAGCTTTTAACCTTTTGGATAGTGGGGCAAATGCAGAAAATAAAGCTGAACATCTTTATCAATATGCAATTCTTGGAAAATATTATGCACAAAAAATTAGAGGAATCGAAAACCCAAGAATAGGATTATTAAATAACGGAACGGAAGAGCATAAAGGAAGTAAAACTACACAGGAAGCTTACCAACTTTTAAAAGCTGATAAGGAATTGAACTTTGTGGGCAATGTTGAATCAAATGCAATTCTAAAAGATGTTGCTGATGTGGTAGTTGCTGATGGATTCACTGGAAATGCGGTCTTAAAAGCAATTGAGGGGACTGCTTCTGCCACATTGCATCTTTTGAAGGACTCAATAATGAACAGTGGTTTGAAAGGTAAACTAGGTGCTTTGCTGTTAAAAAGCACCTTTGGTGAACTTAAAAATAAAATGAATCAATCTCAATATGGTGGTGCTGTATTGCTTGGTGTTAAGGCCCCAGTTGTAAAAGCTCATGGGTCAAGTGATAGTGAGACTGTTTACTACACATTAAAACAAATTCATAAAATGTTAGAAGAAAAGATGATTCCGGATTTAGTTGCGTATTTCGAAGAAGAAGCAATTAAAAAAGTGGATAATTTGGAGGAATAGGCGATGACAGAAAAAGAAATTTATACTAAAATAGTAAAAATTATTAATGAGCGATTTGATGTTGCTGAAGAAAAAATCACACCAGAATTGAATTTTTCAAAAGATTTAAATGCAGATTCGATTGATATTGTAGAATTTGTACTTGAACTTGAAGATACATTTTCTGCTGAAATTCCTGATGAAGATGCAGAAAAATTATATACTGTCGCTGATGCAGTAAAATATATTGCAAATCATCAATAAAAATTAAAATGTTAGAATTTGTAAGAGATAGGTTGCGCCAGAAAAAGAGACTGGTTGGTAATCTATTTTTTTTAAATTAGTTAGTCAAATTTTGTTTAGAGAGAGTTGTAAGGGTATAATAAAACGTGATAATAAAAAAGGAGTAGACAATAATTGATAATTGGATTAATACAAAAATTAAAAATGGATTTTGGAATTGATTTTAAAGATGCAGAATTACTCGATGAGGCATTTACGCATGCTTCATACGTTAATGAACACCCACGAGAACATCTTAAATATTATGAGCGAATTGAGTTTTTAGGAGATGCTGTTATGCAATTATGTGTCTCTGAATATCTGTATCGTCGTTATCCTGGAATGCCCGAAGGAAAACTGTCACGCTTACGTGCGGCAATGGTGTGTGAGGATAGTTTTAGCAAATTTGCCAAAGAGTGTAATTTTGATGAATATATTAGATTAGGAAAAGGTGAAGAAAAAGCAAACGCAAGGCAAAGGCCAGCATTATTATGTGACATTTTCGAAGCTTTTATTGGTGCCTTGTACCAAGATCAAGGCAAAAAGATAGTAGAATCCTTTATTGCTAAAGTTGTTTTTCCTAAGTTAGATCTCGGCTGGTTTGATCATTTGTTAGATCATAAGACTGAATTGCAAGAATTATTGCAAGAAAAAGGGGAAGTTACGATTACCTATGATGAGGTTAAAAATCTCGGGCCAGAGCATAATAGAATGTATACTATGACAGTTAGTGCAGATGGCAAGGTCTTAGGAAAAGGTAATGGACACTCAAAGAAAGAAGCTGAACAAGCAGCTGCAAATGTTGCATTAAAAACTCTGAAGTAATGTACATTTAGTAAAGAAGTAAAGGAGCAGTGATGTATGAAGTTAAAGTCACTGATAATCAATGGCTTCAAGTCTTTTGCAGATAAAACGCAAATTAATTTTCAAGATGGCATAACTGCGGTTGTCGGTCCAAATGGAAGTGGGAAAAGTAATGTAATTGAGGCAATCAGGTGGGTTTTAGGGGAACAGTCTGCCAAAAATTTGCGTGGCGAAAAGATGCAGGATGTAATTTTTGCAGGAACAAGTAATCGTGCACCCCTTAATAGAGCCGAAGTTGAAATTATTTTTGATAATAAAGATCGCTATTTGCCGATAAACGAAGATGAAATTGTGATTGCTCGTAGGATTTATCGCAATGGGGACAGCGAATTTTTGGTGAATGGTAAACCGGTTCGTTTAAAAGATATAACTAGTTTGATGATGGATACAGGTCTTGGAAGGGAATCATTTTCAATTATTTCTCAAGGACGTGTGGAGTCAATTTTTAATAGTAAGCCTGAAGAAAGACGGATAATTATTGAAGAAGTAGCTGGAGTTTTGAAATATAAAAAAGAAAAGCAAAAGGCACAACAAGAACTTTTTGAAACTGCTGATCATTTAGATAGAGTGGCTGATATTGTGATTGAACTTCAAAAACAGCGAGAGCCATTAAAAAAACAGAGTAGTATTGCAAAAGATTATCTAGAACAGAAAAAAGATTTTGATTATTATAATTTAAATCGATTAGTTTTGGAAATTGACAGAGATACTGGTAAAAAGACGGAATTTGAAAGTGAAATGGCAAGGGTAGAAGATACTATTTCTAGAAATAAAAAAGAGATTGTTTCGTTTGAAAAGTTAATTAGCACCTTACACAAGAAACAAGAGGAACTAAATCAGTTACTTGACGCTTTACAAGAAGAATCAGCACTTTTGTCAGGGAAAAAGGAACGTTATAGTGGTAAAAAGGAAGTATCTCAAAAGGAAAAGGATTTTCAATTACAAAAAGTTACAGAAATTAAACAACAAAAAGAGCAAAATGAAAAAAAATTAAGTGGGTTAAAAATTGAATTATCTCAATTAAGAGAGCAGATACAAGAGTTTTCTAAAGAACGAATGACTTTGGAAGAAGAAATTGCTGCTGTAACTGGAGCTCAAGGTATTGATAAGATTCAACTTTCAAATAGCATTGAAAAACTACGACAACAGATTATTGATAAAATGCAAGAACAAACCTCGTTGAAAAACCAGCTTGTATATCTTGCAAAAGAACAACAAAAACAGGCAGCTAGTAAAGATGCTTTTATTAAAAGAACTGAAAAGCAACGTAATTTAATATTCGAACTAGAACAGCAAAAACAGGAACTAACTATTGCTTATGAAAAAAAGAATAGTCAATTTTTAAAATTAAAAGAACAAATTGTAAATTCCAAAGATAAACTTACAAATTTACAGGCGGACTTACAACATAAGAAGGAACAATGGTATAAAGCACTTGAAATTGTTCAAAAAGCGCAAGCACAACATGATAGTTTAAAAAATATTGAGGATAATTTTTCGGGGTATTATCGAGGCGTAAAGGAAATACTGCAGAAAAGGAATGAATTTCCAGGAATCATTGGCTCTGTTGCAGAGTTACTCGATGTTCCATCAAAAATCGCGTACGCAATTGAAATTGCGCTTGGGAGCCAAGTGCAAAATATTGTAGTAGATGATGAGAATGCGGCAAAATATGGCATTGATTATTTAGTGAAAAATCGTCTAGGAAGAGTTACATTCCTACCTAGAAATGTAGTAAGACAACGGAAGATTAATGAATATCAAAATAGTATTTTAGCGGATATTTCAGGAGTATTAGGGACAGGTAATACTTTAGTTAAATGTGCTAAGGATAATCAGCCAATTTTGAATTATTTGCTTGGATCAACGGTTATTGTTGAAGATATTGATACTGCAGTGAATGTCTCTAAAAAAATCAATCATAGTCTGAAAATTGTTTCTTTAAAGGGTGATGTCATTAATCCTGGAGGGTCAATGACAGGTGGTACCAATAAACAACAAAATAGTGGATTAATAGAACAAAAAAAGCAAATTAAAGATCTGGAAATTGATCTTGAAAAGATGAATGAAAAAATGAAAGAAATGGAGGTGCTTGGTGCTAGGACGAAAAAAAAGCATGAGCAAGTTGAATTCGAAGTTCAGAAGATAACAACATCCTTCGAATTAGTTGAAAAAGAAAAAACTGATACTGAAGCAAAACTTATGTCAGTGAAAGTACAAATTAAGCATGAAAAAGATAGCCTTGCGTTACAAGAAAGTGATTTTAAGGAAGAAGTAGTGGATAAATCTTTAGATGGAACCCACGCATCAATAATTAAAAGTCAACAGGAATTAGGTCAGAGTATAGATAGGCTCAAACAAAAATTTGAAGACAAGAAGAAACAATTGATACAACTGGATCAGCAAAAAGAACAAAGTGTACAAAGAAATAGTGACTTAAAGCAACGCTTAGCAATCCTTACGGAGAGATTAGGTTCACTTGAAATTCGATTGAATGAAACTAAGAATCAAATTTCTCATTATACATCTGAAATAAAAGAAGCAACTAAAGTCCTTAGCGAAATTAATGAAAAAGAAAAAATTAATTTGTTGAGGACAGATGAGATAAATAGCCAAATTATGCAGATAAATGAAAGACAAAAAGAACTGGGTAAGAAATTATTAGACGGTAAAGAAAAGCGCGCATCAATCCACGAAGAGTTACAAGAAATTGAAATTAAGTTAACAAAAGTTAATAAAATGCAAGAAGTAAATTTCAGCGAGCAACGCGAACAAAGTATTAAATTAAGTCATGTGAATGGAAAGCTTGATCAAAACTTAAGTGAGCTTTCGCAAAATTATGAATTAACTTTTGAAGCAGCAAAAATTGAAAATAAAGAAACTGATTTGAATAAAGTAATGCAAAAGTTAAAATTACTAAAACTTGGTATTCAGGAATTAGGACCAGTAAATATTGGTTCTATTGATGAATATAAACGTATTGATGAACGTTTTGAATTTTTATCGTTGCAACAAAATGATTTGTTAGAAGCAAAAAAACAGTTGCAAAATAGTATGCAGGAAATGGATAATGAGGTAAAGGTACGATTTGGTAATACTTTTAAGAGTATTGCAGATGCATTTACGGAAGTCTTTCCACAGATGTTTGGCGGTGGAAAAGCAGCTTTGAAATTAACTGATTCAACCGATTTATTGACAACTGGAATAGAAATAATGGCACAACCACCAGGGAAAAAGTTACAGAAGTTATCTTTACTATCTGGTGGAGAAAAGGCATTGACAGCTTTAACCTTATTGTTTTCAATTTTAAAAGTTAAGCCAGTACCTTTTTCTATTTTAGATGAGGCTGAGGCGGCCTTAGATGATGCAAATGTTGATCGTTATTCAAATTATTTACAAAATTTTCATGATCAAACACAATTTATTATTATTACACATAGAAAAGGGACCATGGCTCGTGCAGATGTCTTATACGGTGTTACAATGCAGGAGTCTGGGATTTCTAGAACAGTCTCAGTATCATTAGAAAGTATGCTTGATGAAGGCATCTCTGAAGGGGGATAAAGATGGGATTTTTTGATAAACTTAAACATGTCTTTAGTGGTCAAGAAGAAGAATCTAAGACCATTGAGGAACAAAAATATGAAAAAGGACTTGAAAAATCACGAAAAACATTTGGTGATAAACTTAACGAACTTTTTGCAAATTTTAGAAGTGTCGATGAAGACTTTTTTGAAGAATTGGAAGAAAAGTTAATTGAGGCTGATGTCGGTTTTGAGACAGCAGTTAGGATAAGTGAAGAGTTGCAAGAAGAAGTAAAATTAAGGAATGCTAAAGATAAAAAAGATGTTTCAAATGCAATTATTGAAAAATTGGTAGCGTTATATGAAGAAGAAGGCCAAAAAGAAGATAATACGTTGCATTTTTCTGTAGAAGGTCCAACGGTTTTTCTTTTTGTTGGTGTTAATGGTGTTGGAAAGACAACGACCATTGGTAAATTAGCACATCGTTATCAACAAGAAGGTAAAAAGGTATTGCTAGCTGCTGCGGACACATTTAGAGCTGGCGCAATTGAACAATTGGTTGAGTGGGGGAGACGTGTAGATGTTGAAGTTGTTCGTAAACCTGAAAGGAGTGACCCTGCAGCAGTTGTCTTTGATGCAGTAAAAAAAGCAAAAGAAGAAGATTATGACATCTTATTGGTTGATACCGCAGGACGTCTTCAAAATAAGGTTAACTTAATGAATGAGTTGGGGAAAATTGCAAGAGTAATTACGCGAGAATTACCGGAAGCTCCACAAGAAGTACTGTTGGCACTAGATGCAACAACTGGTCAAAATGCGTTGACGCAAGCCAAACAATTTAAAGATGTGACAAAAGTAACAGGAATTGTTTTGACTAAGTTAGATGGAACAGCTAAGGGTGGTATTGTGTTAGCAATCAGAAATGAATTGCATTTACCTGTTAAGTTGGTTGGCCTTGGAGAAAAAATGGATGATTTACGTGACTTTGAACCTATGGAATTCGTTTATGGTTTGTTTAATGGGTTAGTAGATACTCCTAATGAAGAAAAATAAGCTAGTTGAAAAGGTGATTAGAGATGGCAATTGAAAAAACAAACAGAATTAATGCGTTGTTTGAATTTTATGAACCATTATTAACTAGTAAGCAAGTAGAATATATTGCTTTATATTATCGTGATGATTATTCATTGGGTGAAATTGCTGAAAATTATCAAATTTCGCGTCAAGCAGTTTATGATAATATAAGAAGAACAGAAATGATTCTAGAATCTTACGAGAAAAAGTTACATCTATTTCAACAGTTTCAAGAACAGAGTACTAAAACAGATGAACTTTTGGAATATGTTGAAAGTAAGTATCCAAATGATAGTGTTTTACGAGACTTAGTTGAACAATTGGAGCTGTTAGAAGAATGAAAGTTGGTGATTTAATTGGCATTTGAAGGATTGACTGAAAGACTCCAAAATGCAATTGGTAAATTAAGGAAAAAAGGTAAGATTAGTGAGGCAGACGTGCGTGAGGTTATGCGTGAAATTCGTCTTGCATTACTTGAAGCCGATGTAAATTTCCAGGTAGTTAAAGACTTTGTAAAGACGGTTAGAACTCGTGCAATTGGGGCTGAGGTTTTAGAGAGTTTGACTCCCGCACAACAAATAGTCAAGATTGTTAATGATGAATTGACTAAGGTCATGGGTGAAGAAGCAGTTGAACTTAATAAATCAGATAAAATACCTACTATTATCATGATGGTTGGGCTTCAAGGGGCCGGGAAGACAACGACGCTTGGTAAATTAGCACTTAAATTGAAGAGTGAAAAAAATGCCCGTCCTTTAATGATTGCGGGAGATATTTACCGTCCTGCTGCGATTGATCAACTGCAAATACTTGGGAAAAGTATTGATATTCCAGTTTTTGCATTGGGAACAGATATTTCGCCGGTGGAAATTGTTCGACAAGGGTTAGCTTTAGCTGCTGAGAAAAAAAATGATTATGTGTTGATTGATACTGCAGGACGTTTGCAAATTGACGAACTTTTAATGGATGAGCTAGCTCAAATAAAAGAACTTGCTCAACCGAATGAAATATTATTAACTGTTGATGCAATGACGGGTCAAAACGCAGTCGAAGTTGCTAAAGGATTTAATGAACAACTTGATGTAACAGGGGTCGTATTAACAAAACTTGATGGGGATACCAGAGGTGGTGCGGCGTTATCTATTAGGGCCGTTACGGGTAAACCTATTAAATTCATTGGTCAGGGTGAAAAAATGACAGATTTAGATGTCTTTTATCCTGATCGTATGTCTTCACGTATTTTAGGTATGGGTGATATGTTGACCCTTATTGAGAAGGCTCAACAAGATTTTGATGAGAAAAAAGCGCAACAAATGCAGGAAAAAATGCGTGAAAATAGTTTTGACTTTAATGACTTTATTGATCAAATGGAACAAGTTCAAAAAATGGGGCCAATGGAAGATATTATTAAGATGATTCCTGGAATGGCAAATAATCCTGCTCTTAAGAATTTAAAAGTTGATCCAAAAGATATTGATCATATTAAGGCAGTTGTCTACTCTATGACAGATAAAGAACGTGAAAATCCTGATTTATTTAATCCGAGCCGTAGGAGAAGGATTGCTGCTGGATCTGGGCGACCAATACATGAAGTTAACCGTATGATCAAGCAATTTAATGAAATGAAAAAAATGATGAGCAAGGTGTCAAAAGGAAACTTTGAAGGAATGGATGGAATGTTTGGTAACGGATTATCTGGAAAGTTAGCTAAAATGTCAATGAATTCAATGGCTCGTAAAAATAAAAAAAGGAAACTTAAAAGATTAAAAAATAAGAAGCGAAAAAAATAATTTTGTCTGTCAAGAAATAATCCTTTACACCGAGCAAAATTACTGGTATATTATTAACGTTAAGAAAGTTATAGGAGGTGTAGTTAATGTCAGTTAAGATTCGTTTAAAACGTATGGGTTCTAAGAAGCGTCCATTTTACCGTATCGTTGTTGCAGATTCACGTTCTCCACGTGATGGCCGTTTCATCGAAACAGTTGGAACATACAATCCATTAACAGAACCTGAAAGTGTTACACTTAAGGAAGAAAATATTTTAAACTGGTTGGGTAATGGTGCACAACCTTCAGATACAGTACGCAATATTCTTTCAAAGAATGGTGTCATGAAGAAATTTCATGATGCAAAGCTTAGTAAATAATTAAGATCTGTAGTTGTAGATTTAGTAAATGAATATTGTGTTAATTTATTTAGTACAATTGTTTGCTTTAGAATTTTATATACCCATTAATCCTCTTGATGAAGCAGCGATGTTTTATTTTAGGGGATTTTTCTTTTGAGAGGTGAAAAAATGGATTTTTATGAAGTTGGACAGATTATAAATACTCATGGAATACGTGGTGAAGTCAAAGTTAAGACTATTACTGATTTTGCACAAGAACGTTTTCAAAAAGGAAAAATAGTATATTTATTGATGCCAAATGAATATCTGGAATTAAAGATAAGTGATGTTCGAACAATTAAGCAGTTTTATTTATTGACGTTTGAGGGATATAATGACATTAATCTTGTTGAGCGTTACAAAGGAATGAAACTTGGAATCAATGAAAAGCAACAGCAAAAACTTGGAGAAAATAACTTTTATTATCATCAAATTATAGGACTTAAGGTTGTTGATGAAAACCAAAATGAGCTTGGACAAGTCATTGAGATTTTAAGCCCAGGTGCTAATGATGTGTGGGTAGTTAGAAGAATCGGAAAAAAAGACCTGTTACTACCAGCGATTCATGATGTTGTAAAGAAGGTCGATATTGAAAATGGAAAAGTTTTGGTAGAGTTACTAGATGGGTTGGATGATTAATGAGGGTTGATATTTTAAGTCTATTTCCAGAAATGTTTAAAGGACCACTTCAAGAATCAATAATTGGTAAAGCAATTGAAAAAGAAATTATTGATGTTGAGATTACGAATTATCGAAACTTCACGAAAAATAAGCAACAACATGTTGATGACTATCCGTATGGTGGTGGAGCAGGAATGTTATTGCAAGCCCAACCCATTTTTGATGCACTTGATTTTGTAGAAGAAAAACATGGTGATTTGGGTAGTGTAATTTTGCTTGATCCCGCAGGAAGACAATTTAATCAAAAAGTTGCGGAGGAGTTGGCTACAAAACAACATTTGACATTTATATGCGGACACTATGAAGGTTATGATGAACGGATTAGAGAAAGAGTTACAGACGAAATTTCTTTAGGTGACTATATTTTAACTGGCGGTGAACTTGGAGCAATGGTTATTATTGATGCAACTGTAAGGCTATTACAGGGGACATTAGGGAATGACAGTTCTGCAATTGGAGATTCATTTTCGACAGGATTGCTGGAGTATCCACAATATACAAGACCAGCTTCATACAGAGGAATGGAGGTTCCCGAAGTTCTTACAAGTGGGAATCATCAAAAAATTGCGCAGTGGCGAGAATATGAGTCACTAAAACGGACTTTTTTGCGCCGTCCAGATTTATTGGAGAAACTGGAATTGACAAAGGAACAAGAAAAAATGTTAGCGAAAATTGTGAAGGACTTAAAAAAATAGTACCTTGTTATTAACTTGATACTGTGTTATCATCTATATTGGCTGTATGCCACAATTAACGATATTCCGCTGTTGATGGACAAGAATGTCGGCGAAAGGAAGAAATAAAATGAATCCATTGATCAAAAAAATTACAGAATCACAATTGCGTAGCGATATTCCTGATTTCCGTCCTGGGGATACTGTACGTGTTCATGCACGTATTGTTGAAGGTACTCGTGAACGTATTCAGATGTTTGAAGGGGTTGTTATCAAACGTCGAGGTGAAGGTGTGAGTGAGACTTATACTGTTCGTAAGATTAGTAGTGGTATTGGGGTTGAACGTACATTCCCAATCCATACACCACGTGTCGATAAGATTGAAGTTATTCGCCAAGGCCGTGTTCGTCGTGCTAAGTTGTATTACTTACGCGCCTTGCATGGTAAAGCAGCACGTATTCCTGAAAAGCGTCGTAGTAAGTAGATTAGAAAAAAAGCCTTGTATATCAAGGCTTTTTTTTGTTTTCTGAATAATTACATATAAGATATAAATTTGAAGTATAGTGATATTCTTGCGTTCATTTTGTGCTAGATAAATAGAAAAAAACTGATGTAAAATATTCTAAAATCATGTTAAAGAATAAGGAGTTTCTCCATTATCCAGCAGAGAACTGATTTTAAAACATTAAAATTAACACATTAAAATTAACACATATTTTTGATTAGGGAGCATAAATGAGATTCTAGATGAGCCGGAATTTGATAATCTTGCATGAAATTTATGATATTAATATTAGTAATAGGTGGAAGTGCGTAAATTTCTAACATGAGTTTAAGTGCCCGATTATTTGTAGCAGACTCAATTTTTAATTTCTGAGCAGGGGTACGGTTATATAAGTATAAATCAGTCGGATCGCAATAAATTATATGTGCTATTTCGTGTGCTAATTGAAAAATTGTTTGTTTATGGTTTTTCCAATTCGAGTTCATAATGATACAATGTTGTTTTATGGAAACAACAGGTGGAGTTGTTTGAGACAACTTATCTGTCCAAATTACTTGTATTTTTTCTTTCTTAGCTAATTCCAACAATCTTTCCATATGGTGGTTCTCCCCCTAGATTACTTAGAAGACTTGCTACGCAATAAATGACGAATTATTGCAAGTTCATCATCAGGAATAACTTTTCCTTCAAATGTAAGTACGCCATCGGGGATGTTTGCCAAATCAATTTCATTTATTTTCTTTTCAGGGGTTCGTCCTAATAAATAGTCTAAAGAAACTCCGAAAAAATCAGCGACCTTTCGAACCCTTTCAACAGAAGGAGTTCGATGTGACCATTGGTAGATTGTATTTTTTCCAAAACCTAATTGTTCTTCTAGTTCATAAACAGACATATTTTTTTCTTTTGCTAGAGCTTTTATTATCTTTACTGTATACATTTTGAAACTCCTGTTAGGTTTATTATAACTAAAAAGTTAGAAAAAAGATTGAAAACTAACGTATAAGTTAGTATAATTTATCTATTAACATAATGTGAATTACGTTTGATAATTTACGTTAGTTAGGGAAAATTATTTTGATATTAATAGTTCGATTTTATAATAAGAATAGTTAATCGTCAAATAAATTAGTTAATTTATTATCGAATTGGAGTGAACTGATTTGGACTATGATTTAACGGATGCAATATTGTTAGGGTTGAAAAAAAATAAGAGAATGAAAAAAAAGCCAAGTTCGCAGTCTGATATTGCTACTCATTTTGGGCTGTCTAAACCCTATGTAAATCAACTTATCAATGGCCGAGTTGCCCCAACAGAAAACACAGATGAATGGATAAAAAAAATATGTGAATATATTGGAATTTGATTTGTAAAAAAACAACATATTTGTTGCGTATGTTCATTTGTTTTCAATAACAGTTGCGCAAAAAAAGACATGTTCATTTTTGAACATGTCTTTTTTAATGTAGCCAACTTAAAAGTAAAAAAATTAATATCCCATTACGGAAAAAATAGCAGTCATGATTAAAGTGCCTAGTGTCACAATAATCATCATCCAAACAACTACCATAGTTATTTTTTGAAAGCGAGTCTTTTTTTTCTTTGCCACAACAAAATTCACCTTTCATAATCATCATATAATCTATACTATACTTTTTACAGTGAACTGTGTCAAACTGGCTTCTATTTTTGTATAAAAAAACTTTTTAAAACAAATTGAATTTGCATAAACTAACAATTATAATTGTATGAGTAAACATAATGATAGAATTTCATTTATTTGTAATGATATAAATTAAATAAGTGGATTGGAATGGAGTAAGTTTTAATGGAAATTATGGTACAAAAATTTGGCGGAACATCTGTTCAAGATGATCAAGCAAGACATAAAGCATTACAACATGTTAAATATGCGATTGAACAAGGGTATAAAGTGGTGGTTGTTGTTTCTGCAATTGGAAGAAAGGGAGCACCATACGCGACTGACTCACTTTTAAATCTTGTAGATGCTGAACGAACAAAACTGTCGCCAAGGGAGCTAGACATGATTGTTTCTGTGGGTGAAATTATTTCAACTGCAGTGTTTACCCAATTATTAAAAGAAGAGGGTATTTTGGCAACTGCAATGACAGGACCAGATGCAGGCTTCAGGACAAATAACGACTATCAAAATGCTAAAGTTTTAGATGTTAAAACTGACAATATTAATAAAGCATTTTCTAATAATGATGTAGTTGTAGTCGCTGGCTTTCAAGGACTTTCAAGAGAAGGTCACATGGCAACTTTAGGAAGGGGTGGAAGTGATACTTCAGCTGCACTTCTAGGAGCTGCATTATCGGCTAAACGAGTTGATATTTTTACAGATGTGTCGGGAATGATGACAGGTGATCCGAGACTTGTGAAAAAAGCTAAATTTTTGAAGAATGTAAGCTATGAAGAGGTTGCTAACATGGCTCATGAAGGAGCAAAAGTTATTCATCCTCGTGCTGTTGAAATAGCACAACAAGCCCATGTTCCGCTGAGAATTCGTTCCACTTGGGATAATGTCGATGAACTTGGAACATTGATTTCAGACAAAAATCTGTCTCTTCAAGATTATCGAAGTGTGACTGGAATTGCCCATCAAGTCGGGCTAACACAGTTTAGTGTATTAACAAAAGAATTCTCCGCAGACCAAGTTTTTAATTTGCTTGCTGATAATCGTTTAAGTGTTGACTTTATTAATATTTTGCCTGAAAAAGTCGTTTTTAATTTAAATCATGAAGAAACAAAGATTGCAAAAGAATTATTGCAAAATAAAAAGATTCCTTTTACCTTGGTAGAAAATTGTGCCAAAGTTTCAATTGTCGGTGCTGGGATAATGGGAACTCCGGGAATTACTGCAAAAATTGTATCTGCATTGGCAAGTAATAACGTTAAAATCTTACAAACAACAGACAGCTATACAACAATATGGGTGTTAGTCCAAGAAGATGATTTAGAAGTTTCAGTGAATGCTTTACATGATACCTTTTTGCTTAAAGATTAAAAGAAGGGTGATTAGATGATTTGGTATTATCAACTATTATTGCTTGTTGTTGTTTTCCTAGTGCTAGTGATTATGAAGAAAATGGCACCTAGAAATATGAGAAAAAAGATAAAAATATATAATCTAATGGTTATTCCCGTAGTGTATTGTGTGTTGGTAACATCTTTAACGCAATTAGAACTTTCAATTATTCCATTTCTAACTTTTGGATTAGGGTTACTCGGAATAATGATGACCATTGTATATGCATATGTTGAAGGTGAAATAATTTATCGTGTATTCTTCAAAGTATATTTCCGTTTTTTTTCTATCACTGTATATGGTCTTTTTATACCAATGTTTTTGTTAAATATAAAATAATTATTGCTGTACTAAGAAGCATGATTATTGAAAAAGTGGGTTATTAAAAATAACCTACTTTTTTTGTGCAAATATTTATTTTTTTTAAAGTGTTTTTGGAGCTCCAAAGGGAACTAAAAGATAATTATTTATTAAGTGGAAAAAAGGGGTAAAAAAGTGGTTTAAAGTGGGGGGATGTGGTAATATCAAGTTACAGTAGTGTCAAAGGAGGTGTCTTACATGTTTATGGGTGAATATCGACACGCTATTGACGAGAAGGGAAGATTAATTATTCCTTCGAAGTTTCGTGAAGACTTAGGAGAAGTATTTGTAATAACTCGTGGAATGGATGGATGTTTGTTTGGTTATCCTGAAAATGAGTGGGCTGTTTTACAAGAAAAATTACAAAAACTTCCGCTAACTAAAAAAGATGCCCGTGCATTTGTAAGATTTTTTTACTCCGCTGCTACTGAATGTGAATTTGATAAACAAGGAAGAGTTAGCATTCCAAAATCGTTGCGCGATCATGCTTTACTTGAAAAAAAGTGTGTCGTGGTTGGAGTTTCAAATAGATTTGAAATATGGTCTGAAAAGCGATGGGATGATTTCTCGGAAACTGCTGAAAGTAATTTTGATGAAATAGCAGAAAATATGATTGATTTTGGTCTTTAATGATGGAGGTATATTGTGGCAGATTTTGAACACGTAACTGTTTTATTAAATGAAGCAGTAGAAGGTTTAGCAATTAAGGCTGATGGTACTTATGTTGATTGTACTTTAGGTGGTGGTGGACACAGTAGTTTGATTGTTTCTAAGCTTTCTAATAGTGGACAACTATTTGCGTTTGATCAAGATCAAACAGCAATTTCATATAATAAGGAAAAATTTTCAAAGGAGCTACTAACTGGAAAAATTGTGTTTATAAAGTCAAATTTTAGATTCCTAAAAAAAGAGTTGATGAACAAAGAGGTTAGTGGTGTTGATGGACTTTTATATGATTTAGGAGTTTCATCACCGCAATTTGATAACGCACAACGTGGATTTAGCTATCGCTATGATTCTGTACTTGATATGCGAATGGATCAGAATCAAGAATTGACTGCTAAAGAAATTGTTAACGAGTGGTCGTATGAAAATCTAGTACGCATTTTTTTCAGATATGGTGAGGAAAAATATGCAAAGTCAATTGCTCGAAGAATTGAAAAAGTAAGGCAAAATGAAACTATTGAAACAACTGGGCAACTGGTTGAATTAATTAAAGAATCAATTCCTGCTAAGGCTAGACGTACAGGAGGTCATCCGGCTAAAAAGGTATTTCAGGCAATTAGAATAGCTGTCAATGATGAGCTTGGTGCACTTGAACAGTCACTTGAAGAAGCGTTGGAATTAGTTAATGTTGGTGGCAGAATTAGTGTTATTACTTTTCAATCGCTAGAAGATCGGCTAGTAAAATCCTTATTTAAGGAAAAAAGTGAAATTCAAGATTTACCACATGGGCTCCCAATAATTCCAGAAGCATATCAACCAAAATTTAGACTGATTTCACGTAAACCAATATTACCAAGTGAAGAGGAATTAAATAATAATCATCGTGCTCATTCCGCAAAACTAAGAATAATTGAGCGAATAAAAAAATAATTTTAAAGGATGTGAAGAAAATGGTACAAAATAATGCGGCAAGACAAATAAATGCAATTCCTAAAAGAAAAGAACAAGAAGTACCAATACATAAGACTGATTCAAAAAATAAAAGCCTAAAGGTTCCATTTTCTGGCTTTGAAATAACAAGTGCGGTAGCATTAAGCGTTCTCTTTATGGCAATGACCATTTTTTTAATATCGACTAAAGTGAGCCTTTCAGGTGCTCAATATGAGCTACAAAATTTGAACCAAAAAATTGTTAATATACAAAATAGTAATGTAAATACAAAACAAGATATAAGTGAACTTTCTAGTAAAAGTAGGTTGATGAAGATTGCACAAGATGCAGGCTTAACGATGAATGATAACTCAATAAGGAATGTTTCAAAATGACAAAAAACAATGGACGGCAAACAGCGCAGCGAAGACAACAAAATAGAAAGCGATTCGGTAGATGGATTTTCTTTAGCGTTGCAATTATTTTCGCGATGTTTATCGGCCGTTTTTTTTATATTGCGATATTTCAGACGGCTAATCATGTTAACTTGAGAAAAAGTGTCGAAAGGCTTTATGCAAGTAAGACAGAAATCAAAGCACAGCGTGGTACAATATATGATTCTGATAATCAACCGATTGCTGAAGATACATCTACATATTCAATATATATTGTTTTGTCAAAAACAGCTGTAGCATTCGGGAAAAGAGAGTATTTGGCAAACAAAGACAAGGATCGAGCAGCAGAAGTTTTGAGTAAGAACCTTTCAATTTCATATGAACAAGTAAAGAAGATTTTGAATCCAGAAAATCAAGATGTTTATCAAGTAGAGCTTGGAACAGCAGGAAAAAATATTTCTCTAGAAACGAAAAACAAAATTGAAGCTGCTAATATAAAGGGAATTGATTTTACACAATCGCAAGCTCGTTTATATCCAAATGGAACATTTGCATCACAATTAGTGGGAATTGCTGAGAATAATGCTGGTAAATTAGTCGGTGTAATGGGGCTTGAAAGCCAATATAATAAATTATTAACAGGTGTGAATGGCGTTAAAAAATTTGAAAAGGATATTACGGGCACGCCTATACCGGGTGCTAAAATTAAGTCAAAAAAAGCAAGAAATGGAGATAATATATATACAACACTAGATTCAAGATTACAAACTTATTTAGAGACTTTAATGTCTCAGGCACAAAGTAAGTATCAGCCAAAGGAAATGACAGCCGTTTTAATGGATGCAAAAACCGGAGCTATTGTAGCGGCAACTCAAAGGCCTACTTTTAATGCACAAACGAAGGTTGGGCTGAGTGATATGTGGCGTGACATCTTAGTTGAAGATGGGTTTGAACCTGGGTCTACTATGAAAATATTAACAATGGCAGCTGCAATTAATAGCGGCAACTATAATGCAAATGCAACTTATAAGTCAGGAACATACAAAATTAATAACCAAACGGTAAGTGATTGGAATACAAGTGGTTGGGGTAATATAACTTATCGTGATGCTTTTATTCGTTCCTCAAATGTCGGAATGGCTCATTTAGAACAAATTATGGGAGCAAAAACTTGGTTAAAATATATTAAGAGTTTTGGATTATTAAAGTCAACTGATTCTGGTCTTCCAAACGAAGCCAAAGGAAGTATAGAATATAAATATCCAATTGAACAGGCTAATACTGCATACGGACAAGGAATCAATGTTACAGTATTTCAAATGCTTCAAGCATTCTCAGCAATTACTAATAATGGTAAAATGGTTAAGCCACAGTTAGTCAGAAAAATTGTAAATCCAAATAGTGGTAAAATTGTTTATAAATTTAATAAAAAAGTTGTTGGGACTCCAATTAAGTCGTCTACAGCAAAAAAAGTATTGAGTATGATGCAAGATGTTGTCTATAATCCAAATGGAACAGGGAGTGCCTTTAAAATTAATGGGTATCGAATTGGTGTTAAGACAGGGACTGCTCAAATTGGTGATAGTACAGGAACTGGGTACTTAAAGGGTGAGATGAATTATATTTTTTCAGTAGCGGGGGTAGCTCCTGCAAACAATCCTAAATACATTTTGTATATTACAATGAAACAGCCAACAACTTTTGCAGGTGGAACATCAGGAGAAATGCTAGCTAGTGTATTTAATCCACTCTTGAAGAGAGCTTTGGATGAGAATGTAACACAAATAACAAGTAATACACAGGTGACAATTGGAAATTATATTGGTAAAAACTCAACAAAAATCAAGAATTCGTTGAATAGTGAGGGATTATTGGTAACTGAAATAGGAAGTGGTAGTAAAATAATTGATCAATCAGAGACGGCAGGTAGTACTTCTTTATCAGGCGAAAGAGTTATTCTATTGACAAATGGGGATAAGTTAATGCCTGATCTATCAGGGTGGTCGAGAAACGATGTTGTAAAGCTTGGTAAATTATTAGGGATTAATTTTGATATTGAGGGATCTGGATATGTGGATCAACAAAGTGTAGTTGCAAATAAATCACTGGATGGAATTAAAAATATTAGTGTGAAGCTTAAATAGGGATAGTATGGTGAAATTATGCAAGCAAGTAAATTGATTGAAAATATAAAATTTAAGAGAATTGTGCCAGAACTTTTTGAAGACTTTAGGGTGTCTTTATTGACACAAGATACGCGTGAGGTTATTGCAGGAAGTATTTTTGTTGCCATTAAGGGTACAAGAATTGATGGACATAAATTAGTACAAGAGGCAAAGAAAAATGGCGCAGCAATGATTATTGCACAAGAACCCTTGCCTGACATGACAATTCCTGTTGTGTATGTTCAAAATACAAACAGAGCAATGGCTATTTTAAGTAGCTTTTTTTATGGAGCATCAAGTCAAGCACTTCGGGTGATAGGGGTGACTGGGACTAATGGAAAGACCACAGTTACGCATATTATTGAGGCAATTTTTAGTAGTTTAAATGAAAATACGGGTCTGATTGGTACAATGTATCGAAAAATTGGTGATGAGGTTTTAAAGACTAAAAATACGACTCCAGATATAATTACATTACAACGTACCTTGAATAAAATGGTTGAAAAAGGAGTTTCAACTGTTGCAATGGAAGTGTCTTCAATAGCTTTGGTACAAGGAAGAGTATGGGGAATTGATTTTGATGTAGCTGTTTTTACAAATTTGACCGAAGATCATTTAGATTACCATAAAACGATGGCTGAATATGCGCATGCTAAAAGTCTTTTGTTTTCACAACTGGGTAATAAATATGCACATTCAGGTGATCATAAAGTAGCAGTTTTAAATAATGATGATTCTTTAAGCAAACAGCTTGAAGAAGATACTGCAGCAGAGGTTATCACATATGGAATTAAAAATAATGCAATGATTCGTGCAACAAACGTAGAAATACATGGGCAAGGAACTAATTTTGATTTGACTGTTTTCAATAAAAAATATTCCGTGACTGTTAAAATGGTGGGGATGTTTAATGTATATAATATTTTGGCAGCATTTGCTGCAGCGTATGCATGTGGTGTTAGTCCAGAAAAAATAATCAAAGCACTTGAACAATTTTCAGGTGTAAAAGGAAGATTACAGTTATTAACCTCCCAAAATAAGGTTTCTGCGATTGTTGATTATTCACATACACCGGATGGATTATTGAATGCACTTGAAACAATCAATGAGTTTGCAAAAGGTAAAGTATTTTGTATTATTGGATGTGGTGGGGACCGAGATAGGTTTAAGAGACCTAAGATGGGGAAGATTGCTGTAGAAAACAGTGATTTTGCGATTTTTACTTCTGATAATCCAAGATCAGAGAATCCACAAGTAATCATTGATGAGATGTTGGCAGGTATTCCAGAATTGAAAGAAATTCCAACTTTTATTGATAGACGTGAGGCAATTAATTTTGCGGTTTCGATGGCACAGCCAGGAGATATTATCTTAGTTGCGGGTAAAGGGCACGAGGATTATCAAATAATTGGTGCGACAAAATATCATTTTGATGACGCTGAGGAAGTAAAAAAAGCGTTTGAGTTAAAGGAGCAAATGGATTAAATGAATGTAGGAGAAATGATTCTTATCATATTAACTAGTTTTATAATAACTGTAGTATTTTTACCAGTCTTTATTAACTATGCACATAAAAAAAATCAAGGGCAAATGATTAGAGAAGAAGGTCCTAAATGGCATGAAAAAAAATCAGGGACACCTACTATGGGAGGACTGATTTTTAACGTTGCGATTTTATTAACCTCGCTTTTTATTCCAATTATTTATGGGCAAATAACTGCAAAACTATTAGTCCTATGTTTTATATTATTATTATATGGACTATTAGGATTTTGGGATGATTCCATTAAGTTATGGAAAAAACAAAATGAAGGATTAAAAGCTTGGCAAAAATTGCTTGGACAAATAATCGGCGGACTTATTTTTACATTTGTATACTGGCATGAAAAATTTCCTCTAGCTATTCATTTTTTCGGAAATGAAATTAACATTGGATTTTTTTTCGTAGCTTTTGTAATTTTCTGGTTAGTTGGTTTTTCAAATGCAGTAAATCTTACAGATGGAATTGATGGGCTAGTTGCTGGGCAAGGTATTATTGCTTTTGGGGTTTATGCAGTAATTGCTTTTTCACAGAAACAAGGTGATATTCTATCCTTTTGTTTAGCTGTTATTGGTGCTTTAATAGGATTTCTGTTATTTAACCACAAACCAGCTAAAATTTTTATGGGAGATATGGGTTCGTTGGCACTTGGAGGCTCTTTGGCAGCAGTTTCGTTGTTGTTACATCATGAGTTATCCTTGTTAGTGATTGGAATTATTTTTGTAATTGAGACAGCAAGTGTAATGTTACAAGTTGCTTCATTTAAATTAACAGGCAAACGAATTTTTAAAATGAGTCCTATCCATCATCATTTTGAATTGTGTGGTTGGAGTGAGTGGCGAATTGATTTAACATTTTGGATTGTAGGGATTGTGGCAGGTGTTTTGAGCCTTATAGTGATACTTTAGACTTTTGTGGAAAAGGGATGTTCATTATGAAAAAAATAGCAAATTATGAAAATAAAAAATTGCTTGTTGTTGGATTAGGAAAGAGTGGCGTAAATTCTGCAAAACTTCTCCATAAATTGGGCGCAGATGTGATTGTTAATGATTTAAAAGATGCTCCTGCAGATGTTTTAAAGGAATTAAATGCTGAGCAAATTAAGGTCATAACAGGAAGTCATCCACTTAATCTTTTGAATGGAATTGATTTAATAGTAAAAAATCCAGGGATACCATATAGCAATGTTTTGATTGCTGAAGCACTGAAACGTAAAATTCCGATTATAACTGAACCTGAACTTGCATTCGAAATTTTGGATGCACCTATGATTGGGGTAACTGGTACAAATGGTAAAACAACAACAACAACTCTAATTTCATTGATGTTAAATCAAGGCAAATCTACGGGGAAAGCTTATGTTGCTGGAAATATTGGGATACCTGCTACACAAGTTGCACAAGAAATAACACAAAATGATGTTATGGTTACTGAGCTATCTAGTTTTCAATTAATGGGAATAACAAAACTAAGACCGCATATTGCTGTGTTGACAAATATTTACGAAGCACATACTGACTATCATGGAACTCGTGATAATTACATTAAGGCAAAAATGAATATCACTAAAAATCAAACCGAAGATGACTTTTTTATTGTTAATTGGGATTCAGAAGAGTGGCGTACTTTAAGTAAGCAATCCAAAGCTAAAATTATTCCTTTTTCAAGAAAAGGCACTAGCGAAGATGGGGCTTATGAAAAAAATGGCTGGCTTTTTTATCAAAGTGAAAAAATAATGAAAGCATCTGAAATAAAAATTCCTGGAGACCATAATATTGAAAATGCACTAGCAGCACTAGCTGTTGCTAAATTAATGGGACAAGAAAATGAAAACATTGTAGAGGTCCTAAAGACTTTTTCTGGTGTAAAACATCGGACACAATTTGTTACCAAAATTAACAATCGGAAGTTCTATAATGATTCAAAAGCAACTAATATTGAAGCAACTGAAAAAGCCTTAGCTGGATTTAATAATCCGATAGTATTGTTAGCAGGAGGCCTTGACCGAGGGTTTACATTTGAGAGACTTATTCCATATTTTAGAAATGTAAAAGGTATAATTCTTTTTGGAGAAACTGCTGATTTAATAGCCAAAGTTGCCAGAGAGGCTGGGGTTTCACAAATAATAAAAACTGAAAATGTAAAATTGGCTGTTCCAATTGCATATGAAATGAGTAATGAGAATGATATTATTTTACTTTCGCCAGCATGTGCAAGTTGGGATCAATATCCGACATTTGAGGTACGCGGTGATATGTTCATTGATGCAGTAGAAGATTTAAAAAAAGAATTGGAGATGTAAAAGTGCGATTACTAATATCTGGTGGAGGTACCGGGGGTCATATATATCCTGCATTAGCATTAATTGATACTCTAAAAAAAGATGATGAGAATAGTTCTTTTTTGTATGTCGGAACTAGTCGTGGGCTCGAAAGTAAGATTGTTCCTAATGCAGGCATTGATTTTAAAACGCTTGAAATTCAAGGTTTTAAAAGATCATTGTCCTTAGAAAATTTTAAGACAATCTATCTTTTTTTAAAGAGTGTGCATGAAGCAAAGAAATTAATTAAAGAATTCAAACCAGATGTTGTTGTTGGAACTGGAGGGTATGTTTGTGGCGCTGTAGTTTATGCAGCATCTCAAATGCACATTCCAACATTTATACATGAACAAAACAGTATTGCAGGTGTTACAAATAAATTTTTAAGTCATTTTGTTGACAAAATTGGAATTTGTTTTGAGGCAGCAAGAAAAGATTTTCCAAGCCAAAAGGTTGTTTTTACAGGTAACCCTCGTGCTCAACAGGTTGCAAATATCAAGGCAACAGGTCGTATTGGCAACTTAGGACTGAAGGAAAATAAAAAAACAGTTCTAATATTCGGTGGCTCACGTGGAGCTAAGCGAATTAATGATGCAACAGTTGCGGCACTTGATTTATTTAAGACTGATGAATATCAAATTCTTTTTGTAACTGGTGGCATATATTATGAAAAGATAAAAGAAGATGTAAAAAAAAGTAATTTGAAAAATATTGTTATTAAACCATATATTCAAGATATGCCATCTATTTTGCCAGAGACTGATTTAATTGTTGGTCGTTCAGGTGCAACAAGTCTTGCCGAGATTACGGCTCTTGGAATTCCATCAATTTTAATTCCTAGTCCAAATGTAACACATGATCATCAAACTTTTAATGCACGTAGTTTGGCAGAGATTAATGCAGCAGTTATGATTAGAGAAGATACACTAAATAAGGAAAAATTGGCTGACTTAGTCAATGATTTAATGCAAGATGACAAAAAAAGAACTCAAATTGCGATGAATGCTAAAAAAGCTGGTATTCCAGATGCATCTGATCGAATTGAAAGAGTACTAAATACTTTGATTACTAGCAAATAGGGTTAACTGGAGGTTGATATGAAATCCAAATTGAATATTTTTTTTGATGGAAAAAAGAAGACTAATCAACCTCTTACTCCGTGGGAAGAGGCACAAAGAAAAAGAGAAAAAAATTTTTCAAAGAAGAGTAGCAAAAAGAAAAGAATAGGAACTAAGTTACCTAAATTAGTTGCACAACGCAAATCAAAATTAAAAAAGAAATTAATAATTAATTTCGTTGTTTTTGGAATTATTACGCTAGCTTCACTTTATTTTATATTACCTATAAGTAAGGTTAAGGAAGTAAAAGTGATTGGTGTTGACAAGGTTACACAAAAGGCAATAAGGCAGGCAAGCAATATTGGTAAAGATGACTATCTATTTCAAATTGGCCTAGAAAAGAAAAATCTGTCAATGAGAATCGAAAAAAAAGTTAGTGAAGTTAAACAAACAAACGTTTCTATAGCTGGTAGACTTGTTATTTTAAAAGTTGTAAAGGCCAAAATTATTGGATATCTAGAAAGAGATAACAACTATTTTGCGTTAAACAATAAAGGTAGTGCTTCAATAGTTCAACGATCAACACCAGAAGGGAACGTACCTATCTTAACTAATTTTAAATCTTCTTCTGAGATAAAACTTTTAGCTGTTCAGATGAATGGATTGACTCCTAGTTTATTAGACGGAATATCTGAAATTGATGCCACACCAGTAAATGTTAATCCTGAGAGAATCAAAGTTTATATGAATGATGGAAATGAGATTATTGCAACTTTGTCGACTTTTGCCAAAAAAATGCAATATTATCCACAAATTAAAGCAAAATCAACTGGAAAAATTAAAATTGATTTTGAGGTTGGAGCTTATTCCACTAATTTAAAGTAAAAAATTAATAATTTAGTACAATAAAAGGGTTGAAAAGTGTATAAATTAAGTGTGTTGTGGTAAAATTCTAGTTGTTAGTTTGAGTAAAATATTGACAATGAAATTTTTATTTATTGATTTTAGGAGGGAGCTCAACCAATGGACAATTCAGGAATTTACGTTGGACTTGATATTGGAACTACTTCGATTAAGGTAATCGTAGCAGAATTTGTCAAAGGTCAACTTAATGTTATTGGAGTAGGCAGTGAGCGCTCTAATGGGTTGAGTAGGGGAGTTATTGTAGATATTGACAGAGCAGTGTTTGCAATAAAAAAAGCAGTTGATCAAGCAGAACAAAAAGCAAACATTCAAATTTCGAAAGTAACAATTGGTATTCCAGCAAATCTTTTAGAGATTGTTCCGTGCACTGGAATGATAGCTGTTGGTGATGACAGCGGTAATTCTAAGGAAATTGATAGTAATGATGTATTTCGAGTGACAAAGGCAGCACTTATTCAGAAACTTCCACCAGAAAGAGATATTATTGATGTTATACCCGATGAATTTATAGTGGATGGTTTTGATGGCATAAAGGATCCGCGGGGGATGGTAGGAGTTCGTCTTGAGATGAACGGTGTTTTGTATACTGGGCCAAGAACTGTGCTACATAACACTATTAAGTGTGTTCAAAGAGCAGGATTGGAAGTCGAGGATACAATTGTTGCACCATTAGCACTTGCAACACAAGCACTTAGCGATGGTGAACAAGATTTTGGAGCTATTTTAATCGATATAGGTGGGGGACAGACAACTGCTTCTGTGGTGCATGATCACAAGTTAAAATATACATACGTTGATCAAGAAGGCGGGGAATTTGTTACAAAAGATATCTCTGTCGTTTTAAATACATCGCTTGAAAATGCCGAGAAGGTTAAGCGTAACTTTGGATATGCTGCTAGCTATTTGGCATCAAAAGATGATGTTTTTCCAGTAGAGGTAGTTGGAAAAGCAGAACCGATTCAAGTGAGTGGAGAGTATTTGAGTGAAATCATTGAGGCACGTTTGACACAAATTTTTTTGAAATTACGTGACGTTTTACAAGGAATTGATGCACTAAAACTTCCGGGAGGAATTGTAATTACAGGTGGAGTATCTGCTTTACCTGGAGTAAAGGAACTTGCGGAAGATATTTTTGAAACAAATATCAAATTATTTATTCCACAACAGATGGGGTTACGTCACCCTTCTTTTACACAGGCAATTGGATTAGTTAGTTATATGACTAAACAGAGTGAAATTGAAAGAGTTGTTAAGGCTTCTTTAAGCGACAATATAGCAAGTGTTGATAAAATTGATAGTTTAAAAGAAAATCGAGTTCAAGAAAAAGAAGAATACAATGAAAGTATTAAACCAAAAAAACAAAAAATAAAAAAGAATAATTCTCTTGAAGGATTTAAAAATTTCTTCAATACCTTTTTTGACTGAGAATAATTTGGAGGGAATGCAATGGAATTTTCACTTGATGCAAATGAAAACAAAGGAGCAACAATCAAAGTTATTGGTGTCGGTGGCGCTGGTGGTAATGCTGTCAATCGAATGATAGCTGATGACGTTAAAGGTGTCGAATTTATTGTAGCTAATACAGATGTTCAAGCTTTAGAAAGTTCTAAAGCAGAGACAAAAATTCAGCTTGGGCCGAAACTAACTCGAGGGTTAGGTGCAGGATCTAACCCAGAAGTTGGTGACAAGGCTGCACAAGAAAGCGAAGAAGCACTTGCTGAGGCTCTTAAAGGGGCTGATATGATTTTTGTAACTGCTGGAATGGGTGGTGGCACAGGTACTGGAGCAGCACCTATTATTGCCAAAGTAGCTAAAGAACAAGGCGCCTTAACTGTTGGTGTAGTTACAAGACCATTTAGTTTTGAAGGGCCAAAAAGAGCTCGCTTTGCTGCTGAAGGTGTAGCACAAATGAAAGAACATGTGGATACACTTGTAATTATTGCTAACAACAGATTGCTTGAGATTGTTGACAAAAAGACTCCAATGATGGAGGCTTTTAAAGAAGCTGATAATGTTTTAAGACAAGGTGTTCAAGGAATTTCAGATTTAATCACTTCACCAGGATATGTTAACTTAGACTTTGCAGATGTAAAAACGGTTATGGAAAACCAAGGTTCTGCTTTAATGGGGATTGGTTCAGCTAATGGGGAAAATCGGACTGCGGAAGCTACTAAAAAAGCAATTTCGTCACCTTTATTAGAAGTTTCAATTGATGGTGCAGAACAAGTATTACTTAATATTACAGGTGGGCCAGATCTTAGCTTATTTGAAGCTCAGGATGCCTCAGATATAGTTGCTCAAGCTGCAACAAGTGATGTAAATATTATTTTTGGGACGTCAATTAACGAAGATCTTGAAGATACGGTAATTGTTACTGTTATTGCAACTGGAATAGATAAAAAAAAGCAAGATACTAGAAGAACTAGAATCAATCAAGATATTCGTGGTACCGTTGGCGACACAGAAAATAGTGAGAAAAAAAGAGAATCTGAAAGTAATGATCCGTTGAAGGATTGGGATTTACGCCGGGAAATATCAGAAGAAAGACCGAGTTCTAATACTAGGACAGATGAATTTAGAAATGTTGAAAAAAAGAAATTTGACATTTTCAAAATGGATACGGAAAAAGAAAAAGATGAAAATGATGAGGATGGCTTAAGTACACCACCATTTTTCCGTCACCGTCGTAAATAAATTTCAACAATGATTAGGAGGTGAAGGAATGGCGTTAGGAGAAAAATTTGGTAAATTTTTTGGGATGATTGATAATCAGTCTGAAGAAGATGAAGATTTTCAATATGAAGATCAAAAATATTCACAAGGTAGTTCAAATGAAAAAGTTGTTTCGATTGATGGAAAGAGGCACGCGGTGGCTGAGAAAAAAATTGCGCTGTTTGAACCAAGAGTTTATTCTGATGTTAAGTCTATAGCCACTCGTTTGCTAAATAATCAAGCAGTTGTTATTAACTTTCAGCGTATGGACGAGCAACAGTCAAAACGAATTGTAGATTTTTTAACAGGTACAGTTTTTGCAATCAATGGAGAAATTCAAAGAATTGGAGATCGTATTTTTTTGTGCACACCTGCTGGGTTTGTTGTGGAAGGTAATGTTACAGCTGAATTTGCAGAAACAGACTTTAATTAATTCAAGGAGTTATATATGTATATTATTTTGTTTATTATTAACAGACTTTTTCAACTATATTCATTAGCACTGTTGGTGTATGTATTAATAAGTTGGTTTCCAGCTGCACAAGGATCTAAATTAGCAGAGATTTTAGGTAGATTATGTGAACCCTATCTTTCCATATTTGATAGGTTTGTTCCGACGATTGGAGGCATTAGCTTTTCACCAGTTGTTGGGTTAATTGCGTTACAATTTATTCAAAATGGATTTAACTATATTTTCACCTCTTTTTTTGGCTTTTTGCTAGCTCTGGTGTAAGTAATTAAGATGGATAAGCAACTGATATATCAACATTTTAGAAGTGAAGAGACACCTGTGATTGATGAACTAATTAGTTTTATTTCGCAAGCTTCTACGGAATACCGTCCGGTTTTGACGAATTTTTTAAATCCGCGTGAAGTATATATTGCACAGACAATATTAAATATTGAACCTGGAATAAAGATGAAGACAGATGGCCTTTTTACAAAAGCTGAAAGGCAGCGAATTCTTTTTTATCCGGAATATTATGTTCCTAATGAAGATGATTTTGATCTAGCTTTGGTTTGGATAAAGTATCCCATTAAATTTGCAACATTAAAACATAGTCAAATTTTAGGAGCCTTGATGCATGTTGGAATTGACCGTAGCTTGCTTGGGGATATTGTGAGTGATGGAGAAAAATGGCAATTTGTGACGACTGCAAAAATGGTTAATTTTCTTAAATTACAGATTGAACAGGTTGGAAAAGTTAAAGTACATTTAGAAGAGATTGCAAGAAATAATTCTATTTTAGCTGTTGATGAATGGCAAGGTATACAAATGTCTGTGAGTTCATTAAGACTAGATGCTTTGATTGCGGGAGTATATAATTTATCGCGAAAGCATGTTAAGGATTTACTTGCGTCAAAAAAAATTTCCCTTAATTGGATGAATATTGAAAAGCCTGATGCTGAAATTGCAGAACATGATATTATTTCAGTAAGAGGTTATGGGAGATTTAGGCTGAATACTCTGCAAGGAGTTTCAAAAAAAGGTAAAATTCGTATGGAAGTTGATGTTTTAAAAAAATAATACATAACATGGAGGTGTTGGGGATATGACTTTGACCCCATTGGATATTCATAACAAAGAATTTCGTGTTAAATTACGTGGTTACGATCAAGATGAAGTAAATGATTTTTTGGATCAAATAATTAAAGATTACGAATTAAATATTAAAGAAAATGAACGTCTTGCTGAGGGATTGAAGCAGAATGAAGAAAAGTTAAAATATTTCAATGATTTAAAAGATTCACTCAATCAATCAATTATTGTGGCACAAGAAGCTGCTGATAAGGTCAAAGCAAATTCTCAACGTGAAGCTGAAATAATTAATCATGAAGCTCAAAAACAGGCAAAAGATATAGTTGATGAGGCAAATGAAAAGGCTCGTAAAATTATAGAGAATGCCTCGCAAAAAGCAAAACGATTAACTTTTGAAACAGATGATTTGAAGAAACAAGCGCGGATATTTAGGCAAAAACTTCAAGTCATGATGGAATCTCAACTTGAAGTTGTAAAGGGTAGCGAATGGGACGAAATTTTGCGCCAAGGTGATACAAGTAGCTATGAAGAAATTCAAGAAGCAATCAGAAAAGAATCGGACCTTGACAAAGATGCTGCAAAGGAAGTACAATCATTTTCGAATATTGAAATAGAAGATGATTCAAACGAAAGTGTTGGGAGTGAAAAAAAAGCAGTAGTGATTTTCCCAGAAGATGATGAGGGCCAACATTTTGATGAAGAATCTTCTACAGATGATTTTAAATAAAAAAGAACAAGGGCAACTGAAGTTCCTGAAGCAGCGAGTCAATATAATGGTGAAAGTTTGACATTCAATTCTTTAGTGCTTATCCTCTTTTTTAGATGTAAACTGAAATTAAAGTAGGTTTATACGGTTAGCAATCGTTAAGTGGCTATTAGAGATAGAATGATACTTTTTAGTATCTTCTTAATTTGGGTGGTACCGCGAAAGATTTCGTCCCTTGGGATGAGGTCTTTTTTTGTTTAAAATAATATATTCAAAGGAGATTATTATCATGAGAATCAAGGAAACATTGAATTTAGGTAAAACAAAATTTCCGATGCGTGGGAATTTGCCTGTACGCGAACTTGAACGTCAAAATGTTTGGGAAGAAAATAAAGTTTATGAAAAAAGACAAAAATTAAACGAGGGGAAGCCGACTTTTGTTTTACATGATGGCCCCCCTTATGCTAATGGGAACATTCACATGGGACATGCAATGAATAAAATTTCAAAGGATTTTATTGTGAGATCTAAATCAATGATGGGTTTTAGATCACCATATGTTCCCGGATGGGATACTCATGGGTTACCAATTGAGCAACAATTGAAAAAAGCAGGTGTTGATCGTAAGACAATGTCCGTTGCAGAATTTCGGGAAAAATGTCGCGAATTTGCTCTTGAACAAGTTGATAAGCAGCGCAAAGACTTCAAAAGATTAGGTGTTGCTGGTGAATGGGATAATCCGTATGTAACTTTGGATCCAACTTTTGAAGCGCAAGAAGTTAGAGTGTTTGGCAAGATGGCTGAGCGTGGTTTAATTTATAAAGGGAAAAAACCTGTTTTTTGGTCTTGGTCGTCTGAATCAGCTTTAGCTGAAGCAGAAGTTGAATACCATGATGTAACATCTCCTTCAGCATTTTACGGCGAGCATGTGATTGATGGAAAAGGTGTTTTAGATGATGACACTTATATGGTTGTATGGACGACTACACCTTGGACAATTCCTGGTTCTGAAGGAATAACGGTTGATAAAGACTTTGATTATTCAGTTGTTCAACCTTCTGGAGAAAAGCGGAAGTTTGTAATTGCTACTGATTTAGTTGAGGTAAATGCAGAAAGATTTGGTTGGACAGAATATAAAACGTTGAAGACTGTCAAAGGTGCTGATTTAGAGTATGTATTGACTGAACACCCATTCTTTCCAGAGCGTAAGTTAGTTACTATGATTGGTGATTTTGTAACGTTAGATTCAGGTACTGGTCTTGTGCATACAGCTCCTGGTTTTGGTGAAGATGATTTTAATGTTGGTATGCAGTATGGGTTAGATATTTTTGTACCTGTTGATGATAAGGGATATTTGACTTCTGAGGCAGGTAGTGATTTTGAAGGTGTATTTTATGAAGATGCAAATCAAATCTCACTCGATAAATTAAAAAGTTCTAATTTGTTACTTAAATATATGCCTATTGAACATAGCTACCCATTTGATTGGCGCACAAAAAAGCCAATTATTTTCAGAGCTACTCCGCAATGGTTTGCTTCTGTAGATAAGATTCGTGATGAGATTTTATCTGCAATCGATGATGTTAAATTCTTCCCGGATTGGGGACAAAAACGTTTATACAATATGATTCGTGATCGTGGCGACTGGGTAATTTCAAGACAGCGTGTTTGGGGTGTACCGCTTCCAATTTTTTATGGAGAAGATGGAGAAGCAATTATCACAAAGGAAACTGTGGATCATGTTGCCGATTTATTTGAAAAAAATGGGTCAAATATTTGGTTCAAAAAAGAAGCAAAAGAGCTATTACCTGATGGTTTTACAAGCGAACATTCTCCAAATGGTAAATTTACTAAGGAAACAGACATTATGGATGTTTGGTTTGATTCAGGTTCTTCTCACCAAGGAGTTTTAGCAGCACGCGAGAACTTAAATTATCCTAGTGATATGTATTTAGAAGGATCAGACCAGTATCGTGGATGGTTCAATTCAAGTTTAATCACAAGTGTTGCTGTATCAGGAAAAGCACCATATAAACAAGTTCTTTCACAAGGTTTTACACTTGACGGGGAAGGACGTAAGATGAGTAAGTCGCTTGGAAATACCATTGCTCCTGAAAAGGTTATCAAGCAAATGGGAGCAGAAATTATTCGTCTGTGGGTATTAAGTGTTGATACTTCTGCAGATGTGCGAGTTTCCATGGATAGTTTTAAACAAATTTCTGAATCATACAGAAAAATTAGAAATACAATACGTTTTTTGTTAGCTAATACGAGTGATTTTGAACCAACTGTTGATTCTGTTGCATTTGACAATATGGAATCCTTAGATCAGTACATGGAAATCAAAATCAATGAATTTACTAAAGATGTTTTGGATGCTTATGCAACCTATAATTTCATGGATATATACAAAAAACTTATTAATTTTGTATCTGTCGACTTGTCTGCTTTTTATTTGGATATTGCAAAAGATGTTGTTTACATTGAGGGACAAAACAGTCATAAACGTCGATCAATGCAGACTGTTTTATATGATATTGTTGTTCGATTAACAAAATTATTGACCCCTGTATTACCACATACAACTGAAGAAGTTTGGGAGTATCTAAAAGAACCTGAAGAATATGCTCAATTATCTGAAATGCCATTAGTAATTCATAATAATCAAGAAACTGAAATTTCAAAAAATTTCGCAGAATTTATGAATATTCGTTCTGAAGTTTTCAAAGCATTGGAAAAAGCACGTAACGAAAAGCTAATTGGTAAGTCTTTTGAGGCACATGTTACACTTTATGGTTCGGAAAATGTTCTTAAATTGCTTGGAAAAGTTAACATTGATGTTAGACAAGCATTGATTGTGTCAGCATTAGATGTTAAGCCTCTTTCAGATGCATCAGCTGATGTAGAAAAATATACAGATGAGATTGCAATTTCTGTGGAACATGCAGCTGGAGAAGTATGTCCACGTTGCCGAATGATTAAAGAAGATGTTGGAAGTGATGATCAATTTGCAACACTTTGTGAGAGTTGTGCAACAATTGTAAAAAATGGGTTTCCAGAAGCCATTAGTGAAGGATTAGAGGAATAGATCAAAGAATAGTTGAGTAAAGTTAAATCTATTCGAAAAGTAGGTTATGAACTTAGCCTATTTTTTTTGTATTTTAAAGTATAAAAATCATTCATTCGTGAGAAAGAGTATGTAAGACATAAGAAAAATTGTAAATAAAGTTTGAATAATTACTATTAGTAAGACTAAATCGCATAAATTCTGCTATTATAGTTGTAAGATATTGATAAGTTGTAGGAGGATATTCTTATGAAGATGAAGAAAGTTCATGGTTCGGGAAATGATTTTTTTATTTTGGATGAGAAGCAATTAGATAAGGAATTATCTGAAGAAGAATTAAGGACGCTCGCCAAGTATGTATGTGATCGTAAATCTGGATTACATGGAGGATCTGATGGGATTTTGTATATTACAAGTGGTCATGATGATTCGGTAGTTGGCAAAATGCGTGTGATTAATGCAGATGGTAGTGAGGCTAGCATGTGCGGTAATGGTATTAGGACAGTTGCAAGATATTTGAGTGAGGAAAACCATCTCAGTAGTTTTAAAATAGAAACTATGTATGCAGATTTAGAAGTAAAAAAAGCCCAAAATATTGCACCTGATGTAATTGCATTTGATGCAGAAATTTCACCAGTTAGTTTTATGGCTAGTGATTTAAAGATGAATATTGATGTCAAAGAAAAACTGTTCAATGAAATTATACCAACATTGTCACCCACTTTTAAATTTTCAGCTGTTGCAGTTCCTAATCCACATCTAATTACTTTTGTTAATCATCAAGAACTGATGGGGCCTGAGCTAGGAAGAATTGCTAAATATTTGAACGATGGTAAAAATCCGATTTTTCCTGATGGTGTGAATGTTAGTTTTGTTGAAGTACTTGCCAATAAAAAAATATTTGTAAGAACATTTGAAAGAGGTGTTGGTTTTACAAATGCCTGTGGAACAGCTATGTCTGCCTCTTCTTTAATATATTCACTACTTTATCCAGAGCAAACAAATTTTGATGATTTAATAGAGGTGCTAAACCCTGGTGGCATGGTTAATACAAGAGTTCATGTTCGTAAAAATGGATCTTACTGGATGTCTTTAATTGGGAATGCTACCTTTACTGCAGAAGTTGAGCTATCGCAAGATCAAGCATTGATTGGTGATTTTGCGGATGTTAAGTGGATAGAAACAAGTGAACAGGCTGCTTATGAAAATTTTGTAGGAAATTTATAATTATGAGATATGAAGAAAAAATAGTAAATTCAAGAAAAGTATACCAGGGTAAAGTAATTGATCTCGAAGAAGAGACTGTGGAGTTGCCTAACGGTGAACAGGCTAAAAGGGAAATTGTCCGGCATCATGGTGCAGTAGCCATAATGTGCGTAACAGCTGAAAAAAAGATGATTTTTGTTAAACAATGGAGAGAACCTATGAGGAAAGTAACCTTAGAGATTCCTGCTGGAAAAATAGAAACCAATGAAAAGAACCCTGAGAATACAGCTATTCGTGAGCTTAATGAAGAAGTTAGATTGCATCCTGGAAAATTAGATTTGCTTGCTGATTTCTTTACATCACCAGGATTTGCAGATGAACACATGTTTTTATATTATGCATCTGATTTAAAACCTGTTTTAACGAAATTACCACAAGATGTAGATGAGTTTTTGAACGTTGTGGAACTAACACTTGCAGAAGCAAAAAAGGAAATTGAAGCTGGATTAATATGTGATAGTAAAACAATTATGGCTGTTTGGCAATGGGAGTTACAAGAATTAAGGAGAAGTTGATTTGGGATTAAAAGAAAAGTTTTTAAGAAATGGTGGACGACATTCGCAAGAAGGGAAAACAGATTCCTTTGCTGACAAAAATGAAAAAAGCTTTGATGATGAATTAGTCAATGAAGAAGTTACAAGTCGTGCTCAGCAAAGAAAAAATCTAAAAACTGAATTGGCGGATGAAAAGAAAAGAAAATTATCGGTAAGATTGAACTGGATGATTGTTTGTTTAATTGTTGCAATTATTTGTGTTTATCTTTTTATGGTATATGTAAATTTTTGATAGAGGAATGGTGTAGAAAAATGAAGTATGGTATTTTGTGTGCAATGGATGAAGAAATAAAGGCATTAAAAAAAGAATTGGTTGATGCAAAACAAACTGAAATAGCTGGGACTATTTTTTATGAAGGAAAGATTGGTCCTAATGAGGTTGTTCTTGTTCAGTCTGGGATTGGAAAAGTTCAAGCTGGAATGACAACAGGTCTTTTAATTGCAAAGTTTGGTGCAGAAGTTGTGATAAATTCTGGTTCTGCTGGTGGAATTGGCAATGATTTGCATGTAGGAGATGTAGTTTTGTCTACTTTGGTTGCTTATCATGATGTTGATGTAACTGCTTTTGGTTATCTACCAGGGCAATTACCACAACAACCACAAAAATTTGTGGCTGATGAACAGTTGATTGTTAAAGTTGAACAAGCAGCTAAAGAGAACCAACAAAATGTTAGATTAGGTTTAATTGTGACAGGGGACCAATTTGTTGCATCTTCGTTAAAAATCAGAGAAATTAAAGACATGTACCCAGAGGTACTTTGTTGTGAGATGGAAGGAGCAGCAATTGCACAGGTTGCATTTCAATTTAAGATTCCTTTTGTAGTTATTAGAGCAATGTCTGACACTGGTGATGAAGATGCTAATGTCTCGTTTGATGAATTTATAATTGAGGCGGGTAAGAAGTCTGCACAGATGATTTTAAACCTCTTAGCAAAGTAGGAGGATGAAAGTGAAACATATTTATTTAGATAATGCAGCAACAACACCTATGACTGCACCAGTTATCGAAACAATGATTGAGACAATGAAGAATGTTTTTGGAAATGCATCAAGTACACATTTTTATGGTCGAAAAGCACGTGCGGTTTTAGATGATAGTAGGCATTTGATTGCAAAATCTATCAATGCAAAAAAGGATGACCAAATTGTTTTTACAAGTGGAGGAACTGAAAGCGATAATACAGCAATTATTGAGACTGCTCTAGCTAGACAAAACTTTGGGAAGCATTTAATAACTACAGCAATTGAACATGAGGCTGTTTTAAAATCAATGGAATATTTAGAAACATTAGGTTTTGAAATAACTTATTTATCGGTTGATGAAAAGGGTATGATTTCTCTAGAAGATTTGAAAAAAGCACTTAGGCCAGATACAATTTTGGTTTCCATAATGATGGGTAATAATGAAGTTGGGAGTTATCTACCAATACATGAAATTGGTGAGATTGTTAAAGAAACAAATGCATGGTTTCATACGGACGCAGTGCAAGCATATGGATTAGTTGAAATAGATGTACAAGAAGATAATATCGATTTATTATCCACTTCAGCTCACAAATTAAATGGTCCAAAATTTCTCGGATTTTTATATCGTTCAGAAAAAGTTATTATTCCGTCTTTATTGAAGGGTGGAGATCAAGAATTAAAAAGAAGGGCAGGAACTGAAAATATTCCTGCAATTGCTGCATTTGCGAAAGCCGTTAGCTTAGTTGATACGCCAGAAAAAGAAAGAAGACAGGTAAAATATTACAATTTTAAACAACAATTGCTTAATGGACTAAGGAAAAATGGAATTGATTTTGCTATTAATGGTGAAGTCTCAAGGGAAAACTTGCAGCATGTGATTAATATTTGGTTTAAGGGTTGTAAAAGAGATGCATTACTAACAAACCTTGATTTGAATGGAATTTCAGCTTCAGCAGGTTCAGCATGTACTGCGGGAAGTGTGGAACCTTCACATGTACTTACAGCAATGTATGGTGAAGATAGCCCAAGAATTGAGGAATCATTACGTTTTAGTTTTGGTGTTGAAAATACTGCAGAAGACATTGATTATTTGATTCAAAAATTAGTAAAAATTATAAAAAAATAATTTGGGGAGGAGTTTAATAATGGCATATACATCGGAAGCAAAAATTTTAGGGGATAGCCGTACTTTTAAGTTGAGTTCTGGAATCAAGAAATATACACTCAGAGATATTGGGTTTATGGAAACAAACGGTGGGAAGTTTGTTTTGGAGCGACCACTTGATCGAAATTCTCCTTATAGTGCAAGTATTAAATTAAAAGTCACTATCAGTAGTGATTTGAAATCTTTTAAAATTGGGGTAACTAGTGCAAATGGTCTAAAAGAAATTAATATTTTTAATAATAATGTTGTTTCTGATCATGTGGAACAATTAAACTTTTTGCTTGATAATCTTGAACAAAGAGATATTTTAAGTGAAATGTAAAGAGTATAACTTGTCAAAAGATAGCGTAATAGATATAATGGAATTTACTGAAATAATACGACCTTCAACTCGTAGAGATTCAGAATCTATATTGAAATGATGGTGAAAATATTATGAAAGATAATGGCGAGACTCGTGTCGTTGTTGGCATGAGTGGCGGAGTTGACTCATCTGTAGTTGCCTATTTGCTAAAGCAACAAGGTTATGATGTTGTCGGTGTCTTCATGAAAAATTGGGATGATACTACTGATAGTGGAGTTTGTACAGCAACAGAAGATTATGAAGATGTTGCTAAGGTTGCAAACAAAATTGGAATTCCCTACTATTCCGTAAATTTTGAAAAGGAATATTGGGAGGGTGTTTTTACTTATTTTTTGGATGAGTATAAGAATGGAAGAACTCCAAACCCAGATGTAATGTGTAATAAAGAAGTTAAATTTAAGGCATTTTTGGATTATGCGATGCAACTTGATGCTGATTATATTGCAATGGGACATTATGCACAACTTGAAAGAGATACAGATGGGCACGTTCATTTGCTGAGAGGTGCTGATGAAAATAAAGATCAGACTTATTTTTTGAGTCAGTTATCACAAGAACAACTTGATAAAGCAATGTTTCCGATTGGGAATCTTGAAAAATCAGAGGTTCGTAAAATTGCTGAAGAAGCCGGTTTAGCAACTGCAAAGAAAAAAGATTCGACAGGTGTTTGTTTTATTGGTGAACGTAATTTTAGCAAATTTTTAAATGAATTTTTACCAGCAAAACCAGGTTTAATGAAAACTTTTGATGGTGAAACCAAAGGTAACCATTATGGACTAATGAATTATACTATTGGTCAACGTAAAGGGCTTGGTATTGGTGGCGATGGTATAAGCAATGATCCGTGGTTTGTTGTGGGGAAAGATTTAGCAACAAACACTTTGTATGTTGGGCAAGGATACCATAATGAACGCCTTTATGCTGACAGTTTAGATGGTAGTAAGGTGAGCTTTATTGCACCTATTGAAGATCGAGGGTTGGAGTTTCATTGTACCGCTAAGTTCAGATATCGCCAAAAGGATACTGGTGTAACAGTTTTTTTGAATTCTGATTATTCAAAAGTTTATGTTGAGTTTGATGAACCAGTACGTGCAATTACACCAGGTCAAGAAGTCGTTTTTTATGATGGTGCTGAATGTCTTGGTAGTGCAACAATTGACTATGCTTATCAAAAAAAAGAAGTGCTCCAGTATGTTTAATTAAAAAGTAACTTGATTCTTTAATTTTTAAATAGTGCTGCTCTCAATCGAGAAAGATAATTTCGTTTGAGAGCTTATTTTTTTAAAATGAAAATTATTTTGTTAATAACATGATAATACACAGAATTAATGGCATAATTAAGTGTAAGTTTATAAAGGAGAATAAGGTCAATGACAAAATTATTTTTTGTTAGGCATGGTAAAACTTTTTGGAATTTGGAAGGAAGATATCAGGGAGCTAATGGAGATTCCCCCTTACTACCTGAAAGTTTCAATGAGATAAAGTTACTAGCACTTTTTTTAAAAAAGGAAAAATTTGCAAAAATCTATAGTAGTCCCATTAAACGGGCAATTATAACAGCAAATGAATTAGCAAAAAATCTTTCACAAAATCTTGAAGTTGAAACGAATAAAAATTTAGAAGAATTTAACTTAGGTATGATGGAAGGAATGTTATTTTCAGAAGTTGCAAAGAAGTATCCTAAAGAATTAGATAATTTTCGCAATCATCCGAATTTGTATAATGCAAAAAATATCAAAGGGGAAAGTTTTACAGAATTATTTGCAAGAATGACACCAACAATTAGAAAGATTTGTGAGGAAAATCCCAATGAAAATGTAATTGTGGTAGGTCATGGTGCTGCTCTTTGTGCAGAAATAAGATACCTTTTAGGATATTCTTTAGAAGATTTACGAAAAGATGGCGGCTTGTCAAATACAAGTACAACGATTCTCGAAACGACTGATGGAATGAATTTTAGATGCCTAGTATGGAATCAAACCGATTATTTGAAGCGTAGATTAGATGTAAGTGATACAGTTTAGGAAGTGATTTTGTGAGAAAAGAAGAACTCGAAAAAAAACTTGATGAATTAATTAAACAAAATATAAAGAAAATTGAATTGCATTCAGATGATGTTAAAGGGTATTACGAACTAGGTGTTTTATTAACCGATTGTAAAGAGTTTCAGTTGGCAGAAGAATTATTTATTAAGGCATTGAGTAGATTTAAATCAGTAGAAGAATGTGATTTATTATTTTATGGATTGGGAAATGTTTTGTATAGTGCAAATGAATATACAAACGCAATGAAATATTTTAGAAAAATTAAAGGACCAAAATTGCTTAGTGAGAGTTATCTGATGATTGCACAGTGTTTTTATGCCCAAGAACAATATCAACAATCTTTGGGATTCGCGCTAACTGTCTCGGAGAAAATGCAACAAAATACTTCTTCAAAATTGCTTATTGCAAAAAATTTTATAGCTCTTGGAGATTTTAAAAATGCCAAAAAGTATCTTGACGAATTTTTAGTATTGGACGATAAAGATTTTGATGCATGGTTCCAAAGAGGAGTGGTAGCGTTAGTTTTAGATGAAAATGAAGATAATGTATATTTTGGAAAAGCAAAACAAATTGATAAAAATAAATTTTTTAAAATGAAAGAAAGGCTAATAGAAATCCAAGAGGCTCTTATTATTCAAGCAAAGAAGAAGGGAGGTTCAAAAAAATGAATCAAAGCATTTTACCAGAAGGTAAATTTGATGAAGAAAAATCCGTTTTAGGGAAGGTAGATGCGATTTTTTTTGAAAGTCCCGAAACTTTTTATAAAGTCATTCAAATTAAAATTACAAAAAATAATTTTGACTGGCAAGAAGAGACAATTGTGGCAACTGGGAGTTTTGCTGATATTACTGAAGGAGTCGAATACCTTTTTGTAGGTAGCCTTGTGTTACATCCGAAATATGGGAAGCAATTTCAAGTTTTTAATTATCAAACTGAGCTGCCTTCTAGTAAAAATGGTTTGATAGCATATCTAGCAAGTGATTCATTTGTAGGAATTGGTCAAAAAACGGCAACTAAAATTGTGGAGGGGCTTGGAGTTGACGCAATTGCAAAAATTTTAGCGGATGAAAGTGTTCTAAACAAAATTTCGCTAAGTAATAAACAAAAGGAGTCATTAATAGATAATTTAAAAGCAAATAATGGAACTCAACAAATTGTAATTGAATTGAATAGCTTTGGTTTTGGTAGTCAAATGGCATCAGCAATTTACAATAAATATCGCGAAAAAACATTGGATGTTTTACATGAAGATCCTTACCGTTTGGCACGCGAAATTGCTGGGATTGGGTTTAAAAGAGCGGATCAAATTGCTGAAAAGGTTGGGTTGGCTGCAGATGCACCACAAAGAATTAAAGCTGGATTATTGCAAGGGATTTATGATATTTGTCAAGAAAAAGGAGATACCTATACAGATGCAAAACAACTTTTAGATCAGACAATGATATTATTAAGTAGTAGTAGGAAGGTCGAATTATTACCAGACTTGCTGGCTAATCAATTATTAGAATTAGCAAATGAAGGTATTATTGTTGCGGAAAAAAAACGAATTTATTTGCGTAAGTATTATGAATCTGAATGGCGAATAGCAGAAAAAATAAAAACAATCAAAGAAAAAAAATTGTTTCTGGGTAATAATTTTGAGAGCAACTTTACTAGTTTATTAGAGAAAGTTGAAAGTCAACTAGGAATCAATTACGGCAAAGATCAAGTTAAAGCTATAAAAGATGCTCTGCAGTCAAAAATTTTTTTATTGACAGGTGGACCAGGGACAGGGAAAACAACTATTATTAATGGAATTGTGGCAATTTATGCTGCTTTAAAGGATATTTCACTTGATATCAATGAATACAAAAATAAGCAGTTTCCAATTATTTTGGCAGCACCAACTGGTAGAGCTGCAAAGAGAATGAATGAAACAACAGGTCTTCCGGCAAGTACAATTCATCGTTTGTTAGGACTTAATAGCGGAGACGAGGTTGAAATTGATGAGCATAATCAATTGGAAGGTAGCTTATTAATTATTGATGAGATGTCAATGGTGGACACAGCATTGCTAGATATTTTGATGGATGCGATTCCAAATAATATGCAACTTATTTTTGTTGGTGATAAAGATCAACTTCCATCGGTTGGGCCAGGACAAATTTTTGCTGACTTATTGGTTTGCTCAGAAATTCCTAAAATAGAACTGAAAGCTATTTATCGTCAAGAAAATGAATCATCAATCATTACGTTGGCGCATGCGATAAAAGAGGGTAATTTGCCGACTGATTTTAAATTTCCAAGATCAGATCGATCTTTTATTGAATGTCATCCATATCAAATAGAGGGTGTTGTTCGTCAAGTTGTTCAAAAAGCTGTAATAAAAGGATTTAAGGTAAGAGATATTCAAGTTTTAGCACCAATGTACAAGGGGCCAGCCGGTATTGATAGGCTAAATCAGATGTTACAAGAAATTTTGAATCCTTATTTATCTGGGAAAAAACAAGTTGAATTTAATAAGCAATATTTTCGTATAGGGGATAAAATTTTGCATTTGGTCAATTCTCCTGAAAATAATGTATTTAATGGTGATATTGGAGAAATTGTTGGAATTATCACAAGTAAAGAAAGTAAGGATCATCAAGAAAGTTTGATTATTGATTTTGATGGCAATGAGGTAGAATTTAAGAGAAAAGATTGGATAAAAATTAGATTAGCTTATTGCATGTCAATACATAAAGCACAAGGTAGTGAATTCAAGATGGTAATTTTGCCAATGGTTCAACAGTATACCCGAATGCTTAATCGAAATTTATTATATACTGCAATTACTCGCGCTAAAAATTTTTTAATTTTATTAGGAGAAACTAGTGCGTATTCTAATAGCGTTCAACAAGTTGCGGTTAATCGTAAGACTACTCTGGTTGAACGTTTAAAAAATATTTTTTCTCAAGAAAAACAAAATAGTGGGGTGGAAGAGAGTGTTTTTGAGGATCAGTTAGAATACAATAACCATGAAAAAAAATATATTCTGACAACAGCATTAATAAATGATGGAAAAATTGATCCAATGATAGGAATGAAGCAAATTAAGCCATAGTTGTGGCATTAATCTGAGAATCATATATTTCAAGAATATAAAAAAGGACTAGTTCAAAATTAGATTTTGATTTGGTCCTTTTTTACAGTACTAAACATTGTGTTATTTTTTCGAATTGGTTTTTTCTGTAATTGATACACTATCAGTATCTATCCAAAAAGGATAAGAGAAAGACTTTAATTGAGCATCATAAAATTTGTTAATTAATTGTTTATTATCAATTTGACTGAACTCGAGGGAATTTATGACCAAGTGAATTTGTTTTTGGCTATAAATACTAATAAAAGGAAAGTTAGCGAAAATGTTTAACTTTCGTGCTAAAAAAATGACCCAATAGGAAAATGGATTTAAATTTGTAATTACTTCAAGTTGAAGATTATTTATTTTGGAAGAATTACCTTCAGGTAAAAGCGACAGATTTTTGACACGTATTGAAAATGCATTTTTAAAAAAGTTATATTTTTCCGAGAGTCTAGTTGTAACTGAAAAAGCTTCTTGATTTATAAATGCCTCAGTCATTGCGCAAAAATCAGCAAGAAGAGGCAAGTGATATTGCACAAAAAGACTATACAATTTAGAATTTTTTACGATACTTGTTACGTAAGCGTTAAAACCAATAACAAGTTCATCAGTAAAAATTTGTTCATCAGAAGTTAACATATTATGAACAGAACCTAAATTATATAAAGTTGGACTGACTGTGTTTAAAATTTGTTTTAGGGCAATTAAAGGATTTGTAGATACTCCAATTTTTGTAGAAAACGTTGTCTTTTCATTTATCAAAATAAAAGCTACAGGAATTTCTGAGAGACTAATTTTACGTAATTTTGCTAGAACGTTGAGAAAAAAAGAAGAATTTCCAACTGATACAACAACACAATCTTTTAAATTATCAGAAACTACTTTTTTCTTTAAGTTGTATTCAATTTGTTGATAATCATTAATAATTAAAGTGTCATATTTAATTAATTGCTTTTTCAATTCGCTTTCTAAATTATTCCAAACACTGCCGGAATCAATTTTTAGAAGTTGATTATCAATAACGAAGAAAAAGGTTTTCAAAATAAATCCTCCTTTCTAAATGGTATATTTACCTACGTTCAATATTATAACTGTTTATCGAAATATTAGGGCCTTGATATCTTTATTTTTTCATAAAAATAAACCGATTGATTTAAGAACAACAATCGGCTTATTAGGTGATGCAAAACATGACTATACAATTACAAGCATTGGGATAATCATTGGATAGCGCTCTGTTTGCTCAAATAAAAATGATTTTAAATCATCAATGATGGCATCTTTTAGCATTGCTTCACTTAAATTACTTTTACTTAAATTCTTACGAATAACATGGAAAAGTCGTTTCCTACCTCTTTCAATTAGTTCACCTGATTCACGCATATAAATGAAGCCTCTTGACAATAAATCGGGTCCTGCGAGGATTTCTTTTTTGGCAAGGTCAATTGTAGCAACTACGATAACAAGGCCTTCTTCTGAAAGTACTTTACGATCCCGGAGCACAATATTTCCAATGTCACCAATGCCAGATCCATCAATGTAGACATCATTTGCATTAAAATGACCGGCCATACGTGCAGAGTCTTTTGTTAAAGCTAAAACATCACCATTGTCCATAATAAAGGAATGGTCAAGTGGAACATCACACTTTTCTGCTAATTCAGTATGAATTTTCAACATTCTGTATTCACCATGAACTGGTACAAAATATTTGGGTTTCATTAAACGCAACATTAGTTTTTGTTCTTCTTGGCCACCATGACCGGAGGCATGAATGTTGTTTATTTTACCATGAATAACTTCTGCACCAGCTTCTTCAAGCTCATTAATAACATGATTAACACTCAAGGTATTACCAGGAATAGGAGAACTTGAAAAAATAACTGTATCACCGGGTTGAATGGCAACTTGACGATGTGTACCGTTAGCAATTCGACTTAGTGCAGCCATTGGTTCACCTTGGGATCCAGTACAAAGAATCATTACTTTGTTAGCAGGTAGACTATTGATTTCACGTGCATCAACAAGCGCATCATCTGGAATATTAAGATATCCTAACTCACGACCGTTAATAATTGCTGCTTCCATACTGCGCCCAAATACTGCAATTTTACGTCCCTTAGCAAGCGCAGCTTCAGCAGCTTGTTGAACACGAGAAATATTAGATGCGAAAGTTGCAAAAATAATTCTTCCTTCAACTTTTTCAAAAATATGACGAATAGATTTACCAACCCATCGTTCTGATTTTGTAAAGTTGGGAATTTCCGCATTAGTACTATCAGATAACAGACATAAAACACCATCGCTTCCCAATTTAGCCATACGTTGTAGGTTGGGCGGCTGATTCGTTACTGGTGTTAAGTCAAATTTATAGTCACCAGTTACAACAACTGTTCCACTGGGTGTCTTAACGGCAACACCTAATGTATCGGGAATAGAATGAGTGGTCCTAAAAAACGAAACACTCGTTTTGCGGAACTTTAATACTGTGTCCTCATCAATTTCATGTAGCTCGGTAGTTCTTAACAATCCATGTTCTTCGAGTTTTCCTTTGATGAGTGCAAGTGCTAAAGGACCGGCATAGATAGGAACATTAACTTGTTTTAAAAAATAAGGAATACCACCTATGTGATCTTCATGACCATGTGTAATAACAAGAGCTTTAATTTTTTGTTGATTTGCAACAAGGTATTGGTAATCGGGGATAACATAATCAATTCCTAGTAATTCGTCTTCTGGGAATTTAATTCCTGCATCGATCACAATAATCTCATCTTGAAATTGGACCCCATATGTGTTCTTTCCAATTTCACCTAGTCCACCAACGGCAAAAACAGCAGTCTCATTGTTTTTGACATTAGGCTTTTTCATTCTTGAACTCCGTTATCTTGAACGATGGATTTTGTTGTTCATATTCGAGAGCTTTGGGGCTTAACTCTTCTAAATATTCGATATTAAAAGTTGTTTGTTCTTCCACAGTACTTCTTGCAATTACTTCGGAATCTGCTTCAACATAAAGTGATTGCGTGTTTTCTCGACGTGGATTAATTTTCATAGTTGGTTGATAAAATACTTTGTAAATCATAAATAATAACTCCTTAAATATATTAAATTCTACTGTTCTTGCCTTTAGCAAAACACAGTAGGGTAATTCTTTTAATTGTAATTCCGAACATGGATTGTATACACAATAATTACATCTATCTTAGCATATACTCAATTATAAGTATACAAATGAGTCTTTAGTTTTTGAAATTAATATTTAGAAATAGCACCATACATTTGCCATGTTATAATTGGGTTTAAAGGTAAGGTGATAAAATTGCAAAATGCAGTATTTTTTTTAATAATATTTTTTTTAATTATTGCCACAGGTGGATTTATTTTTCAACATGTAAGAAAAATAAAACGTACTAAATTACAACAGACAAATAAAAAATTAACAGATGCAGCCTTGGCAGAGTCTCTTAGACGGCTCGGACTTTCAAAGAATAAAATTAGTTTTGAAATAAGTACATCGCGACTTTCGGATGTTTGGGGAAGTGGAATAATGGCATATGAATATGAGGTCAAAATGCAAGATAAGGTTGCTGATGATAAATTCAAGGAAAAACTGTTTGTGTATCTACAAGAATACGCAAAACAAAACCATTTAATTTCAATTGGTGATGTTCCTGTTTTTGTCATTTCAGATTTATGGCAAGAAGATGAAATATTAAAAATTGATATTACTTATACAGCCAATGAAAAAACAATCAATTATTTGAAAGATGTTAGTAGAGTGGATTTAAAATGAACTAAGCGTATTTTAAAAAAAGCGTAACAAAATAAAGACCCACCAAAAATATCTTTTGTATGGGTCCATTACTTCTGAATTTAATCTTAACCGATTAAAATTGTTGATGGGTCTGTTTCAAATGGATTTTCTTTATTTATGTGGTCATAAAAAAGAATACCATTTAAGTGATCAATTTCATGTTGACAAACAATAGCGACATAATCACGTAGTTTTTCGATGTGCTTGTTACCTTCTAAATCATACCAACGTAGAGTAATTCGGTCATGGCGTGGAACGTATCCGGAGACCTCTCGATCAACTGATAGGCATCCTTCTCCTTCTGAGAGTGCAGCCATTTGAACTGATTCACTTAAAATAGTTGGATTAACCAATACATTTTTGAAAATTGGTTCATCATTTTCATTTGGAACAAGAACGGCTGTCATGCGTAAAGAAACATCTACCTGAGGTGCTGCTAAACCAACCCCAGCACGTAATTTATATTTTTTTGCAATTTCAGGGTCTTGACTATTTTCGAGAAACTCCATCATGCTAGATGCAAGTTCTTTTTGTTCCTTATTCATCGGGAAAGTAATTGTTTTTGCACGAGCTCGCAATGTTGGATTACCTTCACGAATAATATTATCCATGGTTATCAAAATAAATGCCTCCATTTTTTCTAATCATTGTAAGTATAACTTATTTGAGGCCAATTATAAAATATTTTCTTTGCAAATTAGTAATTTATATTATTAGCCTAATTGTATGTGTATAATTGGGGGAAAGAATAACTGGAGGAAGTAAAAAAGTATGCAATTACCAAACAATTTTAATTATCCCTTATTGCCAGAATGGAACACTGAAGAAATTATAGTAGCAACTGATTTTTATCAAATAGTTGAATTGATTTATACATCTAAGGTCAACCGTGCGGATTTTCTAGAAAAGTATAATGCTTATCAGAATGTTGTGCCAATGAAGATGGATCAGAAAAAAATTGATCAGGAGTTTTTCCTAGAAACAGGAATGAGTATATATAAAGCTACCAAGTTTGTTCAAAATAACAACAAACAAATTTTACATTTATAATGTGATGTAGTGTGGGGGGATTTACATTGGATAAGTCATTTTCAGATTTGGATAAAATGGTGAAGGGATGGATGAAAGAAGCTCGGTTGAAAATTCTGAAAGCTCTTAATGATGAAATTGATGTTTGGACCAAAAGTGGAAGAAATGATTTGGTAACTAATATAGATAAGGAAATTGAAAATTTTTATATTGAGAAAATTCATCATTTTGATTCAGAGGCAACTATTATTGGTGAAGAAACGTTTAGCAATGATGATTTGGACTTGAATGGGGTGACATGGTATTTAGATCCAATTGACGGTACAATGAACTTTGTAAAGCAAAAGGAACATTTTGCTACTATGATAGCTATCTATGAAAATGGTTGTGGAGTTAGAGGATATATTTTTGATGTAATGAGGAATAAAATATTTTGGGGAGGACCAGATATTGGCGTTTTTTGTGATAATGACCGATTAACTCCCCCAATCAATACTTCATTAAGAGATGGCTTAATTGGCATTGGGGCACCATACTTAATTCACAATTTTCGCAATTTACAAAAAGTGGCCTTGCAAAGTAGTGGTACCCGAATTTATGGAAGTGCTGGAATTCAGATTTTACATGTTATTGAAGGTAAATGTGTAGGATATGTTTCCTACTTACGTCCTTGGGATTTTGCAGCAGGTAAAGTTTTAGCAGAAACACTAGGCCTGAGTGTGAAAACGATTGACGGGAAGTCACTTAATATGTTAACATCTAGTGATGTACTAGTAGCTACTAAGAATGCTCAAAAAGACATAGCAAAACTTGTAAAAAAGAGTTAGCTGGTCATGGGCTGTGACTCAGGTCACAGTTTTTTTATGCTAATCAATGAAAGTAAGGAAATAGTTTCATTGGACATTAAAAGTGCGAGTATGAAGCTAGCAAGTCGAGACATAAATTGAAGGGAAGAAATAAATTTGAAAACACGTGATGATATCCGCAATGTTGCTATTATTGCCCATGTTGACCATGGTAAAACAACTTTGGTTAATGAGTTATTAAAACAATCGGATACTTTAGATGAACATACTGAAATTGACGATCGTGCTTTAGACTCGAACGCAATTGAAAAGGAACGTGGAATCACAATCCTTTCCAAAAATACAGCTGTTGAATTTAAAGGTAAACAAATTAATATTTTAGACACGCCAGGACATGCTGATTTTGGTGGAGAAGTTGAACGTATTATGAAGATGGTTGATGGCGTTTTATTGATTGTTGATGCATTTGAAGGAACGATGCCACAGACTCGTTTTGTTTTGAAAAAGGCATTAGAACAACATTTAACACCAATTGTTGTAATTAATAAGATTGATCGCCCAGGCGCTAGACCAGAAGAAGTTGTAGATGAAGTTCTTGATTTGTTTATTGAACTTGGTGCTGAAGAAGATCAATTAGAGTTTCCCGTTGTTTATGCATCTGCTGTTAATGGGACTTCATCGTTAGACTCTGATATATCAACACAAGAACACACAATGGATCCTATTTTTAATTCAATTATAGAAACAATTCCAGCCCCAGTTGACAATTCGGACGAGCCATTGCAATTCCAAGTTTCAATGCTTGATTATAATGAGTTTGTTGGCCGAATTGGTATTGGACGAGTATTCCGCGGAAGAATAAAGGTTGGAGATCAAGTTACTGTTTTGAAACTTGATGGTTCTAAGAAAAACTTCCGAGTTACTAAGTTATTCGGTTTCTTTGGTTTGAAGCGCTTAGAAATTAATGAAGCACAAGCGGGAGATTTGATTGCGGTTTCTGGAATGGAAGACATTTTTGTTGGTGAAACAATTTGTCCAGTTGATGCTGTTGACGCATTACCAGTGCTACGTATTGATCCACCTACACTTCAGATGACATTTAGAACTAATGATTCACCTTTTGTTGGGCAAGAAGGGGACTTTGTTACAGCTCGTAAGCTTGAGGATCGTTTGAAGATGCAGTTGCATACTGATGTTTCATTGCGAGTTGAAGATACTGATTCTCCTGATGCATGGGTAGTTTCTGGACGTGGTGAATTACATTTATCAATCTTAATTGAGACTTTGCGTCGTGAAGGGTTTGAATTAGCAGTTTCACGTCCACAAGTTATTTATCGTGATGTTGACGGACAAACTTGTGAACCATACGAAAATGTTATCATTGATACACCAGATGAGTATTCAGGTGCAGTTATTGATTCTATGGCACAGCGTAAGGGTGAAATGGTTAACATGGAGACAAATGCTAATGGCCAAACAAGATTAACATTTTCTGCTCCTACTCGTGGATTAATTGGATATGATTCACAATTTCTTTCAATGACGCGTGGATACGGTATTTATAACCATACATTTTCTGAATATAAACCAGTTATTCGTAATTGGGAACCAGGGCGTCGTAATGGTGCTTTAGTATCAATAAATCGTGGTAAAGCAACAACTTATGCAATCATGGGTGTAGAAGATCGTGGTACGATTTTTGTCGATCCCGGTACCGAAATTTATGAAGGTATGATTGTGGGATCTAGTTCACGTGAACGTGACATTTCAGTTAATGTTACTAAAGGTAAGAATATGACGAATGTTCGTTCATCTAACAAAGATCAAACTGCTTCGATAAAGAAGCCAACGCATTTTACTCTGGAAGAATCCCTTGAATTCCTGAATGAGGATGAATTGTTAGAGATTACGCCAGAAAGTATTCGTCTACGTAAGAGAATTCTAGAGACGAATGCACGTGAAAAGGCTGCTAAACAAAAGAAAATTGCTAGTCGCAAAGATTAATTGAGTTAAATAATGGACCGAGTCAAAGTTATCTTTTGATTTGGTCTTTTTTGATTTCAAAGAATTATACACAGTATTTTCATCCAAATTACGGCTTAGGAATTTAAAAACTAAAAATTAAAGTAATTAATAATTTATTTGTTGTGAATTGATTGAAAAATTATGATTTTGGTTGGATAATAAAGCACGAGAATTGCATGTTAATGAACAACTATTAATGTTTGCAATATTTCAAGAAAATTATTAGTATGATATAATTGTTTTATGTTTTAGGGAGGTGGCAGAGACATTGGAAGAATTTGTTTCAAGGTCAGATATGTTGGAAATGTTACAATCTGATTCCGATAAAATTCAGAAATTATTGAATAAACAACGTAACTTTTTGTGTTTATCTCAGTGTCCTGCTTTTGAAGAAGTTGCGGACACTCAACTATTTGGATTCTCCAAAGAGGTCCATTTAGCTAGACGTTGCGGATTGATAACTGCATCTGAAGCTCATCAAATGATTCAGAACTTAGAACAACTACTTTCTGATATATATGTATCGGTAGGAGAGGATGAGTAGATTCTGATTATTATGAGAAAGTTCATGGAAAAGATGAAATACTTTGATTTTTACCTGTTTATACCTTACATAGTTTTATGTTGTATTGGTGCCGTTATGGTTTATTCAGCAAGTTCAATAAATCTTTCGTATGCCGGAGCGGCGACAAATACGTATTTGACCAAACAACTTATTTACGTTGTTATGGGTGTAGGGTGCGTTATTTTTTCAATGATGGTACCAACTAGAAAGTTGGCAAATAGAAACTTTATAATTATTAGTTTTTTTGTAATGATGATATTACTATTATATGCTAAGTTTTTTACAACAGCTATTAACGGAGCAAATGGCTGGATTAATCTTAAACTATTCAGTTTTCAGCCTACAGAATTATGTAAACTTTACCTAGTTTTATTTATGGCACAAATTACATTAAATCATGAAAATAGTCAAACTTATGTTGCCAATAGGACAAATTGGAGACCGCTCGTATTAGTGTTTATTTTGCTTGCTTTAGTGTTAATTGAACCAGATTTAGGTGGCTTTTCAATTAATGCTTTTATCGCTATAGTTATGTATTTTGGAAATGGAAAAAATTATCGCAAAGCGTTGATTAAATTGTTAGGAATTTTGGGTTTAATTATTGTTAGTGTTCAATTAATGAGATTTTGGGATCCTTTGAAGGGAACCAAATTTGAATATATGTATGGTAGATTAGCAGCTTTTTATGATCCGTTTAAGGTCTCATCAACAAGTGGTCAACAACTGATTAATTCCTATTATGCGATTAGTAACGGTGGGCTATTTGGTGTAGGACTGGGGAATAGTGTACAAAAAAGAGGTTATTTGCCCGAACCATACACAGACTTTATTATCGCTATTATTAGTGAGGAATTGGGCGCAATTGGAGTTATGGTAGTGATTCTTTTGATTGTATGGCTTGTTTTGCGAATCTTTTTAATTGGTATTAGATCTAACAAACCATATGAAACGACAATTTGTTATGGTGTGGGAACTTTTATGGCAATTGAAACATTATTTAATATTGGGGCAGTGAATGGCCTATTACCAATCACAGGTGTTACTTTTCCATTTGTCTCATATGGTGGTTCAAGTATGATTGTACTGTCTTTAGCATTAGGAATAGTTATGAATATTTCAATTAGTCAAAAAAAGAGTCGAAGGGTTTAAAAGTTTTTAATTTTAGAGATTCATTACTCAATTCAAGAAAGTGGGATTCTGATGAAAAAAATATTAATTGCAAACCGTGGCGAAATTGCGATTCGAATCATTCGTGCATGCCAAGAGCTTAAAATAAAAACAGTTGCGATTTATGCAAAAGAAGATGAATTCTCTGTTCATCGTTTTAAAGCTGATGAGGCATATCAGGTAGGTGAAGGTAAGAAACCAATTGAAGCCTATCTAGATATGGACGATATTATTAGAGTAGCAAAAGAAACTGAGGTAGATGCAATTCATCCGGGTTACGGTTTTCTGGCTGAAAATGAACTCTTTGCTGAAAAATGTGAGGCTGCAGGTATCATATTTATTGGTCCTACTAAAGCCCAATTAGCAACTTTTGGAGACAAAGTAAAAGCAAAAGAGGCGGCACATAAAGCAGGTTTACAAACAATTCCAGGTAGTGATGGACCAGTTCATACTTTAGAAGAAGTGAAATTATTTACTGCGGAGCATGGGTACCCTATTATGGTGAAAGCGGCCTTAGGTGGTGGTGGCCGTGGAATGAGAATTATAAGTGATGAGTCAGAAATCGAAGAAAGTTTTAATAGGGCTCAAAGTGAGGCAAAGCAAGCTTTTGGGGATGAAGAATTATATATTGAGAAATACTTAAAAAATCCTAAACATATTGAAGTACAGATTTTAGCGGACAAACATGGTAATGTTGTTCATTTATTTGAGCGTGATTGTTCTGTTCAAAGAAGGCACCAAAAAGTTATTGAGGTTGCTCCTAGTTCATTGAATAAGGCAAGGCGCATGGAAATTTGTGAGGCTGCAATTTCTTTAATGAAGAGTGTTAACTATCAAAATGCGGGAACTGTTGAATTTCTTGTTACAGATACGAATTTTTACTTTATTGAAGTTAATCCACGTGTACAGGTTGAACATACAATTACTGAGATGATAACGGGTATCGATATTGTACAGTCACAAATCCAGATTGCTGCAGGTGCAGATTTATTTTTAGATTTAGAAATTCCACGCCAAGATAAAATGAATTATCATGGTTTTGCAATTCAATGCCGTGTAACAACAGAAGATCCAGAAAATAATTTTATGCCTGATACTGGTAAGATTGAAACTTATCGTTCACCGGGTGGTTTTGGAGTGCGGTTAGATGGTGGGAATGCATATGCGGGTGCTGTAATTAGTCCATATTTTGATTCTTTATTAGTAAAAGCATGTGTCCAGTCACGAACTTTTAATGGTGCAGTTTTGAAAATGAATAGAGTTCTTGATGAATTTAGAATCCGGGGGATTAAGACAAATATCCCGTTTATGCGAAATGTTATTAATCATCCTGACTTTATTTCTGGGAAAGCAGATACAACTTTTATTGATTCTACGCCAGAGCTTTTTCATCTGACCCATCTTAAGAATACACCTAACCAATTACTCAAGTATATTGGTGATATTACTGTCAACGGTTTTCCAGGCGCACAAAGACATGAAAAAGTTTTTGTCCCCAAAATAGAGTTAATAGACAATTTTGCAGTGTCTTCGCGAAAAGAAAATGCAAAAAATATCCTTGATAAGAATGGCGCAGTTGCAGCAATGGATTGGGTAAAAGAACAGTCTAAGCTATTGTTAACAGATACTTCGATGAGAGATGCACACCAAAGTCTTTTTGCAACAAGAATGCGCACTAAGGATATGTTACCTGTTGCTCAAGTCTTTGATAATGCTCTTCCAAATATATTTTCTGCAGAGGTTTGGGGAGGAGCAACCTTTGATGTAGCATATCGTTTCTTAGATGAAGATCCATGGGAAAGATTGAAGAAAATACGAAACGCAATGCCAAACACATTATTACAGATGTTGTTTAGAGGATCTAACGCTGTGGGGTACAAAAACTATCCTGATAATGTTTTACAACGATTTATTAAGAAAAGTGCATCAGATGGAATTGATGTTTTTCGAATTTTTGATAGTTTAAATTGGGTAACACAAATGGAAAAAAGTATACAGTTCGTTAGAGATACTGGAAAGATTGCTGAAGGTACAATGTGTTACACGGGGGATATCTTAAATACTGCAGAAAATAAATATGACCTAAATTACTATCGCACACTTGCAAAAGATTTGGTCTCTGCCGGTTCACAAATAATTGGAATTAAAGATATGGCAGGTTTACTTAAAACACAAGCAGCATTTGAATTGATTTCAACTTTAAAAGAAGAAGTAGATGTGCCAATTCATTTGCATACGCACGATACAACTGGAAATGCGATTGCTACATATTTACAAGCTGCTCGTGCTGGTGTAGATATTGTTGATGTAGCTGCGAGTGCGCTATCAGGTACAACTAGTCAACCAAGTATGAGTAGTTTATTTTATGCTTTATCAGGTAATAAAAGGCAGCCTGATTTAGATATTGAAAATGTAGAAAAGATTAATCGTTATTGGTTAGGTATCAAACCTATTTATCAAGATTTCATGAATGGAATTACTGCTCCACAAACGGACATTTATGAGACAGAGATGCCAGGTGGGCAATATTCTAATTTGCAACAACAGGCCAAAGCTTTAGGCATAAAGGATTTTGAGGAAGTTAAAAAAACTTACAAAGAAGTAAATGAATTATTAGGCGATATTGTAAAAGTAACCCCGAGTTCAAAAGTAGTTGGTGATTTTGCAATTTTTATGATTCAAAATAAGTTAGACTCAAATAATATTTTTGAGCGTGGTCAGATGCTTGATTTTCCAGAATCTGTTGTTAACTTTTTTGCAGGTGATTTGGGACAACCCGTTGGAGGCTTTCCAAAAAAACTCCAACAAATTGTTCTAAAAGATCGGAAGCCCATAACGGTGCGACCGGGTAGTCTAGCAAAAACAGTTAATTTTGGTGAGAAAAATCTTGAGTTGAGAGACAAACTAAAACATTTACCTACAGAAGAAGAGCTATTGAGTTATTTACTCTACCCTGATGTTTTTGTTGACTATGCTAGTGCAATCGAAAATTTTGGTGATTTATCGTCACTTGATACAACCACTTTTTATCAAGGAATGCGTACTGAAGAAACAGTGCATATAGAGCAAGGTAAAGGACAAATTTTGATTGTTAAATTGGCATCCATAGGAGAAGCTGATGAAGATGGCAAGAGAGTTTTGTATTTCATTGTTAATGGTCAAGATCAACAAATTGTAATTCAAGATAAGAGTAAGAAAGGTAAGATAAAAAAAATTCTGAAAGCCGAACCGACAAATCCCAAACATATTGGGGCAACATTAAATGGATCAGTATTAAGTGTTTTGGTAACAAAAGGACAAATTGTTAGTAAAGGTGAGCCACTAATAGTAACTGAGGCAATGAAGATGGAAACAACAATAAAAGCCCCAACTAATGGAAAAATTACTCATATTTATGTTAAAGCGGGCGATATTTTAGAAACACAAGATTTATTGATTGAAATTGATCCTGTAAAAAGTTAGTAAATAGTAGATGAGAAAAAAATTAGTTTTGCGCACGTTTAGAAATTTTATAATAATTGTATTTTTATCTTTAGTTATAATGTATGGTAATGCTATATATACTGATAATGATACAAAAAACGAACACCACAGAATTACAGAAAAAGTTCATGGAAAAGTTAGATTAACTACGCCAAAAATTATGCGTATCAAAGCACAGGGGTTTGCCAATTATATTGGGATGAATATTACTCAATTTGAAAAAGAATTTGGAGAGCCCCAAGCGGTTATGGATAGTGCAATAAATGTTAGATGGCTCTTATACAATGTTGATTCGGTTAATTATCTAAAAGTAGGAATTGATGAGTATACACAGAAGGTTTGTTCGATTGTTGTTGTCGGCAATATACCTAGTGTTAAATCAAAATTTAAAATTGGGATGTCTTTGAAACAATTAGTGAAAATATCCACTTTATATGCTAATTTTGAAGTTGCATATAGTGAAGAAAAATTTCAATTTGAACTTTCTGAAAATGATTTAAATAACCATCCATTGATTGGCTTTTCAAACGGTAGCTATGTAATATCATATCTGCAACCTAATTCAAAAAAAGTAATGGCTTTGGAGTTTTTGAATACTGATATGCTATTGAAAAAAAATATCTATCGAATTGTTTCTAGGACACCAATTCCTGCACAATATCAAGGAGAAACAAATTGGGAACAATTAGATACAATGGTGCCTTTTGATTTGTTACAATTAATTAATGTCAAAAGAAGAATTTTGGCGAACACAGTTTTATCATCAGATGAGATATTGAATCAAAGTGCAAGTAGTATAGTTAGCTTGCTTAATAAAAATCCAAAACGGTATTTAAAAGTTGGAGATGCCAATCTGTTATCAGATGTTTTAAGTGGAGATGTAGGGCAAAAAAAGTTTTTGAATTTGGATGAGAATGGCTTTTCAAATAAAATTTATAATGATGCTAAGCTAAATTCTAAAAGCTTTGAAATTCACGTCATTTTTCCTTTCTATAGCGCGACTACTTTTTTTGAGAATAGAAAATTACAACAAAATGTTTGGGATAGTATGGTTGCTTCTGGGACTAAAAAGATTGGAATTGCATACGACCAAGGACTATTGGTCATAATCATTAACAAAGGTGGTAACTGATGAGTTTAGAAATAAATGAACGTCAAGGAGTAATAGTCTATTTGTATCATTTAAAGAATAGCAGACAATTACGTAAGTTTGGAACGATTCACTATGTTTCAAGAAAGATGAAATATGTTGTTTTATATACTGATAGAATCAAAGTTTCAGAAACAATTAGTCAATTGTCAAGGATGCGCTATGTTAAAAGGGTAATGGTTTCACCGTTACCAGATGTTGAAATAGATTTTGCGGAAACTGTTAGTAAAATGTACAAGCTAACTGATGAAGATCGCGAGAAATATAAAGATAATAAAGAGTGAGAATATGAGAGTTATAGCGGGTGTTTATGGTGGAAGAAGGTTGAAGGCAGTTCCAGGTATGAAAACAAGGCCAACAACTGATAAAGTTAAAGAATCAATGTTTAATATAATCGGACCTTATTTTTCTGGAGGTGTTAGTCTGGACTTGTTTGCAGGAAGTGGTGGTTTAAGTATTGAGGCCGTTTCTAGAGGCGTGGACCATGCCTATTTGGTAGATCGACAGTATCAGGCAATCAGAACAATAAATGAAAATATTGAAATTACTAAAGAGCCTAATAAGTTTTCTGTTTTTAAAAATGATGCAGAAAGAATACTGGAAAAATTACACAACGAAAAGATTAAGATTGATTATCTTTTTTTAGATCCACCATATAAAGAACAAAAAATTATGTTACTGTTGTCAAGAATAGTAAGTTTAAATTTGCTTAATAAGGATGCTATAGTTGTTTGTGAGACTGATCAAGACGCACATCTGACTGATAATATTTTAAACTTTGAATTAAAAAGACGGGCTGATTATGGAATAACAGAAGTGATAGTTTATCAGTACAGGGGTGAATAGGGAATGCGTGCAATCTTTCCAGGAAGTTTTGATCCAATTACATGTGGTCATATTGATTTAATCAAGAGAGCTTCATCAATTTTTGATGAGTTGGTTATTATAGTGATGACAAATACTAGTAAAATAGGCCTTTTTTCGAGTAATGAACGAGTAAGTTTAATTAAGCATGAAATTCAAGATATTACAAATGTTTCTGTGGAATCACGTGAAAATATTTTAACAGTTGAGGTAATGCGAGATTTAAATGCTCATATATTAATTAGAGGACTTAGAAATACCCATGACTTTATATACGAAACGGATATTGCTGCTATTAATAAAAGGTTAAATCCTGGAATAGATACTATTTTTTTCCCGACTTCAAAAGAATATGAGCATATTTCATCAAGTTTGATTAAGGAAGTTGCAAAATTTGGTGGTGACTTAAGTGGAATGGTACCAAAAAATGTTGAAAGAGTTTTAAAGGACAAATTAAGATGAAAAAATTTAAAATTTATGCTTATGCTTTTTTGGGAGTTATTTTATTAGCAGTTGTTTGTTTATTACCATTGCCAGTTTATTTAGAAAGCGTTGGAAAAGCTATCAATGTTGCTGATTATGTTACAGTTAAAGGTAGAACAGACGAGTCTAAAGGTAAATTAATGTTGACTTATGTAAGCTTACAAAAAGCTACTCCGATACTATATGTAACAAGTTTTCTTGATAAGTATACTTCTAGAGTTCCTGCAAGTGAGATTTCAGGTGGTGAAACAAACGCTGAATTTGATAAAGTACAATCTTACTATATGACTGATGCAGTAAATCAAGCAAAAGCAATCTCTTTGAAATTAGCACATAAAAAGTATAAACGGGTGTACCTAGGTATATATGTGATGTCAATTTTAAAGAATTCCACTTTTAAAGGTAAACTTAAAGTTGGTGATACGATTGTTGCTGTTAATAATCGACATTTTGATAGTACTGAAGGCTTTATGAAATACGTGAAAGCACAAAAAAAGGGCTCTCCAATTGAAATTACTTATTTAAGAGATGGAAAACAGAAGAAAGCGAATGGAAAAACAGTTACATTAATTGGAACAAATAGAAGTGGAATAGGAATATCATTAGCTGAAAAAACGAAGGTAAAAAGTCCTACTAAAATCAGAGCAAATATGGAGGGGATAGGTGGCCCTTCTGCAGGGTTGATGCTTTCATTACAGATGTATTCTCAAGTTGCAAATGTGGACTTGAAGGCAGGTAGGAATATTGCGGGAACTGGAACTATTTCAAGTAATGGGAAAGTTGGAGATATTGGCGGAATTGATAAAAAAGTTGTTGCTGCTAGTCGTGCAGGTGCAACAGTCTTTTTTGCGCCTAATAATCCAGTATCTAAAGCAGAGAAAAAGGCAGATCCGACCGCATTATCTAATTACGATGAAGCAAAAGAGACGGTGGAAAAAGATAATTTAAAAATTAAAGTAATCCCTGTCAAAAATATAAATGAAGCAATTTCATATTTAAGAAATAAGTAATTCTTTGGAAGAGGTAAAAAATGAGTATCCTAAGTTATATCTTAGTCGTATTTGTGGCTCTTGAGGCACTTTTTATAATGTTATTAGAGATGTTTGGAGCACAAACAAAATTTGCACAAAAAGCGTTTAATTTGTCACGAGAATATTTGGCACAAAAGGAAACTAAAGTAGCAATGGCGAATCAAGGATTATACAACGGATTTATAGGTATTGGGATACTAGTTGTGCTTTTGATGTTTCCAAGTAATGCTGTTTTTAGTGGAGTGCTTTTATTTGTAGGTTTTGTTGTCATCGCTGCAATTTACGGGTCCATTACAGCTAATCCTAAGATTATAGTTTCACAGGGTTTACCAGCAATTTTGGCGTTAATAGCTCTCTTTTTTTCATAAGTGGTTTTTTGATTTAATTCTGTGAATCAAAAAAAATGGAAAAAACTAGTAATTTAAGTATATTTATATCAATAAAGTAAAGACTAGGTCGAAAACAAATTTTTGACCTAGTCTTTTTTAGTTTTTGCTAATTTATGAAATTTAGAGCCTAGTAATTTATCAGGTATAAGTTTTTGCGTATTTATAATTAGAGGAGGGAGGATATTTGAATAAACTATATGAGCTTTGGGATGAAAACAAGAAACTTTTTATGATAGCAATTTCTGTTTTTTTAGTTTTAAGTGGGTTAACGATTGCATATTTTTTGAAATTTAATACTATTGGTGAAACTAAGGAATTTAATTTTTCATTGAGCAGTTCCAGAAATAATTTGAGTTCTATAACTATGTCTACCGGTTATGGAACAAGTAAGAATTCTGTAAAAAAAATTTCAGTTGATGTAAAAGGTGCAGTAAAATATCCAGGATTATATACATTGAATAACGATTCCCGTGTGGATGAAGCAATAAAAATGGCGGGAGGAATACTGGAAAATGCAGATAATAATCAGATAAATCTTGCTTTGATTTTAAAAGACCAATCCATTGTCTATATTCCCTTTAAGGGTGAATATTCGAATTCATTATTGACTACCGTACAAGCTGAGACTGGTAATTCTGGCAATTCGTTAAATGAGTCTAATAATAGTGATGCACAATCAGTTAGCGAAGCAGGCATGGAAAAATATGATATAAACAAAGTCACAAAAGAAGAATTGGAAAACATTCCAGGAATTGGTGAAAAAAAAGCAGAACAAATAATTAACTATCGGACTGAACATGGAAGATTCAATCAACTTGATGAATTAAAAGATATCTCTGGAATTGGTGATAAAACATATGAGAAGTTTCAGATGTATCTGAAATTGGGATCTTGATAAATTACTCAGTATTGCTGAAAATTTGATTCTGATATAGTATTAAAATAAATCAACTAATTAATTATTGAAGGGTGAGAGTATGAAAGATAAAAGAATCCCATGGGATCAATATTTTATGATGCAAGCTGTTTTATTATCTTTGCGTAGTACATGTGAAAGATTATCAGTTGGGGCAATACTTGTACGCGATAAGAGAGTTATTGCTGGAGGATATAATGGCTCTGTATCTGGTGATGTACATTGTATTGATCATCAATGCTATTTAGTAGATGGGCACTGCGTGAGAACTATTCATGCTGAAATGAATGCTGTCTTGCAATGTGCAAAATTTGGAGTTGCAACTGAAAACGCAGAGGTATATGTAACTGATTTTCCTTGTTTGCAATGTACAAAAATGTTGTTACAAGCAGGTATAAAAAAGCTCTTTTACTTAAGAAATTATCATAATGATGAATATGCTTTGAAGTTGATGAAATTAAAGAATGTTGATGTCCAACAGGTAAAATTAGATGCAGCTTATTTGCAAAAAGTCGCAAATGATTCTCTTTTTGAGAATATAAGAGAGTTGAATTCATAAAAAATTATATTTTTCTTTTTGCAGTAACTGCAGTTGTTCTTTGCTTTTTAAAGCTTTCTTTTAATTGGATTGTAGTAGTAATTGCTTTAATTCTTTTTTTTAGAATAATTACAATTAAAGACCGTTCTTTTTTTTGTGCATGGGTAGTTTTTGTATTATTTTCGTTATATATGGTTTCAATGTGGCAAAAAAAAATTGATGCGCAGTCAATTGAAAGCAAAATTTTAATTTCACAACAGCATTGTGAAATTTATCCGGATCAGTGGCAAATAGATGGAGATTTATTAAAATTTCCGGCAACCTGGATTGAAGGAAAACAAATTGTCCAATTTTCTTATAAATTTAAGTCTAAGAATGAAAAAAATTTATTTTTGGAGAACAAAAAAACAGCTATTTTTTTGTTCTCCGGAGAAATAAAACAACCTGATAGTTTTACAAATGAGAATCAATTTGACTATCGTCAGTTTCTAAGATCTAAAAATATTGCAAATACAGTATACATTTCTGATTTGAAAGAAGTAGAGAACTACCAAAACAATTTACGAAAAAGTTCACTACTTTCATTTATTCATAATATACGAAAATATTTAATTGATTATTTTGGAAAAATACAGCAACCTCTTTCAGGATACTGTCAATTATTACTGATTGGATACTATGATTCGGATTTTAATGGTCAAATTGATATTATCAATAAATTAGGTTTATTATATCTCTTTAGTTTGTCAGGAATGCATGTTTTTTATATCATTATTGCAATTAGATGGTTGTTCACAAAACTTCATGTATCTGATGAGATATGTTCTTTTGTTTTATTACTAGTATTGCCCCTATACCTAATAATTGGTGGTTCATCGGCTAGCTTAGTTCGAGCTGTGATGATGAGTTGGCTAATAATTGCCAATCAGTCCATTTTTAAAACAAAACTTTCAGGAATTACAGCGGAATCATGTGTGCTGATAACTAATTTGTATTTGTGCCCGGGCATTATTTTTTCAATGGGGGCACAACTCAGTTATTTACTGACATTTATATTATTAATTAATAAGGAAAAAGGTCCTGTTTATTTGGGGTTAAAATTAACAATATATAGTATTCCAATCGTATTGTGGAATACATATGAATGGAACTGGTTAACAGCTTTTTTGTCAATCGGAATTATCCCTTTTTTTGAGTGGCTAATTATTCCAGCTGTTATTATTGGGTCAACAATACCAATACTTACTTTTTTCTGTAATAAAATTTTAGTCGGTTTTACTGCAATTTTTAATTTTTTAAGTTCTTTACCATTTACTTGGAACTATGGTAAACCACCACTATTCTTTGTTGTTTTTTGGAGTATTTTATTTTTACTTTTAGAAAGAAAAAAGGGTAGATACAAGTTATTTTTGTATATTTTAATTTCTTTTATTCTTTGTGCAATAATAATTAGGTATCCCCTAAATGAACAAGTTATTTATTTTGATATTGGGCAAGGTGATAGTACTTTAATTGTCGAAAAATTTAATAAAAAGATTACTTTGATTGATACTGGTGGAAAAATAAGTTTTAACAATGAAGAATGGAGAAAAAGGGAATCAAAAACTACAGGAGAAACGATTATTGCAAATTATTTATTAAGTAAGGGTATCAGTGAAATTGACAATCTCTTTTTGACACATCAAGATACAGATCATGTTGGTAATTTTCCTACATTTTCAAAAAAAATTAAAATTGACAATCTTTTTGTACCAGATGGGATGGAGAAGTTAGCATCTTTTGTGATAAGATTGAATAATTCTGCTGTAAAAAAAGAAAATGTACATCCTATTTCTACAGTTAAAGTAAAGCGAATTGGACTGTTTAAAATCTTGCATCCTTTCGGCCAAGGTAATGGAGAAAATAAAGATTCAATTACCGTTACTTTTAAATTAAGTGGGGTTTCCTTTATTATAAGCGGAGATTTAGATCAAGCAGGGGAAAAAGAAGTAATAAAAAAGAATAAATTGTTAAAGGCTGACATCCTTAAAACGGGGCATCATGGAAGTAAAACATCAACAGCAAAAGAATATGTTGAGCAACTAAAACCAAAATTTGCAATAATTTCAGCAGGTAGAAATAATAGGTATGGGCATCCAAATGTTGAAACTTTGGAAACTTTGAATGGTTATCATGTTCCATATGTCAATACTGCAGAAGTAGGTATGATAAAAATTTTACCCACTGGAAATCATGAAGTAAAAGTTGAGACTCTTTTGAAGGGAAATGGTGTAATAAAATGAAAATGGATGAACTATTTGCCAACATAAAGCAGAATAATTTTGACAATATCTACCTTGTTTTAGGCAAAGAAGACTATATTCAAGATAAAGTAGTTAAAGCTTTTGTACAATGTATACCCGAAGAAGAAAGAGCAATGAATATTGGACAATATGATATGGAAAGCAATTTTATAAGTGATGCTTTAAATGATGCTGTTTCTGCTCCTTTTTTTGGTGAAAGAAAATTAATAATTATAAAGCATCCGGTTTTTTTAACTACGGAGAGTAAAAAAAGCAAATTAGATCAAAATATAGATGACTTGATAAACTATGTTGCTAATCCGGAACCTACTACAATTTTTTTGGTGATTGCACCATATGAAAAGCTAGACGAAAGAAAAAAAATAAGTAAGCAACTGTTGAAAAGTGCAACTTTAATTGAGAGTGGCTATGTTTCAGATGAAGATACGTTAAAAGAAGTTAAAAGATTAATTGCAGAAAAGGGGTGTACGATTACAAAAAATGCATATGAATTATTAAAAATTAGAACTGAAGGAAAGATGTCGCTATTATTAAATGAAATTTCAAAATTAACCCTTCTAGCTAATGAAACAAAAAAAATTACTGAAGAAATGGTAAATAGAATGGTTACGCAAACTCTTGAACAGAACATTTTTGACCTAGGTAATTTAGTATTGACTGATAAAATTACGGAAGCTATAGAAATGTATAATGACTTAATTTTACAACATGAAGAACCATTGAAAATTAATGCAATTTTGATTGGACAAATCAGGTTACTTCTGCAAGTACAAATATTACAAAGCCATGGGTATGTTCAAGGCAATATTGCGAGTGTATTAAAAGTTCATCCGTATAGAGTAAAATTAGCCTTACAAAGTTGCAAAAAATATAGGCAAGACTTTCTAAGTTTAAAATATTTAGGATTGGTCAAACTAGAGGAACAAATGAAGTCTTCACAAAAAGACGCGCGTAAGTTATTTCAGTTATTTATGTTAGGTTTTTTTTCAAGAAAATAATATATATGGTGATATTTACTTTAACTCAAAGAAAAAAATTATATTAGAAATATAAAAAAAGCTATTTCAATTTCGAAATAGCTTTTTTATTATTTTGCAAAACGAGCTGAAAGTCTTGACTTGTCTCGAGCTGCCTTATTTGCTTTAATTAAACCCTTTGATTTAGCTTGGTCAACAGCTTTGATAGCTGCTTTATATAATTCTTCAACGTTTTCAGCACCTGTAGTTTTTGCATTTTCAAACTTTTTAACTGCAGTACGCATTGAACTAAGTTTAGAAGAGTTACGAGCATTAGCTTTTTCGTTTGTTGTAACACGCTTAATAGCTGATTTGATAATTGGCAAAGATTTCACCTCCACATAGATTCCATACTGGCATCATAAAATATTCAACATAGGCTATTATACAAGAGCTCATGGAACATTGCAATAAAAAAGTGAAAAAGTGTCAAGGAAATTCACTTGACTAACAAGTTGAATATAAGAATTGCAATTACGATGTAGTACGTGTATACTATTGACTAGTGCTTTGGCACAGTACCCTGTACTCAGAGTAACGATGCTCACCAACGTTATTCCGGGATAGCGGTATTTATGATATGGAAGGTGGGAAAAGTAATATGGCAATTTCGAAAGAAAAGAAAACTGAAATTATGCAGAAGTATGCACGTCATGAAGGTGACACAGGTTCTGCAGAAGTTCAAATAGCTGTTTTAACATTTGATATTAATGAGCTTAATGATCATATCCGTTCACATAAGAAGGATTATGCTTCTCAACGTGGTTTGATGAAGAAAATTGGGCATCGTCGTAACTTGTTAGCATATTTACGTGCTAAGGATGTACAACGTTATCGTGAATTAATTAAGAGTCTTGGCTTACGTCGTTAATTTACAAATAATATTAGAAAGTTCCCGTTGTCTTGAAGAAGATTTTCGGAAACTTTCTTTTTTTGTATAAAAATTAAGCAAAAGTAGAATTTAAATGATAAAATGATGAAAAAAGAAACAATAGGATGTTTTATAAAAGCACAATTAGTATTTTAAATATGGTATAATTGTGTTTCAATAAGAAAAAAAGAAGGTTTTTCATATGGACGGATATAATGTTGCTGTTGTTGGTGCAACGGGTGCTGTGGGTACCCGGATGATTCAGATGCTAGAAGAGTCGGAATTACCCATTAAAAATGTTAAATATTTAGCTTCAAAAAGATCTGCTGGGAAAAAACTAAAATTTAAAGATGAGGACATAATTGTTGAAGAACTTGTCCCTGATTCTTTTGAAGGAATAGATTTGGCTCTTTTTTCGGCAGGCGGTGGTGTATCAAAAAGATTTGCTCCTGAGGCTGTTAGACGTGGGGCAGTTGTAGTTGATAATACTAGTGCATTTAGGATGGAACAGGGAGTTCCATTAGTTGTTCCAGAAGTTAATGAAGATGCTCTATATGAACACAAGGGGTTGATTGCTAATCCTAATTGTTCAACAATTCAAATGGTTGTTGCTTTAGAACCACTCCGCAAAATTTACGGATTAAAAAAAGTTATTGTTACTACAATGCAGGCAGTCTCTGGTGCAGGCAATAGAGCAATTCAAGAGTTACATGACGAGACAAAGGCTGTTTTGGAAGGGAAAGACTATGAACCACAAATTCTTCCAGTTTCTGGTGATAAAAAACATTATCAAATAGCATTTAATCCACTTGCTCAAATTGATGTTTTTGAAGAAGATGGCTATACGCACGAAGAATGGAAGATGATTCACGAAACAAAAAAAATTATGAATGATCAAGATATTCAAGTAACTGCCACTTGTGTTCGAGTGCCTGTTGCAGTTGCGCATTCAGAGACTGTTTGGTTTGAATTAGAGAAAAGTGGCGCAGATGTAGAAAAAATAAAAAAAATTTTAAAAACAGCACCTGGTGTTGTTCTAGAAGATGATCCTAAAAACCAAATCTACCCACAAGCTGTTAACGCGGAGGGAAAGAAGGAAACATTTGTAGGGAGAGTTAGAGCTGATGAAGAACAAGCTAATTCTTTCCATTTATATTGTGTTTCTGATAACTTGTTAAAGGGAGCTGCTTGGAATTCTGTTCAAATTGCAGAAAGGCTTCATGCGCTTGGTTTAATGCGAGTTCCAAATTAATTAGGGGTTGAAATAATGAAATTTGATGATGCTGAAATCATTACAGCCATGGTTACACCATTTGGTGATAATGGTCAAATAAACTATAAGAGTCTTAAAATTTTAATTGACGAGTTGTTAAGTTCTGGAACAAAAGGAATTCTTGTTTCAGGAACAACTGGTGAGGCACCTACATTGACAAAGCTTGAAAAAATCGAGTTAATCAAAAGAACTGTTGAGTTTGTTAATGGTAGGGTTCCAATAATTGCGGGTACCGGTTCTAATAATACAGCTCAAACAATTGAATTCACCAATGAAGTTTCACAGATAAAAGGTGTAGATGCAGCCTTAGTAGTAGTTCCATATTATAACAAGCCTAATCAAGATGGTATGATAGCACATTTTAGGGCAGTTGCAGATGCAAGTAAATTACCGATAGTTATGTATAACATTCCAGGTAGAACAGGTGTTACTATGGATGTGGAAACAATTGCTGTTTTGTCAAAAGAAAAAAATATTATTGGGATTAAGGATTGTACTGGAAATGTTAATTTGAGTCAGATTGTTGCAAAGACATCTTCTGATTTTTTGACATATACAGGTGAAGATGCAGATGCATTGGCTGCAAAGACTATTGGAGCTAAGGGCGTTATTTCGGTAGCATCACATATTTATGGCAACGAAATAGCTCGGATGTACTCCCTAGTGGATCAGGGGAATTATAAAGAAGCGGGAGCAGTGATGCGTGAACTAACACCTAATATTAAGGCAATATTTAGTGCACCTTCCCCAAGCCCGGTGAAAGCAATTCTTAATTACAAGGGAATTAGTGTCGGCGGATGTCGCCTTCCAATTTTAGAATTGTCAAAGGAACAAGAAAAACAATTAGTCAAGAAATTGCATATTTAAAAGAGAGGTGAAAGTATGAGTGATATAAAAATCATCCCACTCGGAGGAATACGTGAAAATGCTAAAAATATGTATGTCGTTGAAGTGAGTGATGAAATATTTATTTTGGATTGTGGGTTAAAATATCCAGAAAATGGATTGTTGGGTATTGATACAGTTATTCCTGATTTTAGTTATTTAAGAGAAAATGCACATAAAATTGTTGGAGTTTTTCTAACACACGGGCATGCCGATGCAATCGGTGCCTTACCGTATTTTCTAAGTGAATTTGATGTTCCTGTTTTTGGAACCGAGTTAACAATTGAATTAGCAAAAATAACGGTGCATGATGAAGAAAAAACTGAAAATTTTGAAGATTTCCATGTAATTGATGATAAAACAGAAATTGATTTTCAAAATGCTACGATTAGTTTTTTTAAAACCACGCATTCTATTCCGGAATCTTGTGGAATAGTTGTAAAGACTAATAAGGGAAGTATCGTATATACAGGTGATTTTAAGTTCGATCAGACCGCAACTAATGGATATTGTACAGATTTTGGTAGACTTGCTGAAATTGGAAAAAGTGGAGTTTTGGCTCTACTGAGTGATTCTGCAAATGCAGAAAATCCAAATGCCCCAGTTGCAGAGCATGAGATATTTGAATTTATCAATGAAAATTTTGAATATCACAAAGGTAGAATTGTAGTTGCTTGTGTGGCTTCAAATATTATGAGATTACAACAAGTTTTTGATGCTGCGGCACAAAACAATCGGAAAATAGTTTTAACAGGTCATGATGCTGAAGAAATTGTGAATACAGCATTGAGATTAGAAAAGTTACATTTGCCAAATGATGACTTATTAGTTTCATTTTCTTCTATTGAGAAGATTGCGGATGAAAATTTAATAATTCTTGAAACAGGTCGATCAGGTGAGCCCCTGAAATCCTTACAAAAAATGGCGTTAGGTAAACATAAAATGGTTTCTTTAAAAGAAGGAGATTTAGTTTTCATTACAACTACGCCATCACATGCAATGGAAACATCAGTTGCCAAAACAAGAAACATGATTTATCGAGCTGGCGCAGATGTTAAAGCTATCTCAGATGAGTTGAATTCATCAGGGCATGCAAGCAGAACTGATTTGCAGTTGATGATGAATTTACTTAAACCTAAGTATGTTATACCTGTGCAAGGTGAATATCGTTTATTAGCTGCAAATAGTAGATGCGCGCAAGAGATAGGCGTACAAAAAGACAATATCTTTATTACTTCAAAAGGCGATGTTATAGAGTACGATCATGATAAATTATTACTAGCGAGCTCTATTGAAGTTGGGAATACACTTATTGATGGAAGTGGTGTTGGTGATATTGGAAATATTGTTTTACGCGATCGAAAAATTCTATCTGAAGATGGAGTTTTTATTGCAGTTGTAACAATTGATAGGCGAAAGAAAAAAATTGTTGAAACACCTCAAATAACTTCAAGAGGGTTTGTATATGTGAAAACTTCTCGTGATATGATTGCTGAGAGTTCTGCAATTGTTGTAGATGTTGTTCAAAAAAATTTGGATAATAAAGAATTTGATTGGGGACATTTAAAACAAGATGTCCGTGACCAACTCAATCGTTTTTTGTATGAACATACTAAGAGACATCCTGTGATTTTACCAGTAATTATGGAAATAAATCAGCATAGACACTTTTCAAAGAAGAAATAATATGTGTCTAATCGGAATATTATCATTAATTTATTCAAGGTTATTGTTTAAATTTGTTTGAAAGGAATAATGATTGTCTAGGTCAGAGTATAATTTTTGACCTAGATTTCTTTTTATGGAGGTGATTTTAAATGAATGAGCAAGACTATCAAATTTTTTTTTCTGAAGGAATGAACTGTTTAGAAAAAAAAAATTATAGAAAAGCTCAGGACCTATTTTCAGAATGTTATCTTGAAAAAAAAAATTTCAGAACAAATTATTTTCTTTTTGAGGCTTGTTATAGGCAAAAGGATTTTAAGGAAGCATGTCGCTTGGCACAAGAATATCTGGTTGAATATATAAAAGATAACGAAAAATTAAAATCATTATTAGTAGCAACGGTTAAGTCAAAAAACGGTATTGGGGCTCATAAATTATATTTGAATATAAAGAATTATATGACTGTAAATGAAAAAAAATTTTTTTTGGATATTATAGTAAACGAAGAAAATAAAATAAGTAAGCTCGATTCGGAAAATTTAGCCAAGAAATTAAAATATTGTGGTCTACAAGAAACTTATTTACAAAAAAAGATACTTCAAGAAAGTTATGGATTGCCTTTGAAAATATTTAAGCGGGTTGCAAGGAAAATATTAAGTGATGAAAATGTTCATCAATTCATTAGAATTAGTATTTTAGATGATCTTAGAGAATTGGAAGATGAACAGGAAATAAATTATTTATCTATAGATAATCAAATCACTAAATTAATTCCAGCAAAGCTTCATGAATTTGAACAAACTTCAGTGTACGCTGCATTGAAACATGAAATTCTTTCAAGACAAAATGATGATGGTAATTTGTTAATTTGGAATGAAGTCAAACTTAAATTGAGATTATTATACCCATTTGAAGAATTAATTATTAGTGATGTTAGAAACTGGAGAAAAATATTTTTATTAGACAATTTTGAAGATACTTTGCCAAAAGACCAAGTTCTTGCAAAATCTTTAGAAGATATAATGGTAAGTTGGAATATTAAAAAAAATATGCCCTAATAGAATCTTATTTTGGAATAGGTATTTACAAACGCGTTGCGTATCTATATAATAGCTTAAGAATTCTTCTTTGCAAGGTACTAAAAGTCTTGGTATTTTTGCATAGAAGTAGTATAATAAAACTTAAAGGATTATCAGCAAACTAATATTTGTTGCGGATTTTTCTTGCAAAACTACAGGAGGTTCGTATTAATGGCAAAAGAACATTACGAAAGAACAAAACCCCATGTAAACATCGGTACAATTGGACACGTTGATCATGGGAAAACAACTTTAACTGCTGCAATTTCAAAGGTTTTAGCTGACAAAGGTTTGGCAGAACAACAAGATTTTGCAACAATCGATGCAGCTCCAGAGGAACGTGAACGTGGTATTACAATCAATACTGCACATATCGAGTATGAGACAGAAAAACGTCACTATGCTCATATTGATGCTCCAGGACATGCTGATTACGTTAAAAACATGATTACTGGTGCTGCTCAAATGGATGGTGCTATCCTTGTTGTTGCTGCAACAGATGGTCCTATGCCACAGACACGTGAACATATCTTGCTTGCACGTCAGGTTGGTGTTGAATACCTTATTGTATTCTTAAACAAGTGTGACTTGGTTGATGATGAAGAATTATTGGACTTAGTTGAAATGGAAGTTCGTGAATTATTAAGCGAATATGATTTCCCTGGTGATGATATTCCTGTTATCCGTGGTTCAGCACTTAAAGCACTTGAAGGCGATGCAGATGCTGTTGCTAAGATTGAAGAATTAATGGATACAGTTGATGAATATATCCCAACTCCAGTTCGTCCTACTGACAAACCATTCTTGATGCCTGTTGAAGATGTATTTACGATTACTGGTCGTGGTACTGTTGCTTCTGGTCGTATTGATCGTGGTATTGTTAAAGTCGGTGATGAAGTTGAAGTCGTTGGGTTGAGAGAAGAACCATTGAAGACAACAGTTACTGGTCTTGAAATGTTCCGTAAGACTCTTGATGAAGGTGAAGCTGGAGATAACATTGGTGCATTGCTTCGTGGTGTAAACCGTGATCAAATCGAACGTGGACAAGTTATTGCTGCTCCTGGTTCAATCAAGACTCATAAGAAATTCAAGGGTGAAGTTTATGTCTTGAGTAAAGAAGAAGGTGGACGTCATACTCCATTCTTCTCAAACTATCGTCCTCAATTCTACTTCCATACAACTGATGTTACAGGTGTTATTGAATTACCAGAAGGTGTAGAAATGGTTATGCCTGGTGATAACGTTACATTTACAGTTGAATTGATTGCTCCTGTTGCCATCGAAAAAGGTCTTAAATTCACAGTTCGTGAAGGTGGCCGTACTGTTGGTGCTGGTGTTGTTTCAGAAATTGACGATTAATTTCTATGAAAACTCGGATTATTCCGGGTTTTTTTTTTAGAAAAAAATAATATTCTAAATAAAGTACTATAATACAAAGGTTTTTTTAGTGTAATTGTTTACAATTTAATGTAACTAAGGTACACTAATTTAGTATGCAATTAGTAAATTGATTGTACAAAATTTTCGTGCGGAGGGAAAATAATGTCTGCAAAATGGGAAAAACAAGGTGAAAATACAGGAAAGTTAACTTTCGAAATTTCACAAGAAAAAATTAAAGAAGGCCTTAATGTTGCTTTCGACCGTGTTAAAAAAGATTTGAATGTACCTGGTTTTCGTAAAGGAAAAGTTCCTCGTCAGATTTTTAACAGAATGTATGGTGAGGAAGCTCTTTACCAAGAGGCATTAAATGTCTTATTACAAGATGCATATTCAGATGCTGTTGAGGAGACAAACATTAAACCTGTTGGTCAACCAAACGTTGATGTTGAAAGCTTGGAAAAAGGCCAACCATGGGTATTGACAGCTGAAGTTTCAGTTGAACCTGAAGTTGAACTTGGTGATTATAAAGGGCTTGAAGTAACTCCTCATTCAACTCGTGTATTAGTCAGTGATGTTGATGCTAAATTAGAAGAGTTAAGACAACAACAAGCAGAACTTGTTCTTAAAGAAGATGAAGCTGCACAAAATGGTGATACTGTAGTCATTGATTTTGAGGGTAAAGTTGATGGTGTTGCTTTTGATGGTGGTAAAGCAGAAAATCATTCACTTGAATTGGGATCAAATTCATTTATTCCAGGATTTGAAGATCAATTGGTTGGACATAAAACTGGGGAAGAAGTTGCAGTTACTGTAACGTTCCCAGAGGACTATCAAGCAGAAGATTTACAAAATAAAGAAGCTGTATTTGATGTTAAGATTCATGAAATCAAATCAAAACAACTTCCAGAATTAGATGATGATTTTGCTAAAGATGTTGATGAAGAAGTTGATACTTTAGAAGAATTAAAAGCCAAAATTAAAGATGAAATCAAAGAGCAAAAGGTTACTGATGCTAAGGCTAAGATTCAAGATGAGGCTATTGATATTGCAGTTGAAAATGCTAAAATCGGTAAAATACCAGCTGAAATGATTGAAGAAGACGTTCATCGTCAAATTGATCAATATATGGCTGGAATGCAACAACAAGGTATCGATGCTAAGATGTACTATAAAATTACAGGTACTTCTGAAGAAGATTTACACAAACAATTTGAAAAAGATTCTGAAAAACGTGTTAAAACTAATTTGGTTCTTGAAGCTATTGTTGCTAAAGAATCTATTGAGATTAGTGAAGCTGAAATTGAAAAAGAAGTTAAGAATTTGGCTGGGCAATATGGAATGGAAGAATCGGTTGTTCGTTCAGCATTGAGTGACGATATGTTAAAACATGATATTGCTGTCCGTAAAGTTGTTGAAGAAATTGCTGATTCAGCTAAACAAACTCGTGAGAAAAAAGAAACAGACGAAAAGTAAAGTGTCTGATTGAGAAAGAGCTGTGGCAAAACAAGTGTGTTTTGTTGCAGCTTTTTTGCTAAATTAATTTTTCGACAAGAATAAAGTATTTATGCAAGCTAAGTCATCGACAAATGAGATTAGCACGTATATAATAATTGGTTGATTAGAGAGACCTATAATTCTAGGACAAACTTTAGGGGGTTAAATATGTTTGAAAATACAGACAGTAACGGACCTGTAACATGTTCATTTTGTGGAAAATCGCAAGATCAAGTAAAGAAAATTGTTGCTGGACCAGGCGTTTATATTTGTAATGAATGTATTGATTTATGCAAAGAGATTATAGATGAAGAGTTTAGAGATCAAGTAGCTGAGGAACTGACAGATGTTCCCAAGCCTCGTGAAATAGTAGAGATTTTAAATCAATATGTTATTGGTCAAGACCAAGCGAAAAAGACTTTAGCTGTTGCTGTTTATAATCATTATAAACGCATTAATGCTACACTTGAGGATACGGAAAGTGAGACAGAATTACAGAAGAGTAATATTTGTTTGGTAGGACCTACAGGGTCAGGAAAGACTTTTTTGGCTCAAAGCTTAGCTAAAATTTTACAAGTTCCTTTTGCAATCGCTGATGCAACAACACTGACAGAAGCTGGATATGTTGGTGAAGATGTTGAAAACATTTTGTTGAAATTATTACAAAGTGCTGATTTTGATGTTGAACGCGCAGAGCGAGGCATTATTTATATTGATGAAATTGATAAAATAGCTAAAAAAAGTGAAAATGTTTCAATAACACGTGATGTTTCGGGTGAGGGTGTTCAGCAGGCTTTATTAAAAATTCTGGAGGGAACTATTGCTAATGTTCCACCTCAGGGAGGCCGAAAGCATCCACAACAAGAATTTATTCAAATTGATACAACTAATATTTTATTTATTGTTGGTGGGGCATTTGATGGAATCGAGACAATGGTTAAGAATCGACTTGGAGATAAAACTATTGGATTTGGTGTTGATTCGAAAAACATCTATAATGAACAAAAAAGTTTGATGCAGCAAATAATACCAGAGGATTTGCTGAAGTTTGGCTTAATTCCTGAGTTTATTGGCCGACTACCAATTTTATCTGCTTTGGAAAAACTTACAGAAGAAGATTTAGTTAGAATATTGACAGAGCCTAAAAATGCATTAGTAAAACAATATAGCAAGTTGCTTGAACTAGATGATGTAAAATTGAAATTTAAAAAAGATGCATTGAAAGAAATTGCTCATCTTGCGATAGAAAGAAATACAGGGGCTCGTGGGTTGCGTTCAATTGTTGAAAGTACAATGAGAGATGTAATGTATGAAATCCCAAGTAGAACAGATGTTTCTGAAGTTGTAGTTAATAAATTAAGTGTTGATGGAAATCAAATGCCAGAAATTATTTTAGATGACAAACAGGCTTCATAAATAATAAATTTAGAGACTGATGATTTGTTTTTCAAATTGTCGGTTTTTCTATTTATATAGATAGAAAATGGCGCAACGTCTTTATCTTTTGAGTTGTTTTTGGTAACATTAGAGAAGAAATAAAATGTGTAGGAGGTTTAATGATGAATAAACCACAAATTGGTGTAGTTGGAATGGCTGTAATGGGAAAAAACTTGGCTTTGAACATTGAAAGCCGTGGTTATAAAGTAGCGATTTATAATAGAACTGGTGCCAAAACAGAAAAAGTAGTAACTGATCATCCAAGTTTAAAACTTGTACCTAGTTACACTGTTGAAGATTTTGTTGACTCTCTTGAGACTCCAAGAAGAATTATTATGATGGTTAAGGCAGGAGCACCAACAGATGGACTAATTAAGCAACTTTTACCACATTTGAGTCAGGGTGATGTCTTGATAGATGGAGGAAATACATTTTTTGAGGACACTGTGCGTCGGAATGCAACTTTAGATGAATCTGGAATTAATTTTATTGGAATGGGTGTTTCTGGTGGTGAAAAGGGTGCACTTGAAGGTCCTTCGTTGATGCCAGGTGGACAGGTAGAAGCATATAAGCTTGTTGAACCAATTCTGAATAAGATTGCGGCTAAAGCTGAAGATGGGACACCTTGTGTAAGTTATATTGGGCCAAATGGAGCGGGTCACTATGTGAAGATGGTCCATAATGGTATCGAATATGGCGACATGGAGTTAATTGCTGAAAGCTATAATTTATTGCGAAACGTTCTTGGATTAGAAGTAAATGAAATTGCAAAAATTTTTAGTGATTGGAATAAAGGTGAACTGGATAGTTACTTAATGTCGATTACAGCTGAGATTTTAACGCGCGAGGATGATTTGGACACACAAAAACCAATTGTTGATGTTATCCTTGATAGAGCTGGTAATAAAGGGACAGGTAAATGGAGTTCTCAGAGTGCCTTAGAGTTGGGAGTACCACAGTCACTGATTACAGAGTCTGTATATGCCAGATATATCTCTGCCTTAAAAGATGAACGAGTTGTAGCCAGCGAAGTATTGAACGGCCCAGCTTTTGATAAAACAACGCTTGATAAAAAAGCATTAATTGAAAAAATCAGGGAAGCACTTTATTTTAGTAAAATTATGAGTTATGCTCAAGGTTTTGAACAAATGCGTGTTGCTTCTGATCACTATGATTGGGATCTTAAATATGATGAATTAGCAATGATTTGGCGTGAAGGATGTATAATAAGGGCTCGTTTTTTACAAAAGATTACAGATGCTTATAGAAAAGATAAAAAATTAAGCAATTTGATGCTAGATCCATATTTTAAAGAAATTACAGACAAGTATCAAGCTGCTGTACGTGAAGTTGCGTCGCTAGCAATTCAAGCTGGTGTTGCGGTACCGGCATTTACAGCTGCGATTACTTATTTTGATCAATATCGTTCAGCTAATTTACCTGCTAATATTATTCAAGCGCAACGTGATTATTTTGGAGCACATACCTACGAAAGAACTGATAGAGAAGGAATGTTCCATTATGAATGGTATCATGAGGAATAAGTATTTTAAGTATTAATATGGTATTTGAAAGTAAAAAGCGATAGATTTCAAATTTAAGTCTATCGATTTTTTGTGCGTTAAAATTAATTTTCAAAAAGTGCGAATTTAATGTTTTTGTGATAGATTAATAGTATATGAAAAATAAATTATAATTTCGTTATAATTTTTATTAGGAGAGTGAACTATGAATAAAATATTAATAATTGAAGATGAAAAAAACCTCGCGAGGTTTGTAGAATTAGAATTACAACATGAAGGATATGAAACGGAAGTTCATTATAATGGCCGAACAGGGTTGGAAGCAGCTTTAGCGAGTGATTGGGATGCAATTTTGCTTGATTTGATGTTACCTGAATTGAATGGCCTTGAGGTTTGTCGTCGTGTTAGACAAACTAAAAATACACCGATTATCATGATGACAGCTAGAGACTCTGTTATTGATAGAGTTTCTGGACTTGATCATGGGGCAGACGATTATATCGTAAAACCTTTTGCTATTGAAGAATTACTGGCACGATTGCGCGCTTTGCTTCGCAGAATTGATATTGAAAGCGAGCAAAATGCTTCAAAACAAACTAAGGTTACCTATCGTGATTTAACTATTGAAAAAGAAAATAGGGTAGTTCGTCGTGGAGATGAGATTATCGAACTCACTAAAAGGGAATATGAATTGTTACTTGCATTGATGGAAAATATAAATGTAGTGCTTGCCCGTGATGTGTTGCTTAAAAAGGTATGGGGCTATGAATCTCAAATTGAGACAAATGTCGTTGATGTATATATTCGTTACCTTCGTAATAAAATTGATCGACCAGAAGAAGAAAGTTATATTCAAACTGTTCGTGGCACAGGGTATGTGATGCGTTCGTGAAAAAAAAGAAAAGGGTACTTGTTGCAAAAAAAAGAGAGAAAAATAGATTTTCAATCAAGCTAAAATGGTCAATTGGTACAAGTATAGGTGTACTAGTTATCTTTGCTATTTTTGCAACCTTACTATTTCAGAGTTTTTCAAATTTAATGTTGCAGCAAGAAAAACAGTACGCAAGCGATGCAGTTGCAGTTGCCCAAAGCCGTTTATCATCCTCTGATGAGGAACTTACAAACCGGAGTGCTAAACGTGAATTGAGCTCCAATATTTCAACGGTTGAGCATGAAAAAAATCGTCCCTCCAGTTTATATGCAGATTCTGTGTTTGTAACTTTATCTCGAAAAAACATAGGGGTGGGTATCTATAATTTAAATGGTGAAAAAGTTTTTGCTTCTAGGTCTTTACCGGTTAATTTTAATATTAGTGATAATACGAATACTACGGATCTTCAAAAGTCAAAGGGTGTTAATGTATTAGTTATTCGTAAACCCGTAGTGTCTAAAAGTACACAAAAAGTGATTGGATATATCCAAGTTACTAATCGGTTGACTGATTACGATAATGCACGTGATAAATTAGGCTTAATATTTTTTGTATTTGGAATCACTGCAGCTTTGGCTAGTGCGATGCTAGGTTATGCATTATCGGCCTGGTTATTAAGACCGATTGATTTGATTAATGAGACGATTGATAAAATCAATAAAGAAGATGAAGATGATCCTATTGCTGACATTAGAGTTCCATTAGAGACACAAAAGAGGAATGATGAATTATCTGATTTGAGTCAGCTTTTTAATGATATGCTTGACCGAATGCAGAGATATATTGAACAACAACAACAATTTGTTGAAGATGTGTCACATGAATTAAGAACGCCAGTTGCGATTATTCAGGGACATATGGAGTTGTTGAATCGTTGGGGTAAAGATGATCCTGAAGTGTTAGCAGAGTCGATATCAGCTTCGCTACAAGAAATTAATCGAATGAAGAGTTTGGTTCAGGAGATGCTTGACTTGTCACGAGCAGAGCAAGTTGAGATACAATATGGTAAAGAAGTTGCTGATGTTCGTGAAATCGTATTACAAGTTTTTAATAATTTTAAAATGATTAAGCCGGATTTTGTTTTTTTGCTAGATGATGATTTGAATAGTAGAACACCAGTCAAAATTTATAGAAATCATTTAGAGCAAGTTTTGATCATTTTAATGGATAATGCGGTTAAATATTCAGAAAATCGAAAAGAAGTACATTTGTCTGTTTCACGAGATAAAAGGTATGTAAATATTGCGATACAAGATTTTGGTGAGGGAATTTCTAAGGAAAACATTCAAAAAGTATTCAATCGCTTTTACCGTGTTGATAAGGCAAGAAGTCGGGGCAAAGGCGGAAATGGGCTAGGACTTTCAATCGCACAACGTTTAATTGAAGGATATCATGGACAATTATCTGTTGAAAGTGTGATTGAGAGAGGGTCTGTTTTTAGAATATCTTTACCAACTGTTAAAGATGAAAAAATTGAAAATGTGGAATTAAAAAATTAACAGCTAAGATTTTAATGCGGTATCAACAATTTACTTTGATAAAATAAGCAAATAAGTTATAAAATATTTTAATGCAAGAACATCAAAAGATGTTCTTTTTTTTTTGCTTAATGTTATGTAATATAACATTCAAGAGGCCGATTGGAGGTAATTTTAGTTGGAAAAATTAGAAATTAGGAATGGAAAATTTAAAAATTTGTCTTTTAAAGAGCAAATTGTACATCTTCAGTCAGTTGCGAATCGTGCAAAAATATTATGGGGCTATCCGGAAGATGCTAATGCAACATTACTAAATTTTACAGAAAATGCAACGTTTAAATTAACTTCTAAGGGCATGCCTACAATGGTTATGAGAGTTCATCGCCTTGATTTTGCAACCATTAAGAGTATAAAAACTGAACTAACTTGGCTAGAATATCTTAGCGACAATACGAATCTCTCATTAGATACTCCACAACCTTCACTAAAGAATAATTATGTGGAAGAAATTGTTACATCAGAACTTGAAGAAAAACGTTTTGTAGATTGTTTTTCATATCAAAAAGGTAAATCACCTGTGGATTCAAGTGATGGTAATGATGATATTGGTAACTTGATAGCTAAGATTGAAAAAATACCGCTTAAAATAACTGTACCGGTTTTCAGATTTGCTGCTGTTTTACAACAAGCAACTTGTAAATGGAAAAAAACGGGCTTAAGTATAGAAGACAGAGCCTTGTACCAAAAAATTGGTAAAATTGCGGCAACAATGCATAAATTAGCGATACAGTGGAAAGAACCATCATTTTATGATCGGATGGAGTGGGATTTTAAAGGGACATTTGGGAAAGAATGGAACAACTTTTATGGTGTTTCTTATCGAAATCGTGATTGGCTTTCAGAAAGTGATATTGAAAGTATCGATGCAAGTGTGGAATTAATGAAAAAAAGGCTTGAAATATATGGAAAAGGTAAGGAAAGGTACGGAATGATACACAGTGATTTACGGACAGCAAACCTGTTACAAGACGGAGACCAACTAACTGTTCTAGATTTTGATGATTGTGGTAAAGGTTGGTATATGTATGATATTGCAAGTTCTGTTGCTTTGATGGAACATCGTGGTGATCTTTCAGAGGTTGTTAATGAACTTCTAAAAGGATATGAATCGATACGCACCATTGAGAATGAAGATAGACGTGAGGTTTGGACCTTTATAATGATGCGCCGGATTGGGATGTTACAGAGTTTATTATATAGATTAGGGGCTGTTATTCCTGGAAGTGGGGAAGCGGCGGAATTGACACCGGAAGTACTAGCTTTTTTTGCAAAGGGGACTGCAATTTTATCTAGAAAATATTTGATGGAATTCTCGCAAGAAGAAAATATAAATAGTACCCGTGATTATCAAACAATTAATTAACATCGGAGGAATTTAAATGTCAAAAAAAGCACATGAAATTTATAATGAGGCACATGAAATATGGAATCCTAATAGGGTAGATACCTTTAGACAATCTGGAATTGAAATGGTTATGGGTGAACGAGAAGGAAGCTACTTCAAAGACCTTGATGGACATACATTTATTAATATGCATTCAAATGGTGGTGTGTTTAACTTAGGTCATAGAAATCCTGAAATAAAAGAAGCATTAATAAAAGGTGCAGAATTGGTAGATGCAGGTAATCATTATTTTCCATCACAATATAAAAATGAATTGACAGAGAAATTATTAGCAGTATCTCCTGATAATATGAAGTATGTATTCACATTAAATGGTGGTGGAGAGGCAATTGATGCGGCTGTTAAATTTGCTAGAAGGGCTACACAAAGAAGTAGAGTTGTTAGTTTAAGTTGCGCATTTCATGGTGCTTCTGGGATTTCAATGCAGGCTGGGAATCCAGAATTAGCAGAATATTTTAATATGAAACCAAATCCAGATTATTACACACACATTGAATATAATAATTTAGAAGAATTAGAAGAAGTGCTAAAAAGAGAAGATACGGCAGCAGTTATTATTGAGAGTATTCCTGCAACGGCAGGATTTCCAATGCCTATTGAGGGATATCATAAGAATGTTGAGAAATTGGCACATCAATATGGAGCATTATATATTGCTGATGAGGTGCAAACTGGGTTAATGCGCAGTGGAGAAATGTGGTGTTGCTGCAAGTATGGTGCTAAGCCAGATATGATTGTAACTGGGAAAGGTCTTTCTGGCGGGTACTATCCTATGTCCGCGGTTATAATGACCGAAGAAGCCGGCGCATGGATGGAAGATGATGGTTTTGCACATACGTCTTCTTTTAATGGTACTGAACTAGGATGTATTGTTTCTTCTAAAGTTTTGGATATTTTAAATCGGCCAGAGACTAAGGAGAATATTCAAATGTTAACTGATTTTTTTGCTAAAAATTTGGCAGAGATTCAAAAACGTCATTCTGACTTTTTAGTTGAAGTTAGACAATGTGGCGTGATTATGGGGTTAAAGACTTCTCACCCTATGGGGGGACAGGCTTTGATGGTCTCATTAATAAAAAATGGTGTTTGGGCTGTAATGGCTAATTTTGATAAATCTGTTTTGCAATTTAAGCCAGGATTATTAATGAAAAAAGAAACTGCTGAAGATGTAATCAAAATATTAGATAAGTCATTGACCGATGCAGTTCAAATGTTGGCTGTAGCTGAGAGTAAGTAATTTGTTCTTTTGTTGAGGAGGAATTGATTATGGAAACGAGTAGAAAAAGAGAAATTTTAAGAACACTTAAATACTTTACATTTGCATCGTCAGCAGGTGTAATTGAAATGGGAACTTTTACGATTTTGACACAGTTGACATCAATAAATTATGAAATTCGCTATTTAGTAGCATTAGTTTTATCAGTTATTTGGAATTTTACTTTGAATCGCAAATTTACATTCAAATCAAATAATAATATACCAGTTGCAATGTTTAAAGTTTTTATTTATTACTCAATTTTTACTCCTGTTTCAACTTTTGGAGGAAATTACCTAGTAACGGTGCTTCAATGGAATGATTATTTAGTTACTATACTGAATTTACTTTTAAATGGGATTACCGAGTATTTATATCAACGATTTTTTGTGTTTGGCAAATCTATTGATGCAACAATAGATACTACTGAAGAAAAAAGAATTGCTGGACAAATATAAGAGTTTAGTCGCTAAGTAAAAGAAAAAAATATTAAAAAGCAAGTCTAGGTCAAACAAGATGGCATAGGCTTGCTTTTTTCTTACGGTTTGTAATATCGTAATTCTTTATTTAAATACTAAATATCATTACAAAAATGTGTTAATATATTATGATAACTATAATTATTTATTGGGGGAAAAAATGCGTAGAAAAAAAGGAAGTAAATCAACAACAGGTGTTTTGGGATGGATTTTGGTAATTGTGATAGGACTTTTGATAGGAAACTTTTCGAATACTAAAGATAATAATAAACACCAAGCTTCTAAGAGTAGTCTTACAAAAAGCTTGGTATTAAAAAAGAATAGTGAGAGTAATCCAACAAGTAGTTCAACAACTAGCAGCTTAACAACTAATGCAACAAGTAGTTCAATAAGCAACAGCTCAAGCACTAATAATGTATCTGGTAGTTGTTCAACTAGTATAAATCGAACTCCCAGTAAAGATCTTGCAGAATCAGTATTATCACAAAATGTGAGGAATCAGTTAGGAAATGAAATAGCATGGAACAATGCCGGAGCTTTCATTATTGATAATAATCGAACTACCCTAAATACTAATATAACTAGTGCACCTTATGCTGTTAATACAGTTGATAGTTTAGGAAGACCGGTAGTGGGGAATGCTTGGTTAAACAGTACAACGAGACAATATCAAAATAGAAAAGAAACAAATGAAGGTGCAACTTCTTGGAAGCCAGCTGGATTTGAACAGGCTTTAAATCTCAGTGGTGCATATAAACATGCCTACGATCGAGGACATTTACTTGGGTATGCGTTAGTCGGGGGAATTCAAAATTTTGATGCTTCAGAATCTAATCCTCGAAATATAGCTACACAAACAGCTTGGGCAAATGAAGCTGATTCTAGTTATTCAACTGGTCAAAATTATTATGAAACGATTGTTAGAAGAGGTTTAGATCAAAATAAAAAAATACGTTACCAGGTAAGTGATATTTATGATGGAAGTAATATTGTACCATCAGGTGCACATATAGAAGCAAAATCAAGTGATGGTACAATTGAATTTAATGTATTTGTTCCAAATGTACAAAATGGAATAATAATTAATTATGCAACTGGAAAAGTAGCGGTACAGTAAATTCGAGAAGTTAAGTATTAATAATTATTTTGATTTAGATATGTAACATGGTAGTAGCAATTTAAAAAAAGAAGAGTCTAGTAAAAATCAATTTCTGATTTTCACTAGACTCTTCCTTTTTTGAAGATAATTTTAAATTATTTATTGTGTAGGACTTGTGGCAGAACTCGAAGAACTTGTAGAAGATGATCCATTAGTCGTCGTTCCAGATGCTGAATTGTTAGAATCTGAAGTTTCATCAGCAGAAGAATCAACAATATTAGAAGATGAACTTGGGATTGAGGAACTAGAGCTAATAGAACTTGAAGAATCAATGGAACTTGAGCTAGAAGATGACGCTATACTACTAAATACACTACTTTCAATACTTGAGCTACCAAGGTCAGTAGGAACCGGATCAGAGGAACCTGCTAGGTACAATTCGCGTACACCATTTACTGTTTTTACATATACATTACTTGGTCTTTTCCAGTTTTTATTAGATTTTCCCTGGGAAAGGTAAGTCATTGCGTATTTATAGAAATACGAAGCAATTCTAGCTGATGATGCTGATAAGTAGTTACCTGCTTCATATTGATGATCATAACCAACCCAAACAGAAATTGAGTAATTTTGCGTGTAACCATTGAACCAAGAGTCCATGTCTGCAGAACTAGGAAATTTAGAAGCAACATCTGATGGATATGAATTTGTACCGGTTTTTCCTGCCTGATATAAACCACTTATTCGCGCATAACGTCCTGTACCTTGGGAACTGGAAATGACATCTTTTAACATGTCAGTAATCATGTATGCGGTAGATGATTGCATAACTTGTTTTCCAGAACTTGAATAACTTTTACTTTCACCGTCTGAGGAAACAATTTTGCTAATATATCTAGGCTTGTAATATGTTCCGCCATTTGCAAACGCAGAATAAGCAGCAGCATTTTGCAAGGTTGAAGAAGGTAAACCAATCCCATTTTGAAATTCCAGAGTTTTTTTGTAATTAAAACCGAGTTTACTAATAAAATTCTGTGCTTTTGTGATACCAACAGCTTGTAATGCCCTAATTGCAGGAATGTTTCGAGACTGAGTAAGCGCGCTTCTCATTGTAATGTTTCCTTGATATTCATCATCAAAGTCGTATAAATTAATGTTCGTACCAGGATAAACATATTTAGTATCTTGTAGTTCATGATATGTTGCCCAACTTAGATATTCAATAGCTGGTCCATAGTCCATTAATGGTTTAGCGGTTGATCCATCTGTTCTATCGGTTTGAACTGCCCTATTTAATCCATAAGTTACATTTCCTGTTTTTCGGCCACCAATCATTGCTACAATTTTACCATTGTTAGGATTTACGACAGTCGATGCTACCTGAAGTCTATCATCTGGATAGGCAATTTCATCATCAGTATTTGCAAGATTATATAAATATTTTTGAGCATTCATATCTAAATTAGTATAAATTTTTAAATTACCCTTATATGGGTTATAACCCTTATCTTCGGCTTCTTGAATAACTTGCTTTAAATATGCATCAGCAATTTTTGATTTTTGAGTTGTATTTGTAGAACTTGAATGAGTTTGGACAAGTCCTTGTGTTATACTTTCGTTCTTTGCTTCGGCTGCTTGTGCAGAAGTAATTTTTTTATTTGTAACCATAGCATCTAAGACTTCATCGCGACGTTTTTTTGCCAATGTCGGATTAGAATATGGGTTATAATCTGTCGGTGCGTTTGGAATACCTGCTAGTAATGCAGTTTGTGCTAAGTCAAGCTGATTTAAGGATTTGTTAAAATAGTACTTTGCTGCAGTTTGCATTCCTTTAACACCATTGCCCATGTAAACCTTATTAATATAAAAAGTCAAAATTTGCTGTTTGCTATAGGTATCATCAAGCTTAAGAGCTAACCAAGCTTCTTGAGCCTTGCGTTTCAGTGTTCTATCAGCGGAACTTGTTGAAAAGTAGGCTAATTTTATTAATTGCTGGTCTAATGTACTTCCACCTTGTAGACCGGAAGAGGCTGATAAATTGGAGAGTGCTGCACCTGCAATACGAACAGGATCAATACCATGGTGCTTATAAAAACGACGATCTTCTATTGAAACAACTGCATCTTTTAATGTCTGAGGTATTTTATTACTATTGACATATATCCTGTTTTGAGTGCCAATTCTAGTTATTACTTTTCCTTCAGAATCATATATTGTTGTGGATCCTGCACTCGTGAGGCGAGATTCACTTAGTGAAGGTGCATTTTTTGCATACATAAAGAACGTTGTGGCTCCCACAGCGATGACTATTTCTGCCAGTACTAGCATTGTTAAGAGAAACCGCTTGATGAATGTTTTAAATTTATTAGTGGGTTTCTTATTATTGGAGGCCTGTTGTTTTTTACGCATTACCCGTGAATTATTGGGATTCTGATTACTACTCATGATTTGCTCCTTTATTCTTTATGTAAGTTTTCAATTAACTTATCTATAATAGTTAGATATGGGATAAGCGGTTTTACATGATACTTGATTTTAAAGCCATTTTTTTCAATAATACTTTTTGGAATAGACTTGCGACCATTTTCTTGATTGTTCCAGTAATTAAAGAGGATTGAAGCTGGTAATAAAAAAACTTCTTGTGTTGCAGTAAACTTAATAATAGTAAAACAAATTCCCGCTTGTTTTATGCAAGATTTCATGTGAGTGATTTGATGTTCATGAAAATTATTTAGCGGAAAAGAAGTTTTATTATGAGTTTCTTTGGCTTCGAAATCTAAGTAATACCCACGATAAACGCCATTATAATCAGTGGTGGATGCTTGCTTAAAATAGGCTTCTTTGATTACAGCAGCACTTCTTTGAGGGTAATCAACTTGTACGATTTGGATAGGTATTGGTTTTTTATGAATAACCGCAGTATCTTGTTGGAGGTAGTATTGATTACTCTGGTTAATTTCATCTTCAAGTGACATACCACGATTACCAAATATAATATTTTCATGATTATTTTTATTTTTTTTTGGTAGTATAGGTTGATACGGTTTGCCATTTGGATATCTAAGAACCATGTTTCTTCACACTCCCATTCGACTTATTATACCAACAACGTAAACAGTTGGCAAAAGACACATTTCCAAATTATTAAATGATATTTGATATTCATATTATTCTTGTTTTATGATTAGTCAAGTTATGATGGAGGTTAAGTAATATAATGCGTTTATGGATTACAGGTTATCGTAGTTACGAATTAAATATTTATAAAGATTCTGATCCAAAAATTGAAGTGTTGAAAAGTATTATAAAAGATGCGCTACGTTCTAAAGCAGAAAATGGGCTTGAATGGATACTTGTAGGTGGACAGACAGGAATTGAACAGTTAACAGTTCAAGTTGTTGAAGAATTGAAAAAAGATTTTCCTATCCTTAAAGTCGCAATGATGTTACCTTACAAAGATTTTGAAAAAAATTGGAAAGAAGACAGACAAAATGCTTTCTCGATTTTAAAAAATAAGGTAGATTTTTTTGGAGAAGTTAGTACTGAAGTTTATAAATCTCCGAAGCAATTACAAAACTGGCAAAAATTTATGTTGAACCATACAGAAGAAGCACTAATAGTATATGATCCAGAATTTGAAGGAAAATCAAAATATGATGTAATAGCTGCAAAAAAGTATGCGCAAAAAAATAAATATAATGTTTTGATGATTGATATGGACTGGCTTGAGAATGGTGCACGTGAGTTTTTTGAAAGAAAAAATGAAAATGATTTGCAATCATAATAATATTTGTTATAATTAACAGAGTTGTAAACATAGTTTTCTATAGAATATGAGGTGCATTGCTGTGGAGAAGATAAATTTCACGCCAAAAGATATTGTAAATAAGAATTTTAAACCTAAAATGCGTGGCTATGATCCAGCAGATGTAGATGAATTTCTTGATGATGTTATCAAAGATTATGAGACTTATTCTAAAGAAACTCAACGCTTACAGATGGAAAATGATCGTCTTGTTAGCAAGGTTGATGAATTAACTAAGCAATTGGCCATAGGTAAAACTGGGCAAGCTAGCCGTCCGGTTTCTAATGTGACGAACATGGACATTTTAAAACGTTTATCTAATTTAGAGCGTCATGTCTTTGGTGCTCAATTGAATGATGATGCAAATAGAGATAGTCGTTTTTAATAGTCTATCTTGAATATTTGGTGTAGTTTTCTGGTAATCGCGGTCTACCTTGAGTAGGCTGAGGAAAGTCCAAGCTTGCACAGACTGAGATGTCTGTAGTGATCGTGCTTGCTGAAAAAATAAGGCAAGGTACCTTTATGGGTAACGGCAGATAAAAAGGCTAAGGTTTAGTGCTATGTCTGAGTAGTCTTGAAAGTGCCACAGTGACGAAGCAATATTGGAAACGATATTGATGGAACGCGGTAAACCCCACGAGCAGGTAACCCAAACTTTGGTAGGGGCGCTTCATGACGGAAATGAACAAATCATGGGGGCAGATAGGTGACTATCTGGAGATAGATGATTACCACCGATTCCAATTACCTGTATTGGATGACGTACGGAACGTGGCTTATAGAGGACTACATTTCAGGGAAAGGTTAGGTTTAATCCTAACCTTTTTATTTTGGAACTAGGTTAAAAAGTAAATTTTAACCTGGTTCTTCTATTATTATTGTAAATAAACGGGTTCACTTACAAATTAAGAAAGGTTTGGTAAAAAATGGAGGAATACAATTTAATTGCGACTGCAGCTGCTGGAATTGAGTCTCTTGTTGGAAATGAGCTTAAACATCTAGGTTATAAAGTTGAAGTTGAAAATAGTCGTGTCAGATTTAATGGCGATTTTGCTGATATTATCAAAACTAATTTATGGTTAAGAACTGCTGATCGTGTAAAAATTATAATTGCGGAATTTACTGCGACTTCTTTTGATGAATTGTTTGAAAAAACAAAGGCAATACCATGGGATCGGTACTTACCATTGGATGCTGAATTTCCTGTTGCAGGAAAATCACAAAAGTCCAAGTTGTATAGTGTTCCAGATGTGCAAGCTATTGTAAAAAAAGCAATTGTTGATAAGATGAGTTTAGTTTATCATCGAAAAACTAGATTAGCAGAAACTGGGGCCAAGTTTCCATTAGAAGTGGCGATTAACAAAGATAAAGTGTTGTTAACGTTAGATACAACAGGGTCAAGTCTTTTTAAACGTGGTTATCGAATTGAAAAGGGGTTGGCACCGCTAAAAGAAAATATGGCAGCAGCAATGATTCTTTTAGCACATTGGTATCCAGAAATGCCCTTCATTGATCCGGTATGTGGATCTGGGACAATCCCAATTGAAGCAGCGATGATTGGACACAATATTGCTCCTGGATTTAATCGAAGTTTTATTTGTGAAAGCTGGGGTTGGCAAACAGAAGAATTTGTTCAACAAATTCGTGATGAAGCTGATACATTAGCTGATTATGACATTGAGTTAGATATTTCTGGATATGATATTGATGGTAAGATGATTGACATTGCAAAATTGAATGCTAGAGAAGCAGGTCTTCTTCACAGTATAAAATTTAAACAACTTGCTTTGAAAGATTTTCGAACTGAAAAGAAAAACGGAGTCATTGTAGCAAATCCACCATATGGTGAACGATTGAGTGATCAAAAGGCTGTTAGAGAACTTTATAAGCAAATGGGACAGACATACAAGAATTTAAATACTTGGAGTAAATATATTTTAACGAGTGACCTTGAGTTTGAAAACTTCTACGGTACTAGGGCAACTAAGAAAAGAAAATTATATAATGGCTCACTAAGAACGGATTATTTTCAGTATTGGGGAAAAAAAGAACGTAAGGATTAATGTATTAGAGATAAAATATAGTTTCAATTAAGCGTGAATTTTAATTTCAAAAAAATATGGCTATGTAGGTTGATTATTAAATTTGAACTAACTTTAAAAGATTGTACAAATCGATTTTAGAATTCAAATATAATTGACCTATTTTTTTAATAATTCTTAAAAAATATTTATTTTAAGAATTAAGTTCGCAGATTATATTAAATCTTTAGTATAATGAAAGAAGAATTTAGCGTTTATAGTGAGTTACGCAATTTTTGGGTGGCAAGAAAATGGGCTCCTTTATTTTCTTTTTCTGGAATCCATTTACTGATAACTAGAGGAAACTTTTTTTGTAAATTAATCAATTCAGAGAGCATTTTTTGAAAATTTTTGGAATAGTTCTTGTCAATGCTTTCAATTACAATTTTACTATCGCAAAAAAACATCAGAGTTTCTGTATTGCTAAAGAGATTGTCTACATACTGGAATCCAGTTATTGCTGCTAAAAATTCAGCTGTGTGGTTGGATGAATTTGGAAGGTTAATCGCGTATTGATATTGTTTTCCATTTTTTATAATCAAAATGCCAGCTGTGCTAATTCCTGGATTTCCTTTTGTAGCTGCATCAGTATAAAGTTTAATCACATTAATCGCTCCTAGGAAGGTGTTTTTATGAATAAGAAATTACGTTATCAACCAGACATTGCGACAAGTACAATATGTTGGTCATTTACGTTTATTATACTACTTTTTAGTTTATTACTATGGCTTGAAATCACTGTTCTTCAAATATGGACAATCCTTGTTTTTCTAATATTTTTAATCACGGTGTTTATTCAACTATTTTTTAGATGGATAGAATTAACTGACGAAAGAATGATTGTACACACAGTAATCCCACAAAATATTAAGAAAATTGATTTAATAAATATTAGCAAGGTCAGAATGACGCGTCATGGTGTGGTAGTAAAAGTTGAAAATCAAAAATTTTTTTATTTCATGAATAAAAATGGTCGTGAAATATTGTATAATTTGTTGTTAACAACGACAAATGTTCGTTAATTTCTTGTGATAATCATTGACTGACTTTTAAATCAAAGCAATTTAGTGATTTTAATGACATTTAACGAACAATAGATTATAATTTAGGCATATTTGTTAGGAGGATGTTCTCATTGAAAGATATTGAAATTGCACAACAAGCTGAGATTGTGAAAATTACCGAAATTGCTGCAAAAGTTGGGTTGAAGCCTACGGATATTGATCAGTATGGAGACTATAAAGCAAAAATCAAACTTCCAGTTGCTGCCAATAAGAAAACTAAAGGGAAATTAATTTTAGTTACGGCAATTAATCCTACTCCTGCTGGGGAGGGGAAATCTACGGTAACCGTTGGATTAGGTGATGGACTGAGCTTGCTTGGTAAAAAAGCAATAATTGCGCTTCGTGAGCCTTCTTTGGGGCCAGTGATGGGGATGAAAGGTGGAGCAACTGGTGGTGGTTATTCGCAAGTTGTTCCAATGGAGGATATTAATCTTCATTTTACTGGGGACATGCATGCATTAACAACAGCAAATAATACATTAGCTGCACTAATTGATAATCATATATATCAAGGGAATACTCTGGGCATTGATCAACGGCGAATTATTTGGAAGAGAGTTTTGGATATAAATGATCGTGCTTTACGGCATGTTGTAATTGGTCTTGGAGGAATTTCTCAAGGAATCCCTCGAGAAGATGGATTTGATATTACAGTTGCAAGTGAGTTAATGGCGATTTTATGTCTTGCAAAAGATATTGCGGATTTAAAGCGTCGTATTGGTAATATTGTTATTGGATATACGGCAACACGGGAACCTGTTACTGTTACACAGTTGGGGGTTACAGGTGCAATTGCTTTATTATTAAAAGATGCGATTAAGCCCAATTTAGTTCAGACATTAGCCCACACGCCTGCAATTGTTCATGGAGGGCCATTTGCAAATATTGCTCATGGTTGTAATAGTGTGATTGCTACACAGACTGCCTTGAAATTAGCTGATTATACAATAACGGAAGCTGGATTTGGTGCTGACTTAGGTGCAGAAAAATTTCTAGATATTAAAACGCCTGTATTGGGGAAAACACCAGACACAATTGTTATTGTTGCAACGATTCGCGCTTTAAAAATGCATGGTGGGTTGAAAAAAGATAATCTTGAACAAGAAAATATAGAAGCTTTGACCAAAGGCTACGTCAATTTAAGGAAACATATTAATAATATGAAACAATATAATGTACCTGTTGTAGTTGCAATTAATCAGTTTACTTCGGATACAGAAAACGAGTTAATAACTTTACAAAAATTATGTGCCAATGATGAGACAGAGGCGTTTGTTGCAAATGTTTGGGCAAATGGTGGAGAAGGAGCCTTGGATTTAGCAAAAGCAGTCGTGTCTTCTTGCGATAAAACTACTGAATTTAAACCACTCTATGAGGTAGAAGATAGCATTCAAACTAAAATCGAAAAAATTGTTACCGACATTTATGGTGGTTCAAAAGTAGAATATGGTCCAAAAGCTAAACGCCAACTTAAACAATTCGCTGAATTAGGATGGGACCACTTGCCAGTATGTATGGCTAAAACACAGTATTCTTTATCAGATGATGCAAAAAAATTAGGAGCACCTTCAGATTTTACAATTCATGTCCGGGAATTTGTTCCAAAATTAGGAGCGCAGTTTATTGTGGCGCTTACTGGTAATGTTTTGACTATGCCAGGATTACCTAAGACTCCAGCAGCAAATGGTATGGAATTGAGCGATGATGGTCAAATTTCTGGGCTATACTAGAATCTTTTGAATGAGACGGATAATTATTTATAATTTGATGTTGTTAGAATGAAACAAGAAAAGGGTATTTAATTAGTAAAACTTATTAACATAGAATGAATTGAGTAAGGACTAAGTCAGCTATATTGTGGCTTAGTCCTTTTTGTTGTATGTGTTTATTTAAAAAAATAAAATAAAAATAACTGATGCCATATAAAATTATTTTAATATAGATGAAAAAACGAAACTATAAGAAGTAATTTTCGTAACGACATTATTAGACGGGGGTTTTTAAGTTCTGCAAGGTTATTTCTACATAGTCAGCTAGATAACCAAAAAACTAAGTTCAGTTTTAAAGTGATTGTTTTTGGAGATCAAGTAATTGTGATTAAATAAAATAATTTTATAAATATTTGGTAAATTATATATTTACAAAAAAATTACTGCAATATGGCCTAATAATTTACATTAGCTAATTATAATTAACATTCGTACGTACGAGTTAATAAAAGGGAGTGATTGTAATTATTACCGCACATTCAGGTAGTGATGGGTTAATTAGTAATAGTCTTAACTATCTAAGAACTGCGACAAAATGGTCGATAGATGCACTTGAGATTGATGTTAGAAGAGCTGCGGATACTACTTTGATATTGAGTCATGATTATACCATGACAGCACCTTTGACTTTGGAGGATGCATTCATCGATATTCAAAAGAGTACAAGCCAATGCCTAATCAACTGTGATTTAAAGGACGTGGGGATTGCAACAGAGGTAATGAAAATGGCAACAAAATTTGAATTGCAACAACGACTTATCTTCACAGGGGCTGCAACTAAAGCTGATCAATTGGAATTTGGGGAAAAGCTTTGGAGAAATATTGACACTATTTTACCCAATAGTACTTTTGAGCGTTTATTGCAAGATCGAGATTTCTTTGAGAGTGCTCTGATTCAGGCAAAGGACGAAGGAGCGGTATGGATTAATATTCCTTATCGATTATTACATCCACTTAATTTAGAGCTTTTAAAAGTTTCTGGATTAAAAATATCAGTTTGGACTGCAGAAGATTTATTGACAGTTCGCTATCTTGAAAGCTATGGATTTGATAATATTACCACTTTAGCTGCACATGATTATGAAATTTTTTTAGAAGGGACAAAAGAAAATGAGTAGAAGAAAATTTATTTTGAATTTTAGTATTTTATTTATTTTTACATTTTTTATGTATGGTCCCTTGCTTAATACGATTATGTTGGCTTTTGCAACCCAATATCAAGCACCACACATTATTCCATCAGCTTTTGGGTTTACTTGGTGGAAAAATGTTTTTTCTCAAGGTGATTTATTGCAAGCATTCTTCAATTCCTTTTTAATTGCTATTTTAGCAACAATCGTTTCAATGATAATTTGTTTGCCGGCAGCCTATGCAATCGCTCGATATGAGTTTAAAGGAAGATCTTGGTTCTTATTTTCATTTTTATTGTCGAATGCATTTCCTAAGATAGGGCTTTACACAGCAATCGGAATTATTTTTTACAAGTTACAGTTAATGGGCACATTAACTGGCGTAGTTCTGATCAATGTATTGAATACCATGATCTTTATGATCTGGATTCCAATTGGAGCCTTTCAAAATGTATATAAACAACAAGAAGAAGCAGCTCGTGATGTTGGTGCAGGACCAATCAGAACATTTTTTAAAATAACTTTTCCTAGTGCTTTGCCAGCAATCATCGTCGCGGCCATGTACACATTTTTAGGAGCGTTGGATGAATCTCAAGGAACATTACTTGTTGGTTTTCCACAAATAAAGACAATGGCAACATCGATGTATGGCATTATTTTAGATCAATCTCCGATGGTTGGAGCAATTTTTGCAATTCTCCTAATTGTTCCTGCAATATTAATTTTGTGGATTTGCTATAAATTTTTGGGGAAAAAATCAATATTACAGCAATTGTTTGTAAAGTAAGGACGTGACAAACTAGTGACAATAAAGTTAGAAATTAAAAATGTTTCAAAAAAGTATGATAATGGTGATGGTATTCAGGATATTAACTTGGAAGTTCAAGCAGGTGAAATCTTAACATTATTGGGACCTTCTGGCTGTGGTAAAAGTACACTGTTAAGGTCAATTGGTGGCTTTGAGAGTGTAACTGAAGGAAGCATCAGTATTGATAATCAAGATATAACGACTCTTCCACCTGAAAAACGTCCGACAATCATGGTTTTCCAAGGTTACAATCTTTGGGAGCGAATGACAGTATTTGAAAATCTTGAATTTGGGTTGAAGTTGCGTAAAATTCCAAAAGATGAGCGCAAAAATAAGATAGCAGATATGCTTGAGATGTTAGGCATTTCAGCAATGGCGCAGAAGTATCCTCAACAACTTTCTGGAGGACAACAACAGCGTGTTGCAATTGGAAGAGCATTGGTTTTGGAACCAGAAATACTATTGTTAGATGAGCCATATTCAGCCTTAGATGCAAAAATTAGAGTACAAATGCGAGAAGAATTAAAAAAGATTCAACAAAAACTAAAAATTACAACAATTTTTGTTACACATGATCAAGAAGAGGCGATGATGCTTTCAACTCGGATTGCTGTTATGAAAAAAGGCGAAATTGTTCAAGTTGGGACGCCAAGTGAAATTTATAATAGTCCAGCTGATATTTATATAGCCTCATTTATTGGTCAGATGAACTTTTTGAATCAAGAAAACAGAATTATTGCATTTCGTCCTGAAGACACAGAGTTTGTTTCAGTGAATGAAAATAATTCAGAAACTTTTGATGGTGTCATTCAAAGCTTAACGCAAATGGGACATTACACTCAATTGTTTGTAACAGTTGCGAGTGAAACAATTATACTTTTTGGTTCAAAAGAAGTAATAGAAAAATATACAGTAGGATCTAAAATTGTATTTAAAATTACAAAAAAGCTGAGTTTTGAAAAGGAGAAATAAAATGAAATTTATTAAGAAAGCTGCAATTTTTACAGCGGGGTTAGCAATTTTTGCATCATTGGCAGGCTGTAGTAATTCTACGAGTAACAAAAAAGCAACAAGCGAGTCTAGCACAAAGACAGTAAAACAAACAAATGTTACTTTGTGGGCAGGTGGTTCCCAAAATGTTAAAGACGGAATGACAAAAATTGTAAGTGCCTTTAATGCAAGTCCAGAAGGTAAAAAATATAAATTAAATTTGGAATTTATCATGTCAGGAACTAGTGCTGCAAGTTTGCAAGACCGATTGGTTGCTGCCAAAAAGGCAGGCCAGAAAAAAACAGATTATGATTTAATACTTGCTTCAGATGCAGAATATTCTGGATATACACAATTGGGTGGAAAAGATATTTTCTTGAAATACGACAAGTCAGCAATACCTAATATTAAAAATGATAAAGCAACTGTTGGGGCAGGACAGGGATACTTGCTACCATATCGAGGAACTACCGTTGTTTTAGCTTATGATTCTTCCAAAGTAAAGAATCCACCTAAAACTGCTAAACAGCTTTATGCATGGATAAAGAAGCATCCAGGCAAATTTGCATACAATACACCTGATTCAGGTGGGGCAGGATCATCATTTGTACAGACAGCACTTTATAATTACCTTCCTAAATCAGCATTGACATCTAGTGACAAGAAGTGGGAAGCTAAATGGGATAAAGGATTTAACTTGTTAAAATCACTTGATTCATATATGTATAAATCAGGTGGCAAGGTAGTTTATCCAAATAAAAACCAAGGAACAATGGATTTACTAACTAACGGACAGGTTGAAATGATTCCAGCATGGCAAGATATGACAACAATTGCTTTACAAAGTGGAACATTGCCAAAGACTATTAAAATGACACAAATTTCTCCAGCACTTACAGGTAACTTGGATAGTTTGGTTATTCCATCGATTGGATCGAATAAAAAGGGTGCTGAGGCTGTGATGAATTTCATGTTGACAAAGAAAGCTCAAAATATTCTTGTTAATACAATGGCAGCAATTCCTGTAATTAACGAAAAAGAAATTACATCAAGCAACCTAAAATATCTTAAGAATCTTAGTGCTAAGGATTTCCGTTTCTCAAGTATTGGTGATTTGTCAAATGACATGAATCAAAAATGGACTTCAGAAATTGGAAATGGAGTTAAATAACTATGAATGAAAGCAGAGGTTTGAGAAAAGCAATCATTCCATATATCTATGTGACACCAGCTTTTTTACTAATCCTGCTGTTGATCGCGTATCCGATTGTGACTTCAATACAACTATCATTTCAAGATTCAACAACATCACATTTCACAATAGCCAATTATCAATATTTTTTAACTAATAAGATTCAACTTTTCAATATTGGTTATACTTTGTTTGTGTCAATTGCAACAGTCCTTTTGTCATTAATTCTTGGTTTTATTCTGGCTCTTTATATTAGATTCAACCAAAATAAAATTAGTAAAGCTGTGGTAGCGTTAACTGTTTTACCACAATTTATACCAGGACTTGTCGCCGTGTACTCATTTATGATGGTTGTTCGTAATGGTGGCGTTTTGAGTCGCATTGCTTTGAAGTTTGGAATTCAGTATAACCCTAATATGTTGTACGCAGCAAAGGGACTAATTTCTATGAATTTATGGTTTAATATTCCATTTGCGACATTACTACTTTTAGCGAGCCTGTCATCAATTAAGGATGCATCTATAGAAAGTGCACGTGATATTGGGGCAAAAAAAATGACTTTACTTAAGGATATAATTTTGCCGAGTACGTATAAACAAATTTTTATTGCAGGAGCCTTTGTATTTATGAGCAATGTTGGAGCCTTTACTACACCATTCTTGATGGGTGCAAATAATCCACAAATGTTGGGCGTAGTTTTATATCGAGAGTTCAACGAAAATATGAATTACAATCAGGCGGCAGCTTTATCTGTAATTTTGTTTTTACTATGTAGTCTTTCTGCAGTTGTTTATATCATTGTTAATATGCGTAAGGAAAAGTGGAGATAAAATGTTGCAAGAATTAAAGCAATGGAATTTTGAATTGACCCCTGTAGACGATAAAACGAATATTCCATTTTTCTTTGAAATTGAAAAAGAAGTGGATGAATTAATCATCGAGCTACGATTTTCACCACAAGATGTTGAAGAGTCGCTTGCTAGAAAATTGATTGAAAAAGAATTGCTTGATAATGAATATGATTATGATGAATCAACGATAGTCAAGACATTACCGTTAAAAAATCTACTTACCTGCTCATTAAGTAAGGATGGGCAATATATAGGTAATCATCATTATAAAAGTTCTGAGCAACTTATTAAAATCAAAAAGAATTCTTCGTCTTTAGGATATAATGCAATTGGTGATTTGGTGGGCAAATGGAAAATTAATTTGCATCAGCATTGTGTTGCTTCTCAAAAAATTTCTGTGCAATTAGTAGTTAGCGAGGTGACCCAAGTTTTATGAGGTACTATAGCATTGAGTGGCACACACATACGACACACAGTGATGCTCAACAGACTACTATGGAGTTAGTCAATAATGCACAAGAATTTGGTTACGATATTTTAAGCATTTCTGATCATAATACGACAAGTGCATATGACGAACTTAAAGGAAATTGTATGTATGGAAAACGTCCATTTATTTTTAAAGGGTCTATTGAATGGACAACTTATTACGGACATATGCTTGTCTTAGGAGCAAATGAAATTATCGATTGGAGTATTGCCAAACCGGATGATATTGATAGTTGGATTAATAAAATTAAGATGGCAGATGGTTTGATAGGAGTTGCACATCCGTTTAAACTGGGCAGTCCAATTTGTACGGGATGTCATTGGGATTTTCTTGTACGAAATTGGGATAAAGTTGATTTTATTGAGATTTTTAATGGTAATTCTCCACAGAATCAGTTGTATAATGAGCAGGCTTACAAGCTTTGGAGTGATTTATTAAAAGAAGGTCGACATATTTCGTGTAGTAGCGGAAGAGATTGGCATCGCCCTAAAAAAGTTGAAGACAATGTAGCAATAAACTATATTGGATTAGAAGAAATTAGTTCGAGTCAAATAAAACAAAGTATTCGGCAGGGAAATTTTTATGTTACACTTGGTCCAACCTGTTCTATCCAAGTGAAAGCACATTCGAATTCTAGATTTTTTCAGATGGGGTCGTTACTTAATCCAGGTATGTATGAAGTCGATGTTGAATTGGGAGAAACAAGCAATAACTTGAACGGAAATTTCATGGTTAAGCCTACTAAGTTGCGATTACTTCAAAACGAAGAATGTATTGAGGAAATTAAGGTTACTGAACAACTTCGGAGTTACAAAGTTTCCTTACCACTAAAGAGTGGAGAATTTAGAGTGGAAGTTGTGGGAAGTTTTCAAAATAAGCCTGATGTTAAGCTGATAATTGCTAATCCTTTTTATGTTTCCTAATGGTTTTAAATCCGTATAGATTAGTTGACTACCAATTTCTTGTTAATTGTGATACAATGAATGTACATTAAGCGTTATTTAATTTATAGATCGTTTTTAGGTTTGGTGATCTTTCATGTTAAAAGGCGCAACTATAGAGTTGTAATTGTGTTATAGAGGTTGGGATAACACTTTGAAAGTTAGAATTTAATTTTGGTTCATGTAATAAAATTTTCGGAACAATTTAATATAATTAGCTTAGTTAGAAGGCGTCGTACAACGGTATGACGCCTTCGTCAATTTAAAGGTGGAAGAAGGATTTAAGATGGAACGTGTACTTAAAGATTTGGGATTAATGGTTGGTAATGAAACTAATCCATGTGTATATGTAGGAACAACAAATGGCAAGAATGCTGAAGGGGAAAAAGCAAAGGGTAAAGGACATATCGTTGTCGTTACTAGCTATAATCCGGGGAATAGTTCAATTAAGCATTCTAATGGAAAAAGTTTTTTACTGAAACCAGATATGAAAGTTTCAAAAATTGATGTGCGTGATTCTTATCGAATTGATAATGTTATGTATGATGATATCACTGAAGATATAATTGAACATGAAGACTAGTTTTAGCTAGTAATAATCAGTTTTAGTGGTAAAATATGGGTGTAAAGCTATCTTCTTTTTAAGGAGGTGAGATATTGAGTACATTTCCAATAGTATGTTGCTTTAGTAACTGAAAGGAAGTGATCTTATATCTCCTAGCAAGTAGGTGACTTGCCTTTGTTTTTCTTATAGAGGAGGTCTTAACCCCTTCCTAATTTCACTATAATTCTAAAATTTATTATTTATATTAAAACGTTAGTAGAGCCGACTTAATAGAGTAAATTTATACAGATTAGATGTTAATTCTGTTGATGATGATATTGGTTTGGTATTGCAGAATCGGGAGATAAAATACTTCTGATTCTGCTTTTTGGATATGAATTAATTCCATATCTAAAAAAGCAGAGTTTTGTGTATCTTTTACTAGCTGTTCGAAAAATTTGCCAAACATATTGGAATAACGTACAATGCAGTTGTCTTTTAGTTAAGGCAAAAGACAATGTTTAAACACTGTTTTTGACTATCTTGTGCTAGCTTACCTTTTTCGTGGGTGGTAAGAATGCAAAGGTAGTCTTTTTTAGTTCTCACGACGATACTGTTCCATTTTCTTTTGGAATGTCGCTTCTGTAATACCATAAGCAGTAAATGAAATTGCATTTGCTCCAGCCTGGATTGTTTTGAGAATCTGTTCATCTGTTTTACCACCAGAGGCAATAATTGGAAAATCCGGGTCTAAGTTAAGTCGTTTTAACTCATTTCTAGTCCAAGTTACTAGAAGTGCTGTATCTTTACCACCAGCAATGTTAAAAGCTTTGACCCCAGCTTCAATACGCTCTTTTAAATCGACATGTGAATTTACTATGGTATAAATAATTGGAACATCAACGGCTTTTTTTACACTTTTTATGGTCTCTATGGGAGTTGGTGCATTTAAGACAACAGCTTGTGCACCACTTTCTTCAGCAAAAAATCCTACAACTGCTGATCTTATACCTTTAGTTAAACCTCCTCCAATACCGGCGAGTATAGGAATGTTTGAAACAGTCGAAACTGCATCTAAAATTCTGGTGTTTGGCGTCCATGGATAAACGACTAATACAGCATCAGCATTGCAATTTGCAATTACAGCAACATCTGTTGTATAAATAATGCTTTTAATTTTCTTGCCAAATAAACTGATTCCTGATGCGTTACGAATTATTCTGGGTGTCTCAACAATGTCAGCACGTAGCTTAGAAGAAAGATTTGGTACTTTGAGTTTTTCAATTTTGTCACACATTTTATCACTCCTAAAAATATTATTTTCAACGTTGATTATGATACTCCTTTGAGTATAGATTCAACAACGTTATAGTCTTCAGTTGCAAAAAAATGAAAATCAGTTATTTTTTGGAGCATTAAACCATTTATCTGATTTATAGCGAAATTAATTCCGACAGTTCTAAGTTGACTTGCCTCAGTGGCAAAGCTGAATTCAGCGGGAAGGTGCAATTGTAGTGTGTTTTTAATGAAAGAAACTTGATTGAAAGTGGTAATAGGCATTATGCCAGCTTTGATACGTGATTTGATGCCAAAAGCTCTGCAACGAAGTACAAATTTTTTAAATAAGGCGGAATCAAAAAAAATTTGTGATATAAATAGACTACATCCGGCAAGTTCTTTTTTTTTCATCAATAAAAGTTCTTGTGCTAATGATTTCTCTGAAATTATGGCTTCTGGATGACAAGCACATAGAATATTTAGATTCGGAAATTTTTTATGCATGAATAGAGTCAGCTTGAGACTGGAGGAGAATTGGCTTATCTGGGATTTTTTTTCACCAGATAAAATAAGCATGGAGTCTAGGTTGGATTGTTTAATTGTAATCATAAGTTTGTTTAGCTCAGCAGAAGAAAATGCGGAAGCTGGTACATGAATTACTGTTCTAACATTTGTCTTGTTTTTTTGCAAAATAGCAGTTGAAAGTGTTGTTTTAAAAAAAGATAATGAATGATTCGTATATGCAACACTTATAAATTCTGGATTGAGATTTTTTAGATTTACATCTAGATGATTTTGAGAAATTTCAAATGAATAATTAAAAATTGCCATATAAAATATCCTTTTTGATTTAGATTTTTATTAATTATAATGTTTTTTTACGAATACATAAACCTTGATTATTGTTATAATTGAACTAATTATGGAGGAATGGACTTTGACTAAAAAATATCAGACTATATTATTTGACATTGACGATACATTGTTAGACTTTAAAGCGACAGAGAATCAAGCGTTAGAACGACTTTTTTCTGAAATAGATGGAATTAATTTAAATGAGCATATTAAAGAAGATTTTCGAATATTTAATCAAGGACTGTGGAAGAAACTTGAACAAGGTAAGATTTCAAGGGAGCAACTATTAGGAACGCGTTTTGCAGATTTTTTTAATAACGAATTTAACCTTGTTGTTGATAATGAAAAAATTAGTAGGAAATACCTTACCTATCTTTCAAAAGGGCACCAAGAAATTGAAGGTGCAAGAAAATTGTTAACGGATTTAAAAAATTATGGTTATGACTTATACGTTGTTACCAATGGAATTAAGCGTGTTCAAATACCGCGATTAGCAGATTCACACTTTGCTCAATTTTTTTCTCAAATATTTATTTCTGAAGAGGTCGGATTTCAAAAACCAAATAAAAATTTTTTTGATTTTGTTTTTGAAAATATTGAAGGTAGTAAACCACAAAATTCTTTAATCATAGGTGATTCACTGACATCTGATGTTTTAGGAGGAATCAATGCAGGTATTGATACAATTTGGTTTAATCCAAAAAACAACAAAAATTTGGTGAAGTACAAAGCTAGTTATACAGTTAACAATCTTTTTGAAATTAATAATATTCTTATTGATTAATGTAAAATGAGTAAGTAGTAAATGAGATGAATAAGGTAACTAATTAGATATTTATAACATGTATTTGAATTTATAAATGATATAATTACTATATTAGATAAAATTTAACTGTATTTATAGACTGTGAGAGGTGAAGTGTGTATGTTTAAGGTTGTTCTTGTAATGCATGATGGAGAAAATGAATACTATCGTATGAACAAGGTATATTTTGAAAACATGCCTGTTTCCGGGCAGTATATCTATAACTCAGATGGCCTAGCATATCGCGTCGAAGAAGTGGCAAGTTTTGCAGGATATGTTAGTGAAAAAGGTGCAACAACTATTTTAGTGGTTCATCCGGTTGATAAGGATGAACCAGTTAGTAATATATATGGCCTAGATATTGAACGTGACTTGGATGATTAATTAGCTAACGACAACAAATTTTTATTATAAGAATAGATAGGATTATCTCTAACTATTTACCAGTATGAAAAAAAGCATGTGCAAACAATAAAGGAACTGAGTTAAAAATTACATTTTGGCTGTAGTTTCTTTTTTGGTTTCCAAATAAATTTTTTAGGGTGTGTTTAACTATATTTGGATTTTAACGACAAAAGCAAATAATATTATTATTAGAAAATTCTGGACTTTCGATAATTAGTTTTTGCTGCTAGGTATCATAATTTTGTAGGCTAAAGGAAGTTCAAGTGTTAACATTGTAATTGTTTAATTTATAAGGAGCTGAATTTTGTATGGAAGGTACCACTACAAATGATAAACGAGTTTGGAAAAGAAGTTTCCTGACACTTTGGTTTGGGTGTTTTATTACAGCGTTAGGTTATTCAATGACAATGCCATTTATCTCATTGTATATAGATACATTGGGGAGTTTTTCGACGTGGCAACTAAATATATATTCTGGAGTTGCGTTTTCGATTACATATTTTTCACAGGCAATTGTTTCTCCTTTTTGGGGAAGTTTAGCAGATCAAAAAGGCCGTAAGTTGATGTGCCTTCGTGCTTCAGGAGTAATGGCTTGCACAATATTTTTAATTGGAACTGCGCAAAGTGTCTGGATTGTTATTTTATTGAGATTTTTACAGGGTGCTTTTTCAGGTTATATTAATAATGCAACTGCTTTAATGGCAGGAGAAACCCCACATGAACGTAGTGGACAGGTAATGGGAAATTTGATGACTGCAAATGTTACTGGTACTTTGTTAGGCCCCTTGTTTGGTGGGTTAATCGCTGGAACATTAGGATATCGAATTACATTTTTTATTACTGGTTTTTTGATGGCAACTGTGTTCGTATTAACTTATATTTATGCTAAGGAACATTTTGTTGCGATTCCTGCAAAAAAAATGAAGCCAATGAAAAAAATTTTTGCAGAGTTAGATAATAAAGGATTAATCGTTACAATGTTTTTGACAACATTGCTTGTTCAATCATCATTAATGTCAATCTCACCCATTATTAGTTTATTTGTAAGACAGTTAATGCACGGTCAAGGAAATATTTCTTTAATTAGTGGTGTGGTTGCTGCAATGCCAGGCTTTGGAACGCTATTAGTTGCTTCAAGGATTGGCCGATTAATGGATAAAACAAAACCGGAAAGGGTTTTATTATTCGGATTATTAGTAACAGCAATAGTTTTTGTCCCTATGTTTTTTGTCACAAGTCCGCTGCAGTTAGGTGTTTTGCGTTTTGCATTAGGCCTTTCTAGCGCAGCTATGTTACCGGCGGTGCAGACAATTTTGACTGTAGATGTACCAAGTGAAGCTTTTGGAAGGATTTTTAGCTATAATCAATCTTTTCAAGCAACTGGTGGGGTTGTGGGCCCTTTGATTGGTTCACTTGTCTCAAGTGTATTCGATTATCAAGGAGTTTTTTTAGTGACAGCAGGCTTAGTATTACTTAATTTTCTAATAGTGCTAAAATTTGTTCCATTTAAATTACATCGTTGAGAAAAACTTATTCAAACGAAAGTTCTAGAAAATATCTCTGAATTTTTGTGACATACGTAGTAGTAACCCAAACTTCAATAAAGTAAGGGTTATTTATTTGTCCTAAATCAAGATAAAAGTCTAGTAGATTGCCGTGTTGCGCAACAAAGTCATCAGTTAAACGATTAACCATTAGCTGATTAGCTGGGAAATATATATTAGTATCCGCAATTGGTGTTTCGTTTGGAATAGAAAGTCTAACAACATTATTATATGGATTATTCAATATTTGGCAGTTAGCTTGGTGTCTTTTTAAATAAGATAGCAAATTAAAAATAGAATCAGAATTACTTGCCATTTTTATCATTCTCCTTAGTTATTTAACTTAATTGTAGCAGTATTTTTGGTATAATTGAACTAACTTAAGAATTTCTTTGAATGAAGGTGAATTATGACAGTACATTTTTATTTAGTTAGACATGGGCAGACACAATTAAATAGGCATCATCGGCTTCAAGGGATTACTGATTCACCGCTAACTAACAAAGGAATGATAAAAGCTAGCAAGTTGGGAAAACAGTTGCAAGATATTAAATTTGCTGGAGCTTATGTGAGTGATTTAAAAAGGACACAAGAAACAGCAAGAATAATTTTGAGTGAAAACCTAGAAGCAAAGCCAAAGATTATTCGTGAACCTGGCCTTAGAGAAATTAGTTTCGGTAACTTCGAAGAAATGAAAAATCGCCACATGGTTCCTAGTGCAATCAAAAAGTTGGGAATAAAACAAATTGTTAAGGCTGCTTTAGCAAAAAAAAGAGTAACTGCTGTCGCCAATTTGTTTAGTAAGATGGATGAAGGTGCACAAATTGAGGATGCTGACCAGTTAAATATTAGAATTGAGAGAACTTTGTCTACAATTGGAAAACAATATAATGGAAAAAATGTGAATGTCTTAATAGTAGCTCATGCATTGATTCTTTCTTTATTTATTGAAAACCTAAGTGGGGATGTTCCACTTTTTTTACTAAAGAACGCACGAGTAAGTCAAGTTGATTATGAGAATGGAAATTTTAAGATTGTAAATGTAAATAAAAAGAAGTCGATAAAATGATGAATCCAAAAACAGCACAATTATTGCATGAACTTGTTGATAGCAAGATAGTACCAGGAGTTTCATATACGATGATTCAACATGAAAAAAAACAGAGTGAATTTTTTGGAGAGCGCCAACTTGTCCCTAATAGGGTTAAATTAACAGCACAATTAAAATATGATATCGCATCACTAACAAAAGTTGTAGGAACGACTACTGTTATTTTAAAACTAGTTGATAGTGGGGTGCTCAAATTTGATGATTTGATTATTAAATTTTTACCGGCTTTTTTTGATAATCGGGTCACAATTAGGCACTTACTAACGCATACCTCTGGAATTAGTGGGTATATAAAAAATCGAAATAAGTTAGGTAAAGAAGAACTTTTGAAAGCTCTATATACACTACATGTTGGACCAACTTTTGAAAAAGAAGTCGTCTATACGGATATTGGTATGCTTTTTTTGGGCCAAGTAATTGAAAGTATCTATGGAATGCCGGTTCAAAAAGTTATTGAACAAGTTGTTTTGCAACCATTATTATTAGATAGTAGTTCGTTCTCTCCTAAAAAAGAAGAGTGTGTCCCTACTGAAATTACGCTTGAGCGAGGATTAATCCAAGGAGTAGTTCACGATCCCAAAGCATATATTTTAGGTGATCGATGTGGTTCGGCGGGGCTGTTTATGCCCATGCAAGACCTAGTTTCATTTTCAAGGTGGATGATAAATGAACGAACGACGCATAATTATTTTAAGTCTAATATTTTAAATGAGTTATTAAAGGATCAAACACCTACAAAAAATCTAGGGAGAACATATGGATGGGATTTACGAATCAATCGATTTGACCAAAAATGTATATATCATACGGGTTATACTGGAACATTTCTACTAATAGATTTATTACAAAAAGATGCACTTATTGTATTGACCAATAGAGTTCACCCAGTTACTCCAAATAATGAATTTTTATTACGCCGTGATCAAATTATTGCTGAATATTTGAGGGAAAAAGATATATAATGTAAGCGAGACCAAAAAAAGAGAGGGGCAACAATTATGGCAAAAGAACCACTTTTTTTAGAACCTGCTTTTCAGGAAAAAATCTGGGGTGGAAATAGACTTTCAACGGAATTTGGATATCAAATTCCAAGTGACCACACGGGAGAATGTTGGGCAATATCTGCACATTTACATGGGCCAGCAACTATTGCTAATGGTGAGTTTAAAGGGTATAAACTCAATGAACTATGGAATGAACATCGTGAGGTATTTGGAAATGCAAAAGGAGAAGTTTTTCCATTGTTGACAAAAATTTTGGATGCTAAAGCAGCTCTTTCTGTGCAAGTTCATCCAGACGATAAATATGCGATGAAACATGAGCATGAATTAGGAAAGACAGAATGTTGGTACGTGATTGCAGCGGATAAGGATTCTGAAATGATTTATGGGCATTATGCTAAGTCTCGTGAAGAACTAGCAGATATGATAAAAAATGAAAAATGGGACAAATTATTGCGCCATGTTCCAGTTAAAGCTGGAGATTTTTTGTATGTACCAAGCGGAACAATTCATGCAATTGGTAAGGGTGTAATGGTCTTGGAGACCCAACAAAGTAGTGATACAACTTATCGTGTTTATGATTTTGATCGTGTTGATGCAAAAACTGGGGAAAAAAGAGAACTTCATATACAACAATCGATTGATGTGACAAATGTACCTCATATCGATCCAAATTTAGATATTAAGAAAATTAAAAAAGACAATGCAGAATTAACAACTTTTGTACAAACAGATTTTTTTAGTGTTTATAAATTGGAGTTGCTTAAAGGACAGTATACAGATATACGAAAGAAAGCACCATACACACTATTTTCTGTTTTGGAAGGTAACGGGAAAGTGATAGTTGATAATAAGGAATATGTGATTAAAAAGGGCAATCACTTCATTCTACCTTTCGATGTAAAGGAGTGGAAATTTGAAGGTAATCTGATTTTGATAATTTCTGAGCCTGGGGATAAAGCGTAGAAAAAACTTAATGATTAAGGATAACTATACAAAAATACCAAACCATAGATTGTATTGGCTTGGTATTTTTATATCAAGAAGTTTATTAATAGGTAGGTTTGATCTCTAATTGTTCTTGTTGAGAGAAATCCGCATTTGGATATTTTCTTTTCAAAGCCAAAAGTAATAGCCTTTTTGCTAGTTCACCATTGCGTGCAAGAATTGGTCCGTGAAAATAAGAGCAAAAGATATTTTTGTAGATTGCTCCTTCAGATTTGTCTGTTCCATTATTACCATGGCCACTAAGTACTACACCTAATGGGCGTTCACCTTGTCCTAGATAAGTAATACCGTTGTGATTTTCAAATCCATGATATGTGTGTTCTGTTTCTGTGTTTTTGATGACAATATTACCAATAAAGCGATTATTATTTTGACTTTTTGTATAATGTGGCAAAGCACTTATTCCAGGAATTTTTTCTCCTTTGGCTCCAATATAATATTCTCCCAAAAGCTGATAACCTCCACAAATTGCAAGCATCGGACCGTTATGTTCGATAAAAGAGGTCAAAGAGTTTTTTTTATTTTGAATGTCCTTTGAAACGATGACTTGTTCATAATCTTGACCGCCACCAAAAAATGCTAAATCAAAGTTTTTTTCATTAAATGGTTGATTAAGACTGACGATTTCTGAGGTTAATTCAACATTCATCTGTTTTGCATAGTATTCAAGAACAAGAATATTGCCAATATCACCATAGGTATTCAAGAGATCACCATAAAGGTGGGCAACATGTAATTTAAATTCCATTATTCCATTCCCTCCTTGATATAACCTTGGCTTGCTAATAATTTACGTAATTGTAAAACGGCTGTGTAAGTTGCCAAAACATATACTTTTTTTGTGGGAATTTTTTTTATTGATGTAAGAACATCCGAAAGACTTTCACGTTCAAGAAATTGTTCTTGCGTTACACCGGCAACTTTTAAACGAAATGCAATATCACGATAACGTTCACCACCTGCTAGAACTACAGGAATATTCGAAAATGGAAGATTTTCAAAGCGCCCATCCCAAATCCAGCTGGTGTCAATTCCATCAGCATAATTTGCATTTAACAAGACTGCTAGTGAAAAAGGATGAGTGTCAGTTTTAATCATTTCAAGTACTTGATCTAGTCCAACTGGATTTTTTACTAAAATTAGTGTTAATTCTTTATCATCTATTTTAATGACCTCTTGGCGACCAAACACTTTTTCGTCTTTGTCATTCAATGTTTGAGCAATTTGCTCGTCATCAACGTCAAAAAAACGACCAATGCTATATGCTGCAAGTGCATTGTAAATATTATAGTTACCACCAATGTGTAAATTAAATACAGTATTGCCAATGATAAATTCTGAACTTTGTGGTGTTTGTTTGCTTATTTTTGAAACATAAAAATCGAGTTCAGGTCTTTTAAAATCACAATTTGGGCAATAATATTTCCCTAAATTGGCATAGGATATTTTTTTATAGTGCAAAATATGTTGACACTTTGGACAAAGTAATCCGTCTGTGTTAGGCAATGCAAGTTGTTCTTTATCAGGAACAGCATCAATACCATAATAGATAGTAGGGTTAGGCAATGAAATGCTGTTAAAAATTGGAGCATCTCCATTAGCAATAATTGTTGCAGTTGGCTCAAGTCTTATTCCCGCAAGAATTTTAGCATATGTTGTATAAATTTCACCGTAACGATCCATTTGATCACGAAAAATATTAGTTAATACAAATACTTTTGGTTTGACGTAACGTGTTACAAGTTCAACATTTGCTTCATCAGTTTCAAGTATAGCCAGTTTTTTCCCATTTTTATTTTTATGTGAAGTTAGAAATGCTGTAACAATTCCTTGTTTCATATTTGAACCGCTTGGATTTGTTAAAACACTTGAATACTTTGAATTAAGTACTTTTACGGTCAAAGCAGTTGTCAAAGTTTTCCCATTTGTCCCAGTTATGAGGACAGTTTCGTAGTCTTTTGCAAGATTTTGAAGAACATCGGGATCAATTGTTAATGTAATTTTTCCCGGTAATGAAGTTCCTCCATGTAAAAAATTGTGTAAAAACCAATAGGATGTTCGTCCCGCAATAATCGCCGCTGAACTTTTGAGTGACATTATAGTTCCTCCATTCCAAAAAAACTACATTTAGTAATCATGTGTGATTCTAGTTTTTTTGTTAATTACAAAGAAAATAATATCATAAAACGAAGTTAAAAGGTTAAGTGACTGTCAGATAAAAGGTTAATTTAAAAGAAAATACAAAGCAATGGATAGATGAATAGTGAAATTTGAAAAAGAATCATATATAATTAATAGGAAAGTCTAAATTTGGAGTTGATAATCATGGCACAATTGTTTTTTCGTTATGGTGCAATGAATAGTGGTAAGAGTATTGAAATATTAAAGGTTGCACATAATTATGAAGAACAAGATAAGACAGTTGTGATTATGACAAGTGCTGTTGATAATCGAGATGAGATTGGATTTATCACAAGTCGAATGGGACTGAAAAGAAAGGCGTTGCCTATTTACGATACAACTAATGTTTATGAGAAAATATTGAGTATAAAACAAGAATTATCCTGTGTATTGATTGATGAAGCACAGTTCTTGCGACAGCATCATATTAAGGAATTGGCAAAAATTGTTGATAAATTGGGTATTCCGGTAATGGCCTTTGGATTGAAAAATGATTTTCGAAATGAATTATTTGAAGGTTCCAAGTATCTTTTACTATATGCTGATAAAATTGAGGAAATGAAGACAATTTGTTGGTTCTGTGCAAAAAAGGCTATTATGAATTTAAGAATGCACAATGGAAAACCTGTCTATGATGGCGAACAGATTTTAATTGGCGGTAATGAAGCATATTATCCGGTTTGTCGAAAACATTATTTAAATCCACCGCTAGACTAAAAAACTATACTATATGGAAAAATGGAGGTTTATTTTTAATGAATGATTTGTTTGATCGCTTGCAATCTCTTGAAGATCGCTACGAGGAATTGGGTGAATTATTATCCGATCCCGATATTATAAGTGATACAAGAAAATTCACGAGTCTTTCAAAAGAAATGGCAGACTTAAGAGAAACAGTTGAGAAATATAATCAATATAAAAATGTAACTAAGACAATCAAAGATGATGAAGAAATGTTAGGTGAAAAACTTGATGATGAAATGGCATCAATGGTTAAGGAAGAATTAGCAGCTGCAAAAGTTGAAAAAGAGAATTTAGAAAGTGAGATAAAAATTCTCTTACTTCCGAAGGATCCTAATGATGATAAGAATATTATTATGGAAATTAGAGGGGCTGCTGGTGGAGATGAAGCTAGCTTATTTGCTGCAGACTTGTTTGGTATGTACTCAAAATTTGCTGAAAAAGAAGGATGGACAATCGAGGTTCTGGATAAAAATGTTACCGAAGTTGGAGGTTTTAAAGAACTTGCACTTTTGATTAATGGTAACAGCGTTTATTCAAAATTAAAATATGAAAGTGGTGCACATCGTGTGCAACGAGTACCGGTCACTGAATCAGCTGGGCGGGTGCATACATCTACTGCTACTGTGGTTGTAATGCCAGAAGAAGAAGATGTTGAAATTGATTTGGATCCAAAAGATATCAGAGTTGATGTCTATCGCTCATCCGGTGCTGGTGGACAGCATATCAATAAGACTTCATCTGCGGTTCGAATGACTCACTTGCCAACCGGAATTGTTGTTGCAATGCAAGATCAACGTTCACAACAGCAAAACCGTGAAAAAGCAATGAAAATTTTAAAAGCACGTGTTTATGATTATTATTCATCAAAAGAACAAAATGAATATGATCAAACACGTAAGTCTGCAGTCGGGACTGGCGATCGTTCAGAAAGAATTAGAACATATAATTATCCACAAAATAGAGTAACAGATCATCGAATTGGCTTAACGTTGAATAAGTTAGATAGAATTATGAACGGTGAGTTGGAGGATGTAATTGACGCTTTGATTTTATTTGATCAGACTAAGGCTTTGGAGAATCTACAAAATGACTGAGATTAGCTTTTTTGAGGCCCAGAAATGGGCTTTTTCTTTTATTGGAAAAAACGATTATGAAACAAAAAATGTAATACAGATGTTTTTGCTAAACCTTAGAAATTGGAATGAGTTACAATTACTGCAAAACCAACGTATGAAGTTAACAGATAGCGAATTTTCGAGGTTTAAAAGTTCACTTGAAATGTACCTTGAAGATTGGCCACCGCAATACATTATTGGGCATACGATTTTTTTTGGACATAGATTTGAAGTTACCGAAGATACGCTAATTCCTCGGCCTGAAACAGAGGAATTAGTAGAGTGGATTTTGAAAGATGAAGCTAATGGAATTAGACAAAAAAAAGTTGTTGATATTGGTACTGGTACTGGAGCAATTGGAATATCACTCAAGTTGGAACAACCAAATTGGGATGTAACTATTTCAGATATTTCTCAAAAAGCACTTTTAGTTGCTCAAAAAAATTCTGAAGCCCTTCTTGCAAATGTTGATATAGTTCAAAGTGATTTATTTGCTAAACTGAAGGATAAATACGATGTAATTGTTTCTAATCCGCCCTACATTGCTTATTCAGAGATAAGTTTGATGGACAAATCAGTTATTGAACATGAACCAAAAAAGGCATTATTTGCCGAAGAAGATGGCCTTTACTTTTATCGTAAAATTGCGCAAGAGCTTCCCAAATATTTGCGTGAAGATGGTTCTTTGTACCTCGAAATTGGATTTAAGCAAGGTAAGCAAGTTGTTGATTTGTTTAAGGGGATTGGACAGGTGGAATTAAAAAAAGATTTTTATGAAAATGATCGCATGGTAAAAGTTGTCTTAAAAAAAGGAGAAAAAAATGTTAATCACGAAAATTTATGAGCCAAAGGATCTTGCTAAAGCGGCAGATGAGCTTACTAAAGGTGAGTTAATTGCGTTTCCTACCGAGACTGTTTATGGATTAGGTGCGGACGCTACCAATGAATTGGCAGTAAAAAGGGTATATTTGGCGAAAGGACGGCCATCTGACAATCCCTTAATAGTAACAGTTTCGTCTTTTGAAATGGTTCAACGATTTGTGACAGATATTAGTTTGGATGCCAAAAAGTTAATTGAAAGTTTTTGGCCGGGTTCGCTAACTATTATATTAAAAATTAATCCGGGTTCACTGTCAAAAGTGGTTACTGGAGGACTTGAAACTGCTGCATTTAGAATGCCTAAAAATGATGTAACTCGGAAGTTAATTGAGCTGGCTGATGTACCAATTGTGGGCCCCTCTGCAAATTCATCTGGAAAACCAAGCCCTACTACCGCTGAACATGTTTATCACGATTTAGAAGGGAAAATTGCAGGAATAGTTAACGATGGTCCGACAAAAGTAGGAGTAGAATCAACTATTATTGATATGTCAACTGACATTCCAGCTATTTTAAGACCTGGTGCTGTGACTTTTGAAGAAATAGAAAATGTTTTGCAAAAAAAAATAATTACAGATCAACATAAAGTGGGGGCAAATGAAGTTCCAAAGGCACCTGGAATGAAATATAAGCATTATGCTCCGAGTGCTCAAGTTTTAATAGTGGAAAAAAATAAATGGGAAAAAGCATTGATTTGGGCAAAGAAACAATCGACTGTTATCGGGGTATTGGCTTCAAAAGAAGAAGAATCCCTTTTACCTGAGAATTGTAAATTTTTTAATTTGGGTACAGATGTTAAAAGTGCCAGTCACAATCTTTTTGCGGGATTGCGTTATTTTGATGATCAGGCTGATGTGAAGTGGATTTTAGCTGCGGCATTTCCTGAAATTGGATTAGGTAAAGCTTATATGAATCGATTAAAGAAAGCGGCAGGGGATCAATTTTTTACAGATTAATTTCAGATGAAATAAGCTAGCCAAATTGTTTTTTTTCCGCTAAAATAATTAAGAATAAAGAAGGAGTGTCTATATTGGGAAAATTTGAAGTACTTGATCATCCGCTGATTCAACATAAATTAACAATTATCCGTGACAAAAATTGCGGAACACGTGAATTCCGTGAAGTTGTTAATGAGATTGCAGAATTGATGGCTTATGAAGTTTCTAGAGATATGCCGCTAGAAGATGTTGAGGTTGAAACACCAATTACAGTCACCACCAAAAAAAGTTTGGCAGGGAAAAAAGTTGTGATTGTACCTATTTTGCGTGCAGGCTTAGGAATGGTTGATGGGATTCTTGAATTAATACCAGCTGCTAAGGTTGGACATGTTGGAATGTATCGTGATGAGGAGACTTTGAAACCAGTCGAGTATTTTGTTAAGATGCCTGAAAATATGGAAAGTCGAGAAATCTTTGTAGTCGATCCAATGTTGGCAACTGGTGGGTCTGCAATAATGGCTGTTGATGCATTAAAAAAACGTGGAGCTGTGACGATTAAGTTTGTCTGCCTAGTGGCTGCACCAGAAGGAGTCAAGGCATTGCGAGAAGCACATCCAGATATTGACATTTTTGCTGCGGCTTTAGATGATCATTTGGACGAGAATGGATATATTGTCCCAGGGCTTGGTGATGCAGGTGATCGTTTGTTTGGAACAAAATAATTTCAAAAAATGAGAAGTTGGTTTTTTGTATAAAGGGCATGATATTGTGACTTTTTTTAGAAGCAATATTATGCTTTTTTATATTAAAATCAGTAATTTTAAAAACAAAATTTTTAGTGCAAAAAAAAATATATTTATATTGAGTGCAACCAATTTTTGAAAATCAGGTGGCTAAAATATATTGTTACCTTTTCTGAATTAAAAAAACACTTGCAATCCTTGATAATAATTACACAATCATTTGCGATTTTTGGATATTAAAAGAATAAATTTGATATGTAAACAGCTATAAAAAGTTATTATATCATATAGGAAAACGCTTACCTGTTTTTTAAAAACATTTTGTGTTTTTTCTCAAATGGTGGTATCATTTTTTGTGTATTCAAAGGCGCTTCTTGTTAGGCTTTTGCACATATTTTTCTAAATTTGATGAGTCATGCCATCAAGAAGAAAAGAGGTGAGACTTGGTGAATGAGGGAGCATATGTTCAAGAAATCTTTGGAATTCCTTTCAACATTAGCAATGATCTACCGGGATTGCTTACAGCAATAATCGTGTTTTTTACTATGTTTTGGTTGTCGAGAAGAATACAACTGAAACCTACAGGAAGGCAAAACGTTCTTGAATGGATTATCGATTTTACCAACGGTATTATTAAGAGTACAATGCCCAACAAAGAGGGAAGTCAGTTCGGACTGTTGATTTTTACATTGTTCTCTTTCATATTTGTGTCTAACCAGTTAGGGTTGATGCTGCAAGTTAATGTAAACAATATTGATTACATTAGAAGTCCGACAGCGGATGCTATGACTACAATGGTTCTTGCTTTTATGGTTTTGCTTTTGGCACATTTCTTGGGTGTTAAGAAGTTTGGATTTAAGGGGTATTTTAAAAATACTTATTTGAGCCCAATACCGTTTTTACTACCTTTGAGTGTCCTTGAAGAATTTACAAACTTTTTGACACTGGCTCTTCGATTGTACGGTAATATCTATTCTGGTGAAGTTCTTTTGAAATTGATTTACGAATTTGGTAGGTCATTTGGAATAGCTTCTTTTATACCAGCAATTCCACTAGAACTTGTCTGGCAAGGTTTTTCTGTATTTATTGGGAGTATTCAAGCCTATGTGTTTGTAACTTTGACGATGGTTTATATATCTCAAAAAATTGAAAAAGAGTAAACAAGGAGGATTTAATTATGAGTTCATTAGCTTTAATAGGTGCAGGGTTAGCAGCTGCAGGTGCTGCGATTGGTGCTGCGATTGGTAACGGTCTTGTAATTTCTAAAATGATTGAAGGTATGGCACGCCAACCTGAATTAGAAGGTAAATTACGTACTAATATGTTTATTGGTGTTGGGTTGGTCGAAGCTGTTCCAATTATAGCAATCGTTATTTCATTTCTTTTGTTGGCAAAAGGTTAAACAAAATAATTGTTTAATTGTCAAAACAGAGGAGGTGTCAATTAAATGAGTCCAGATTTTATACTTGGTGCTGCTACAACGGTTAAATGGGGAGATATGTTGTTTTATCTAATCCTATTCATAGTATTACTTGCACTTTTGAAGCATTATGCATGGGGTCCAGTCAATGAAATGATGGAAAAACGTGCTGCTAAAATTGCAAATGATATTGATTCAGCTGAAGATGCACGTCAAAAGGCTGAAGATTTAGCAAAACAACGGCAAGAGGCTTTAAAGGAATCTCATGTTGAAGCTTCACAAATCATTGAGCGCGCTAAGAAAAATGGTGAGCAACAAAAAAATGTGATTGTTGATAATGCACATAGTGAGGCCCAATCAATCAAAGAGACAGCTAAGCAAGATATTACTCGAGAGCGTCAAGACGCCTTAGAAGGAGTTAAGAATGATGTTGCAGAATTGTCACTAGAAATTGCTTCCAAAGTTATCTCAAAGAATTTACAACTTGATAATCAAAAGGCCTTAATTGATTCTTATATCGAAGGGTTGGGAAAGCAAAATGAAGTTAAATAAGACAATGATAGCCCATCGTTATGGGAGTGCATTATTTGAATTAGCAATCGAAAAGGATGAACGTCAATCAATCAAAGATGAATTGACAGAGTTGCAACAAGTTCTTGTTGAGGAACCTAAGATGATGTTGCTCTTAACAAGTAAACAAATTGCAAAAAAAGATAAACAAAGCTTTATCAAGGTTTTGAGTGATTCGGCATCTGAAGTTGTTAAGAACTTATTAGAAATGTTATTTGATTATGATCGTATTGCTGATTTAGATGTCATTATAGCTGAGTACTTTAGATTGAACGATGAATATGAAAAAACTGTTCGAGCTACAGTTACAACTGCTGTTGCACTGGATGAAAAACAAAAGGCGAATTTGGAAAGCTCTTTCGCACGAGTTGTAGGAGCAAGCAAAGTTGTTTTAGAAGAGAAAATTGATCCGGATATCATTGGCGGTGTGATTTTAAAGTCAAATAATTATATATATGATGGTTCTTTAAAATTAAAATTTGCACGAATCAAAAGAATGCTTTTGAAATGATTATATAAAGAGGTGAAACTTCTATGAGCATTAAGGCTGAGGAAATAAGTGCTCTTATTAAACAGCAATTAGCAAATTATCACGATGAACTCAAAGTTGATGAAGTCGGAACAGTTACATATGTTGGTGACGGGATTGCCCGTGCAACTGGACTAGATAATGCTTTAGCAGGTGAATTGCTTGAATTTGATGACGGTACATTGGGGATGGCTCAAAACCTGGAATCAAATGATGTTGGTATTGTTATCTTGGGTTCATATCAAGAAATTCGTGAAGGTGACAGTGTCAAACGAACTGGTAGAATTATGGAAGTTCCAGTTGGTGATCAGTTAATTGGACGGGTAGTCAATCCTTTGGGTCAAGCTATTGATGGCCTAGGAGAAATTAAGGTAGACAAAACTCGACCAGTCGAAAAAAAAGCTCCAGGGGTTATGCAACGTAAATCAGTTAGTGAACCTTTACAGACTGGTATAAAAGCTATCGATGCTTTGGTGCCTATTGGTCGTGGTCAGCGTGAATTAGTTATCGGTGATCGTAAAACAGGTAAGACTTCAGTTGCAATTGATACAATCATTAATCAAAAAGATCAAAATATGATTTGTATTTATGTTGCTATTGGTCAAAAAGAGTCAACTGTAAGAAGTCAAGTTGAAACACTCCGTAGTTATGGAGCAATGGACTATACCATCGTTGTTTCTGCAGGCCCTTCGTCTCCTGCCCCACTATTATGGCTAGCTCCATATTCAGGTGCTGCTATGGGAGAGGAGTTCATGTATAATGGCAAACATGTTTTGATAATTTATGATGATTTAACAAAACAAGCTGATGCTTATCGTGAACTTTCCTTGATTTTGAGACGTCCACCTGGTCGTGAAGCATACCCAGGTGATGTTTTCTATTTACATTCTCGTTTGCTTGAACGTGCGGCTAAGTTGAGTGATGAATTAGGCGGTGGTTCTATGACTGCCTTACCATTTATCGAGACTAAAGCGGGTGATGTTTCTGCATATATTCCAACGAATGTTATTTCAATTACTGATGGTCAAATATTCTTGGATAGTAACAACTTTTATTCAGGAATTCGTCCTGCAATTGATGCTGGTACGTCAGTTTCTCGTGTTGGTGGAGCTGCTCAGATTAAGGCAATGAAGAAAGTATCAGGAACCCTTCGTCTGGATTTGGCATCATATCGTGAACTTGAATCTTTTGCACAGTTTGGTTCTGATTTGGATGCTGCAACACAAGCAAAATTGAATCGTGGTCGTAGAACGGTTGAGGTCTTGAAACAGCCATTGCATGAACCATTAGTTGTTGAAAAGCAGGTTTTGATTTTATATGCGTTAACACATGGATTCCTAGATACTGTCCCGGTTGATGATATTATGCGTTACCAAGGTGAATTGTTTGCATTCTTTGATAACAATCATAAAGAGTTGTTAGATTCTATCAAGGAAACGGGTGTTCTTCCTGATACAGCAAAACTAGATAAAGCTATCAGTGATTTTGCTGAAAGTTTTCAACCAGTTTCCACGAAATAGAAAGGTTGGTGAAGGCTAATGGGGGCTTCTCTACAAGAAATTAAACGAAGAATTTCTTCAACGAAGAAGACAGAACAAATCACAGGCGCGATGCAGATGGTTTCGACTGCCAAGCTGAGCCAAATCCAGCGTCATACGACTAGTTATCAAGTATATGCAAGAAAAATTCGAAGTGTTATTACACATCTCGCTAAGTCTCATCTACTTGATGGAGGTGCAACGATTACACCACGTTCTAAGGAATCACATGAAAATGATGATCAGATTGATGGATTGAGTATGCTTGTAAAGAGGCAGGTTAAGCATACTGGAATAGTGGTGATTACCTCTGATCGAGGATTGGTTGGTAGCTATAATAGTAATGTGATTAAGCAAACAATGGAATTAATTAGTGAAGGAAATCATTCAGCAAAGGATATAGTGATTATTGCAATTGGTGGAACAGGGGCTGACTTCTTTAAGAAGAGAGGTTTTAGTGTACCTTTTGAATTTCGTGGTGTCAAAGATATACCGAAGTTTAGAGAGACACATCAACTAGTTAAAAAAATTATTGATATGTATGATGATGAAACTTTCGACGAATTATTTGTTTGCTATAACCATTTTGTTAATTCCTTAACTTCGGAATTTCGAGCTGAGCAAATGTTGCCAATCTCTTCGATGAATGTAGGAAGTGATGATTTGCTTGCGGAGAATGAATCAGGTTTTTCTGCTGAATATGAGATGGAACCTTCCGAGGATGCAATTTTGGAAGTTGTTTTGCCACAATATGCAGAAAGCTTGATTTATGGGGCAATTTTGGATGCGAAAACTTCTGAACATGCCTCAAGTTCAATGGCAATGAAATCTGCTACAGATAATGCAAAGGATATTATTTCTTCATTGGAATTACAATATAATCGAGCGCGTCAGAGTGCAATTACTACTGAAATTACTGAAATTACAGGTGCGCAAGCGGCTTTAGATTAAAGGAAATAAGATGATTGGAGGAATGTTTAAATGAGTTCTGGTAAAGTAGTTCAAGTTATCGGACCTGTTGTTGATGTTCAATTTCCTCTTAGCGAAAAGTTACCTGAAATCAACAATGCATTGAATGTTGAAAGAGCTGATGGCTCAAATCTTGTTGTCGAAGTTGCTCTTGAACTTGGAGACGGGGTAATGAGGACCATTGCAATGGATTCAACAGATGGTGTTCAAAGAAGTGCAAAAGTTGAAGATGTTGGTGCCTCGATAAGTGTGCCAGTAGGTAAAGAAACGTTAGGACGTGTTTTCAACGTTCTTGGTGAAGCAATTGATGGCGGTGAAAAATTTGCAGATGATGCTGAGCGTCATCCAATCCATCGCGATGTTCCACCTTATGATCAGTTGAATACAAAAATTGAAATTTTAGAAACAGGTATTAAAGTTATTGATTTGCTTGCACCTTATATTAAAGGTGGTAAGATTGGTTTGTTTGGTGGTGCCGGTGTTGGGAAGACCGTTTTAATTCAAGAACTTATTCATAATATTGCTCAAGAACATAATGGGATTTCAGTGTTTACTGGTGTTGGTGAACGTACGCGTGAAGGAAATGATTTATACTTTGAAATGAAAGAATCAGGTGTTTTGGAGAAGACCGCTATGGTGTTTGGGCAGATGAATGAGCCACCTGGTGCACGTATGCGTGTTGCATTGACTGGATTAACAATTGCTGAGTATTTCCGTGATACTGAAGGTCAGGATGTGTTGTTATTTATTGATAACATTTTTCGTTTTACCCAAGCTGGTTCAGAGGTTTCTGCTTTATTAGGCCGAATTCCCTCCGCTGTTGGGTATCAGCCAACATTGGCGACTGAAATGGGTCAATTGCAAGAGCGTATTACTTCTACTAAAAAAGGTTCTGTAACATCAATTCAAGCAGTCTATGTACCAGCTGATGATTATACAGATCCTGCTCCAGCAACAACATTTGCTCATTTGGATGCTACAACTAACCTTGAACGTAGCCTTACTCAACAAGGAATTTATCCCGCTGTTGATCCTTTAGCGTCAACATCAAGTGCTTTGGCACCTGAAATTGTTGGGCAAGAACATTATGCAGTTGCTACTGAAGTACAGCACGTTTTACAACGTTATCGTGAATTACAGGATATTATTTCTATTTTGGGTATGGATGAACTTTCTGATGATGAAAAAGTAATTGTTTCGCGTGCACGTCGTATCCAGTTCTTCTTGTCACAAAATTTCCATGTTGCTGAACAGTTTACTGGTGTGCCTGGGTCTTATGTACCAGTAAAGGAGACTGTCTCCGGATTTAAGGATATCTTAGATGGTAAATATGATGATTTACCTGAAGATGCTTTTCGTTCTGTTGGACGGATTGAAGAGGTAGTTGAAAAAGCTAAGAAAATGACAAGTAAGTAAAGGAGGTAACTTTGATGGCTGAACAAGATTTGTTAACAGTTAGTGTAGTTACCCCTGATGGAAGTGTTTACGAAAAGCAGACAAGATTAGCCGTTTTTAAGACTACTGTCGGTGAGATTGGAATTTTGCCAAATCATATACCATTGATTGCTTCCTTGGAGATTGATGAAGTTAGGGTGAAAGTTCAAGAGACCGATGATAAGTTTGATGAAATTGCTGTCAGTGGAGGTTTTGTTGAATTTTCCGGTAATGTTGCGACTGTTGTAGCAAATAGTGCGGAGAAAAAAGAAGATATTGATACTACTCGTGCTAATAAGGCACGTGAGCGTGCGGAAAAGCGTTTGGAAATAGCTAAACAAAGCAACGATGTAGATACAACAAAACGTGCTGAAATTTCATTGAGGAAAGCCGTAAATCGTATTAATATTTCAGGACATTAATTTCTAAGTATTACCCAGTTAATGTTAAAAAAATAATTTTAAGTCGTTTGATTCTTTGGAGAATCAGATGGCTTTTTTGTAATTGGGCAAATTTATAGTACAAAAAGGTAAAAAACAATTAAAATATTACAAATTTATTACATATTTAAAGACTTGTTTTTTTTTTTATGATAGTATTAAGCTGTATCTTTTAGAGGAGTGTATTATTGATGAATTATTATGGATTAACTGCATTACTTAACATTGTATGTAACTTTGGTTTTGTTTTCTTAGCTTTTTATTGTATACAAACATTGCGACTAGATCGTTACATATCCTCACAAAAACAAGGTACATTTAAATTACTGATTGTAATGGCGTCAATTGCAATTGGATATATGTGTAGTTCTTTTTTCTTAGACTTTATAAATAATGTACGCAATTTATCTTATCTATTTCAAAAATAATAAAATATTATCTTGATAATTTGGAGGAATCATTTTGGAGAAAATAATCGTTCATGGCGGGCAGAAACTTGTTGGTAGTATTGAAATTGAAGGGGCAAAGAATGCAGTTTTGCCAATTTTAGCAGCAAGTTTACTGGCAAAAAAAGGTGTGCTAAATTTAGAAAGTGTGCCTGTTTTATCAGATGTTTATATGATGAATAATGTTTTAAAATTTCTAAATGTTAAAGTAGAGATGGACGAAAAAAATAAAACAGTTTCACTAGATGCTACATCAGATTTGTCATATGAGGCTCCTTTCAAATATGTTTCAAAAATGCGTGCCTCAATTGTTGTTTTCGGACCTTTGCTAGCTCGACTAGGACATGCTAAAGTTGCAATGCCTGGTGGGTGTGCAATTGGATCACGCCCAATTGATTTGCACCTCAAAGGTCTAGAAGCGATGGGTGCACATGTTGAGCAACATGACGGGTATATTGAAGCGACAACAGATGGACTTGTTGGTGCAGATATCTACCTAGATTTTCCAAGTGTTGGAGCAACTGAAAATATTATGATGGCAGCAACTTTGGCTAAAGGAATAACTATTCTTGAAAATGTTGCACGTGAGCCTGAAATTGTAGATTTAGCAAATGTTTTAAACAAAATGGGAGCAAACATTAGTGGTGCAGGAACTGAAAGATTAAAAATTGTTGGTGTTAAAGAACTCCATGGTACCGAGCATACAATTGTACAAGATCGGATTGAAGCTGGAACTTTTATGGTGGCTGCTGCAGCTACAAATGGAAATATTTTGATAAAACATGCAATTGCAGAGCATAATCGCCCTTTGATTTCTAAACTAGAGGAAATGGGTGTTTCTGTGAGCGAAGAAGAGGAAGGCATTAGAGTAATAGGAACAGAAAATTTGAAACCAGTTTCTGTCAAAACGCTTCCACACCCAGGTTTTCCTACAGATATGCAGCCACAGATATCTATTCTTCAATTATTGGCGAATGGGGAAAGTAGTGTAACTGAAACAGTTTTTGAAAATCGTTTTATGCATTTTGAAGAATTAAAAAGAATGAATGCAAATGTCAGAATTGAAGGAAACTCTGCACTTATACATGGTCCAGCTAAGATGCATGGAGCTGAAGTTGCTGCGACTGATTTGAGAGCTGCTGCTGCATTAATTCTTGCAGGGTTAGCAGCAACTGGATATACACAGGTAACGCATCTTAAATATTTAGATCGGGGATACTACCATTTTCATCAAAAACTTGCTTCTTTAGGTGCTGAAATCAAAAGAGTTGATGAGTCTGACGTAGTTGTGGTAAATAAAGAACAACTTTCTGAGTATCATATTTAAGTGCTTGTCTTTACTGTTTTTTATTTTTAATTTGATGTAATTCGATATTCAGATAGAAGAACGTTTGTGGTATAATATGATAGGTTTTTTGTAGAGCAAATTAAGTCTAGCCTTGCTTGTAAAACACTACATATAATTTTTAAAGGAGAATAGCTATGGCTAAAGATATTGGTATTGACTTGGGAACTGCTAATGTTTTAATTAATTTAAAGGGCAAAGGGATTGTCTTGAATGAACCATCAGTAGTTGCAATCGATACTCGAACAGGAAGGGTATTGGCTGTTGGATCAGAAGCCTACAAGATGGTCGGAAGAACTCCTAATAACATTCGTGCAATTCGACCATTGAAGGATGGTGTAATTGCTGATTTTGATATGACCGAGCAGATGCTTTCATATTTTATAAAAAAACTTAATGTAAAAGGATTTATGTCTAAACCAAGTATTTTGATTTGCTGCCCAACGAACACAACTTCGATTGAGCGCAAGGCTATTAGGCAAGCCGCAGAAAAATCTGGTGGTGGGAATGTTTATTTGGAAGAAGAGCCCAAAGTAGCGGCTATCGGTGCAGGACTAGATATTTTCCAACCACATGGTAGTATGGTAATTGATATTGGTGGTGGAACTAGTGATATAGCAGTTCTTTCGCTAGGTGACATTGTGGTAAGCCGTTCTTTGAGGGTGGCTGGAGATAGGTTGAATTTTGATATTATGACATATACTCGTAAGAGTCAAGGTCTTCAAATTGGTGAACGTACAGCTGAAAAAATTAAAATTGAAATTGGAACTGTTTTGGCAGATCATCGGAATGAAGAAATGGAGGTACGAGGACGCGATGTGGTAAACGGGTTACCGCGTACTATTACTTTGTCTTCTAATCAAATTGAAAGTGCACTTCATGACACAATGATGTCTGTAATTGATGCAGCAAAGGATGTTCTTGAGCAAACACCACCAGAATTATCTGCTGATATTATTGACCGTGGGATAGTTTTGACTGGCGGTGGTGCATTACTTGATGGGATAGATCAACTATTTTCTGAGCATTTAAAAGTTCCAGTGATGGTTGCAGATTCACCGTTAGATGATGTCGCAATGGGGACAGGTTTCTTATTAGAACATATAGAAAAAAATAAGAAATAATTATGATTTAAGGGGGATAATTTCTTGATGAAGCGGCTGATAATTTTAATTGTACGCGGATATCAAAAAGGAATTTCCCCTTTTTTTCCGCCAAGCTGTCGCTATTATCCTACTTGTTCAAATTATATGATTCAAGCAATCCAAATTCATGGAGCAATTAAGGGTTCGTTGATGGGGATTTTTAGAATATTAAGATGTCATCCTTTTGTTAAAGGAGGATATGATCCAGTTCCAAAGAAGTTTAGTTTGAGGCGTAATAATGATACAAGATGATTTATGAAGTTATGTAGTTAGTTTAAGAATAACAAATAATATTTGGATATTTAAAAAATGGGAGGAAGCTAGTGTCACGTAAAGAAAAAAGTATTGAGATAAAGGAAAATGAACAAATTGTAGATGGGAAAACAGAAATTGTATTAACTGTAGGGTCACACAGCCTTGGAAAAATAAAAATTTCTGAACGGGGTTTTGTCGCCTTGCTCCCAAATGGAGAGACATTTAAGACTAGTTCACATGACGAGGCTGTTAATTTATTGATTCGTGATTACCATCTTCATCGGGCAAATTAGAATTTTTTGATGTAATGGTAAGGAAGGTGAAGAATTGACTGAAAGACAGTTAACAAGAGCAGATAATAAAGATGCTAGAATTGATTATGGAATTATTTTTTCAGTTTTAGTATTAGCTGTAATCGGAATTGCTTCGATATATGTTGCTGCAAGTCACGATACAAGCACATCAAGTGTTACAAAAATGATATTGACGCAGGTAGTTTGGTATGCAATTGGAATTGTTGCAGTTATAATCATTATGCAATTTGATGCCGAACAACTTTGGAAGTTAGCTCCAATCGCATATGGAGTTGGGATATTTCTCTTAGTGTCTGTGTTATTTTTATATAGTCGTGCATATTTTAATAGTACAGGGGCTAAAAGTTGGTTTGCAATTGGTAGTTTGACATTTCAACCATCTGAACTTATGAAACCTGCATATATAATGATGTTGGCACGTGTGGTTTCTAAGCACAATAACGAATATATTGAACATACATCAAATAGTGATTGGAAGTTATTATTTAAAATGGTAGCTTGGACATTGCCAATTGCAGTTTTATTGAAGTTGCAAAATGATTTTGGAACAATGCTTGTTTTTTTTGCGATTTTTGGTGGTGTTGTAATTGTTTCAGGAATAACATGGAAGATTATTGCACCAATAGCAATAGCAGGTGGTTTTTTAGGAACGACCGCGATTGTTTTAGTGATATATGGAAGAGATGTTCTTGAACAAATTGGATTCAAGACGTATCAATTTGATCGTATTGAAGCATGGTTAAATCCATCTGCTAATACATCTTCTACGAGTTATCAATTGTGGCAAAGTATGAAAGCAGTTGGTTCGGGAAAGTTACTTGGAAAGGGCTTTGATGTATCTAATGTATATGTTCCGGTCCGAGAGTCAGATATGATTTTTTCAGTAATCGGAGAAAACTTTGGCTTTATTGGTGGGTGTGTTTTAATATTTTTATACTTGTTATTAATTTTTCAAATGATTCAGGTTACTTTTGATACAAAGAATGAATTTTATGCGTATCTTTCAACTGGTGTTATTATGATGGTTTTATTCCACGTTTTTGAGAACATTGGTATGAGTATTGGTCTATTACCTTTGACGGGGATTCCACTACCATTTATAAGCCAAGGTGGTTCATCGCTAATTGGTAATATGATAGGTGTTGGAATAATAATGTCTATGAGATATCACAATAAGAGTTATATGTTTAGCAACAGTAAGGATTTTCATTGACCACGTTAAAAATATGACGTGAGATAATTAAAAAATTGATGAACTGAGTAAGTTAATGTTCTCTTGCTAAGAGGCTGAGTTAGGATGAAAATTCTAGTCCAGTCTTTTTCTCTTAGCTAAAATATTTTTGTGACAAACAAAAGCAAAGTAGAAGTAATTTTAACAATTTTTAAATGTATATATTAGATTACTAGACTTTTTTCAAATTAGGTCTTGTACTATAATAATTTTTAGAACAAAGAAGGGGTTGGCTAAATTGAAAAAAATGTATTGTTACAATCGCTGTAGTACTTGTGCAAAAGCAAGAAATTGGCTTAACCAAAATAATGTTACTTTTGAGGAAATCGACATTGTAGGTACACCACCAACAAAGGAAGAACTATTGAAGTTAATTAAGGAAGGAAATTACCCACTCAGATATTTTTTTAATACAAGTGGAATTCATTACCGTGAGTTGGGGTTAAAGGATAAAGTTTCATCAATGAGTGCTGAAGAGGCTAGCGAGTTACTTGCTAATGATGGCAAATTAATTAAAAGACCTTTAATGATTGAAGACAATCATTTTACTTGCGGATTTAAAGTTGATGTCTATGAAAAAGAATGGTTGTAGTAGTAAAAGCTGATTATTTGTTTTTTTAGTTATTAATAAAAATTAAAAACTGATGTATTTTCTAATTGAAAACGATTCGCAATTAAGATAAAATTAGAGTGTGTTCTAAATTGGAGGAATTGATGATGTCAACACTTGAGATAAAAGATTTACATGTATCAATTGAAGGGAAAAACATTTTAAAAGGTGTCAATTTGACGATGAAGACCGGCGAGATTCATGCCATCATGGGGCCAAATGGAACGGGAAAATCGACTCTTTCAGAAGCTATCATGGGTCACCCGGCATATAAGGTTACTCAAGGTGAAGTTTTATTGAATGGCGAGAATATTCTTGGGTTGCCAGTAGATGAACGTGCGCGTGCAGGATTATTTTTGGCAATGCAATATCCAGCTGAAATTCCTGGAGTAACAAATGCAGAATTTATTAGAGGAGCAATTAATGCTCGTAGACCAGAAGATGATGCGCTTTCTATTAGAAGTTTTTTGAAACAATTGGATGAAACCATGTCTGTCTTAGATATGACTGAAGAAATGGCAGATCGATATCTTAACGAAGGATTTTCCGGCGGTGAAAAAAAGCGAAATGAAATTTTGCAATTAATGATGATTAAACCGAAGTTTGCTATTCTTGATGAAATTGATTCAGGATTAGATATTGATGCACTAAAGGTTGTTTCGCGTGGAGTTAATAAGATGAGAGGACCAGAATTTGGTTCTTTAATTATTACTCATTATCAACGTTTATTGAATTATATTGTTCCAGATGTGGTTCATGTAATGATGGGTGGCCGAATTGTTAAACAAGGCGGGCCTGAACTTGCGAAGAGACTTGAAGATGAGGGCTATGCAGGTTTGAGAGATGAGCTTGGATTAGATATCAAGCTTGTTGATGAAGATGCATAGAGATGGGGTGAATTATGACGGTTGAATTTGAGAATTATCCTGAAATTAAAAGTTATGCAAAGAGTGTAACTGAACCAAAGTGGTTTACTGATATAAGAGTTAAAGCATTAGAGTCACAACCAAAACTTGAATTACCAAATTTTGAGAAAATTAGGTATCATAGATGGCCGATTCAGTTAAAAGAAAAGTTGAAGAAAGTTTCTTCAAATGCTGAACTTTTAGATGATTTACCAATTGAAGATGCTAAACATCTTGTTGTCCAATTGGGGCAAGATACGCTTCAGAAAAGTGGGCTCACAACTTTTGAAGAACAAGGTGTAGTTATTTGTGACTGGCAAGAAGCACTTGAGAAACATAGTGGCTTAGTTCAAAAATATTTCATGCAAAAAGCTATAAAATTTGATGAAGATTTATTAACTGCACAACATGTTGCTAATTTGACAAGTGGATTGTTTATTTATGTACCTAAAAACACGGTTGTTAAGGAACCACTAACTACTTATTTTGTTCAAGATTCAACACAAAAAAACGATTATGTACATCATGTTATTTTGGTGGTTGATAGTAATAGTGAATTTTCCTATCTTGAAAATTTGATGACGGTTGGCTCTGAAAAAACAACAGCCAATATTATCGTTGAAGTTATCGCGCAGGCAGATAGTCATATTAAATTTGCAAGTGTGGATCGCTTGGGCGCAAACACCACAACTTATCTTAATCGTAGAGGATACCTCGAAAGAAATTCCAAGATTGATTGGTCAATGGGTATGATGAATGATGGTAATATTGTTGGAGATTTTGATTCTGATTTAGTTGGTGATGGAGCTCATTCGGAGGTCAAAGTCGTTGCAATTTCAACTGGTAAACAGGTCCAAGGAATTGATACACGTGTTACAAATATTGGGCGACATACGATTGGGCACATTCTGCAACATGGGGTAATTTTATCACGGTCAACGCTTACATTTAATGGAATTGGTCATATCATTAAAGGAGCAAAAGGTGCTGATGCGCAACAAGAAAGTCGTGTTTTGATGCTCTCAACCAAGGCTAAAGGTGATGCTAATCCAATATTGTTAATTGACGATAATGATGTTACGGCCGGTCATGCAGCTAGTGTTGGGCGTGTCAATCAGGAACAACTTTATTATTTGATGAGCAGAGGATTACCAAAGAAAGTTGCTGAAAGATTAGTAATTAGAGGCTTTTTGGGGCCTGTATTGGCAGCAATTCCCTCTAAAGTAATTGAAGAACAATTAAAGGTTACAATCGAAAGGAAGCTTGTCGATGGCCAAAAAGATGAATAATCTTAGTGAGGATTTTCCAATTTTACAACAAAAGGTAAATGACGAGCAGTTGGTTTATCTTGATAATGCAGCAACTACACAAAAGCCGCGCGCAGTTGTTGAGGCAATTACAAATTATTATTATCATGATAATGCTAATGTCCATCGTGGTGTTCATACACTTGCTGAACGAGCAACTGCTCAATTTGAAGCTGTTAGGAAGAAAGTTGCTCATTTTATTAATGCATCTAGTGAAGAGGAAATTATTTATACAAAAGGTACAACTGAGGGATTGAATTGGATTGCAGCTAGTTATGGTGAGACTTTTTTAAAGCCGGGAGATGAGATTGTTATTTCCTATATGGAACATCATAGTAATCTTGTTCCCTGGCAAAATCTCGCAAAAAAAAAGGGTGCCGTTTTAAAATATATTGATTTGCTCCCTGATGGTCAGTTGGATATGGATAGTGCATATAAGCAAATTACAGATAAGACTGTAATTGTTTCGCTTGCACATGCATCGAATGTTTTAGGAGCTGTTAACCCAATTGCGGAAGTTACTAAAATTGCACATCTGCATGGTGCAATTATGGTGGTTGATGGAGCACAATCTACACCACACATGAAAATTGATGTTCAAGCACTGGGAATTGATTTTTTTGCATTTTCTGGACACAAATTGATGGCACCAACTGGAATTGGAATTCTTTGGGGAAAAAGTGAATTGTTAGATAAAATGCCGCCCCTTGAATTTGGCGGTGAGATGATTGATTGGGTGCAGCTTCAAAAGACAACTTATAAGAAGGCGCCTTGGAAATTTGAGGGTGGTACTCAAAATATTGCTGGTGTTATTGGATTAGGAGCAGCAATTGATTATCTTGAAAGTATTGGTATGGAAAATATTGCAAGTTATGAAAAGACTTTGATTGCTAATGTATTGCCTGAAATGCTAAATATTCAAGGAATAGAAATTTATGGACCATTAGATCCGGAAAAACGAACAGGTATTATTTCTTTTAACTTGAAAGGATTGCATCCACATGATGTAGCAACTGCTCTTGATATGGAAGGTGTTGCAATTAGGGCAGGCCACCATTGTGCACAGCCTTTAATGGAATATTTAAATGTTGCAGCAACAGCACGTGCAAGTTTTTATGTTTATAATACAGTTGCAGATGGGAAAAAGTTGATAGAAGCAATCAAAGCGACAAAGGAGTTCTTTAATAATGGGATTGTCTAGACTAGATAATTTATACAGACAAATGATTTTGGAACATGCCTCTCATCCACATCATCATGGGACACTTGAAAACGCTGATCATCAATTAGAATTAAGGAATCCAACATGTGGGGATGTTCTTACTGTCCAGGTGGTCATGCAAGCTGGCAAAGTTTCCGATGTGGCTTTTTCGGGATCTGGGTGTACAATTAGTCAAGCTTCGGCGAGTATGATGACTGATGAAGTAATTGGAAAAACACCAATTCAAGTAGAACAGATGGTAATGACCTTTTCGAAGATGGTAACTGGTGAAAGTACTAAAAATGTTGAGGAAATTCTTGGAGATGCTACGATTCTTGAAGGTGTAGCTCAATTTCCAGCTAGAATAAAATGTGCAACATTAGCTTGGAAAGCAATTTATCAAGCAATCGAAAATGGTAATAAAGAGTCAACAATTGGTTTTATGAGACATGACTGATTATACATTATAGGAGGGAACAATATGGCAGATGCGACTACACTTGGTTTAGGTGGCGAATATAAATATGGTTTTAAGGATGATATCCAGCCAATTTTAACAACTGGAGAAGGCTTGAATGAAGAGATTGTTCGTCAAATTTCTGCTGCAAAAAATGAGCCCGACTGGATGTTGGATTTTCGACTAAAGTCATTTAGACGTTATGAACAAATGGAGATGCCCGATTTTGGTCCTGATTTATCACCGCTTAATCTAGATCGTATTAATTATTTTAGACGTGATAGTAATGGGATTGCTCGGAATTGGGAAGATGTACCTGAGGATATCAAAAAGACTTTTGATCGTTTGGGAGTACCAGAAGCTGAACGTAAGTATTTAGCAGGATCTTCTGCGCAGTATGAATCAGAAGTTGTATATCATAATATGCGAGAAGATTTTGAAAAATTAGGAATTGTTTTTATGGATACTGACTCAGCCGTACAACAATATCCTGAATTAGTTAAGCAATACTTTGGTAAATTAATTCCTCCAGCAGACAATAAATTTGCAGCGCTTAATTCAGCAGTTTGGTCTGGGGGAACTTTTATCTATGTGCCTAAAGGTGTAAGAACAGAAGTTCCAATTCAAAGTTATTTCAGAATTAATGCAGGAAACAGTGGCCAATTTGAGCGGACATTAATTATTGTTGATGAGGGTGCAAGTGTGAATTATGTCGAGGGATGTACGGCACCAAATTATTCCGAAGATAGTTTACACGCAGCGGTTGTAGAAGTTAATGTATTAAAAGATGCTTACTGTCGATACACAACAATTCAAAACTGGTCTGACAATGTATATAGTTTGGAAACTAAACGTGCACAAGCACTAGAAAATGCAACGATGGAATGGGTAGATGGGAATCTTGGATCAAAAGTGACAATGAAATATCCAAGTGTCTATATGAATGGTGAAGGTGCAAGAGGAACAATGTTATCAATTGCATTCGCTGGAAAGGATATTGTTTCTGATACCGGAGCGCGTATGATTCATAATGCGAAGAATACTTCGAGCTCGATTGTTTCCAAGTCATTATGCAAAGACGGCGGTCGTGTTGATTATCGTGGTAAGGTTCGCTTTGGTCGCACAAGTGATGGTTCATTTTCACATGTAGAATGTGACACAATTATTCTTGATGAAAAGAGTGCAAGTGATACAATTCCATTTAATGAGATTAAGAATGGGAATGTTTCAATGGAGCACGAGGCGAAAGTTTCGAAGATTTCAGAAGAACAGCTTTATTATCTAATGAGTCGTGGTATTACCGAAGAAAAGGCCACAGAGATGATTATCATGGGCTTTGTAGAACCATTTACGAAAGAACTCCCAATGGAATATGCAGTTGAACTTAATCGATTGATTGAATACCAAATGGAAGGGTCTGTTGGTTAAACGAGTAAGACTAGCCACAAGCGTTGTTATATTAACGTTTGTGGTTTTTTAAAATTTTTATGTGTAAAAAAAAGCCCCCTGAAAGGGCAATAGGTTACATAGAAGTATCTGATTTTACATTTACAAACTTATAAGAACAATAACTATAACAATCCAAATTCTTTTATAGAATGGTTTTTTATAATTTATATATATCGTTACCTTTTTTGACATATTTAATTTTTAAGTGCTATTTATCTTTAACTGAGTTGCTATCTACAACAGATTCATTATTTGTAGATGTATTACTTCTACGTGAAAGTAATTCTTGAGAAAGCCCATTCTCAATTCGGTCTTGGTCTTCACGAAGCCAACCATTAATAAAAAAAACATCAATAATAGCCCAAATACCCGTAATGATTACACCAAATCCGAGAGTTAATACTGTAATCAAGGTCATAGCAATAGCACTACCAATTTTTCCAAAATAATATCTATGGCCACCAACTGTTCCTAAAAAGAACCACAATAAGTATGCTACGACTGTATTCTTCTTTCTTTTCTCTATCTCTGAATTAACGAGTAAACGTTCTTCATTTGTGAGTTGACTCAACAAATATGCATTATTCATAAACAATTCCCCCTAAATTTTCAGCTTTTTAAGTCATCAGTTTTGGACTAGTTAAGTTATAAAAAGAATTCATACGACACGTCAAATCCATCGAACATTAACTTTTCTAACAAAGCAATTGCTAAACTATTTGCTTTGGTTTCTATTTTTTCTTTTTGTAATTCTACTAATCAAATAATAATTTTTAATTCTATTGTGTAAAACAAAGTGCTAATCCTATGATTACATGTAAAATATGTTTTAGTTTTTCTTGATATTTACTGATTGGTTTCGCAATGTCATGAGTCATTTTTCAAGATTTTTGTCGAAAAACTTTTTTAGCAGATTCTTGTCCTGAGATTCATAAAAACAATTCCGCAGAAGATAATCAGCAGAAACTGAGAAAATATTAGCAAAATTGAATTGCCTAACTTCACGTTAGAAAATTCTCTAGTGTTACTATAGTCGGGTGCAAGTTACCTTTTCTGAAAGATAGGACGTTGTCAATTTAGTATGTGCTTTTAATTAATAATATTTATCCTAAGAATTTTATCTGAATCTTTAATTATTATTTTAATACGGCTAATGTAGTTTGCGCAACATATTTTAGTATTAGTTGCGTAAAAAGAAATGAAAAATGAGAAAATAGTAAGCTAATTATATTGATATAGTTTGCGATGTTCGAAAGGATGCAAATTGAGAGTAAACATATTAATTTAATTAAGTCTATTAAAAAAGTTGTTGGTCAATGCCTGTTCTAAAGACGTATTTGATGTAAATAGCCATAAGTTAACGAAGGGGAGCAAGGGCTAAAAAAAGTAAGGTTAAAATGGAAACTAACCTTACTTTTTTTAAATTCTTGGTGATTTATCTGTTAAAAGTTACCATTGTCATTTGAGATTACAAAGTCTTTCACACGAAGTGCAGTTTGTCGTAATTGTAGTTGCTCTTTTTTCCATGCATCATAAACTTGTTGTGTTGCGCCTATTACATAGGAGGTATTGCATAGAAGATTACCAGAAGAATCTATGTATGACTTTTGACCTACGTGTAGAAGCTGCCATCCTTTTGCAAGATATTCATTAGTTGTTTCATTACTTTGGTCACTATCGAATTCGAGTGTAAAAATGATATTTTCCATTGCTACAACATTCCTTTCAAAAGTTAAGAATTTACACATTTATTCTATCACTTTAGAAAACGTTATCATAGAAAAGTGGTTTAGTCTAAAATGACTAAATTCAAGCATAGGGTGTATAAATTCGGAATATTAATATCACGTGCATTTTTACAATAAATAATTTAATATCAGTATATAATTTTTTAGAGTTATAACTAAGGATTGTTATTTTTTTGTGGATACTATATCATGATAATACTTACATTTTGTAAATGATTTTTTTGGAAAGATTGGCTAAAAATCAGTGAGATTATTTTTTAATCGCAGTGTATACTTATCATAATTACAAATTAAAAAAGGAGAAATAAACTATGGGAAAATATATTGTTAATTCAAGTATCAGAAATATTGGCTATCAAGTTGGAGCACAAGCAGGTGTACATCGTTATTTAATGGATGAGCCAACGACTGTACGTGGAACAGACGCAGGCCCCAATCCTGTCCAATATCTGATAGGAGCCGTCAATGGTTGTTTGACAATTACGGCACAGTCAGTTGCTAAAAAGCATAGAATAAAGCTTGAAAAATTTGACATAAAGTCGATTGGAAATGTTGCAAAACACGATGATGGGACTTCAGAAGTAGATGAAATTGCAGTCAACATAACTTTTAGAGCTGATATTGAAGGCAAAGACAAGGAAGATTTTATAGAAGAAACTTTAGCGCAATGTACAGTTCATAAAACTTTGGAGGCGGGTGTCAAGTTTACTTTTAATTTCGAGCAAGAATAATAAAGAATGGAGAATATGATGGTAAGAAAAATTGGGAAGTTAGCTATTCCTATAGTAATAGGATTATTATTTTTAAGTGCCTGTTCTTCAAAAAAGAGCGATTCGAAACAAAAGACAGTATTAAACTTGATGCAGACGTCTGAATTGACAACTTTAGATAACACTAACCAAGCCACAATGTCTGAATTTTCGACTTTGACCAATTTAGATGAGGGACTTTATAAGTTAAATACGAAAAATGAAGTAGTACCAGCAATTGCGAAGACAGTTGTTAAGCCAACAAATGATGGTAAAACGTATACGATACAATTACGAAAAGATGCAAGGTGGTCTAATGGAGACAAAGTTACTGCAGTTGATTTTGTTTATTCATGGAGACGTTCGGTTGATCCTGCAAATAATCCTGTTTATACTTATGTGTTTAGTGGAATTAAGAATGCTGATGCGATTGTCGCCGGTAAAATGTCACCAGATAATTTGGGAATTAAGGCTTTAGGCAAGTATAAATTAGAGATTAATTTGGAACATCCAATGCAGTCTTTTAATAAACTAGTGACAATGCCGGTTTTTTTACCACAGGATAAGTCTTTTGTTCAAAAAGTAGGGACAAAAAAATATGCTACAAATGCAAAAAATACAGTTTCAAATGGTGCATTTAAAATTACAAAATGGACCGGGGTAAATGATTCATACACCTTGGTTAAAAACAACTATTATTATGCAAAAAATAAAGTTAAGTTAACTAAAATTAATTATGCAACTGTAAAAGATGACAATACTGCTTATAATCTTTTCAAGACTAATAAATTAGACGATGCAACTGTTTCAGGGGTTGTTGCACAAGGATTGCAAAATAATAAAAACCTTAAGAAAGTTAGTCGAGCTTGGACCTATTACTTACAGGTTAATCAACGTTCCGGTTCGGTTTTAGCAAATGAAAAATTACGTAAAGCTATTTCGTTGGTGATAAATCGTGAGGAATTAACGCAAAAAGTTTTAGGAGATGGGTCAAGTGCTGCTGGAAGTTTTGTAAGTCCCAAGACAGCCAAGGATCCAATTACGGGTAAAGACTTTAGTACTGAGACAGCTACTTCGACTAAAGCAAATGTCAAAGAGGCTCAAAAATTGTGGAAAGAGGGACTATCTGAAATTGGGAAGTCTTCTGTAACGCTTAATCTGATTGCTGAAGATACTGAGACACAAAAGAAGGTCGCTGAATATATTCAAAGTGCAGTCCAGAGTAAATTAACTGGAGTGAACGTGAAAGTTCAAGATTTACCGGCAAAATCACTGTCCAATAAAAAGACAGCGGGCGATTTTGATTTAAGCCTTTGGTATTGGTTGGCTGATTATGCTGATCCGATTAATTATCTTGGAATTTTGACAACAAATAATTCAATGAATCCTGGTAAATATTCAAGTTCTAAATTTGATGAATATATTGCTAATGCACAGGTTGCTAAGACTCAAAAAGCCTATTGGGAAAATCTGCGTGATGCACAAAAGCAATTGCAAAAGGATACAGGAATTATTCCACTTTACTATGTTAAAGAAGATCACTTGGTTCAAAGTGGCTTGAGTGGCGTAATTTATCATACAGCCGGTTTTGCTGATTACACAAGAGCATACTGGAAATAGATATAACAATTAATAATCACTGAAATAGGTGCTTTTCTTAATGCATTTTGAAAAATTATAAACTACAATAGAGTTGTTATATTAATTCGAAGTAGGAAGTGATGAGATGTTTTGGTTATTTATGCACCTATTTTCTTGGATCCTATTGTTATCAATAGTGATTTATGTGATTTGTGTTAAAGAAAAAACAAATAAAGTAGTAAAAATGATTGCACGTTGTTGTTATATAGTTGCAATTATAAGCGGTATATTTCTTTTCAAATATGCATGGATGACAAGTCCATTTTTAGCAATAATCAAGGTTTTACTTGCAGTTGGACTGATTGCTTTTTGTGAAATATATTTTAGTAATGAAAAAAAGATGAAGGGCTCGCTGAAATTTTTGTTGATTTTGTTGATAATTATCGTGGGCATTATTGGGTTTGTTTTAGCAGGTGGTCGACCATTTGTTTGAAATAGATTTAATTCTTTATACTAGGAAACAAGTTAAAAGAGAATTAGGATAGATATTTATTTATCCTAGCTCTCTTTTTTTATCAATTATAGAGTAAAAATATTGTTAGTTATCGCTACGCTAGCATAGATAGTTTTTTTAACAGATTTTATTAGTTTGTAATTTTTTTAAATAGTTGTTGACTATTCTAAATGATAGATTTATTATAATTTCATCGATAATTAATTTTTGATATCAAAAATACTTTTAATTTTAATTTATTGCTAATCTTTAGTTTAGAAAAGAGGAAAAACTGATGCTAATTCTTAACAGCCAATTTGTGAACATTGCAGTCATTATTCTAGTTATTATCATGTGTGCGCGTGATTTTATGACTGGAAAATTTTGGCTTGGCTAAGATTAAAGGATCAGTAAAAACCACCGCGCAATTATTGCACGGTGGTTTTTTGTTTATCTAGGAGGGATGATTTTGAAAGAGAATACATTGAATTTTTCGATTGACAGTAGTGATATAAAAAAAAGAAGTGACACGATTACCAGAGGAGCTGATCGAGCACCTGGACGCAGTTTATTATATGCAACCGGACAAGTTAAGTCTCCAGAAGATATGAATAAACCATTTATTGCAATTGTTAATTCATATGTTGAAATTATTCCAGGACATGTTCATTTACGTGAACTAGCAGATATTGCAAAAGAGGAGATTAGAAAAGCTGGAGGAATTCCTTTTGAATTTAACACAATTGGAGTTGATGATGGGATTGCTATGGGTCACATTGGAATGCGATATTCCTTGCCAAGTCGCGAAATTATTGCTGATTCAGCTGAAACAGTTTTAAATGCGCATTGGTTTGATGGTGCATTATTTATTCCAAATTGTGACAAGATAACACCAGGAATGTTGATGGCTGCTGCAAGAACGAATTTACCTTCAGTTTTTGTTTCGGGCGGACCGATGAAAGCAGGGCTAGATAAAAAAGGGAGAGCTACGACATTATCAACCGTTTTTGAGGCTGTGGGTGCTTTTAAAGATGGGAAAATGACTAAAGAAGATTTTTTAGAACTTGAACGAACTGCTTGTCCAACATGTGGTTCTTGTGCCGGGATGTTTACTGCAAATTCGATGAATTCATTAATGGAAGTATTAGGGATGGCACTTCCATATAATGGGACTTTGCTGGCGGTTTCAAAAGAGCGAAGAGAGTTGGTAAGAGTAGCAGCTCGACAAGTAATCGAAAATGTAAAGAAAAGTCTGAAACCGCGTGATGTGATGACAAAAGAAGCCTTTGATGATTGTTTTGCGTTAGATATGGCAATGGGTGGTTCTACTAACACGGTTTTACATACACTTGCGATTGCACATGAAGCAGGAGTGAAATATTCTCAAAAAGATGTAAATAATATTGCTGCAAAAACACCACATTTGGCAAAAATTGCGCCCTCATCTGCTTGGACAATGGAGGATGTACAAAATGCTGGAGGAATACCAGCTATAGTTAACGAACTAATAGAAAAAGGTGGGATTCTTCATCCAGAAAGAGTCACAGTTACTGGTAGGACGCTACGAGAAAATAATGAAGGGGCTAAAGTGTTAAATTCAGAAGTAATTAGACCACTTTCGAACCCATATTCAGAGGTGGGGGGACTTTCAATCTTATACGGGAATATTGCTAAGGATGGTTCAGTAATAAAAGTTGCAGGAGTAGATCCGGATATTTCTAAGTTCACAGGTAAAGCAATTTGTTTTAGTTCACATGATGAAGCTGTGGATGGAATAGATTCGGGACTTGTAAAGGCTGGACATGTTGTTGTAATTAGATATGAGGGGCCAAAAGGGGGACCAGGGATGCCCGAAATGTTAAATCCAACTTCGCATTTAATTGGCCGTGGCTTAGGAAAAGATGTTGCCTTGATTACTGATGGCCGCTTTTCTGGGGCAACGCACGGAATATGTGTGGGTCATGTTTCACCAGAAGCAGCAGCTGGTGGAGAGATAGCGCTTATAAAAGACGATGATAATATTACAATTGATTTAGTAAAACGTACATTAGATGTTGATTTAACAAATGAAGAACTTGAAAAAAGAAGAAAAGAACTTAAACCATTCGTGCCAAAAGTTAAGAGTGGGTACCTTGCTAGATATCAATATCTAGTAACATCTGCAAACACTGGCGGTGTAATGAAAGATGTAAGTGAATTGTTTTAAAATATAGGGGGAATGATTTGCATGGCAAAAGTAGAAAAATTTGGTAAATTTGTAGGGAAATATTTTACAGTGGCAATAGTATTTTGGGTAATTTTTAATTATTTTTTGCCCAAAACCAGTACATGGATTATTCCTAATATTTCTTATCTTTTGGGTGTGATTTTATTTGGCATGGGTCTTACTCTAAGATTTAAAGATTTTGAAAGAATTGCAAAAAAGCCATTTCCAGTAATTGCAGGAACCGTCGCACATTATCTAATTATGCCAACAATTGCTTGGGTTTTATGCCTGATTTTTCAATTAAAAGGAGCGACTGCTGCAGGAGTTATTTTAGTAGGGTCATGTCCTAGCGGAACCTCTTCAAGTGTTATGGCATATTTAGCAGGTGGAGATGTTGCTTTAGACGTTTCAATCGAAACTTTTTCGACTTTATTAGCTCCTGTGGCAATACCAAGTTTGCTATTATTATTTGCTGGAAAATATGTTGATATCCCTGCCTTTTCATTATTTTTAAGTACAGTCAAAATTGTTTTGGTTCCAATTTTATTAGGAGTATTAGTGCACAGTTTATTTAAAAATAAAATTGAATGGATAACCAAATTGTTGCCTTTAGTTTCGCAGTTAGCTATTTTATTAATTATCGGTGCGGTTATTTCAGCTAATCATGCAGAATTGTTGACGGCACAGACATTCTTAGTAATTCCCGTTGTAATATTGCATAACCTATCAGGATATGGGCTTGGGTACTTATTTTCAAAATTAATTCAGTTAAAAACGCCACAAAGAAAAGCAATTACTTTCGAAGTTGGGATGCAAGATTCAAGCCTTGGTGCAACACTTGCCCTAAAGTATTTTGTACCAGCCGCTGCAATTCCATCGACGGTGTTCAGCATCTGGCATAATATTTCTGGTTCAGTTTTGGCTGTAAATTGGAGAAATCATGATAGTAAAAAAAGTATCAAAGAAAATAATGAAGTTGAAAAAATTGTGGTAGAGTAGTGAATCATTATGATTAAGCTAGCGAAAAGTAAATATCAACGGTAATGCAATAACTATCAGATTTGAAAGTTAAAAAAGTAAGAGAACCCCATAAAATCATTTTTTAAAATTGAATTTATGGAATTCTCTTTTTTAGTTAAACGATAATTAGTTTTTAAAATTCTTTGAAGAGGGCTTCTTACCGTTAGGCATACTTTTCATATTTTTGCCCATTTGAAAACTAGGTTGTGAATTATGTGCTCCAAAGTAATATCCAATTCCACCACTTGTACCAGCTATTAGTAACACAATTGTTCCAATTAGTAGAATTTTTTTGGTTCCACGATCTGTTGCTGCCATTTTGAATTCCTCCTTATATTTTATATAGTTATGATAGTAACGTAAGAAATATTTTTTTGTGAGGAGGAAATTTGGTTTTTTATTAAAAAAAATATGAAAAGAATGAATTTTTTGAGGGGTAATCTAATTGGCGAATAGTGTATAATTGGTAGGGATGAAAGGAAGTTGATAGAAAATGATGAAAATTTATTACAAGGCAGATTATGACAATAAAGAAATTGAATTTGAAAAACCAAGTGATTTTGTAGGAAGTTTACTTGTTGATGATCCAGAGTTGCAAGATGAGTATGAGGTGTTTAAGGTAACAATAAATGATGAGGAAGTAATTGATTTTGAAGGAAAGACAATCCTTGATTTGTTTAAGTATTATTGGGAGAGAGTTTAAATATAACAGCGTGTGTGAGTACAGATTTTAGAATTATATGTGTAGCGTTAGCACCAACACTTATTAATCTAAGAGTAATCTAAGAGGAATTTTAAAATCATTGGTTTGTTTAACTCAAGCACCAATCAAGCGTAATTTAAAAGAACATCATATAATTGCTATGTAGTAAGCTAGTAATTCATTAATATGCTAGGAGTGGTTAGAATGGATGAAACAAGCAAGTTAGTTCCAATCAATATGAAGGAAATCGAGATAAAATTGGCATGGTACCTTTCTAATAATCGAATTGTTACCGAAAGAGAAGTGATTCTTGAGTCAATTCTTGAAAATATAAGGTCAATGATTGTTGATGAACTTGAAGGTCCTTATTGGGGAGCTGAATGGAAAGTTGATGATAAACAAATTTCAGTCTTAGATATTCTTGGCGAAGAGGTGGGAATTATTGTTCCCCAAGATGGTTCTTTTATAGATGAATTCAAAAATAATTCTCCGAAGCTAATTGATTATTTAAATGAAAAAGTCAAAAAAATTGTACAAAATAATTATTAACTTTAGAGAAAATCGGTAAAAAAACGGTCATTATGTAATTTTTGGAGCACAACAAGCTTCAAACAATTATAATTGACCGCTTTTTATTAAGCATAATAATTATATAAATCAACAACTGTTTTACCTGTAAAACCTGTATCTTCCTTGTCATCAATAGTTACTTTTTGTACAGTATAGTGATCTTGAAGAGCAGGTACTTCCAGTTGTAAATTAGCAACAAAGGCGTCAGAATTCTTGAACTCCATTGTATGATGATCGCCATCAGCAGTATAATAAATTTTTAACATAATATTCCTCCTTTATTAATTTGATTATACAATAAAGTATCTGATAATTGTTTAATTTAGATTACGATTTGAAGTTAAAGAATTTTATTCCTCTGAAACAGTTTTAATGTGCCAATTCAATAAACCAACTTTTTTCATATCGACCCCAATAGTTTTGTTTTTAATGCCTGTTGCATAATGGTATATATTTTTGTCTCCACCTTCAAAATCAGAGATATTTCTTACTCTTTCCTTTGAGCTTACATGTTTGAGAAAAGTTAGTGTTTTTTTATTAAGTACGATTTTTTGCATGAATTTTACATCATGTGTTTTAATAATGTTGTCTAGTTGACTATCTAGTGACAGTGGAATATACGAGCCAGAATAAAAGAAAAAAAATATTGTTGCCAAAATGGCAAATATGAAGAGTATAAAAATATTTTTTACCTTGGTCATAAAAATCTTCCTTTTTGCCTAAGACTATAGCTGAATTTCAAGGTAATGTAAAGAAGATAATTGAGTAAAGGTAAATAATTTATTTCAATTGCACTATATGATAATATAATTATTAGTAGTTCTTGGTTTATTGAGGTATGTAAGATGTTATTGCTTGAATTAGTATAAAATAGGACAATTAGATGTTGTTATTAAAAAATGTGGGGAAAAAATGAAGATTATAAATGTTGTTGGAGCAGCAATTTTAAAAGATAATAAAATTCTTGTTTCGAAAAGGAAAGAGGACAAAATATTAGGTAATTTATGGGAGTTCCCAGGTGGGAAAGTAGAGATAGGCGAAACTCCCCAAATGGCACTTAAACGTGAAATAAGGGAAGAATTTCATGATGAAGTTATTATAGGGAATCAAATAGGAGAGGCTGTTAATTTTACTTATCAGTTTGGAACTGTAAATTTGACTGTTTTTTTTGCTAGACTTAAATCTAATAACTTGGATTTAACTGTGCATAGTAAGGTTAAATGGAGCATCAAAGAAGATTTAATCAAATTTAACTGGGCTCAAGCAGATAAACCTGTGGTAGATGCGTTACTAAAAATTGATCTTCAGAAGGTATTTTTCAATGAAAATGGATAAGAAAAGTAGTATTGCTGTATCAACATACAAGGGTTATGTTGATAGGAATGGTGTTTCTAGAGATGATGTAAAGTCTTTTTTTTCAATTGATACTGAAGATGAGAATCTTAAACCTACATTACTTAGTAATTCAAATGAGGAGAATGTATGGGAAAAATTGCGATATGAATTAGAGACATGTAATGAATTTGTGTTTGCAGTTGCATTCTTTAGTGAGGATATTTTAGTGCCCTTTAAAGCAGTAATGGCTGATTTAAATGAATCTGGTATCCACGGAAGAATATTAACTTCAGATTATTTATATTTTAATAAACCTAAAGTTTTTAGAGAATTAATGAAAATAGCAAATGTTGAGGTTAGAATTTCATCCAAAAAGGGGTTTCATGCAAAGGGGTACATATTTAATCATTCAAAAGAGTCCTATAAAACGGTCATTTTAGGAAGTTCTAATTTTACTGGTTCTGCTTTATTAAAAAATTATGAATGGAATTTAAAGTTTAGCTCTTACGATAATTCTGAATTGACTACACAGATTTTTGAAAATATTAATGAAACATGGTGTAAGTCAGTAGTTTTGTCTGAGAAGTGGATTAATGATTATCAAAAGACTTTTGATTTATTACAGCAAACACAAAAACGCGAAATTGACAAAAGCACATCTACAAAGGAAGAAAGTTTTGATGGATATACGACAATAAAACCAAACAAAATGCAAAAAGACGCACTGGTAGAATTAAATAATATAAGGAAATCAGGCGAGAAAAAAAGTTTGGTTATTTCTGCAACAGGTACAGGAAAAACATATTTAGGTGCATTTGATGTAAGACAGTTTAATCCCAAGAAGTTTTTATTTATTGTACATAGGGAACAAATATTAAAGAAATCTATGAAAAGTTTTATGGAAGTTATTGGTGGACCATCTTCAAATTTTGGTATATTGTCGGGAACAAAAAATGAGACATACGCAAAATATCTTTTTGCAACGGAACAATCACTTGCTAGGGAATCTAATTTGAAACAGTTCAGGGTAGAAGAATTTGATTATATTTTAATAGATGAGGCACATCGAACTGGTGCAAAATCATATTTAAGAATACTAAATTATTTTAAGCCAAAGTTTATTTTAGGTATGACTGCGACTCCTGAAAGGACTGATGATTTTAATATTTTTGAACTATTTGACTATAATATTGCATATGAGATTCGCTTGCAGGATGCATTAAAAGAAGAAATGCTTGTGCCTTTTCAATATATTGGTGTGAAAGATTTTGAAGTAGATGGTAAAAGAGTGGATGACAATAGTTCTTTGAAATATTTAGCTTCAGAAGATAGAGTTAAATATGTGCTGGACCAAGTCAATTATTACGGATTTTCCGGTGCCACAGCAAAAGGTCTAATTTTTTGCAGTAGAAATGAAGAAGCACAATTGCTTGCTGAGCAATTAACAAGAATGGGACATCCTACGCAGTCTTTGAGTGGTCAGAATAAAATTCAAGAAAGAGAAGTAGTAGTAAAAAAATTAGAAACAGGTGAAATAGAATATATAACGTCTGTAGATATATTTAACGAAGGTATTGATATTCCTTGTGTAAATCAAATAATTCTTTTGAGAAGTACGCAATCAAGTATAGTTTTTATACAACAATTAGGAAGAGGGTTGCGTAAATATAATGGAAAGGACTTTGTCACAGTTATTGATTTTATTGGGAATTATAAAAATAACTATTTAATTCCAATAGCACTTACAGGTGATAAGAGTAGAAATAAGGACATAGCAAGAGAGAATGTAAATTTTCAACCAACAATTGGATTATCTACGATTAGTTTTACGAAAGTAGCTAAAGAAAGAATATTTGAATCTTTGAACAATATTAAATTGGACTCATTAGGGGATTTAAAAGAGGCATATTTTGAACTTAAAAGAATGTTGGGCAGGGTACCAATGCTTAGCGATTTTAAAAAGTATGGGTCAGTCGATCCTAATGTTTTTGCCGATAGTAAAAATTTAAAAAATTATTATGAGTTTTTGAAGATTGTTGAAAAATATAGGCCACTTAAAAGTGAATTGAATTCAAAATTAACAATGTTAACTAAAGAATTATTAAATGGGAAAAGGCCACATGAATTAATCTTGTTGAACTTATTATTGAAAGATAAAAAGGTAACGGTAGATAGATTTTCTAATGAAGTTAAATCATACGGGGCACAAATTAATCAGAGTGTTATAGAATCTACAAAAAGGGTTTTGAGTTTAGAGTACTTTACAAAAACAGGACAAAAAAATTACGGAGAAACATCAATAGTGACATATAAAGAAAATTCATTTTTGTTAGACAACATATTTAACGACTTTTTGAAAGATGAAGTATTCAAAAAATTTGTTTTGGATATTGTACAGACAGGCTTGTTAAATGCTAAGGATTATGACTTTCATGAAGTTTTTACAAGATATAAAAGATATACACGTAAAGATGTAAGTAGATTATTGAACTTTGAAACTGATTGTACGTCTACAATTTATGGTTATAAAGTAGCGAATGACTGTTGCCCAATTTTTGTGACATATAAAAAATCTGAGGAAATTGGCGATAGCATTAAGTATCAAGATAAATTTTTAGACAGCAAAACAATGAAGTGGTATAGCAGAAGTAACAGACAGATTCAATCAAAAGAAATTCAAAAATTGATTGAGGGCGTTTCAAATCTTCATCAAAAACGAAAAATTTATTTGTTTGTAAAAAAAGATGATGCTGAGGGACTAGGTTTTTATTTTCTGGGTGAATGTTTGATTGATGGTAGAACAATAGTACAAGAGGAATTAAAAATAGATGACAGTACTAAAAAACCAATTGTTTCAATGAATTTAATTTTAGATAAATCAGTGCAATATCGCAGATTTCTTGATATAACAACTTCCATCAGTAATTAATTTTCTCTTAAGACATATTACTTTACACAAAATATATATTTTTATATACTATTCTTTGGTTATTTTTTAGAAAGAGGAGAGAGAATTGATGAGAAAATACCTTGCAGAATTTATTGGAACATTTGTATTAGTTTTTGTGGGAACGGGAACTGTCGTGATTGGGAAGGGTGACCTTCTTGCGATTGCACTTGCCTTTGGACTTTCAGTTACAGTGATGGCCTTTGCTGTTGGCGGAATTTCAGGTGGTCATTTTAATCCTGGTGTTACCGTTGCGATGATGCTTAATAAGCGTTTAGATGTAAAGGATGGCATTTTTTACATTGTTGCGCAAGCTCTTGGTTCAATTGTTGCATCAGCAGTTTTATCGATTTATATTCATGCATTAGGACTTGTCAAAGATGGTTTTGGGCAAACTGATTTCACTAAACTATCGGCAATACAAGCTTTTGGAATCGAGACATTGGCTACTTTTATTTTTGTTTTAGTTATTTTAATGGTTACAAGCACCAAGTACGGTAATGCTGCATTCGCTCCAGTCGCAATTGGAATAACATTATCATTGATGATTATGGTTCTCCTGAATCTTACAGGTGCATCCTTGAACGCAGCCCGTAGTTTAGGGCCTGCATTATTTGCTGGTGGAAGTGGTTTAGCACACTATTGGGTGTATTTGATTGCTCCCACTTTAGGAGCTGCGATTGCAGCATTTGTGGGTCGTATTTTAGGTAGTGAAGATAAGTAAAATTATATTAATTAGAGGTTTAAATCGAAAGTTAGCTTTCGGTTTAAACCTCTTTTTTTATCAATATTCAACGTATATTTGGAAATAGTAATTAATTATTTGAATATTTCAAGGAACTACCACTAATTGATACTGCTAATTTATATAGTTCTTGGTAAGTTATTGCAAGGTTTTCACTATTGCTCTTTTCAAATTGTTCAAGCCACCAATCTGACATCATCTTATTTATTTGTATACACGCCTGTTTCCCTTTTTCAGTTAGAGTTACTCTGTAAGAACGATGATCTACAGAATCTAACGATTTAGCTATGTATCCAGATTGTAAGAGCTCATTGAAATCACGACTTACTAATCCCTTATTTATCGCCAATTGATCAGATACTTGTTGTGCTGTGACTTTTTCATAGTCATTTATAAACAATAAGAGATGCGATTTGCTTGCAGTTAAATCTTCAATATTTAGTCGATGATTTAGTGCTTTTTGAGAATTTCTTTGGATAATGCTGATATACCGCCCAATTTGATTAATTTCACGAGTATTCATTAGGACATCTCCTTCGTAAATATAAAATAAAGTATAGTATAAATTAATTTGGTTGACAAATAAACTAAATCAATTTATAATCACTAATATAGTTTACTTGTAAACTATATTGGAGGGAGAAAGTTTAAATGTCTAAAAATCAAAGAATAATATTTATTGGTGTAATGTGTTTTGGTATGGGATCAATTATGAGCTTTTTAGGAAATTTGTTTTCTACAGGATTTTCTGTCACAACAGTAAAGGACTTTCTAATGTGGTGGATGCCAACTATATTGATTGCATTTACGTATAATTTATTAGTGGCTTCAAAAATAACAGATGCGATTATAGATAAGGCCACAGAAAAATTGAGTAATCCCGAAGCAGTGCTAGCACGTGGAGGTCGAATTCGTGGATGGTCGATGTTAACAATTATGTGTCTAACTATGAGTACTTGGGGAATGTTAATTGGTGGTGCATTTGCACATATTTCAATTCTCGGCGTTTTAGTTGTTTGGATTCGTTCATATATATTGGCCTACATTGTTAGAGGTACGATTGTTAAGCCTTTAGCAGTCAAAGTTTCTCTTTTTTTTAGAGAAAATCGGGAAGAAGAGATAATTCTTTAACGAGTAATGTATATATTAAAATAAAAAAGTTTAGCGTCAGGTTTGAGTCAAAGTTAAGTTGTGGCTCAAGCCTTTTTTGTTCTAAAAAAGTGAATTTAAAAAAATAAGTTAATAGATGTAATTTGAAATAATTGCAATGTTTAACATAATGGTAATCAAAAACCACTACTTATTTATGGTACATTACTTTTTTACATATAGTATAATTAAGAAAATGAAAATTAATTTATTTAGAAGTAAGTAGGCGGGATAGAGTATGAATTTAAAAAAATGGGGAATCGTAGTTGCAGTATATTTGGTTATTTTTGCAGTGGTGGTTGTTGTCCAAGAATATGTTTGGCGAAGCTTTACTATTCCAACAGAACAGATTGTAATTGCTAATTCCAAAGATAAGGCATTGAAAATGGCTGCCAAAAAGAACGTTAATTGCTATCAAGGTTGGCAAGTTCCTTACAATTATAGATTAGGGTATGACTATGAGTTTCAAATAATTTGGCAAGGTAACAATAAGTACAGAGTTAGCTATATTTTTAATAATGCGATGCACATAAAAAAGGTAGCACGAACTTTTGCTGGTACATACTTTGATAATACATTATACATCAATCAAAACTTTTATGTAAACCATCATGGAAATCGTTGGTTTATAGGAAACAAAGGGAAATCTGAAAATCTTGTAAATTCAAGATCAGTCAAGAATAATCATAAAATTCAAAAAAGAGCAGTCATTAAATCATCTAAAAAAGAGCAAACTACCAAAAAAATAAATAGTAATTCTAATGCTGCAGTGAAATTACCAACCACTACTACAAGAACAAGTGCAATGCAATATTTTACTGAAAATCAAAAGCTCTATGTAACCTATGATAATAAAAAAAATAAGGTTCTTGTTCCGAATGGTTATAGTCAGGTATTTATAATGCCTAATAATTCATATAATGAGACACTTAATGCTGGTAGCTATATTATTACACCTGAATTTACAGCTTTTGTTGGGTATCGCAAAAACTCAACGGGAATTTTATATAGCATAGATAAAGGCAAGCACTGGTCTTATTCAAAGCTAAAATATAATGGTTTTCGAGGTAAGGCATTTATTTCAATAACCAATGACCGAGTTTATGTAACCTATGCTACGGATGAATCATTAGGTACGGATTATTATGCAACATTTTTTTCTAGTAATATGAAAACTTGGTCTGAGGCTGATTTTCCCAAGTCACTCGATCAGTCTAATGTTACTTTGGTCTACTGGGACAATGATAATTTGGTTTATTATGCTAGTAAGCTAGGTGGTTTTAATTTTTCTGACGATGGAGGGGAAAATATGCGAACGGTCACTCTTGACTTTCCAAGTAGTATTGAAAATATGTCAGGTGGCAATCCTTTTACGGTGCCTTCTGCAATGTATACAAAACAAGGCAGAATCTATCTAATAATGAGTCAAAGTGAAAACGGAGATTATGCTCAAAATAATCAATTGATGGAAGCTGTCATGGTAAAGAGTCTAGATTTAGGTTCGTTTGATTATGAAAGCCAACAAGCAGAAAAATAAAAGAGGTGATAATTCATGATTAAAACTGCGAGAATCATAATTGGATGTTTTGTAGCTGTATTTTCAAGTTTTTATTTATATAATGCATTAGTACTATTGTTTGAATACCAAAGCATCAACCAAGGTATACTAGCGTTGGTTTGTGCGCTATGTGTCGGTCAATTATTCTTTTTAATTTTTGCCAACTTGTTTGCCAAAGAAAAAAAGTTTTCTGAGAGTACTAGAAAATTTTGGGAGATGACATACAAAAAAACTTTTCTCACAGAATTATCTATCTGTATTGCTTGTTTTGGTGGAACACTTTATTTTTCAAGATATTTACCCGTTAATTTATTACTTATTTTTTTAGTTCCTTTTCTTTTATTGGTGTTGATTAACATATTTAATTTTTTAAAACGTAAACGAAATAAGCATCAAGCTGACTTTAGTGTCGTAGTCAATGGGTTAGAAATGTCAAAATTTGAAAATAGTCGAAAAAATAGTATTCAGCTTTTTCAGACATATGTTCAAAATCGTTATAAAAGTCATTTCTTTATCTTTGCAAACATCAATATAATTTTATTGGTTGCTTTTTTGATAATTATTGTATGGCAAAATCTATTCTGGTTAAGTTATCTTATTTTAATTTGGGAAGTAGCAAGTATTATTTCTTTTATGAAGTCAAGAATAAAAGAAGTTTTGCGTATTAAGGAAAAACTCTTAAATGGAGATTATGCAGAAGTTATTTTATTTATCAAGGAGATCTATAGTCTTCCTTATGATCGGACAATCACATCCCAAATTTTCGAAGAACACCTAGTGTTTGCGTTATATCATGTTGGTGAATATGAACAATGTATCCAGATTTTTGAAAAAACGGTTTTTAAGAAAATAATTAGCTCTTATGCTACTCCTTATCGTATCTTATCATTACTTGAACTTAATCGTTATGAGGATGCTAAGAATGCATATATGCAATTCACGCTACTCAATAAAAATGGCAGAAAGAAGAACCGCAAGTATGTTCTAAATAAATTTGATGCGTATTTTGCTAGCTATTTTGCAGGTAAATATGAAGTTGCTGGCAAAATCGCAATAACTTTCAAGTCAAAAAAACCAGCACAAAAGCAAATGATTCAAAAACTTCAAAATTTAGCTACTACTAGAAAGAAAGAACATAATAAAAAAGAGTCAGATAATTCAGTAGATTAGCAAATAGCATAGCAGAATTTTAAGATATATCATAGGTATAGGCATAATAAACGAGTCTGGGGTAAAAAAACCTAGACTCGTTTTATTAAAAATATATCTTTACTAAGCTACGCTAGTTACACTATTAGATAATCAAAATCTTCCATAATTTGGACTAGAGCACCATAGCCATCTTAGCTTTATTTTGCTTTGTTATTTTGTGACAGTTAATTTAACTTCACCTAAACCATTATCGAAGCGGGTGACCCAGGTGCCTTCTTTTAATTTTGGAGGTAATATAAATGTTCCTGTTGAAACATATTGGCCAACTGATAACTTTTTTCCATGTTGTTGCAATTTAGTAACAAGCCACTGCAGAGAATTTAAAGGATTTCCTAAAACTTCTGAAGAATGTCCTTTTTTAAGTGTTTCAGATTCAAATCTTAGTGTGCAATGAACATTTGCAACTGATTTCACATTTTCAAAGACAACTGTTGTGGGAAATAAATCACCTACAACAACAAGTCCACCCACAGCAGCATCTGAAACAACAAGATTTTTTTCAAGACTAGGAAACCAGTCTTTGAACCGACAATCAGGTACTTCGAGCGCACCTGCTACACTAGTTTTTTGCATGAGTTCTTCCAATGAGTCAGCATTAGTCAATTCTTTTTCAACACGAAAAACCAATTCCACTTCGACAAGTGGTTCTAGCATCTTATTGAGAGAAAAAGTAGCAGGTGAACGTAAAAAACGACTTTCTACCTGAGCACCATATAATGGTGAATGAGAATCAAACATTTTTTGTGTTTCTTCGCTTGTTAGTGAAACTTTATAACCACCAACCGCTTCATTTTTCAATTCCATTAGTTGACTTTGTACATGGTATGCACCTTCTTCATCAGTGACCTTATTAGTCCAATCTGCTATATCAAGTGATTTATTTGTTGAATATGCTTTATACAATGTTTTGGCAAGTAAGTCTTCAGTTTTTGTTAATGCTAATTTTGTTTGTTGTTTTTCCATTGTGATAATCTCCTTTATTATTGTGGATTTCTCACCAATATGGATGAGAATCCAGTTTTGAATTAATCTGAGTTTTTTTGTTAATTTTAATAATGCCACTTGGATCATCCATGAATCCTCATCTCTTTTCATTTTAATATTTACGAATAAAAAAAGTCCTTCAACAGGAATTTACCTGCTAAAGGACGTTATAAACGTGGTACCACCTTTTTTTATACTTGACTAATTACAAGTACCTTAAACAAACTAACACAACAATTTGTTGTCTCTGTAATGGGAGTACCCAGTAGAATCTACTTAAATTCAATCTACAACTCATAGGTGATTTTCATTAACGTATACCTAATCATCTTGCACCAACCGATGACTCTCTGAATGGCGTCTGTTAGTTACTTTCCTAATCAACGTTTAATATTCGTATGAAGTTTCTAATCGTATTCTAGTAATAATCGCACAAGATGTCAAGTGTATATTTTATTTTTTTCTTAATCTTGAATGATGATTTTAATTCCTTTATAGATATTATAGATAAACACGATAAAATCGATTAGTAATACCACGCCAATTGTTAAAATCGCTGTCCAACTGGTTAATTGTGCATGTTCTGTCATAATTCCGGTTGTTCCAACTAAAATGATACCTATAAAAGTTAGAATGATTGGTAAAAGGTGAAGTAAGAAAGCTCTTTTTGCATGTTTCCGAATTATTGGTTCATCAGCACAGACAAACCACACAATAATTGGAAAGATAAAGGGAGCGAAAATGATGGAAAAATAAGAAAGAGCACTTAATAATTTAGTTTTTTGCATAAATCCTCCTAAAAAGTGTAAGTTAGTAATTCAAGTGTAATCGGAATCTTAATACTATGATATACTGAAATCGGTAAGCTAACAAATAATTAAACTAGTGATATTTAATATATCGATATAAAACAGTACATCTGATTTTGATTTAAGGGGATGAAGAGATGCTTATTGATTTTTTGAATGACTATTATCAAGCAGATTTAAAAACAATCCACGATGTAGCTGGAAATCAGCATTTAGTCGGAAATAGTAAAGTTTTTCATGGACCACTTTTTGTTAAAATCTTCAAGGAAAAAGCGATGTTTTATGCAGAACAACATGTTAACCAGTTTTATTATCCTGAGGTTTATTTGGACAGTGTAATCTTTGAAGATAATTATGTTGTCACACTAAGAGATCGAGAATTAAGTGATATTGATACACGTGAAATGACCGATGAGTTAGCATACAAATATGGGAGGCTACTGGGCAATTTTCATGCAAAAGTCACAGGTAATGTCTCAGTTGAAGATACTAGGTTGCCCTTATCTCATCAACTAATGAATAGAGTTAATCAACTTAAAGAAAGTTTGTACTATAATGATGCCAAAGAAGTGCTTGAACTTTTAAAATCTGATTTTGATAAAAGTGACTTGGAATATGATCAGCTTCCAAAAGTTGTTTTACATGGTGACTTTAGTGTTCGTAACATTATGGAATGTGAGGGTCAAGATATTTTAATTGATTTTGAACGTTCACACATTGGTACAAGCTATCAAGACTTCATCAAATTTTTTTACAATGAAGTTCGCGATATCAATCTGAGAAATCAATTTTTGAAAGGTTACGAAGAAATATTTCAATTTGAAGTTCCAAGCAATGAATTACAGCGCTGTCTATTATTTTTATGTGCATTAGATATTAGCCGTTATAATGTCTCACATTCTGGTGGTAAATTTGGAGATATGGCTAGTAATATGATTGCTACAATAAAAAAAGGGGATGCAGTGTTAGAACTATAGTATCTAGTCAAGCATGAATAAAAAGAGTAGTTAGTTCAAAATTCACTTTTGAACTAACTACTCTTTTTAATATACTAACCTCTTAAAGCTTTTTTACAAAATCAAGTAACTAATTGAATTGATTGTTATTATCAATATAATCAAAAAGGGCACCTTCACGTAAACCGTGATTTGAAAAAAGTATCTGCGTAATATGTAATGCCCGCATAATTAAGGAGATGGGAGTGAGGCCACCAATAATCACATCTGCTCGTGCCTTTGCAAGACCTGGAATCTTTTCACGTTCATTTTTGTCTAAATCGACTAGTTCAGCAAAGATATCAAATGCTTTAGAACTACTTAATGTGAAGCCATGGATAGCTGGTGGATTCTCTGCATCAACTTTTCGGCGTGCTATTTTTGCTAATGTACGATTACTACCACCTAGGACCACCAGATTAGTTTTGTGTGCATCAATTAACCAATCAATATCAGTTAGGCTTTTTTCAACTTCGGTCATGGCCAGAAAAAGATCAGAGGGTTTTATTTTATCATCTAGATTAAAGTCCTGAGAGATTGTAACAGAGCCAAAGGGTAAACTTATTAGGTGAGCTATTTCTCCTTTTTTTACTAGGATGAGTTCAGTACTTGCCCCGCCAGTATCTATAATTAAACAATCTCTACCGACATTTAGAGTACGAGTTACACCTAGAAAGTCTAAATAAGCTTCTTGTTTTCCAGTAATTACTTTAAACTCAATGCCGATTTTCTCTTTTACCAATTGTAAGAATTCGCTCTGATTAGTTGCAACGCGAACAGCCGCGGTTGCTAGGGCCTCAATATGAAGATTGGGAAGATCTTTGTAGACTTTTTCGAAATCTTCCAAGGCACCAAGTGTACGATTAATTGGTCCTTCTTGAAGAACCTTTTGGTCACCCATATTTTCTGAGAGTCTTACCATTTCTTTTAATTGGTGAGTAACCTTCGTGTTCCCGTCGTTAGTAATTTGGGTTATGGTCATTCGAACTGAATTGGAACCAAGGTCAATCACCGCAAAGTTAATCATAAATTATTCCTCCTCACCATTACTAGGCAGTTGCGGAGAATCATCATGGTGCATCATTGGAATAAAAGTTGATGGTTTCTTTGTTTCTGCACGTTGCTGCGCTAATAATAATTGATTTTTTTGCTTTGCTTCTTCAATAAAGTACTCTTGTGAATTATGACTTACATGGCCACGACGATCTACATGTGTGAATAGCTCACCGCGTAAAATGCGTGTCTTGACATTATCATCCCACATTGTCGCAAAAATTGAAATTATTTTGTGTTTTATAGTTTCATCTAATGCTGGGAAAAGCAATTCAACACGTCTGTTCAAATTGCGGGTCATCATATCAGCACTAGAAAGGTAAACATCTTCATTTCCTTCATTATAAAAATAATAAATACGACTATGTTCAAGAAAACGACCAACAATTGAATGAACTTCAATATTATCGCTAATTCCAGGAATATCTGTTTTTAAACAACATATTCCGCGAATAATCAATTCAATTTTAACTCCCGCTACTGAAGCCTCATAAAGTTTTTCAATTATTTTTTGATCAGACAAAGAGTTCATTTTCATTTTTATTGCTGCTTTATGACCAGCTTTGGCAGCACGTATTTCATCGTCAATTTTTTTATCAATAAAAGTTCGAATACGATTAGGGGAAATATGTAATTTATGAAAATAGGGAGGTTCTGAATAGCCAGATAACATATTAAATAAATTTGAGGCATCTATACCGATATCTCCATTTGCAGTAATAATTCCCATGTCAGTATAAAAATTTGCAGTCACATCATTGTAATTACCAGTACCAAGGTGGATGTATCGCCGAATTCCATCTTCATCATGGCGGATAACAAGTGCAATTTTACAATGAGTTTTTAAACCAACAAGACCATAAATAACATGGCAACCCATTTTTTCAAGTTGTTTTGCCCAACGTACATTATTTTCTTCATCAAATCTGGCTTTGACTTCAACTAAAACTGTTACTTGTTTTCCGTGTTGCGCTGCTTGACCTAAATAGTTAATAATTGGTGATTTCCCAGAAACTCGGTATAACGTCATTTTTATTGCTAAAACATTGGGATCAGCGGCTGCTTGACCAATAAAATCTACAACGGAACCAAAAGAATCATACGGGTGTTGCATAAAAATATCTTTTTTTCTAATTGCAGAAAAAATATTTTTGCTGTTTTTCAAAGCCGGATCAACAAAAGGTGTGAATTTTGAATATCTTAAATCTTCATGACCATCAATTAAACTTGGAAATTTTTTTAGGAAAGTTAAATCAACAGGCCCATTAATCTCATAAACTGCATTTTTTTCCACATCCAAAGTCTGAATCAAGCGTGCCTTAAGGTGACTATGCATTGTGCTTTCTATCTCAAGGCGCATCACACCACCGTGTTCACGTTTTTTAAGCTGCTTTTGGACCTCTCTTAATAAATCGGAGGTATCTTCTTCAGCGACATCTAAATCCATATCACGAATAACACGATAAGTAGAAGCATCACTAACTTTATATCCAATGAAGAGTGTGCCAATAAATTCTTTGATTATATCTTCAAGCAATATGAATGAATTCTCTGCATGGGGAAGTTTAATAATTCTTGCAAAAACATCTGGAATCCTTACAGTTGCAAAGCGACGATTTTTTTTATTATCCTTTACATGAAGTCGAACTGCAATATTTAAAGAGTTATTACTAATAAATGGAAAAGGGCGTGAAGAATCATCAGCTAAAGGTGTTAATACAGGATATAATTCATCATTAAAATAGCGCTTAATGAATTTATATTGTTCTTCTGTTACTTCAAAAGGCTTGAATATCTTAATATTATTTTTTTCCAATTGAGGAATAATTGAACGATTGTATGTCGTATAACGTCTCGTAACCATTTCCTGTTCTTTTTCATTGATTTTATCAATTTGTTCTTTCGGGGTTAGGCCAGAAGCATCAGTGGATTTAATATTTACAGAATACATTTTATTTAAAGATGCAACTCTAACCATAAAGAATTCATCAACATTACTTTGAGTGATTCCTAGAAAATTTACTCGCTCAAGAAGAGGGTTCTCCGGTTCACGAGCTTCTTCAAGAACACGTTCATTGAATTCCAACCAACTTAATTCACGGTTTTTAAAGTAACTATGCTTATCAAATTTACTCATTGTAATTGCCTCCGCTGTTTTAAAATTGCTTTTATCCCAAAAACTTTTTCAAAGAGTTCAGATTTATTAGTAAAAGACCACTGTTCTAATGAAATATTTTGATTTGAATATGCAAAAATGATTAATTCCTTTTCACGCAATGATACTGATATTTTATGGATTTTTTCTTCACGTGAATCATCTAAAGCATCTGCGATTCTCAAGAATGCTGCTAACTTAGCAACCTTCATTTGAACGTCAGGATCTAAATTTTGAAAATGAGTTTCAGTTGACGAAGGAGATTCGCTACTATGATATCGTGCAATTTCAGCAATAATTTGATTTTCAGCATTAGACAATCCGATAAGTTTGGTTGATTCTAAAATGTATGCTGAATGATTATAGTGCCCTTGCTGATTAATATAATTCCCAATATCAGCGAGGATACAAGAAACTTGTAAAAGCAAGCGCTCACGTTTACCCAGATGATGTAATTTTCTTAATTGATCAAATAGATGTAATGCAATTGCCATAACATTTTCTCTGTGGGATTTACTGGTGAGATAACGTGTAGCCATATTTTCTGCAGTGGTTAATATTAATTCGTCAAAGTTCTGGTTTTTTATACCAGTTCGCTGGGCTCGCTCAATAGCAAGACCATCAGACACAGTAATATTTGTTAGAATTATATTTTTAGTATTAGTTAATTTAACAATTTTATATAATAACAAAAAATATGAGGCAACATTTGTTATCGTATTTTCATCTATTTCAAAATAATCCATCAAAAACTGATCAGAAGCATTTGTAACCTTTTGATACAGTTGAACAAATTCTTCAAGACTCATGCTATACGAAGTCGAGCCTTCAGGAATAAATTTTTTATTTATTACTATTGCATCTTGCAATATGAGATTAGATGGCTTTGCTTGATTTGCAAAAACATGCTTTAGGTGTTCTAGTTTACTTCCAATGTAATCATCAATTACGGCAGTTGGGTTACTAGCAGTCGGTTTTAGAGCTGAGTTAACATCATAAAGTTGTGCTGAACCTAGGTCGATATTCCAAGTTGATGTAAATTTTTGATTACTAAATTGAGATAATGAGACTCGTTCAGAGCCGAGACTTAATAAAAAAGTTAGTGATGAACTAATTTTTTTAAAGTTATCTAAATGTGTGACAATTGCGATGGCCTTATAATATGTTAGCTGACTTGTATTGAGCCACCGAACCCGTAAGGTAGTTCTAACATAAATTTGTTCGCTTAGGTACCGGGCACTAATTTCATCTAATGATTGTTGGTTTCCCCAGAAACGGTAACTTTTAACGCCATATTCTTTTAAAACACGCAAAAAACCGTTAAGCGCAATAACAATTGCTTGAATGTTTTGTTGGTATTCGTAGGTGTGGTTACTATAAAAATTAGACGAAACATTTTCAATAATGGAAAAATCACTTAAGTCAATAATAGAAAGCTTGATTTGTCTTGGAGTCATATAAATAATGCCATAAAGTTTTTTTGCCACAATACTCACCTCAATATTTTGTTACTACATTAATACTAACAATTTTTACCTTTTTTTTAAAGAAAAGATTGTGTAAAGAAAGATTGAAAGATGTTTTAATTTACATTTTCTAAGCAATCAGAAAAATTAGCATGTGCCATTTTCATATACTTGTTTGCAAAAATCGGGTAACTTTTTTTGTGTTTATAAACTGACAAAATCAATTAATCATGGTAATATTTTATAAGATATTGAGATACTTTTGATATTCTAATATTTTTATATTATCGTATAATAGAAAAACCGTATAATAAGATAACTAATAGGAATGGGAAGTTTTCATGGAAAAAAAGAAATTACACATCGCATTATTTTTTGGAGGTAACTCTTCAGAACATGCTGTCTCTAAACGTTCAGCACACAATATTTATGATGGAATGGATAAAGATAAATATGATGTATCAGTGTTCATGTTCACTAAAAGTGGTTACTTGTTAGGCAATGAAGATTCAATGAAGATATTTAATGGAGAAGATGAAGATGAAGTAGTTGCAAAAGCAATTGCCAATGTTGATTTTTCTAATCCACTTGCAAATATCCAAAATATTTCTGAAGTAAAAGACATTGATGTGTTTTATCCAGTAATTCATGGCAACATGGGAGAAGATGGGACTGTTCAAGGATTATTCAGGTTGTTGAACAAGCCTTGGATTGGTAGTGGAGTTGCTTCTTCAGGTGTTTCGTTTGACAAAGATTTAACGAAACAATTGTTAACTTATCATGGAATTCGTAACACCAAATATGTTGTAGTTACTCCAGAGAATAAGGACTATTATACTTATGAAAGATGTAGTGAGAAACTTGGTGAGACTTTGTTTGTAAAACCAGCTCGTCAAGGGTCTTCAGTTGGAATTTACAAAGTTGACAATAAGCAAGAATTTGATGATGCTGTAAAAGAAGGTTTTTACTACGATTTCAAACTACTTGTTGAAGAAGCTATTGATCATCCACGTGAGGTTGAGTGTTCAGTTTTAGGAAACCGTAATACAAAAGCTTCTAAGTTAGGTGCAATCAAAATTCCAGACGATGATGTTTTCTACGATTATAACAATAAATTTGTAGATGCATCTGGGGTGGAGTTCCAAATGCCAGTTGACTTACCAGCTGATTTGACTGCTGAAATAAAACAAATGTCCTTAGATGCTTTCAGAGTACTTGGAAACCGTGGTTTAGCAAGGATGGATTTTCTTGTTGATAGCAATAATGTTCCTTATTTTGGCGAAGTTAACACTTTACCTGGATTCACTAATATTTCATTATATCCGCAATTATGGGCTGTTTCGGGGATAGAATATAGTGATTTGATTGATCAACTAATTGAACTAGCGATTGAAGAGTTTAATGATAATGCAAAACTTCATTATGATTTTGTTGATTTGGGAGCAGAAAAGTTACCTGAAAAAAAGAACTAACATTTTATTTAATTTGATATTTTAGAGAGGGAGTCGTTTCAAAATTAAATTTTGACCTGGCTCCTTTTATTTATAGAAAATTAAAATTGATATATTTTGCGTATTTTTTATAATTAAAGGGGGGATTAGATGAGGTGTCCATGGTCAGTTGGTAATGATTTATTAATGAAGTATCATGATGAAGAGTGGGGGATCCCGAAAAAAGAAGAACAGGTTTTATTTGAATTGCTTTCGCTTGAAATAATGCAAGCCGGTTTAAAGTGGGAAGTAATTTTGAAAAAAAGAGCAGCCTTTAAAATAGCTTTTGATAACTTTGACGTACAAAAGATATCAAAAATGACAGAAGATAATATTCAGCAATTGCTCGAAAATAAGGAGATTATCCGCAACCAACGAAAAATTCGTGCTATCATAAAAAATGCACAAAACTTATGTAGATTAAAAGAAGAGACTGGATTTGATTTTGGAAGTTATCTTTGGGATTTTGTTGGAGATAAGCAAGTCAAAAATTTTTGGAAATTTGGCGAAGAAGTACCAACTCAAACATCAATCTCTCAAAAAATAGCAAAAGATATGAAAAATAATGGGTTTGTATTTGTTGGCCCAACAATCATTTATTCTTTTATGCAATCAATAGGTATGGTTGATGATCATTTGATAGACTGTATTGCCAAAAAAACGCGTATCTCATAATAAAAAAAGGAACTAAATCAGATAATAATTCTGACTTAGTTTCTTTTTTATCTATGACGATTTGTTAGACGCATCTATTTTTAATTATTATATTTTGGGGATGGGGATAAACAAATTAGTTCTGAGGCTGTTTATTATCTAAATCAGTTCTAACAACAAGTACATCACAATTTGCAGATCTTGTAACATATTCAGTGACTGAACCAAGTAGTAAACGTTCAACTGCATTCAAACCAGTTGCACCAATCATAATTAAATCAGTTTTCAATTCAGCGGGTTTTTCTTTTGCAATAATTGTTTTCGGTGCACCATACTCAATTGAGTATTCAATGTTTTCGATGCCGGCTTCTTTAGCTTCATCAACATAGATTTCAATCTTTTTCTTAGCTGTTGCAACTACTTCATCAACCATACTAGTATCATAACTTGAGATATTTTGAAATGCACGCGTATCAACAACATGAAGTAAGTGTAAATGAGCATCTTTGCCATTTCTTTTTGTCACGGCAACTGCTTTCTTGAAAGCTAATTCAGCCTCCTTTGATCCATCAACAGGAACTAAAATGTTTTTATATTGTTGTAACATACAAATCACCCTTTCTTCTTTCAATTCAATTTTACTCCATATTTTTATAATATTAAAGAAAACAGCAATTTTTGTGAATTAGTTCTCAATATAACTTAATGATAAAATTGGAAAAATAGGAATGATAACCACATCAAAAATGATAATCAAAGAGAGATAGATGGGACTCTTAAAGAAGATAGTCGTAAAAGTTAAGAAGGATAATATAAGTAAAATAATTCCAACTACTCTAAGAATGATTTGTAAATCCTTGTGTTTTTCAGGATGAAAATACATGAAGGCTCTTTTGGTATGCATGAGCAAATACAAACCGATACACAGTAAGAGTGTACCCAATATAAAAAGAAATAAATTTATTAATAAATCGATCATCATAAATCCTCAGCTAAATTTAGTTTTTAGAAAAAATGTTCAAGACAATATCCAATAGTATCGTAAACCATAGAGTATTGTTGCACAAAACAAATAAGGAATCAGATCAAAATATAATTCTGATCCGAATCCTCTTTTTATCCAAAGAAAACTTTGGAATCCGTCTAATGCCGTTAATCGTCTCTGTAGTTGAACCCGCAAGTTCAAGTAAGTGGTTTATGATAATTCATTTTTTAACTTCCCTAAAAGGGCTTGTTAGCTAATGAATATTTCAAAAGCCAAGGTATATAGGCGTTCGGTCAACTTTACATTATGAGACAACGCGTACATTTCAGATTATGCTTATATTTTAACATCAAAACTCTTGAATTTCAATGAAAGCGATTACTATATGTGCTTTTGCATTTTATTGAGCCGTCTATATTGTTCCTCAAGCGCAGTTTCGTAACGACCATTTTGTTTAGGTTGATAATATTCTTTAGTCTTTATTTTATCGGGAAGATATTGCTGTGCTACCCAATCGTGTGCAAAGTTATGAGGATAAAGGTAATCTTTTCCACGTCCAAGACTAGATGCACCTTTATAATGTGCATCTCGTAAATGTGCTGGAATTTCACCGTAATTACCACTTTCAATATCTGTTAATGCACTATCAATTGCATTTAATGCAGAATTTGATTTGGGCGAAAGGCAAAGATCAATCACAGCTACAGCTAAAGGGATTCTTGCTTCTGGTAAACCAATTTTCTCTGCTGCAGTGACTGCTTCGACAGTTCTTGCAGCAGCTTGAGGATTTGCCAGTCCTACATCCTCATAGGCAATCGTTAAAAGCCGACGATTTGCACTAATTAAGTCACCCGAGGCAAGGAGACGGGCAAGATAATGAAGAGCTGCATTTGCATCGGAACCACGAATTGATTTTTGAAAAGCTGAGATTACGTCATAATGAGCATCACCATCTTTATCTTGGACCAATGCTTTATGTTGTAAGCATTCTTCAACAATTGGCAATGTAATTTTAATAATCTCAGATTCACTAGGGGTGGACTTCACTGCTAGTTCAAGTGCATTTAGTGAACTGCGCAAGTCACCATGAGTAGCGCGGCTTAAATGTATAAGGGCATTTTCATCTAGTACCACGTTGATGTTGCCAAAACCATTTTCTTTATCATTGAGTGCACGATTTATCGCTTTTTTTATATCATTTTCACTGAGTGGTTTGACTTCAAAAATTTGTGTTCGACTTCTGATAGCAGGATTAATTGCAATATACGGATTTTCTGTAGTTGCCCCAATCAAAATGATACGTCCACTTTCAAGATGGGGTAATAAAAAGTCTTGTTTTGGTTTAGTCAGTCGATGGATTTCATCTAACAATAAGATGACAGTACCACTCATTTTTGCTTCTTCTACCACGACTTCTAATTCTTTTTTTGAATCAGTTGCAGCATTAAGTATTCTGAATGCATATTTTGTTGAACCTGCTATTGCGCTTGCAATACTGGTTTTGCCAGTTCCTGGAGGACCATACAGAATCATTGAGGATAAAAGCTTAGCATCCACCATTCTCCTAATAATTTTTCCAGGTCCAACTAAATGTTGTTGGCCAACTACATCATTAATATTTTGAGGGCGCATGCGAAAGGCTAATGGTTTTAACATAGATATTCTCCTTTCAATCCATTAAAAGTATAACATTTAAAAAATAAAAAAGTTGAGTAAAGAGAGAAATAAAAAAGCCAGATTCAAAAGGAGAATCTGACCATATTGACAAAAGCCAATTATTAAAGTTTGTTGTAGTATTCAACGATAAGAGCTTCATCAACTTCAGCTTCAAGTTCTTCACGTTCTGGTAAACGAACAAGTGAACCTTCGAGCTTGTTTTCATCGAATGTTACAAATTGTGGACGACCTACAATTGCCTCAAGAGCATCCTTAACGATTTGTAGATTCTTTGACTTTTCACGTAATGAAATAACATCACCTACAGAAACTTCATATGAAGGAATATCAACGCGCTTGCCATTAACTGTAATGTGACCATGATTAACCAACTGACGTGATTGACGACGAGTTGTAGCTAATCCTAAACGGTAAACAACATTATCTAAACGTTGTTCTAGAAGAATCATGAAGTTGTCACCATGACGACCTTGACGAATCTTACCAGCACGTTTGAAAAGGTTTGAGAATTGGCGTTCTGAAAGGCCATAAATCATACGAAGCTTTTGCTTTTCACGTAATTGTAAACCATATTCAGATAACTTACGACGATTATTTTGACCATGTTGTCCTGGAGCATATGGACGACGAGCTAATTCTTTACCTGTACCAGTCAATGAAATTCCTAAACGACGTGATACTTTCCAACTTGGACCTGTATAACGAGACATAAATAAGTTCCTCCAATAAAATTGTTTTGGAGTAAAATAAGCTTGCTTGCTTAGTATTCGTGCAGTTAATTTTGCAATGTTCACTCTTGCAGCCGAAGAGGTACTAACTGAACCAAAAAGGCAATTAACTGTTGACGAGCTTACCGCAAGCTGCTGCATATTTTACACATCAAACAGTGTATCGAATTAATTACTAATAGTCAAGTTAATTACAATGATTAAGTAATGTTTTTACTAAAGAATTTAGTGTGGAACAATCATCTTTAGTGAAGCGATTTACAATTGTTGAATCAATATCCAGTACACCAATTTTTTCCCCATTTTTTATCAATGGGATAACAATTTCAGAACGACTTGCAGCGTCACAAGCGATGTGTCCAGGGAATTCTGCAACATTTTTTACAATCAAAGGTTGCCCACTTTCAAATGATGTGCCACAAACTCCTTTCCCCAGTGCAATGTGCATACAAGCAACTTTTCCTTGAAAAGGTCCAAGAATTAATTCGTTGTTAGTTGAATCATAAAGATAGAAACCAGCCCAGTTGATCTCCTTGAAGCTTTCAAAGATTAGGGCAGAAGCATTTGCTAAGTTTGCAATATAATTAGTTTCATTTTGCAATAATGCATCTAATTGTGATACTAAAAGTTTATTTTCCATTATAAAACTCCTGTTAGGTGTACTAATCTAGTGTATGTCAATATATACTATGATATAATTAAATAGATTTTAGATTGAAAAACTATATTTAGCAACCCTATTTTAAATTTTGGGGTATAGTTATTCATAATATGGGCTTGTTAATTAGAAAACAAAATGTTTTTTTACATAGGAGTGTGGGTTTAATGACGTTAATATTAAGTGCAATAGTAATTGTTGCAGTGGTAACTTATTTTTCTTTTTTTTATATACAGCGGAAAAACAATTCAGAGATTGAAGAAAAAAAAGAACAAATAAATAATTTTGTTAATTCTACTATACATGAAGAGTTTAATAGTACTGAAAAAATAAAATTAGCTGGTGATTCACTTGCACAATTTGAAGAAACTAAGCAAAACTATTTATACATGGTAAATCATAAGTTACCACAATTATCGGAACATTTAACAGAATTAAGTGATGCTAACACACATTATCGTTTCTTTGAAGTAAGGCGAGAACTTAAATTGATTGAAATGAAACTTCAAAATGCTACTAAGGTTGAAAAAGATACAAAGAATACCTTAGAGTTACTTAAAAAAGATAACTTAGAGCACCAAAAGAAAACTAAGGAATTGGAACAAAAATATCAAAAAATTCGTAAAACTTTACTTGCAAAAAATTTCTCATTTGGGCCGAGTATAGATAAACTCGAAGAGAATTTATCTGAGATTGAAAAAACCTTTGATAACTATAGCGAGATGGCAAAGGTTGGAGATTATGTGAAATCGGCTGAAATATTAAAAACATTGAAAAAAGAGACCGTTCTGTTAGAAACGGCAATTAAAGTTGTTCCACCATTATATCGAAATGTTAAAAATATTTTTCCTGAACAAGTGACAGAAATTAAAGACGGATATGAGAAGTTAGTTATGGATAATTTTGGGTTTAAAACCAATTTTGAGAAAAAGATAACAGATATTCAAACTTTAATTGCATCAGATATTGTGGATTTGAGTGAATTAAATTTTGATGAAGCAAAAACAACAGATGAGAAGATAGATCAAAAAATTAATGAAGCGTACGATGAGCTTGAATTGGAGATTAAGTCCAAAAAAAGTGTTCAAAGTAGATTGGTTAAATTTGAAAAATTTATTAAACATGCACGGAAAAATCAAAAAGAACTATTGGCCGAATTAAACCGCCTAAATCAAAATTATACGTTCAATCACAATGAAATGGAAAGTGCACAAGAAATTAATGAGAGCCTAGAAATAATTGAAAAGGAATTTGTAGAATATAAAGAAAAAAGTGAAAACAGATTGCCAATCGTTTATTCTGATATCGATATTAAACAGCAACAACAGGTTAAAGAACTTGGTACTATTGAAGAAAAACAAGCTAAAATTGCAGATGGAATACAAGGCTTATGGGAAGATGAGCAAAAAGCACATAAAGCTGTAAAGCTCTTTGATCTTGATATTCATACATTAAAAAGAAATCTTGAAAAGTTAAATTTACCGGGACTGTCTAAAGAATATTTGGATTATTTTTATGCGGTTAATTCTGAAATTGATGATTTGGCAGATAAATTAGCGCAAACAAAGATTGATATGGATGAAATAACAAAGCTTTTAATTGATACACAATCTGATTTGGATGTGCTTAGTGAAAAAACAAATGATATACTTGATAGTGCATCATTGACGGAGCGTTTGTTACAATATGCTAATCGTTATCGTTTACGTTATCCAGAAATAGCAGATGCAGCAACAGAGGCAGACAGTCTTTTCAATCGCGAATATAATTATTCAGCTAGTCTTGAAAAAATCGCGACAGCAGTAGATAATGTAGAAGCTGGCGCATATAAAAAAATTGAAGACGACTACTACGCAAGTAAAATACAAACTCCTGTTAAATAACTAAGTTAAGTCATAGTAGTTTTGAGGCTGCAAAGAATATTGAACTTGAGAAATAACCTAGAAGATACAAGTTGTGTATAATAAAAAAGGACAGGTCGACTCCACCATGACCGGGTCCTTTTTAATACTTTTAGGTACTTGCAATAGAGCTTGAGTTTTTTTAGTCGTCAAAAAAATTTTAAAATTCAACTTTGTTTTTAGCGACGTATATTATAAAATGGTTTGCGAGTTTAGTTTTTGACTGTAAAAAATAATTTGGATATAAGAAGGGTAAATATGATATATTTTGATAATAGTGCAACTACAAAAATAGCGCCTGAATCATTAGAAACCTATTCTAAGGTTAGCAGTCAGATTTGGGGTAACCCGTCTTCTTTACATGAGTTGGGTGAAAAGGCATTTGGACTTCTTGAACAATCACGCTTGCAAATTGCAAATTTGATGGGCGTGGAACAAGATGAAATTTATTTTACTAGTGGCGGTACAGAAGGGGATAATTGGGTAGTTAAGGGAACAGCTATTGAAAAACACATATATGGCAAACATCTAATCACTTCAAGTGTTGAACATCCAGCAATTTTAAATTCAATGGCACAACTTGAAAAGTTAGGATTTGAAGTAACTTATCTACCAGTCAATGAGAATGGTCAGGTGTCTGTTAGCAGTCTAAAAGAAGCAATCAGACCTGACACAATTTTAGTTTCAATAATGGCTGTGAATAATGAAATTGGAGCGATTCAACCAATTGATGAGATTGCAGATGTTTTAAAGGAGTATCCTAAAATTCATTTTCATATTGATGCTGTACAAGGAATTGGCAAAGGAATTCAACAGAGTATAATGAATGATCGTGTGGACTTTGTAACATTTTCAGGTCATAAATTTCATGCTCCACGTGGGATTGGTTTCATGTATAAAAGACGCGGACGTAAGTTAGCCCCTCTAATGAGTGGCGGTGGTCAGGAGAAAAATTTACGAAGTGGGACAGAAAATCTTCCTGCAGTAGCGGCAATGGCAAGATCTTTGAGAATTTTGTTGAACAATGAAGATGAGAAAGTAAAAAAACAGTTAGAAATAAAGAAGTTTATTTTTGATTTTGTTACTCAGTTTCCCAAAGTTACAATGTTTTCAAAAATGACTGCTAGTTTTGCACCACATATCTTATGCTTTACTATTGATGGAGTTCGGGGTGAAACAATCGTACATGCATTTGAGGAACAAGACATATTTCTTTCGACAACTAGTGCATGTTCTTCAAAAAAACACGTTGTATCAGGGACGCTAAATGCAATGAATATTCCAGAAAAAATTGCCACTTCAGCGATTCGTGTAAGCCTAGATGAACACAATAGCCTTGAAGAAGCACGAAAATTTGTAACAGTTTTTGAAAGATTGTATCATCAGTTTGAAAAAATAAATTCGTAGATTGAAAGGAAATAAAACGTGCAATATACTGAAATAATGGTTCGCTATGGCGAATTATCTACTAAAGGTAAAAATCGAAAAAGTTTTATTGATAGATTAGGTTTTAATGTTAGAGAGAGTTTACATTCTTTCTCGAAATTAGTGATTAAAGCAAATAGAGATAGAATGCATATCCAATTAAATGGTGAAGATAGCACAAGCGTTATGAAGAGATTAGAACAAGTCTTTGGAATTCAAAATTTTTCACCTTCTATTAAAGTTGCTCGAGATGTTGACTCTGTCAAACAAAGGGCAGTTGAATTGCTGAGGGAGCAATTTTTTGAAGGAATGACTTTTAAAATTAACACGAGACGTTCTGATCATGATTTTAAATTAGATACTAATGAAATGAATGACCTACTTGGGGGATATATTCTCGATAACATTCCAAACATCAAAGTAAAAATGAAGAATCCGGATGTTATTTTACGTGTTGAGATTCGTAGTAATGGAATTTTTCTTTCAAGTAAAACAATCGAAGGTGCTGGAGGATTGCCAGTTGGAACTGCAGGTAAAGGAATGCTAATGTTGTCAGGCGGAATTGATTCACCTGTTGCAGGGTACTTAGCAATGAAGCGTGGAGTTGCAATCGAAATGGTACATTTTTATAGTCCTCCATATACAAGTGAGCAAGCCTTAAATAAAGCTAAAGAATTAACTGCCAAACTTGCACCTTTTGTTGGCAATATCAAATTTATTCAAGTTCCCTTTACTGAGATTCAAGAAACTGTAAAACATGATGTACCATCAGGTTATTTGATGACTGTACAGAGACGTTTCATGTTGAGATTGGCAACATTGATTGCGAAAAAACGTGAAGGATTAGCGATTTTTAATGGAGAGGCCCTCGGACAAGTAGCTTCCCAAACGCTTGAAAGTATGGTGGCGATAAATGATGTGACAACACTTCCTGTATTACGACCTGTTGTGTCAATGGATAAAAATGAAATTATTGAGATTGCGCAAAAAATTGATACGTTTAACTTGTCGATTATGCCGTTTGAAGATTGTTGCACAATTTTTGCGCCGCCAGCTCCAAAAACCAAGCCACGTCTAGACAAGGCACGGTTATATGAGGCACGACTAGATATCGAAGGATTAATTAAAAGGGCGCTAGATGGAATTACTATTACGGAAATTAAAAGTGATGACAGATTTTTAACAGAAACAAGTGATAGTTTTGCAGAATTTTTATGATTGCGCTTGACGAGTTGATGTAACCAAGCTATGATATACTCCATAAGCGAATACAAGAGGATTTTGAAAACACAGTTGCACAGAAACTAGGTTTTTAGCTGAGAGACCTTCAACTTATTTCAGGATTGTAGCTTGTAAGCTGTTGGACTGAAGTGAATTTTATTGTTCATGCGTAAGTTTGACCGGACTGATGGTTCGTTAATATAGAATTAAGAGGGGTTAAATGCCCAACTTAGGTGGTACCACGGTGAAAATCGTCCTATATTATTTATTAGGACGGTTTTTTTGTTACAAAAATAAAAAAAGGAGTTGGGATAATGACAAAAGAAATAACAATGTCAACAAAATATGAACCACAACAAGTTGAAAAAGGGCGCTACGAAAAGTGGCTTAAACAGGGAGTATTCAAGCCAAATGGTGATAAAAAAGCAAAACCATATTCTGTTGTAATTCCACCACCTAATGTTACTGGAAAATTACATTTAGGACATGCATGGGATACTACTTTGCAAGATATGCTTATACGTCAAAAAAGAATGCAAGGTTTTGACACTTTGTGGCTACCTGGAATGGATCATGCAGGTATTGCGACGCAAGCCAAGGTTGAAGCACGTCTAGCAGAACAAGATATCTCTCGTTACGATTTAGGCCGTGAGAAGTTTATCGAAACTGTTTGGGAATGGAAAGATGAATACGCAGATATTATTCACAAACAATGGAAGAAATTAGGACTTTCTTTGGACTATGATCGTGAACGATTTACATTAGATGAGGGTCTTTCAAAAGCTGTGCGTAAAGTTTTTGTGAATCTTTATAATAAAGGCCTGATTTATCGTGGTGAATACATCATCAACTGGGACCCTAAAGCTAGGACAGCATTATCTGATATTGAAGTTATTCATAAGGATATAAAAGGTGCATTTTATCACGTTAAATATCCTTTTTCAGATGGGACTACATTTGCCGGAAAAGATTACATCGAAATAGCAACTACAAGGCCCGAAACAATGATGGGAGATGTTGCGGTTGCAGTTCATCCGGATGATGAGCGTTACAAGGAAATTGTTGGGAAAACACTTACATTACCATTGCAAGGTCGTCAAATTAAGATTATCGCTGATGAATATGTGGATCCTGAATTTGGAACAGGGATGGTTAAGATTACACCGGCACATGACCCTAATGATTTTGCTGTTGGCAATCGTCATAATTTGGAAAGAATTAATACCATGAATGATGATGCATCGATGAATGCGAATGCTGGTAAGTATGAAGGAATGGATCGCTTTGAAGCACGTAAAGCAATTGTGGCTGATCTTGATGCCGCTGGCTACTTATTGCGCGTTGAACCAATCACTCATAGTGTTGGTCATTCCGAACGTACTGGTGTCCAGGTTGAAGCACGCTTATCGACACAGTGGTTTGTTAAGATGAGGCCACTAGCAAAAGTTGCCTTGGAAAATCAGGATTCAGAACAAAGAGTAAATTTTGTACCAAGTCGTTTTGAGAATACATTTACACAGTGGATGGAAAATGTTCATGACTGGGTAATTTCACGACAATTATGGTGGGGACATCAAATACCTGCTTGGTACCATAAAAATACTGGAGAAATCTATGTTGGTGAAGAAGCACCAAAAGATCTCGAAAACTGGGTTCAAGATGAAGATGTATTGGATACTTGGTTTTCAAGTGCATTGTGGCCGTTTTCTACAATGGGTTGGCCAGATGAGAATGCAGCTGACTATAAACGCTACTTCCCAACGGATACCCTAGTTACAGGATACGATATTATTTTTTTCTGGGTTTCAAGAATGATTTTCCAAAGTCTTGAATTTACAAAAAAGCGTCCATTTAAGCACGTTCTTATTCATGGCTTGATACGTGATGAAAATGGTGTAAAAATGAGTAAATCTTTGGGAAATGGAATTGACCCAATGGATGTAATTGATAAGTACGGTTCAGATGCATTACGCTGGTTCCTATCCAATGGCTCTGCTCCTGGTCAAGATGTACGTTTCAGTTATACAAAGATGGATGCTGCTTGGAATTTCATTAATAAAATTTGGAATGCTAGCCGGTTCGTTATTATGAATCTTGATGATGAAACGACAGCACAATTACCTGCAAAGAAACAATGGAAGTTATCAGATAAATGGATTATTAGTCGTTTAAATGAAACAATTGGTGATGTTACACGTTTGTTTGATAGCTTCGAGTTTGGTGAAGCTGGCAGAGCACTTTATAATTTCATTTGGAATGACTTTTGTGATTGGTATATAGAGATGTCAAAAGAAGATTTGAATGGAACAGATGAACAGTCAAAGAAAGACACACAAAATATTTTGTGTTATGTTCTTGATCAGACTCTGAGATTATTACATCCAATCATGCCATTTGTTACTGAAAAAATTTGGTTGGAAATGCCGCACGATGGCGAATCATTGGTGACTGCAAAGTATCCTGAATATAATGCTGCTGATGTAGATGAAATTGCGCAAGGAGAAATGGAGAATTTGATTGAGTTAATCAAAGCTGTTCGTAATAGCCGTGCTGAAGTTAATGCGCCAATGTCAAGTGCAATTGAAATCTTAATTAAAACATCTAATGAAAAGACTAAAAGTATTTTTGAAGCTAATGTTGATTATATTGAACGTTTCTGTCATCCTAAGAAACTCGAAATTAGTGCAGATGTGATTGCACCTGATTTGGCAATGACATCTATTATCACGGGTGCCGAAGTCTACTTGCCTCTTGCAGATTTAATCAACATTGATGAAGAAATTATAAGGCTTCAAAAGGAAGTAAAAAAATTAGAAGGCGAAGTTATTCGTGGAGAAAAGAAATTGGGTAATGAACGTTTCGTTGCCAATGCTCCTATGGAAGTTGTTGCTCAAGAAAAAGAGAAACTTAGGGGTTACCAAATAAAATTAGAGGCAACAAAGGAAAGAATCATAGCACTGAAAAGGAACTAACTTGGCCAATAAGCAAAGTAGAATATAAGTTAATGAATTTTAGGATATTTTTGAAGTAGGTTTAAACAATCGAAGTTTAGTTCTGGTATTAATTGGTGAAAGTCAGTTAATATCAGAACTTTTTATTTTACACTGAAAGTGAAGCTAAGATCGACTGTAGTCTTTGAAACTTTGAGTCCGTATTTTAAAGAAATTAGGTTAATAGTCAAATATTGCCTTAATTTTTTGTTATGAGTTAGTTCTTACATGAAATGTGTGGAGTACTAGTGAAGATGGTATGGACGATACAATTATATATAGACAAAAAAATTATTATGAATAAGAGTGGTTTATAAGACAAACGCTAAAATTACCCATAGCAAAGTTTTGGAGTACCTTAAATTTAGAGAATAGGCTAATAGTGTATTAATTCATAAATTGTTAATTGTTAATTCATAAAATATTCAAAAATATTCTTTAGAATTTTGGGAAATAGCTATTGTACTTTTTAAAAGTGCTTTTGATACAAAGGAGACTTTCATATTATGAGTTTAAAGAAGGCACTGCATTGTAGTATTAGGCGAACTCAATTATTTATTAATTTACCGTATGAAAAAAAAACGGGACAAGCGTTGAAAAAAAGTGAACTAAGGGCAATCATAAATGGAGCTGCATTGTTAGCTAAATTATGGCTTAAAAAGAATGATTATTCTGAAGTGAAATATCAACTTTCAATGACAATGATTGTAAAAAATGAAGCAGAATATATTAAAGAATGGCTTATGTATTATAACTCATTAGGTGTGGAACATTTCTATATTTATGATAATGACAGTCAAGATAACCTAAAAAGGGTAATAGAACCGTTCAAAGAAAAGGTTACTTATGTAAATTTTAGCGGTACTGGAAGACAAATGGATGCATATAATGATGCGCTAAACAGATATGGTAGATACTCCAGATACATGGGTTTTTTGGATGCCGATGAATTTATTTTTCTGAAAGATGGCCGAACAACATTTATTAATTTACTGAATAATTATTTTGCAGATTCACATGTTGGAGGATTCGTAATTAATTGGCAAATATTTGGTTCCTCTTTTTTGAAAAAGAAACCACAAGGACTTTTAACTAATAATTTTTTATATAGGGCAAAAAAAGATTTTCGGAAAAATGTTCATGTGAAATCAATTGTAGATCCTAGAAAGACAGTGGGTTTTTTAAATGATCCACATGGAGCTTACTATTTACCAAGTTATCATGCAGTGAATGAAAAAAGGCAAGAAATAGATGGCCCATTCTCAGAAAGTGTGAGTACTAATAAAGTCCAAATTAATCATTACTTTACCAAATCCGAAGAGGAATTTAGGCAAAAAAAAGCACGAGGGCGTGCAACTAAGAATTCACAAAGAACGATGCAAGATTTTATTGAGCATGATAAAAATGAGGTTTTTGATGACTCACTGAAAATTTACAATCAAAAAAATAATCTTAAGTAATCTTTAGGAAAGAGGATTTGACGATATGACAAAGCAGAAAGGCTTAAAAATAGCAGTTGCTGGAACAGGTTATGTTGGACTAAGCATTTCGGTTTTGTTGGCACAAAGAAATGAAGTTTTTGCAGTAGATATCAATGAAGAAAAAATAAAACTTTTAAAAGAGAATATTTCACCTATTGCAGATAAAGAAATCATAGAATATTTAGCCACACGTGAATTGAATTTGATTCCAACAACTAATGCGGAAAAAGCTTACAAAAACGCTGATTTTGTTATAATAGCAACGCCTACAAATTATGATAGTGAAAAAAATTTTTTTGATACTTCTTCTGTTAAGCAAGTTATAAGATTAGTAAGAAATTATAATGAAAAAGCAGTAATCGTTATAAAATCGACTGTTCCTGTAGGATTTATGAAGAAAATAAAAAATGAACTTAATTTAGAAAATATAATTTTTAGCCCAGAATTTTTAAGAGAAAGTAAGGCATTATATGATAATTTACATCCCTCAAGAATTATTGTGGGTACTGATTTAGCAAGTAAAAAAGAAATAAATAATGCACAAAACTTTGCGAAATTATTGAAAGACGGATCACTTGATCAGGATGTTTCAACACTTGTAATGGGATATAATGAGGCTGAAGCAGTGAAATTGTTTTCAAATACGTATTTAGCATTAAGAGTTAGCTATTTTAATGAACTGGATACCTATGCAGAGACAAAGAAACTTAATACTGAGCAAATTATCTCTGGTATAGGTTTAGACCCTAGAATAGGAACTAATTATAACAATCCTTCATTTGGTTATGGTGGCTATTGCTTGCCTAAGGATACAAAGCAGTTACTCTCAAACTATAAGGATGTGCCACAAAATCTGATTGAAGCAATTGTAAAATCTAATTCAACCAGAAAAAAATTTATTGCAGAACAGATTTTAAAATTAATTGAAAATAATAATTGGATAAAGAGTCCAGTTATTGGTATTTATAGACTAACAATGAAGCAAAATAGCGATAATTTTCGGGAAAGTTCAATCCAAGGTGTCATTAATGAATTGCAAAATATACGTCCAAATATAAAAATTTTAATTTACGAACCAATGTTAAAAGAGCAGACAGTTTTTCAGGGATATATGATTGAAAAAGAGTTAATTAGATTTAAAGAAAATAGTAATGTGATTGTTGCAAATCGTTTTAATGATGAATTAGCCGATGTTCGCAATAAAGTATACACTAGAGATTTATTTCATTTGGATTAAAAATAAGAAAAAATATTATAATTATTTTTTAAAACTGAGGCTGAGTCATAAAGCAAAAACTTGACAAAGCTTTTTTTAGTAATTTAAATGTATTTTATAAATTAAAAGCAGATAATGATTAAAATTTTTGTTAGTATTGAAAACAAACTAGAAATAATGAGGTAGTGACAGGTGATTAAAACAGTATTATTTTTGAAGAATTGGTATAAAAGTTGTTTGTTCTGTTTAGTAATTTAATGTACAATTAGTTGGAGAACAAGAAGGGTTGAAAACAATGGTATTTGATGACTATGAGCAAGCACTTTCTTTTATTCATGGACGAACAAAGTTTAAGAAGATTCCAACTCTGGATAGAATGAAGTTGTTTCTGCAACGCTTAGGTAATCCTGAATCAAGTGTGGAAACAATTCATGTAACAGGAACAAATGGCAAGGGATCAACTGTTGCCTTTTTAAGAGAACTAGTGGAGAGTCAAGGGTTAAAAGTTGGAACATTTACTTCACCATTTATTGTTAGATTTAATGAACGAATACAGATTAATAAGCAAATGATCCCTAATGATAGACTTGTAAAGTTGGTAAACTATATTTTACCGGTCGTTGCTGCGCTAGATGAGGAGCTGTCTGGAAAAGGTGGTGGCCCTACTGAATTTGAAATAGTTACTGCATTAATGTTTTTGTATTTTTATCAAGAAAAGGTTGACATTGCAATTATTGAAGTCGGCATAGGTGGGACATTTGATTCAACTAATGTAATTGTTAAGCCGCTTGTGTCAGTGATAACGACAATAGCGCATGATCATGCCAAGCTTCTTGGCAGTTCTTTAGGGCAAATAGCTGGACATAAGGCTGGAATAATCAAAAAAGGTCAACCGGTTGTGGTTGGAAATATTCCTGAAGAGGCTCTAGATGTAATTTCAAAAAAAGCAGAATTGGAAAGTTCAAAATTATATATATCGGGGAAAGATTATTTCTATAAGGAGTCGTCAAAAAAAATCTTGTGGGGCGAAATTATTGATTATCAGGGCTTTAATTTGAAAATTAATAATTTACAGATATCTTTGATGGGAGAATTTCAGCGGGAAAATGCAGCGGTGGCACTTAGTGCTTTTTTAATTACTGCAAGAAAAAAACACTGGCATATAAATTCTAAAGAGATTCGGTTAGCGATAAAGAAGGCAAATTGGCCAGGAAGATTTGAACCAGTGAGTGAAAATCCTTTGGTTGTCCTTGACGGTGCTCATAACGTTGCTGCTATTAACATGATTACAAAAACTATCAAGAAAAGGTTCAATCACCAACATATTTACATAATTGCTGCAATTTTAGCAGACAAACAGCCACGAGAAATGTTTTTTCAATTAAATTGCCTTCCCAATACAACAATATACGCAACAACATTTTTAGGCCCACGCCCAGTGGCCAAGGTTGGAGAGATTACTGAAAAAGATGAGGGAATTTTATTTGCTGAAAATTGGCAAAAAGCATTAGTTGAAATTGTTGCACAAATGTCAGAAGAGGATCTGATTTTAATTACAGGATCTTTATATTTTATTTCTGAAGTACGACATTACTTTTTAGACAATGTGGGAGATGTATAGATGGACCTAAAATTAGTGATTTTTGATATGGATGGGTTAGTGGTGGATTCTGAAAAAATTTACTTTGAAGCAAATCAAAGAGCTGCAAGAAAATTGGGTATGACATACTCAATGGACTATTATCGCCGGTTTATTGGTGCTGGTAACGATAAGATGTTTGCTGAAATGAGTAAGGATTATGATAGTGAAGACCTGATTTCCAAATTTTTTGAATTGAGTAAAAAACAAGTTTTTAAAGTTATTGAAGATAACGGGTTGCCTCTAAAAAAAGGTTTTATAGAATTGGCAAAATATCTGCAAGAATCAAAAGTTCCTAGCATTTTAGCCTCTAGCAATGATCGTGATGCAATCAATTTCTTTTTAGAAACAGCCAAAATAGGCAAATATTTTTCTGAAATTGTTTCCGCAAATGATGTAGAAAAAGCAAAACCAGAGCCGGATATCTTTGAACGTGCCTGGCAAATTTCTGGTGAAAATAACAAAGAAGAGGCATTGGTTTTAGAAGATTCATATAATGGTATATATGCTGCTAATAATGCTAATATTCCAGTAATAATGATTCCGGATTTAGTTCAACCTAATAAAGAAATTGAAGAAAAGACCCAAGCTGTTTTTGAAAATCTTTATCAGGTTAAAAATTTTTTGCAAAAATAAGTTGAATTCCTTTCGTTCACGTAGTTAATTACGAAAGGGGTTTTTTAATGTTAACTAGTGGATACAATGTGGAAGAAATCAAACAAAGATTAGCTGTACATAAAGGTGATAGCTTAAGTCAAAAGGAGCTCTTTTTTCTGTTTGTATATGGCTTTTTAGGCAAAAAGAAAGCAGAACAGGCAGTTGCCAGATTTTTTTTACAATATACTGATTTGCGCCAATTAAAAGAACTTTCGGAAGTTGAATTGTTAGATATTTTAGAAGATGAACACAGTGTCATAATGTTTAAGGCGCTGTGTGAGCTATCTGAAAGGCTCAACAAGCGCCCACGATTTACATTAGGAAAAATATATACGAGTCAAGAAATTGGTGAAACAATGTCTTTGGAGCTTGGAATGCATTTGCAGGAAATATTGACTGTAATTTTATTAGATACAAAGAACCAAATTATTGCAAAAAAAAATATTTTTAAGGGTACTTTGGATACAGCAACTGTTCATCCACGTGAAATATTTCGATTTGCTTTGCAATATTCTGCGGCAAGAATAATGATTGTACATAATCACCCAAGTGGAGATACTACTCCTTCAAAAAATGATTTACAATTGACTAAAAGAATTGAGGAGTGTGGTAATTTGGTTGGAATTGGATTACTTGATCATATAATTGTTGGATCAGAAAGTTATTTAAGTATGCGAGAAGAAAAGATTCTTTCTTAAAGATAGTCTTTGAATTCCTTGTTCATGATGCATGAATATGCTAAACTTTTTATTAGCTTAATTAGAAGAAGGATGTGTTTTGATGCTTACAGGTACAGTTCATTTTTTTGAGAAGGATGAGGGTTATGGATTTATTACACCAGATGACGATAAGCAAGATGTTTTTGTACATTTTTCTGCGATAAAGACAGAAGGATATAAAACATTAACTGAAGGACAAAGGGTGGAATTTGTTGTCGCTATTGGTAAACGTGGACCACAAGCTGTTAATGTTCATTTGTTACAATAAGATAGTATAAAGAATGATTAAGAATAGTGATAATTCAAGACTTTTATTTTTTTGTTGAGTATGCTATACGAGTAAGCAATTTTTAGTAAACGTCATCTGATTATTATGATATAATTAAGATAATATTGATAAAGTGCGTTATTTTATAATGAGGCAATGTGAAGGGATGAATTTATAGTGTTCGGAATCGGGACGAAGAATATTGGAATAGATTTAGGAACGGCTAATACGATTGTGTATGCCGAAGGTAAAGGTATTGTATTACGTGAGCCTTCAGTTGTGGCTAAGAATACAAAAACTGGTGAGGTTGTTTCAGTTGGTTCTGAAGCACGTGATATGATTGGACGTACACCAGCGAGCATTGTGGCTATTCGCCCAATGAAAGACGGTGTAATCGCTGATTATGATACAACGGTTGCAATGATGAAATATTATATTCAAAAAGCTTTAGGTCATAAAACTGGTAAACCTTATGTGATGGTTTGTGTTCCTAGTGGAGTAACTGAAGTTGAAAAAAGAGCAGTAATTGATGCGACAAGAGTAGCTGGTGCACGCGATGCCTATGTTATTGAAGAACCATTTGCTGCAGCAATTGGGGCCGGTTTACCAGTTATGGATCCAACGGGTAGTATGGTTGTTGATATTGGTGGTGGTACAACTGATGTGGCAACGATTTCGTTGGGTGGAATTGTTTCGAGTCGTTCTATCAGAATGGCTGGAGACAAGATAGATGAATCAATAATTTATTATGTTCGTCAGCATCATAATTTATTGATTGGAGAAAGAACTGCCGAACAATTAAAAATGGATGTTGCATCAGCATCTATTGAGGCTGCTAAAGAATTAGATAGTCAAACAATCCGTGGGCGTGATTTATTAAGTGGATTACCAAAAACTATCGATATTGAGGCTGTTGATGTTGCTCAAGCAATTCAAGAAGTTGTTCAAGAAATTATTTCAGCTATTAAAGAAACTCTTGAGGAAACATCACCTGAAATTGCTGCAGATGTTATTGATCATGGCATTGTTTTGACAGGCGGTGGTGCTCAATTACGTCATTTGCCAGAAGTTATTGCAGATGCCACAAAGGTCCCAGTGTTTATTGCGTCAGAACCATTGGACTGTGTAGCAATTGGAACTGGTGAATCACTTAAAAGTATTGAGATAATGAAAAAAAGATAATAAGGACAGCTGAAGCGTGTCACATTAGGAGGTTGGGGGAATTTTATCCAACCTCTTAATTTTTGAATATGTCTTTGAGTTTAAGTGGAGGAAATTATGCAAAGATTTTTTTTCAATAAAAGACTTATCATTGTACTTGTTACATTGATTATTGGTTTTGTATTAGTTGCTCTATCAATTACAGTTAGAAACAATAGGTCGACTCCCCCCATTATTCAGCAATTTGGAAATGATGCTGCAGGATTAGTAGATAGGGTTGTCAGCTATCCAGTTAGTGCTGTTGGGAATGTTGGAAGTTCTGTTGGGAATTTACTTAATACTTATCAAGAAAATCAGAAGTTAAAAAAACAAGTTGACAGTCTTGCATCAGAAAAAGTTTCAAATCAAGCTATTAAGAAAGAAAATATTGCTTTAAAAAAGCAATTGAAGTTAAATAAAACACTGACTGATTATAATTCAGTTACAGCATATGTTTTAGCAAGAACTCCTTCTTCTTGGCAAAATCAGTTGATTATAAGTAAAGGTTCATTAGCAGGTGTTAAAAAAAATGAAGCTGTACTTTCAGATAAAGGTTTGATTGGTAGAGTTACAGAAGTGAATAAAACTAATAGTAAAATTGAATTAATTAGTACGGAAAATGATAGTGCAAACAGGTTTGCAACAACTATTTTGACAAGCGATGGATCTGTTAATGGATTGATTACAAGTTATAATTCAAATACAAATAGATTGATAATGGGGCAAATCGATTCTCAAAAGACGATGAAAAAAGGAGATAGAGTGATAACTTCTGGTATGGGTGGAAATTCACCACAAGGCATTTACGTTGGAACTGTCACAAAAATTGAAAAAGATGACTATGGACTAGCTTCAAAAGTTGAGATAAAGCCTGCAGCAGATTTAACAAATCTTAATATAGTAACTGTTGCAGAGAGAACGAATTAGAAGGTGTTTTGATGAGAATTTCTAAAATACGTTATTATTATCCCATAGGTTTATTTGTTGCCTTTTTTTTAGATGGTTCGTTAAGTGAAAAATTTGCGGGGAGTTTTTTTACAAATACTATGTCCATTGAAAGTCGACTTTTTCTTCTATGGATTGTAATGGGAGTTTTTTTTGCAAAAGTTGAGCACCCTTATTTTTGGGCGTTTACGATTGGCCTTATGTTTGACCTATTTTATACCGGTGTCATTGGTCCATTTTTTATGTTGATTCCACTTATACTTTATTTAACCAAAATGATGTATAGTTTTTTTACACCTTCCTTTATTGTGGTACTATTAATATATCTAATAGATATTGCACTTCTAACATTGCTATTTTATTGGATTAATGTGCTGATTGGATTTACAAGTCTTTCACTAACAAATTTTATCAGCGGTACACTTGGACCCACTCTAGCTTATAATCTGGCAGCTTTTGTAATTTTGTATCTGCCAATAAAAAGTTTGATGGAGGGTTCCTCGAGATAAGGGGTGGCATTATATGCAAAATGTTGTTTTAAAAGGTCATAAAGGTGGATATACAATATCGATACGTGCAAATTCAAAATTTGAAGACGTTCTTACAGAGTTAGTAGCGCTTTTTTCTGAATTGCAAAACGATAAAAAAAATGATGCAATACAGCCTATTTCTTTTAATATTAATACAGGTAAAAGACTTTTAAGTGCTGATGAAAAAAAGAAAATAGAGGATATTGTCAGTGATTATCCGCTATTTTCGATACATAAGGTTACTTCTGATGTTATGTTGATTCAAGATGCTATTGAAATGGTTGAAAGTAAAACTGTTCATCTTAGCGCGAATACAGTTCGTAATGGACAGGTTGAATATATTAAGGGCGATGCTTTATTTATTGGTAATTTGCACAAAGGTGGTATTTTGAAAGCCAGTGGAAATATTTTTTTACTTGGAAAATGTGAAGGAATAGTCCATGCAGGCTATCTAACTGATGCGCAAGCAATTATTGTAGGTAATGTATCAAAAGCACAGCAAGTTAGAATCGCTGATGTAGTAGACATTATTTCGGAAAACCAGGAAGTAATATCAAAAGATGAAGAAACTGTAGTTTATGTGAATGATTTGCATGTTTTGGACTACACAAAGCGGGAACAAATAAAAAAAATTAGGCCAAAATTATTTGCGCATATGGGAGGTTACTAAAGATGGGCAAGGCAATTGTAGTTACTTCTGGAAAAGGCGGAGTTGGGAAAACAACTACTTCTGCAAATTTAGGGACTGCACTCGCACTCTCTGATAAAAAAGTTTGTTTGCTTGATTTGGATATTGGATTAAGAAATTTAGATGTCATTCTTGGATTAGATAATCGAATTATTTATGATATCGTGGATGTAGCAAAGGGAAGAGCTAAGCTTCATCAAGCTTTGATAAAGGATAAGAGATTTGAAGACAAACTTTTTTTATTGCCAGCTGCACAAAATGCTGATAAATCAGCATTAGAACCTGGTGAAGTTAAGGAAATAGTCGATGAATTAAAGCCGGATTTTGATTTTGTAATAATTGATTGTCCTGCTGGAATTGAACAGGGTTTTTTAAATGCAATTGCGGGTGCAGACCAAGCAATTGTTGTCTCAACACCTGAAATTTCAGCTGTAAGAGATGCAGATAGGGTGATTGGCTTGCTTGAAAAAGCTGGTTTAGAGGAAGCACCGCAATTAATTATAAATAGAATTAGGACACATATGATGAATGATGGACAAGTTATGGATATTGATGAAATAACACATCATTTATCTATTAATTTGTTAGGAATAGTGTTCGACGATGATAAAGTTATCAGCACTTCAAATAAGGGAGAACCTATTGTTTTGGATGAAACAAATCCAGCAGCCAAGGGCTATCGCAATATTGCTAGAAGGTTGCAAGGAGAAACAGTACCTCTTATGGATATTAAAGAAGTTGAAAAAAAGGGATTCTTTACGAATATATTTTCTTGGTTAAGAAAAAAATAAAGAGTTGATTTTGTTTCTAGTTATTGGTTGTATTAGGTTATATAAAATGACAAATGGTTTAATACAGTGTACACTCGTGTTTAGATATTTAATTTTTGATATTTTAGCAAAAATTGGAGAAGAGGAAACTAATTGTCTATAACACTAATGATTATTGAAAGTATTTTTATTTTGAACTTGGTTTTTGCAGTTTTCACGGTCTTTAGGGAGAAACGTGAAATTTCTGCGACGTGGGCGTGGCTATTAGTGTTGCTTTTATTGCCAATAATCGGGTTTATTTTGTATCTCTTTATTGGGAAAAAACTGTCTAGAAATAAAATTGATGATATTCGAACACAAAAGCAAATTGGGATTGATCAATTAGTTGATTTACAAAAGGAACAATGGAATGAAGAAGAGTTATTACCGGCGGATGCAATAACTGATACTGCTCGTGAGATGGTCCATCTTTTTTTAGAGACTGATAATGCGGTTTTGACCAAGCACAATAAAGTCGAATTGTTGACTGATGGTAAAGAAAAATTTAAAAGATTATTTGCTGATATTGAAAGAGCCATTAATCATGTGCATGTTGAATATTATACTTTTTATGATGATGAAATAGGAAATAAATTATTGCATTTACTTGAAAAAAAGGCAGCAGAAGGTGTTCAGGTAAGAGTTATTTATGATAGTTTTGGTTCACATGGGACAACAAAGAAATTTTTTGCACGATTGGAAGAATTAGGTGGACATGCAGAAGCATTTTTTGGTTCTGGACGAAGTTTTTCAAGTTTTCGTTTGAATTATCGAAATCACCGTAAATTGGTGATTATTGATGGAAAAATTGGATATATTGGTGGATTTAATGTTGGTGACCAATATTTAGGCAAGAGCAAAAAATTTGGTTATTGGAGAGATACTCATATTCGAGTACAAGGAAATGCCACGGATTCTATGCAATCTAGGTTTTTTATGGATTGGAATGCAACTGCACCAAAACAAGATCGTATTGAATATCAAGAAAGTTATTTTCCTTTAGTGAAACGTCAAGGAAAAACAAGCATTCAGATTGTATCGAGTGGGCCAGATAATGACATTGAAAAGATAAAATTAGGTTACATTAAAATGATTAACAATGCTACGGATTATATTATGATACAAACTCCGTATCTCATTCCTGACGATCCTATCTTAGAAGCACTTTCGCTTGCCGCATTTTCAGGAATCAAAGTAAAAATAATGATTCCTTCAATGCCTGATCATCCATTTGTGTATCGAGCTACACAATATTATGCACAGTCGCTTATTGCGAATGGTGTTGAAATATACCAATATGATAATGGATTCTTGCACTCTAAAACTTTAGTTGTTGATGACAAAATTTCTTCTGTAGGTTCTGCCAATATGGATTATCGAAGTTTTAAGCTGAATTTTGAAGTAAATGCTTTTTTATATGACCAAGAAATTAGTGAGCAATTAAGTGATATTTTTAAAAAGGATATTGAAAAATCAACAAAACTAACAATTGAAGATTTTAAAAAACAGTCGTTGTGGCTTAAATTTAAACAATATTTCTCACGATTATTGTCACCAATTTTATGAAAATTAATTATTTTGAGTAGAGATGTATGAATTTGATTTAAAAAAATTGAACATACAAAAGGGCCTGATCAAAATTATATTGAACGGGCCCTTTTTTTGGGATAGATTAAGTGTTGGATGGAGAATAATATGAATAAGAAAAAAATTTTTTTGATAGTATTTAGTGTTTTAATTGTTATATTGATTGGTGTTATAGGTGGAGCAAGCGCATATCTTTATAATTTTGCCTTTGAGCCACAAAAGCCGTTAAATTCAACTGTGCCAGCTAAAAAAGAACACAGACAGGCAATTGACAAGAAATGGTTGAGCAATGTAAAACAAGAAAATTGGAGCGAAATATCTGCGGGACAGAATTTGAAACTTCATGCTGCCTATATTTCTGCGAAGTATCCAACTAATAAAACAATAATTATTGCTCACGGATATCAAGAAAATCATAAGGATATGGCCAGTTATATTCGGATGTTCCATGAACTTGGCTATAATGTGTTGGCACCTGATGATCGTGGGGCTGGACAAAGTCAGGGAAAATATATTGGATTTGGCTGGCCAGATAGATTAGATTACGTTAAATGGATTAAGCAGGTAGTTGCTAGAAATGGTAATCAATCTGAAATAGGACTTTTTGGTGTTAGCATGGGTGGTGCTACTGTTATGATGGTAAGTGGCGAAAAATTACCTAAACAAGTCAAGGCGATTGTTGAGGATTCTGGGTATTCAAGTATCGAAGGTGAATTGACACATGAATTAAAGACTTTATTTAATCTTCCAAAGGAACCACTGATTACCACTGCAGCTTGGTATACAGATATAAAGGCTGGTTTTAATTTTAAAGATGGAAATTCACTGAAACAATTGCGCAAGAATAAACTCCCAATGTATTTCATTCATGGAGGTGCAGACACGTTTGTACCAACAAAGATGGTTTATCAAAATTATAAAGCCACAAAAGGAACTAAAAAGCTATGGGTTGTTCCTAAGGCAGGACACGCAATGGCTTATTATGAACATCCAATTGAATACCAAAATAGAGTTAGCAAGTTTTTTTCCGAATATTTAAAATAACAGTCGATTAATGTTGTTAGCAAAACTACTAAATAAAAGTAATTGTTTGGATTTCTAAGTCTTTTTTTAATTGTATAATTTGATGATTATTAATTGGAGTAATCAGAGATTTGAAATTAAAGGGTATTTCTATGGTGCTAATATTTTGGAGTAAAGGATCAATATAATAATCTGTATATACTAGAGTGGGAACAATTTTTTTCTTTGTTTCCACTTGTTTGATGACTTGTGTTTTTTGCGGATTAGTATACGCCAAAGTTAAGTCTATTTTTGGATAGAAAAAAAGTAGTAAGTTAGCAAAGTCTTCTTGCCATAAAATATCAATACCATTTTGTCTAGCAATTTCATTGTATCTAAACAAACGTGTAGGATTTAGAGGAGAAAAAAGAACTTTCGCATCACTAGAATTTGCTTCTAAGAGAAATTCAGTAAAAGCTTTTTGAATACTATTTTCATTAGGCACAGATAATTTTTCATTTGAATTCATACTTTTATCGAAGTAAATATTATCAAGGTCTGAGTTCCTAATTATTTTTTTCCAATTTTTAATTCGTTTTTTATGAGCACCATTTTCTGTATAAGAATGGCAGTAAAAAATAGACTTGTCTATTTTATTTGAATACGCAATTACAGCCATTGAGCCAAACAAGGAGTCATCATTTTTGTAAATTGTTACTTTCGTATCAACAATGGTTTGTGGATATTCACCAGGGATTATTTTTGAATGTAGTTCAAATTTATTAAGAAAACCGAACTTGATAAGTTTTTGAACTAGTGAATAAAGCTCTTGTGACATATAAAAATGAGTTTTGCCATTATTATTTTTTAATGCGCTAATATTTTCTTTGCTGAAATGCGTGATAAGGATATGCTGCGAACATATTTCTTGACGTACATCAAATTGAATATCGCCAAAAATAAGTTCTTGAATATTGTCTTGCATAATTAAGTACTCCTTAAATTATATGATTACTAACTTTTTAGAAACAAATACATTGAGTCTTTAGATATATCGTGTACAATTACATTGTAAGTAAATATTGAATGGAGGTTATGAGATGTATTTAAATGTTACTCCAATGGCACAAGAAAAATTACAAAGTAAAATTGGTAATGCAAATGTTAAAATATTGCTTGATTTTGATGACGGTGTAGGCGCCTTTTCTCGAGTTGGTGTTTGTTCTTTGGACTCTGTATTTAGAATTCTTTTAGTTGATCCAGATGTTGATTCGCATGATTATGACGAGAAACTTGAAACTAATATGGGCCCTTTTTTGTATAAGGGCTATAGTAAAATTTATATGGATGAAAAAATGACACTTGAACTAAACGATAAGACCCAAATGTTGCGGTTAAAAGGTTCTAACGCAGGTGAGCTGACAGCTGCAGTCAATGTTGAACATCTTGAAGTCAATGTCTAAAAAAATGGAAATATTTATAATAATTTAGAGAAAACCAGGCCAATTTTAAATATTGACCTGTTTTTTTATAGATTAGCATCTGTTTTGAAATTCAGAGGTGAAAATGCAGTTGCCTCTGTAATTAATTGGGCGGTTAAATCTTCAACTTGCTTGATAGCATAAAGTGAATTATCAATAGAAGCGGCAGTAATGAAGTCACGAACATTTTCTTGAACTTCTTTTGCTAGTACCTGGTTGTCAATTTTTTTAACTCGATTGTTTAGTTCGATTCTTACTTCTTTTTGCATTGCTTTTAATTTCTCACCAAATTGTAGGTAATTGCTATCTACTAAAACACCTAATAATTTATATTTCCAGTAGGCAGATTTAAAACTGTAAGTATCAGTGCCAATCTTATATGATTCTGGTGTATCACAGATTGAAGAGTAGAAAGGTACGAAGACACTCTGTGCTGTTACACCCATTGAAAGCCATTGGATACCTGCAATTTCACTCGGAAAGTTAGGTCGAATTTGTAGAATATGGGACTCTTGTGTTTTGGCAAGGCTAATTGGTCGAAATTTATGTTTTAAATTTTCTGGACCTTGGCCAATTGGATCATAATCCGTTCCTTGAAAGTGTGAAGCTAAGATAAATTCAACATCTTCGCGACTAATTTTCTGACTAGCCTTACGAATAAAAGGTAGTTCTTGACTCATCGGGTCTTGGTGAATTTCAGGATTTAAATATTTTTGTCCATACCAAACGCGAGGTGTACTATAAATTGAATCACTTAAATCTTGTGTTCCAAATATTTTACGAAAGTTGAATCCATTATGATCAACATTTAGATGATTCTGTGAGACAAAATTTTCAATATTGGGTGAAAACATAAAATTTACTGCGTCTGTAAAATCAATTTCTTGAATGGCTAATTGATTAGCAACAACTGCATAAGAATCATCTGGAATTCTTTGCGCTACCCAATGATGACCAGTTGCAATTTCCATATACCAACATTCCTTTTGATCTGCGAACAAAATACCATTGGACTCACTTGCACCTTTTTGAGAGATGATATTTCCTAGGTAGGCAACACCTTCTCGGGCAGAATGAATATAGGGAAGTGTCACAGTTACCATTGCTTCTTCACCAATTCCACTTGAAACTAGCGGATCAACCCCAAGTACTCGTTCATTAGCATATGCACTTTCGGTTGCACTCATAGCTACTCCATACTCGTTGAATCCGTCTTCGGCAAAAACACCATATTTGTTTGTCCACTCGGGAGTTGCTGTGTAACGAGCACTATTTTGAGGAAGCTTCATCGTAAATCCATTATCTAGTGAAGTGAAAATTTGTTCAGTATCATTTTGTTTACTGTTATATACAAAAAAATGTTTTGGCCATGCAGTTTTTGCATCTTCATTTCGAGCAATCATTATTGAACCATCAATACTTGCTTTTTTACCAACTAGGACACTTGTACAGGCTGAAAAACTTTGTTCTTTAAAAGCCAATTTATTTCCTCTTTCTATTTCAAAATTATTTTATTAAATTAATTCTAGCATAGCATTACTTTATGGTGTAAAGAAAATGCAAGTTTTACTCGATGGTTTGCTAAATAAAAATTAAATTAATAATAATATTTATTTATGAAGAGAATATACTTAGTCGTAAAAATAAGTTAAAAACGATAAGAAGTTAAACAATTAATAAAGATTGAAAGAAATCTTTATTTTAGATAGCATTTTTAGGATTTTTAATTGCTTTCTAATATTATTTCTGTTTTAATAAAGATAGTAATTAATGACTTACGGAAAAGAGGAGAAAAGATGCCAATTGTACATATTGACTTGATTGAAGGGCGTACACAAGATCAACTTAAACACCTCGTGGAAGATGTAACTAAAGCTGTCAGTAAAAATACTGGGGCACCAGCTGAACATGTCCACGTTATTCTTAGTGAGATGCAAAAAAACCGTTATAGTGTAGGCGGAGTTCTCAAGAGTGATGAATAATTAGGTATATGTGTATGGCTGGGATATAATTCCCAGCTTTTTTGTTTTAAATTAAGATGATTTTTATGAAAAGAGAGGATGTTTGAAGTTGGCAAATTTATCAGATGAAGTCGTAACAAATGAAGCAGGGCATTTAACAATCGGCGGGGTTGATGCATTAAAACTCATAGCTAAATATGGGTCACCATTGATAGTTTACGATGTAACAAAAATAAAAAATCAGATAAATCACTTCAAACAGGCTTTTATAGAAGCTGGTGTCCCTTATCGTGTTACTTATGCAAGTAAAGCATTTTCAGCTGTCGCAATGTATCAACTAATTACAAATGAGGGGTTAGGATGTGATGTTGTTTCTGGTGGAGAGTTAGTTGCTGCTTTAAAAGGTGGTATGCCAGCAGAAAGAATTGAATTTCACGGAAACAATAAATTGCCTATAGAACTCGAGATGGCTGTTGATGCAAAAATTGGCTGTATTGTTGTTGATAATTTTCAAGAAATAGCATATCTAGACAAAATATTGAAAGAAAAAAATACAAAAATAGCAGTAGTCTTACGTGTCGCGCCAGGTATTGAGGCTGAAACTCATAAATATATCTCAACTGGACAGGAAAATTCAAAATTTGGTTTTGATGTACATAGTGGGCAAGCAAAGAAAGCCTTAAAAATGCTTTTAGATAATCCTCGTATGAATGTTGTAGGTGTCCATTGTCATATCGGTTCTCAAATTTTTGCGGCTAAGGGTTTTGTAATGGCCGTAGATAAGATGGTTTCCCTTCTAAAAGAGTGGAATGATGAATTTGATTTTTCAGCTAAGTTACTAAATCTTGGCGGTGGTTTTGGGGCACGCTATGTTGACAGTGACGAACCGCTTCCAGCAGAAGATTTTGTTGAACAAATAATTGCAGAAGTCAAAAAGAAGATTACGGAAGCTAATCTTGTTTTTCCAGAAATATGGATTGAACCCGGTCGTTCCCTTGCTGCAGAAGCAGGATCTACATTGTATACAGTAGGTTCGAGAAAAGATGTTGAAGGTGTTTGTCATTTTGTTGCTGTTGATGGGGGAATGGGGGACAATATACGACCAGCACTTTATCAAGCAAAGTATGATGCAATTTTAGCTAATAAACCAAATGCTCTAAAGGAGCAAATTGTTACAGTCGTTGGTAAATATTGTGAATCTGGAGATATTTTAGTTAAAGATGCACTACTACCAATAACTCATTCTGGAGATATCTTAGCAATTCCATCAACTGGTGCATACGGATATACAATGGCTAGTAATTATAATAGAAATCCAAGACCAGCTGTTGTTTTTTGTGAAAATGGTGAGGATAAATTAGTTATCAGAAGAGAGACTTATGAGGATTTGTTGAGTTACGATATAGGGCTTTAATATAATTCGTTTTTTAATTGACAGATTTTATAATTAATTTGAATGGATAGTTATAAAGTGTTTATATATTTTTATAAATAAAGGATTAGGTCAGTAAGTTAATTGACCTAATCCTTTATTAAGTATTTCCAGTTTTATTATTGAGCTAATCCTAAATATTTTTCAAGATAGATTGCAAGACCATCTTTAGTGTTATCTAAGTTAGTTATATCATTACTAATTTTTTTGAGAGTTTCTGTCCCATTTTTCATGACAACGCCCCAACCTGCATAGTCAATCATTTCATAATCATTATGCTCGTCACCAAAAGCAATAATATTTTTGCGATCAATTTTGAAATCATTAGCCAAAAGGCGAACACCTTTTTCTTTTGTAATTCCCTTTGGAGCTAATTCCAAAATAGGATTCTTACCACCCCATACCCCAATCTCGATATAATCACCATAGTTTTCTTTTAAAGCAGTAATAATTTTTTCCTTTGATTTTTCTTCGACGAGAAGAGTAATTGATGCTGGGTCATCAACAAGGTTATGTTCGTTCAAGACTTGACTTTTGGCGAGTGCTGTAGGAAAAAAACCATCAATTAAAGAATTAACACTATCAGCAAGCATCATTGATTTTGCTTCTGCGGCAATTAATTTAATTCCTAAAGTATCTTTATTTTTTAGTAAGTCAAAAGCAATTTCGCGTGAAAAAGTATCTTGATATTCATTTTGCCAGTGTCTGTATGGTATATGACCAAGTGCACCGTTAAAATTAATCATAGGGGTTTTTAAATTTAACTCATCATAATAATTTTTTGAGATACGAAAAGGTCGACCAGTGACTATTGAGACAATATGTCCCTCCTGGCTAGCACGTTGAAGAACATCTTTTGTTTTTTTGCTAATAAGTGAATCTGCGTTCAAAGTTGTACCATCTAAATCTAATGCAATTAATTTTTGTTCCAAAGAAAACACCTCATTTTTAAAACTCGTAGAATTTAAGATACCATAAAAGCATTATTTTTACTAGAGTTTGGTACATATATCGGTGTATAATTACTACATAATTATATGGAGGCGATAGCAAAATGATGATTGTTGAATCAAAAAGCATCAAAAATATTCCTGTTTTAGAGGTAGTTTTAGCTGACAGGAAGGATGAAAGTCTACCGCTAGTAATTTTTTATCATGGTTGGACTGGGTGCAAGGAACGTGTTTTAACTCAAGGCTATGAAATTGCAAAAAAAGGCTTTCGAGTTGTGTTGCCTGATGCAATTTACCATGGAGATAGAGCAACAGATGGTCCTGCTGAAAAGCATCAATTACAGTTCTGGCAAATAATTGCGAATTCAGTAAAGGAATTTCCAGATATAATAAAATTTTACAAAGATGAATATGGTATTAAAGAAGATAAAATTGGCGTTAGTGGTTTATCAATGGGTGGAATAACAACATGTGCTTTATTGAGTATTTATTCTGAGATAACGGCAGCAGTTTGCTTAATGGGCTCACCACGACCTGTAGAGTTTGCACGGACTTTGCTAGATAAAATACCGGGAGTACAAGATATAGATCCAGCCTATGTTGAAAAAGAATTAGAACAGCTGTCGATAATTGATTTATCAAGAAATCCACAGAAGATAGCTGGAAGACCAGTTCATTTTTGGCATGCGACAGCTGACAGAATGGTTCCATACAAACCTACAAAGGAATTTTATGATCGTATAAAAGATCACTCTTATGCTGATAAGGTTTCATTTACAACGACGCAAGGTGGCGGACACAAGGTATCGCAAGAAACAACTGTGGAAATGGCAGAAAAATTTTACACTTATTTTAGATAGTTTAGAGGGGGAAAACAACATGGTTAATCGAGACATTGAAGAGGTAAAAGACGATATTATTGAAAAGTTAGAAGATGTAATTGATCCAGAACTAGGGGTTGATATTGTAAATTTGGGTTTAATATATGAAATCGATCTTAATGCTGATGGTCTTTGTGAAATTAAAATGACACTTACAACCATGGGGTGTCCTCTAACAGATGTTTTAGCGGAGATGATTGAAAGAGCTCTCCAACCAATTGAAGAAGTTAGCCAAGTAAATGTTAACTTTGTATGGGAGCCAGCATGGTCAATTGATAAGATGACACGCTATGCAAAAATGGCTTTGGGTATTCATTAAAAAAAGCTAGGAGATCAACATTGTTAACTAAAAGAATTTTTGTACTTTTATATACTGCTGTACTTGCCTTAGCGAGTGTATTTCTTTTCGTAAAAATTCAACAAAGAAGTTTAATAATACAACTAGATAATCATAATTTATCTGCAAATGCATACCATGTTGTTCTTCGTGAAAGAGAAAGTATGTGGGATGTTACTCAAAAAATTGAGAAAAGCAAAAAGATAAAAAATGTCCAGGTTCATTTTCAAGATAAGAAAAACAAAGATTTAACTTATTTTTTTGGAACCGGAAATTTTGAAGTCCCACCAATGATTACTGGTAGCTTTTTTGGGTCAGGTGCTTTTGATTCAGAAGTTGAAGTTGTAATTGTTGGTAAAAGTTATGAAAAAAAACTGTATAAGCCAAAAGATCAAGAATATTTAAAAATGGATAGTAAGTATGTTCCAGTGTTAGGTATTATGGGAGACAAATATACTTCTGATTTAGACAAACAAATTTTTATTGCACCTAGCATTGAGAAAAGTAAACAGCTAAATGCTAATAGTTTTCGAATAGTCATTGATGGTAAAAAGAAGTTGGATAAAAATACGCTTAAGAATTTGTTAGGTGCAAAAAGAATTGCTCATTTACCACAAAGACATTTTTTGATTAATCAAGATTCTTGGATTTTGGATCACTATAGAGAATTATTAATGTTATTAGTGTTGTTTATTATGGTTATTTTTGGAATTGTGATATGGACTGTCAATAATAGAAGTAGGTACATTGAGCTATTAAAAAATAAGAAAGAGCCTACGCAACTATTGTTTGAGGAATGGGAATTTTATACACTTTTAACAGGTTTAGGGACAGTTTTTGGTGTACTGGGTGGAATTTTACTTACTGATTTGACTGATTATGTTGCATTATTGGTTTACAATGTATGTGCATTTTTGATAAATAATATTGTCTATGTAATTCTTTTAAGGAAGCAAATAGATGGTTTGAATAGGAGTTAATGTTTTCATGGAGTTTCCAACAGATTTTAAAGAAAAATATGCAGAACTTTTAGGGGATGAGATAGGCGCTTTTTTAGAAGGGTTAAGTGTTGCTCCAATTAAAGCTTTTCGTATTAATCCACTGAAAGAAAATTTTGATAAGGTAGCTTATTCGCTTGATGAACCCATTCCTTATGTACCAACAGGTTTTTACGGAGAGATTAGTGGCAAATCTCTTGAGCATCAGACAGGCTATGTTTATAGTCAAGAGCCGAGTGCAATGTATGTGGCAGAAGTGGGTGATGTTCAACCAGGAGAGATAATTTTGGATTTGTGCGCAGCTCCTGGAGGAAAGTCAACTCAAATAGCTACTAAGTTAGCAGGAGAGGGATTACTGGTTTCTAATGAAATTAATCGAAAAAGGGCTAGTATCCTTTCAGAAAATATAGAAAGAATTGGCGCAACAAATGTAATTATTTTAAATGAAACGCCACAAAATATATCAGCAAATTTAAGCGGCTTTTTTGATAAAATTTTTGTAGATGCTCCTTGTTCAGGAGAGGGAATGTTTCGTAAGGATCCAGATGCAATAAAGTATTGGCATAAAGATTATCCTAAAGAATGTGCAATTAGGCAAAGAGAAATTCTTGTTGAAACGATGAAAATGCTTAAACCGGGAGGGCAATTGATTTATTCAACATGTACGTTTGCACCAGAAGAAGATGAAAAAATAATTCAGTGGTTATTAGATAATTATAATATAGAGTTATTGCCAGTGAAAAAACATCATGGAATGGATGCAGGTAGGCCAAACTTTGCAGGAAATAACAGTGAGATGGAGAAAACTGTTAGATTATTTCCGCATCATTTCAAAGGAGAAGGTCATTTTATAGCCAAGATGCAAGATAAGAGAGCAGGGCTAGCTGATAATGTATCATTAAGAAAATCTAAAAAAGCGAAGGGAAACTCTTTCTTTAGAAAAATCACTAAGAATGAAGAACAGCTTTGGCTAGAATTTCATAAGAATGTTTTAAAAAAAGAATTATTTAATACAAAAGATTTAAAATGTTGGGGTGACCAACTATTTTATTATCCAGATGTTTGGCCTGACATTGGCAAGTTGAAATTTGTAAAGCCTGGTTTTCAGCTAGGTGTTTTCAAGAAGAAGAGATTCGAACCTGCATATGGGCTAGCTTTGGCGATAAAAACCTCTGATGTACAGCAAGCTATAAAATTAGATGATGCTCAATGGCTAAAATATGTTTCAGGAAATGTAGTTACATTGGTGGATAGTGATTACAGAAATGGATGGTATGTCCTACAATGCCATGAAAAGAATTTTGCATTTGCTAAATTAGTAAATGGTACGCTAAAGAATTTTTTCCCTAAAGGTCTACGCTTCAATATTTGATTATGAATTATGTGGTTACTAAGCAGGAGATTAAAAGTATTAATCTCTTTAATTCATTACCAATGAATCTAAACTTTTATTTATACTTAAAAAGTACTTATAACAAAGATTCCATGTTATAAGTACTTTTTTTCTAGTGTCATACGCTTTTTTAAAAATTAGTAATTTGTTTTTTGAAGGAAAGTAATTCATTTGAAAAAATAAGAGGAACATCTCGGAGCTCAGCAATATTTTTACAACCTAAGATAGTCATAATTGATTTTACTTGATGCTTAAACTCTTCAATTAATTTAATCAATCCTGAAACATCATCTTTTAACAAAGTATGTAAAAATAGTCCGGAAATACCAACGTTATCAGCACCTAAACAAAGGCATTTGATAATATCAAGGGGAGTTCGAATTCCACCGGAAGCGGTAAAGGAAAAATCATCATGATAGGATTGACTAGCAATTAAACATTCAGCTATATTTAAGCCAAGGTCGTCAAGGCACGAAAAATCTTCACCATGTAAACGTTGATTTTCAATTTTAGCAAAGTTGGTGCCACCGTGGCCAGAAAGATCAATATATTTGGCATTTATTTTTTTTAATATTTTTAAAGTATTAGGTGAAATACCAAAACCAACTTCCTTTATAATTACTGGAACCTGCAATTGATTTATGATCTCAGAAATTTCTTCCTGCCAATAAAAATCACGGTCGCCTTCAGGCATTATAATTTCTTGAATAGCATTAAGGTGAATCTCCAATGCATCAGCAGAAAGCATTGATACTGCTTTTTTTGCATTGTGCAAATTATTACCTGCACCTAAATTGCCTATAACAAATCCAGTTGGATTTTGTTCCCGTACAATTTGAAAACTAGGAGAAATTTCGGGAAACTTTATGGCAATACTTTGTGAACCAGTGGCCATTGCAATTCCTGTTTCACTAGCAGCTAGGGCAAATTTTTTGTTTAATTTTGTAGTTGTTGGGCTTCCACCTGACATAGCATTAATAAAAAAAGGGACTTCCATTTTTTTGCCTGCGAGACTTGTTGAATAATCAATTTCGTCAAAAGATAGTTCGGGTAAATTATTGGGAAGTATACGAATTTGGTCAAGTCCGTTATTACTTTTGGCAGTATATTGTTTTTCTGCAATAAAAATATGTTCATCTTTACGATGTGCGTGTTTTTGATCCAAAACGTTCCTCCTTATTTAAAAAATACTAATTAATCATTAATTTGATGGACATGTAAGTTTAGAGGACAAATACCATTTTTTTTCCATTCCTTAATTAACGAAGAAGTGGCATATTTTTTATTAATTACCACAATACCGCAATCTCCACCACCTGCACCAGATGTTTTAGCAGCTCCATTTGCATTTTCAGCAGTTTCACATAATTTCTGAAGAAGAGGTGTTTCTATTTCTACGTTACTGATTTTGCCGAGATGTTGTAATAATTCTCGATTTATCCGAATTTCTTTTTGAATTATTTCAATACTATGATTATGAAATCCATCAATCATCTTAAAAAGGCAATTTTTGCTTAAATCTAAAAATTCTTGATAAGATGAACGCTTTTCTGCTTTTTCTAACCCAACTGCATCCACAAGATGAGAGGTTGAAGCAGGTGAACCAGTCCAACCAATTAATAATTCTAGATTTTCAGGTGGCGTCAACAGTTCAATATTAAGTTGGGGCCATTCAATTGATATTAATTTATTAAGAGTGAAAGTATTGCGTGCTTTTTTTAGCCATTCTCGATCGAAAGAACGGTAAGCAATCCATCCCCCATATACACTGGCTGCGATATCACCTAAAGAACCATTACCTTGAATATCGAGATGCGCTATAGCAGATAATTTAAATAAAATATCATTTGTAATTGGTAAATCATAAAAACGGCACAGCGCTTTGACTGTTGCCACGGTCACAGCTGCCGAACTGCCCAAACCGTATTTTTTCCCATCTGGGCTATCAAGGTCACTATCAATATTTAAATGATAACACTTCATTGTTTTATTCAAAGATTGAGCATACGATTCAGCAAGATGTACAGCTGATAAAATATAATGAAATGGATTATCACGATTATCAAAGACCATGTTGTTACCCTCTCTTTTCCAATAGAGAGAATTTTCTTTGTACTGTTGTGAATTAATTGTTCCATAGTCATTGCTTTCTTCGACAGTAACAGTTACAAATTGGTTCAATGCTACTAATATGGCTGGATACCCTGTTTCAACCACAGCATATTCACCTGCAATATAAAGCTTTCCAGGAGCTTTAACGGTTATCAAAAAATCATGTCCCTTCGACAAAAAAATTAAATTAAGTGTGCAGCAGGGCCAGAACTAGCTACCAACACCTTTTCATGACCAAAACTATTTGAAAAAATATTAACGATACTTGAAACATCTTTTTTCAAACAGATGACTTTTACATTTGGTCCAGCATCTAAAGTATAATAACAGGATATACCTTGTAAACGCAACCCTTCAACTATTTTCATCGCTTTAATTGAATCTGGTTCAAGATAACTAAAATGAGGATGGGCACTCATATTTAAAGCGTGCATTTTCATTGCATTTTCTTCAGAGATTTCTCCAAAAGTTTTAAAATCATTTTCTGCCAAAGCTTTTTTAATAGCAAGGAGGTCCTTTTTCGAACTTTCAACCCAATTAGAGTAATAAGGAGAGGTTTCAACCACCCGTTTCATTCCCATTCGACTAGAGATTTTTTTATGATTTGTACTGATTATCAATGCAATCATACAAATTTCAAAGTTGTTTGGCATTTTGATTGGATATGCAAAGGATGTCTCGTCATCAAAACCTGCCTGCCATTCAACAAGGCCACCATAAATAGACCGGCATGCAGATCCTGATCCACGTCTGGCAAGACGGGAGAGGGACGGCTTGTCTAATTCTAGACCAGCAGCTTTACTGGCTGCTAATGCTAATGCTGCATAGGCAGAAGCCGAAGATGCGAGCCCTGCAGTAGATGGAACATAGTTTGTGGAGTAAACTTGTGCTTTACTCTGAATGTTAGCTTTTTTTCGAACGATATCTAGAAAAGTACTAACGTTTGAAACATCTTGTTTTTGGTTATCTAAAAAGAACAAATCATCTGAAAGTTTTTCATCAAATGTCACACTTGTTTCAGTATAAAAATGATCAAGAGTTAGAGAAAGGCTGCTATTCATTGGAAGAATCAAATCTTCATCTTTTTTCCCCCAATATTTGATTAGAGCAATATTAGTGTGCGCACGAGCTGTGTAAGTTGTCGCATTTATCAATTTACTTCCTCCGTTATTGTGATTCCTAATGGTTGAATCCATGTTGTTGTTGTACCCGCATGTTTTAATATAGGAATAGCTTTTTTGGCTAATTTAATAGATGGCATTAAACAAATAAAGCAACCACCACGACCGCCACCAGTTAATTTACTACCAAGTGAACCGAGGTCTTTACTAAGAGCAATTAACTTATCTAATTTTTGATTGCTAACTCCAAGTTTTTGAAGTTGTTCTTGTGCTTTATTAAAAGTATCACCCAGTCCTACAATATCGTTATTGCTAAGCTGATTTCTAGCACTAAATGCAAGTCGTTCAAGTTCCTCTAAGAGCAATTTAGTGTCGTGGGGATTTTTCTTTAGCAAATTACGGACGCTTGCCACAGCAGCACTTGTTTTACCTTTAATACCGCTATCGCATATTAATAAGCATCCATCGAGATGAATGGGGATTTTCTTTAATTCTTTATTACGAATCATCCAGATTGGTTGAGAGCTTGCAGATGTCGCAGCATCTAAACCACTCGGGTTACCATGCATATCAACTTCTGAAACATTAGCTAGAGACAACAATTTATCCTGAGTAAGCTCTAATTCAAAGAAACTATAGAGGGCCCTGATAACTGCTATGGCAGTTGCAGCCGAAGACCCCATTCCACGTTCTGCTGGTAAATCACTTTTGATTGTCATTTTAAATTGCTCTTTTTGTTTGTTAAGTGTCTTCAAAATTAGTAGAATTAAATGCTTTAATCCTTGCATATTTTTAGGCATAGAAGATAATGGACCATCAAAATACCGACTCTTTATTGAAGAAGGCTCGCCGTAGGTTTGTTCAATTGTGACAGTTGTTTTAACTTCAGATAAAGGTAAAGCAATTGCAGGCTTTCCATAAACAACAGAGTGTTCACCGATTAGAATTATTTTGGCGTGACTAATTCCCTCACTATAACGAGTATGAAACGTTGTCAAAATGCCGCTTCCTTTCTTAACGATAAATTAATAGTTTTAGCTTGTAATACTATAAATCATAAGCAAATAGAATTATACATATTTATTATAAATATGACAAATATCAGTAATTAAAAATACAATTAAGTAAAATATTAATTACCAATACAATATTTTGCAAGATAAATTTCCTTTAAAATAGAAAAAAAAACTGATTTTGTGCTAAAATTGCGAGTAGATTAAGCAAGAAAGTCGGTGGACTAATGAATTCGACAACCACATATGCAGTTGTTGATATCGAAACGACAGGTACAAGTATAGATGGTACCAATAGAATGCTACAATTTAGTTGTGTTTTTATAAATAATAAAAAAATAAGCAACACATTCAATACAATGATTAACCCAGGAATGCCGATTCCAAACGAGGTAAAGAAATTAACAGGGATTAGTGAGAATGACGTTAGGCATGCTCCTTTTTTTGAAGATGTTGTGGGAACAATATACTCTTTACTACAAGGAACAATTTTTGTGGCACATAATATAAATTTTGATTATCGCTTTTTGAATGAAGAATTCTTGCGGTGTGGCTATCCAGAAATGGACATTCAAGGAATAGATACTGTGCAACTTACTCAAATTGTATTACCTACTTTGCCTAGTTATAAATTAAGTTATCTAAGTGAATATTTTGACATCAAGCATAGCCATCCACACCATGCAGACAGTGATGCATTTGTTACTGCACGGCTCTTTTTAATGTTGCAAAAATCAATTGATAATTTGCCGCTTAAAGTATTAGAATTTATTACAAGATTTCAAGACAAGTTGTTATTTCAGACTGGTGTTTGTTTTAGTAATGCGTTGAAAAAAAAGAAGATGGAAACAGGTGTCTTACCTAGTTATTTAGAAAAGGTAGGTGACATAGTTTTAAGAACTGAATCATTGACACTTCTTAAAGAAAGAGAGGTAACCTATCCAAGAACAGCACTAGAAAAGAAACGTTTATTTGGAGATTTTCTAGAGTCACGTCCAGCACAAGCAGAAATGATGGATGAAGTTTATCGTTTACTCCTGCAAAAAAAAGAAAATGAATTGATGATTGAAGCGCCGACGGGATTAGGTAAGACATTAGGATACTTAATTCCAGCAGCATTTGCAGCACTTAAAGGACATATGAGTGTGATTTCAACTGCAACAACAACACTGCAATTACAGTTATTCGAACAGACAATTCCGTTGTTAAGGCAAATAGTCCCATTTGATTTCACAGTTGCTATTTTAAAGGGAAGTCATAATTATATAGATTTGCAGAAATTTGTTTTGTCTTTAGGTAAACCGCAAAGCAATCCCTCAAGACTATTACAATTACGAATATTTGTTTGGTTGACTATGACTAAAACTGGAGATTTAAGTGAGCTGCATCTAACAAAAATGCAGGATCCACTTTTTGATGAGATAAGGCACAGAGGTATTATGTCACTTGACAACAGTAGCGTTTATTATCCACATGATTTTGTATTAAGACAGCAACTTAAACAAGATACTGCTGATTTAATTATTACCAATCATTCTTATTTGTTAAATCATGCGGAGAGTCTAGGAGATTTTAAGAGAAAATCTCTTATAATTGATGAAGCACAACATTTAGGAAATATTGTACTCAATAGTAACCAAGCCGTGATTGATTTTGATTTAATAAAGATAATTTCCGATACATTACTAGTAAAAATTAGTTCTCAAAAGTCTTTCTCATTTAGAGAGTTGCAGCAACAACACTTCTTTACAGATGCGGAATCGAAGGAGTTTGCTGCAAAAATTAGAATAATTGATCAACGAGTGCCTGTTTTAAGAAATTTTTTGGAACAAAGATTTTTACAACAAGAAGGCAAAAATGTTGATTTTAAAGAGATTGCTTTGAAAACGAGCAAATTTAAGGGATTTGTTAAAGAAAATTTTGCTGATTTCAAGCAAATTTCTGAAGCAAAAGATAGTCTACAAACATTGCTTTTGAAAACTAAAGTGAGATTTGCCGAGTTTAAAGCACAAGAAAGGCTTGATACAAATGCACAATCGTTTATTTTAAATTTTATTGACTGTGGGTTTGAATTATTAAGAGCAATGGAGAATTGGTATCGTTTTAAGCTTGATGAACTCGATCAAACAGCCGCAGAAGCTGTGATTGGGTTACAAATCCCTTTAAGACAAGTCAATGGGCATTTACGTCTTAACTTTGGAATCTTCAAAACAAAAAATTATTTAGAACCAGTAGTTTATTCAAAGTTTGAACATACGATTTTTGTTGGTGCAACGCTTCTTTTACCTGAGGGAGCAGGCTATATGAGTGATCAACTAGATTTGAGTCAAGAAATAAAAATTTTGAAATTAAAAGGCGATTTTGATTATAAAAAACAAGCTTTGGGGCTCTTGGTTTCGGATGCACCAGACATTGTTACAGATACCAAAGACTATATAGAATATCTAGGTAAAACACTAATTGATATTCTTAGTTACAATAATAAACAGACTTTAGTTTTGTTTAATTCATTAGAGATGATTTCCGTAGTATATAATTATTTACGTGAAAGTAAAATTTTAGATGAACGTTTAATTATTGCACAAGGAGTGAGTGGAAGTAACGAAAAAATAATTAAAATGTTTGAATTGGGTGAAGGAGCTGTCTTATTAGGATCGGGAACTTTTTGGGAGGGAATTGATCTTCCTAAGGATCGATTAGAACTTCTGATAATTACACGTCTACCTTTTCAATCGCCAGATACACTAGTTAATCGTGCCAAGTATCATTTAGCAAAAAGACAAGGGAAAAATGCTTTTGCGACTATTTCATTGCCTGAAGCAATGTTTAGGCTTAAACAAGGCTTTGGAAGATTGATTAGAACACGAGATGATCAAGGTGTGATGATTGTTTTGGATAGTCGGGTAGTTTCACGAGATTACGGTGTAAAATTAAGGGAGGCGTTCCCAGATAAAATGCCTGTGAAAATTATCAAGTCTTTCGAAATTAAAAAAAATTTGTTTGATTTTTGGGAAAATTAAAGACCATATCTTCAAAAAGAACACTAATATTGTTATAATGATACAAGTGTTAATAATATTAGAATTAATTTAAATGAGATGTGAGGTTCTTATGAAGAGGGTAAAAGGTTATCGAAGTGGTGTGAAAAAACTTTTTGCAATAGCATTTATAGTAGTTGTATTCTTTGGGGTAGGCATTATATACTGGCAAGCTCAGTCTCCAAGAGAAACTGCTGAAAAAAATGCAATCAGTTTTGCGCGTAAGCATGCGGATTTAAAATCAGAAACTGCTTTTTATCTATTCAATAGAAAACAGACTTATTTTACTGTAGCTGGCACGAATACAAAAAATCAAAAAATTTTTGTTATTATTGCTAAAAAAGGTGGCGCTACTAAAGTACTATTACAGAATAAGGGGATTAGCGAAACGGGGGCAATTGCTCTAGCAAAAAAGGAAAATCCTAAAAAGATTTTGAAAGCAACATTGGGACTTTGGTCAAATAATCCAGTATGGGAAGTAACTTACTTAAATAATTCTGGTAACCTTTGTTACGTTTTATATAATTACAAAAATGGCAATATGGTAAAATCTATTCAAAATATTTAGTAGATTGAGGGTATATCACATATGAAAATTTCAAAAAGAGTAATGCAAATTCAACCATCGGCAACACTTGAATTGTCGGCAAAGGCAAAACAAATGAAAGATGATGGCCTTGATGTTATTAATTTAGGTGTTGGCGAGCCAGATTTTAATACTCCTAGCGATATTAAAAAAGCTGCAATTAAAGCCATTGAAGAAGGAAAATCCGACTTTTATACACAGGCTACTGGGATTAATGAATTAAAAAAAGCAATTTGTGATCGTATTTCTTCTGACTTCGGAGTGAATTATGAACAAAATCAAGTGGCAGTAACAGTTGGAGGTAAATTTTCTTTATATGTTTTAGCACAAACCTTATTGGATGAAGCAGACGAGGTCTTAATTCCGCTTCCTTATTGGGTGAGTTATGGTGAACAAGTTAAGCTTGCTGGAGGTGTTCCTGTGTTTGTCACCCCAGAAAATGGTCTTAAGGTCACTGTTGATGAATTAGAGGCAAAGAGGACTGCTAATTCAAGACTGGTAATTATTAATTCTCCTCAAAATCCATCCGGATTGATCTATACACGTTCTGAATTAGAAGAAATTGGAAATTGGGCTGTTGAACATGATATCATAATTATAACTGATGATATGTACGGTAAATTAGTTTATAATGGAGAACGTTTTGTATCATTAATTGAGCTTAGTGAAAGCATTAGAAAACAAACAATACTTGTAAGTGGTCTTTCAAAAGCCTATTCAATGACGGGATGGAGAATAGGATATACTGTTGCTCCTGCTGAGGTAATAAAGAAGATGAGTGCGCTTATTGGACATGCCACAAGTAATCTTGCTGCAGTGAGTCAATACGCAGCCCTGGAGGCATTAACAGGCCCTCAGGAAGTGGTTGAGAAAATGCGTGTTGCATTTGAAGAAAGATTGAATAAGGTTTATCCAGAATTAATTGCTCTACCTGGTGTTGAATTGGAGAATAAGCCACAGGGGGCTTTCTATCTATTTCCAAACGTTAAGCAAGCTGTTGAGTTAACAGGTTTTAATTCAACTGATGATTTTGTAGAAGCGTTACTTGATGAGGCCCATGTTGCTGTTGTTATTGGTAGTGCTTTTGGTATGCCTGATCATATTAGAATGAGTTATGCGACTGATTTGGCTAGTCTTGAAGAAGCAATTAAGAGAATGAAATGGTTTATTGAAAAACATATGTAGGAGGATTTTTTTGTTGAAGACAATTAGTATTATTGACTCAAAAAATCATGTTGATGAAGAAGTGAAAATTGGGGCTTGGCTTACAAATAAACGATCTAGTGGGAAAATTGCTTTTCTACAATTACGTGATGGAACTGCTTTTTTTCAGGGAGTTGTCGTAAAAAGTAATGTAAGCGAAGAAGTATTTGCTTTGGCTAAGGAAGCAAAGCAAGAAGAAAGTATTTACGTTATTGGAACTATTCATGAAGATACACGTTCGCCATTTGGCTACGAAATTGAAGTTTCGGGAATCGAAAAAGTCGGAGAAAGTGATAACTATCCAATTACTCCAAAAGAACATGGGGTAGATTTTTTGATGGATCACCGTCATTTGTGGCTACGATCAAAACGTCAATTTGCTGTTATGAAAATTCGTAATGAAATTATAAGGGCAACTTATGAATTTTTTAATAAGGAAGGGTTCATTAAAATTGATGCGCCTATTTTAACTGGGTCTGCACCTGAAGGAACGACAGAATTATTTCATACCAAGTATTTTGATAAAGATGCGTATTTATCACAGTCTGGACAGCTCTATGAAGAAGCAGGTGCAATGGCTTATGGAAAGGTCTTTTCTTTTGGACCGACCTTTAGAGCTGAAAAATCAAAGACAAGACGACATTTAATTGAATTTTGGATGATTGAGCCTGAGATGGCATTTATGCATCAAGAAGAGAGCCTTGAAGTCCAGGAGAAATATATTTCGTTTTTAGTTCAAAGCGTTATTGATAATTGCGCTTATGAACTTAATATTTTGGAACGTGATATCAATGTTCTAAAAAGATATACTGAACTCCCATTCCCGAGAATTTCATATGATGAAGCAGTTGAATTACTTCAAAAATCTGGGGAATTTCCTGATGTTAAGTGGGGGGAAGATTTCGGTTCTCCTGAAGAAACATATTTGGCTGAACATTTCAGCAAACCAGTTTTTGTAATGAATTATCCTAAAGCAATAAAGCCATTTTATATGAAGCCACATCCTACTCGTGATGATGTTGTAATCTGTGCCGATTTGTTAGCACCAGAGGGATATGGAGAGATTATTGGAGGCTCTGAAAGAGCAACTGACCCAGCGTTTTTAGAAGCACAAATTGAAGCGGCTGGATTGAATAAAGATGATTATCAGTGGTATATTGATTTACGTCGTTATGGTAGTGTACCTCATTCAGGTTTTGGACTGGGACTTGAACGTGCAATTACATGGATAACAGGGGAAGAACATATTCGAGAAGCAATTCCATTCCCAAGATTACTAAACAGAATTTATCCATGATAAAAACAATGAAGCGGTTAGGGTAATTTATTATCTTGACGGCTTTTTATTTAAAAATGAAGAGTGGTGAAATTAATGGATCAAACATTTGAAAAGTACTTGAAAGCAGGACAGATGACGATTTCGAATCTTGTGCTTTATAACTATCCAAAATTGGGATTGGATGAAGCTGAAATGGTTCTTGTAATTCAAATAATGAGTTCAATTCAAGCTGGCAATTCTTTTCCAGAAGTGAGTCTTATTGCAAAAAGAATGGGTAAAGAAGAAGCGGTTGTTTACCAATTAATGCATAGTTTGATTCAAAAAAATGTTATGGATATTGCAAGTATCCAAGGTGAAACGGGAGTTAAACACGATGTTTACCAGTTTAATAAGTTATTTGAAAAAATAATTGCTTTGGAAAAACAAACAGAAATAGCTGTAAAGAAAAAAGATGTGACGGTCACACGTGAAAAAGTATTTCAAAGTATAGAGGTTGAATTTGGCCGACCTTTGTCACCAATTGAGATTGAAACCATTAATATGTGGTTACAAAAAGATAGTTATTTGCCTGAACTAATTATTTTAGCACTAAGAGAAGCGGTATTAAATCAAGCTTATAGTTTAAAATATATGGATCGAATTTTATTAAGTTGGGAAAGACAAAATATTAGTACTGCACAAGATGTTCAGCGTGAGCAGCAAAGAAAGAGGATGAAAATCCAAGATAAGACAATGATGCAAAGTGATAAAAAAAGTGACCCTAATAAGCCAAGTATCCCTTTATATCATTGGTCAAATAGAAGCAATAAAAATGAGGAGTAATCAGATGTTATCAGATAAAGAATGTTTAAAGGTAGTTGAAATAATGGGGAAATCATATCCTGATGCACATTCTTCACTTACTGCTGATTCTGATTTTCATTTTTTGTTGGCTGTTATTATGAGTGCACAGACAACTGATAAAGCTGTGAATTTATTGAGCCCAAAGCTTTTCGAGACATATAAAAGGCCAAATGAACTAGCTGAGGCTGATGTAGCTGATGTTATGGAATTAATTAAAACAATCGGTTTATATCGTAACAAAGCGAAGTATTTGGTGGAATGTGCAAAAAAAATTGTTAGTGATTTTGAAGGTGTTGTTCCTCAGACGCGTAAAGAATTAATGTCATTGCCAGGAGTGGGTAGGAAAACTGCAGATGTTGTTATGGCTGAGCGCTTTAAAATACCTGCAATAGCCGTTGATACGCACGTTACTAGAGTATCGAAAAGGCTTAGAATGGTTGCACAAGATGCAAATGTTATAGAAATCGAAGAAGCCTTGATGAAGAAACTTCCAAAGTCAATATGGATTGTAGCGCATTTTAGAATGATATATTGGGGACGTTACCAATGCACGGCGAGGTCTCCAAAATGTGAAACCTGTCCCTTACTTGAAATGTGTGCTGAAGGAAAGTTAAGAATATAGTGATAGTTTTTTATCAATATTGAGTCAAAAAAAAGTCCAAGGCGTTAGCCTGGACTCTTTTTTATATTTCCCAAAATTAATTTGCAGTTACCTACTTGGGAAATAATAACTTTTTAAATTATTATTTTTTGTGTTGTTGCTTACCAGCATTTCGTTTTCTATTGCTAATGGAAGTATTAGGAATATTATTTTTCTGTTTAGGTGCTACACTGATAGGCTTAGGGGATACAACTTTTTTAGGTGGATTTTTCTTTAATTCAGCTTCTATTTCTGCTCGGATTCTTGGGCGCATTGCATTTACCAAGATGGTTTGTAAGCAGGCAAATATCCCACCAACAAAGAAATAAAGTCCTAATCCTGCGGGAGATACGAATGTCATACCACCTAACATGATTGGAGTGATAAAAAGCATAGATTGCATCTGCTTTTTTTGTTCGGGAGCTATACCTTGAAGTGACAAGTATGCTTGTCCTCCATAGATTAGGACAGTCAAAACAGCAAGAATAATACTTGGTTTTCCAAGATTTATATTCATAAAGGTTGTTTTGGATAGTTCAGGTGAATATTGGATAGCTGCGTATAAAGCAGCAAAAATTGGCATTTGAATTAATAGGGGAAGACAGCCAATTCCACCAGTCATTGAAATACCATTTTCACGATATAAAGCCATCATTTCTTGGCTAAGTGCTGTTTTTTCTTCAGCGCTTGAAGCATTTTTTTGTCGTTCTTGAATAGATGCCATCTGTGGTCGGACCGATGCCATTTTTTCTTGTTGAATCGTTGCATTTTTAGCTTGTTTCAACATAACAGGCATTAAAATCATTCTGACAATGAATGTAATAGCAATAATGGCCCATCCATAGCTTCCTCCCATTACCCCAGTTAGCCAGTTAATAACATGTTGTGTTGGAATTGCTAGATGATCATAAATCAATCCGTATGGTTTGCCACTCTTAGTTCTTTGGACGCAGCCACTTAAAAGTAAAGAGACAGCCACAAAAACTGGTAATATAGTAAGACGCTTTATTTTTTTCATTAGTATTGTTCCTTTCAAATAAACTACGCTACTTACTATACTTTATCTATAGTACTTTTTCAATTGTACTTCATAATATAAATTTGTTAAGAAGTACTTATTAATAGGTGATATTAAAAGAAGTAAAATTTTGGAGCTGGATTTCTTCCAATGTATACCTTGTTACTTTTCCACTAGGAGTGGGGGAAGCAATAATTTTTTTGGTAAAATCCGAGAGTTTCTCCGAAGGGCCTTGAGCTTCAAGATATACTGAACCATCAAGCTGATTTTTTACAATACCAGTTATTCCTAATTGATCAGCAATCATTTTTGTACAATAACGAAACCCAACTCCTTGGACTCGTCCGTATATTGTCATTTTGATTGATTTCATGATTTACACCTCCTAGGATTATTATAATTTAAAAGAGAGGTTATATGCTATAATTACCGAGAAATAAAAAAATGGAGAGATTAAAAATGGATATTATTCAGTCACCTCAAAACAAACAAGTTAAGGAGTGGAAAAAACTTTCTTCAAAAAAAGGAAGGGCAACTCAAAAATTATATATTTTAGATGGGTGGCATCTCGTTAAAGAGGCAATTAAAGCAAAAGAAACGATACATCTTTTTCTAATTGTACCGGATTCTAGGTATGTATCGGAATTTAATGAGTTTAATAATACAAATACGAAAATTATGTATATATCTCCCGAAGTTGCCAATGCTTTAAGTGATACTCCAAGTCCCCAAGGGATTTTTGCGTTAATGAACATTCAAGATACTATTACAGACAGCGTGAATTTAAATGGTGCATGGCTGTTATTAGATAAGGTTCAAGATCCAGGAAATATTGGGACAATGGTTAGAACTGCTGATGCAGCAGGATTCAGTGGGGTAGTCTTTGGTGAAGGAACAGTAGACTTGTATCAACCAAAGGTCGTTCGTTCGATGCAAGGGAGTCAATTTCATTTAAATTTGATACAGTCAAATCTTATGGAGTTTATCACTACATTACAGAGAAATGAAATTCCAACTTTCGGTACTGAGCTTAACAGGTTCGCTAAGAGCTATGATGCCATAGGCAAATACTCTTCATTTGGTCTGATAATGGGGAATGAAGGAAATGGAGTTGAGCAACAATATCTAGAGATAACTGATTATAATCTCTATATTCCAATTGTTGGCCAAGCAGAATCACTAAATGTTGCTGTTGCGGCTGGGATATTGATGTATGCATTAAAAAAATAATTATTAAGAATAGTTTATGAAAATCCAATTTAGACATTTATTAATTGCAAATTATATTGATTCAGGTATGATAGACCTAGAATTATTAAGAGGGGTATTGCATGAAAAAAAATGAATGGCAAAATGATCCAGAATATATGAGTTATGTAGGTGAACTTTTGCAAACACCTGAAGTACAGCGTTTGGCTGACTTTAAACAACATTATTTTTCAAATCGTTTGGAGCATTCGATTGCGGTCTCTTTTGATAGTTACCGGATTGCAAAAAAATTGCATTTGAACGCTCGTTCCACAGCAAGAGCTGGGTTGTTGCATGACTTGTTTTATTACGATTGGAGAACTACTAAATTTGATAATGGTACACATGCTTGGATTCATCCACGAATTGCTGTAAGGAATGCAAAAAAAATTACAGACCTAACATTGATGGAACGAGATATTATCATTAAACATATGTGGGGTGCAACAGTTGCACCACCACGTTACTTGGAAGGTTATATAGTGACTGTAGTTGATAAATATGAGGCAACTTCTGAAGTTAGTAAGCCACTTTTTAATCGTTATGAGAAGCGTTTGAAGAAACGTTTGAGATTTGTAAAATAATAAAGTTGGAGAAACTTTGTCGTTTTATTTGACGGCGAAGCTTTTTTCGTGTAAATATAAATACAATGATATTTTGTTGGAGGTGAATATAATGCAAAAGACTGTTGATACTTATGCACAATGCCCACGCTTTGAAAAAACCTTTGGTATTTTGGGGCGTAAGTGGAATGGATTGATAATCGATGCTTTATTAACTGAAGGACCACAACGTTTTCGTGATCTTGCAAATAAAGTCGATAAGTGTAGTGACCGTGTTTTGGTTGAACGCCTCAAAGAATTAGAAGAAGAGGGTTTGCTTGAACGCGCAATTTATGAAGATAGCTGTAGACCTGTCTATAGTTTAACGACGCGAGGAGAAAATCTCCGCTGTGTTATGGGCGAATTGCATGATTGGGCAAAAAAATCTTATACACTTGAAGATTGTCAATAATACCTTGACGAACTTTATAGGAAAGTATAGACTCATAGTAGATAAAGACAGTGATGGAATATAGTAAGATATTTTTATTTTTAGAGAGAAATACGTGAGCTGGAAGTGTTTCATATAAAATTATCTGAATTTCAATTCTTTAGTTGCTACCGGAATTTAGTAATAATGAATGGTGTGCCGCTTACATGGGCGTTAACATGAAAGTGCTAAGATTTTTTTAGAACAAGGGTGGTACCGCGAGACCTCGTCCCTTTTTGGGAGGTGGTCTTTTTTTGTCTTGAAAAAGAAAGGAATGAAGACTAGTGGATTTAAAAGATAGGTTGACAGAATTGAAGTTCAAAGCTTTGGGCGAGATTGAAACTGTTGAAGATTTGAAAAGAATCAATGAGATTAGAGTTAATTTGTTAGGGAAAAAAGGACCAATAACCGAAGTTCTTCGTGGAATGAAGGATTTGTCTAAAGAAGAACGTCCTGTTGTTGGGAGCTTTGCAAATAAAGTCCGTGATGAATTAACGGAGGCAATTGCGAAGCGAAGCGAGAAGTTAGAAATAATAAAAATCGCCAAAAAATTGGAGAAGGAAAAAATTGACGTTACTTTACCAGGAGTTTCGGTAAAAGTTGGACAATCACATATCATTATGCAGGTTATTGATCAACTTGAAAAGTTCTTTCTTGGGATGGGATATCAAGTTGTGGATGGACCAGAAGTTGAAGAAGATCATTATAATTTTGAAATGATGAATTTGCCAAAGGATCATCCCGCTCGCGATATGCAAGATACATTTTATATTACGAATCAAATTTTAATGCGTACACAAACTTCACCAGTGCAAGCTCGTACGATGGAGAAGCATGATTTTTCAAAAGGACCATTAAAAATGATTTCACCAGGTAAAGTTTACAGACGTGATACTGATGATGCAACTCATTCTCATCAATTTCATCAAGTTGAAGGACTTGTGATTGATAAACATATAACAATGGCTGATTTAAAGGGAACATTGCAAGCAATTGCAAGAACTGTCTTTGGAGATGAACGTGAAATAAGATTACGTCCAAGTTATTTTCCATTTACCGAGCCTTCGGTTGAAGTTGATGTTTCTTGTTTCAAATGTGGTGGGAATGGATGCTCTGTTTGCAAGCAAACTGGTTGGATTGAAGTTTTAGGTGCTGGAATGGTTCATCCCAATGTTTTAACAATGGCTGGAATTGATTCAACAGTGTACGGTGGTTTTGCTTTTGGGTTAGGACCAGATCGTTTTGCAATGTTGAAATATGGAGTTGACGATATTCGTGAATTTTATTTGAACGATGTCCGCTTCTTATCACAATTTTCACAGAAAGGACAAAGATAGATGAAAATTTCAACAAAATGGCTTAAAGACTACATTGATTTAGATATAGATGCGCAAGAGCTAGCAGAAAAAATTGAGAGAACAGCAGTTGAGGTTGACAGTGTTTCAAGGCCAGATAAAGGATTGAAAAAGATAGTTGTCGGGAAAACTATTGAGGTAAAAAAGCACCCTGGGTCAGACCATCTTAATATTTGTAAAGTAGATATAGGAGAAGAAGAACTAGCACAAATTGTTTGTGGGGCACCCAATATTATAGCAAATAAAAAAGTAATTGTTGCTTTGCCAGGTTCAAGAATTGCTGGAAATGTAAAAATTAAGCGTAGCAAAATGCGTGGTGAAATTTCTGAGGGAATGATTTGTTCTCTGCAAGAAATTGGTTTTTCGGAAAGTGTTGTGCCAAAAGATTATGCAGACGGTATTTACTTTTTACCAGAAAATGCCGAGCCTGGAGATGCAGTGTATTCTTATTTAGGCATGGATGAGGATATTATTGACCTTGATGTTACACCTAACAGAGCAGATATGCTGAGTATGAGAGGTACAGCCTATGAATTAGCAGCTATTTACGATAAAAAAGTAACTGTGAAGAAACCTGAAATCCAAGAAGATGAAAGTGACTCGATTGAAAAATATCTTCAAATTGCAGCGGATGAAAAGTTATCTTCAACATATTTAATTCGAGTAATAAAGGATGTACATGTTAAAGAAAGCCCAATGTGGCTTCAAAAACGTTTATGGAATGCAGGTATTCGGCCAACGAACAATGTCGTCGATGTTACCAACTATATTTTACTTGAATATGGACAACCACTACATTCATTTGATTACGATAAAATTGCAGGAAAAAAAATTGAGGTTCGTCTTGCTAAAACCGGCGAAAGCTTAACAACACTAGATGATGAAAAAAGAGAACTTTTAGCAAGTGATATTGTGATTGCTGATGCTAATGGACCAATTGCTTTAGCAGGGACAATGGGTGGACTAGAAAGTGGAATTTCTGAGACAACTGAGATTGTAGCATTAGAAGCAGCTGTGTTTAATTCTTCGTCAATTAGAAAAACTGCAAGGAAACATAATTTGCATAGTGAAGCTTCTATGAGATTTGAACGTGGAATAAATCGTGAGACAGTTCTTGAGGCACTCAATAAGGCAGTACAATTAATCGCTGAGTTAGGTAATGGTAAAATAGTTTCTGGTATAGCAAAAGGTGCAAAAGAAAATGTGCAAGCAACTAGTATAAAGATAACTACAAAGAAAATTAATGATGTTTTAGGTACTAAATTAAGTGATGTTACAATCATAGATATTTTTGAAAGACTTGGTTTTGAAGTAGAAGGCAAAGAAGATACTCTTCAAGTTCTTGTTCCCGCAAGAAGGTGGGATATTAGTATTCCTGCTGATTTAATTGAAGAAGTGGCAAGGATTTATGGGTATGATAATTTACCAGCTACTTTGCCAAGTGGGGATGCTACTCCAGGAAGATATACCTATAAACAGCGAGTAATTCGTGATACGAGATCAATTTTGGAGTCTACAGGATTAATGCAAGCAATTTCATATGGACTTACATCGAGTAAGAAAGCGCAACGTTTTATGCTAGATGCAGCTCAAGAAACACATTTAGATTTTCCAATGAGTTCAGATAGAACAACACTTAGAATGAACCTTGTTAGTGGCTTGTTGGATGATGTTGCTTACAATAATGCTAGAAAAGTATCAAATGTAATGTTGTATGAGCAAGGACGGGTTTTTTATCGTGCTGAAGAAGATGAAAGACCACAAGAGATTGAACATGTTGCAGCTGCAATGACAGGTCTTTATGAATCTCAGTCATGGCATGATGAAAAAAAAGTAGTTGATTTTTACGTGATTAAGGGAATTGTGGATCATTTATTAGCTAAGCTAGGTGCTACAAATGTAATTTATAAAGCTACACAAAGGTATGAAGAAATGCACCCAGGAAGAACGGCAGACATTTTCTTGGATGATTTGCTTCTTGGATTTATTGGTGAAATTCATCCTAATATTGCAAAAGAATATGGAATTGCAAGGACTTACGTTTTTGAACTTGATTTGCAAAAGATTATTGATTTTAACAACAAATTAACGGTATATCAACCAGTATCTAAATATCCAGTTATTACACGAGATGTCGCCATTGCAATTAATAAAGATATTGAAAATGCAAAAATAGTTGACTTTATTCAATCACGAAGTAGTAAGATATTAAAGACAATTGAGCTTTTTGATGTTTATGAAGGTGGAAAGATTGGAATTAATAAAAAATCAATGGCCTACAAATTAACATATAGTGATGTTTCTAAAACATTAGCTGATGATGAGGTCAATGTTGATTTTGAAAAAGTTATGCAAGAATTGAAGCAAGAATTTAAAGCAGAAATTCGATAGTTAATTTATGGAAAGCTATAGATATTAGAAAATCTGTGGCTTTTTTCATTTAAACTAATTTGTTTTATGTTAAGTAACGCGGAATCTTAATGCAAATTAAGCAAATTTTATGTATAATATATTGGATAGTGTATTTCGAATGGAGGGATACTTTGAATAATAAGAATGAGGACAATTTAGATTTGCAGAAAAATAAGACTTTTGCAAATCGAATTGTACGCGGAGTGTTGCTTTTAATTGTAGTTTTACTAGTATTTTTAGGAATCATTGGGTATCGCTACTTTGAAAGTGCTAAGCAACCTTTAAATCCAAATAGTAGTAAAGTAATTGATGTGAAAATACCAATTGGAAGCACTTCAAAACAGATAGGTAGTATATTAGAAAATGAAAAAATAATAAAAAGTGGTTTTGTTTTTGATTATTATGTAAAAGCAAAGAAATTTAGTCAGTTCAAAGCTGGATATTACGGATTTAAGCAATCTATGACATTAAAGCAAATTGCACTTAAACTTGAAAAAGGTGGAGCAAGTGAGCCGCTTGACTCTGGTAAAGTACTTGTTAAAGAGGGTGTCACAGCAGACCAAATTGGGGATGTTATCCAGCAAAAGACACATTTTAAAAAAGCAACTTTCTTAGCATTATTGAATAATCAAGATTTTTTAAATCAACTAGAAAAAAAATATCCTGATTTGCTAAGCTCCGCTGTTAATGCTCAAAATGTGAGATACAAATTAGAAGGTTATCTCTATCCTGCCACCTACACGGTAGGAAAGAAAAGCACTTTAAAAGAATTGATAACTTCAATGGTAATGAAGACAGATGCGATGATGAAACCTTATTATTCTCAAATCAGTGAGAAAAATTGGACGGTTCAAAAAGTCTTGACCCTTGCTTCATTAGTTGAAAGAGAAGGAGTAACTGATTCTGATCGTAAAAAGATTGCTGGCGTTTTTGAGAATCGCTTAGACCAGAATATGAAAATCCAATCTGATATTTCGGTGTTGTATGCACTTGGCAAACACAAAAAAAATGTTACTTATAAAGATTTAGAAATTGATTCACCATATAATCTCTATAAAAATTCTGGGGTGGGACCAGGGCCATTTAATAGTCCAAGTATTGATTCCGTCAATGCAGTACTTAATCCAACAAGTAGAGACAAAAAGTATTTGTATTTTATTGCAGATATTAAAACCGGCAAAGTATACTATTCGCAAACTTATGCTGAACATCAAAAAATGACAGCTAAATTAGCAAAAGATAATGATTAATTTTATAAAGGGGAAGTAAGTAATGACAGCAAATTCGGGCAAGAAACGCCCTGTAATCATTGGTGTTACAGGGGGCTCGGGGAGTGGCAAAACTTCTGTGAGTATGGCAATATTTAATCAACTGAAGCAGCATTCGCTTTTAATGGTACAAGAGGACTCTTACTATAAAAACCAAAGTGACATGCTCTTTGAAGAAAGAGTTAAGGTTAATTATGATCATCCGGATGCTTTTGACACTGATTTGCTAATTGAACATTTGCAAAGTCTCTTAGAGTGGAAACAAGTAGCAGTACCAGTATATGATTATAGTGCACATACAAGAAGCAACAAAGTTTTAGTTCAAGATCCACAAGAAGTGATAATTGTCGAAGGTATTCTGGTCTTAAATGATCAGCGTCTCCGGGATTTGATGGACATTAAAGTTTTTGTTGATACTGATGATGATATTAGAATTATCAGAAGAATTAAAAGAGATACTGAAGAAAGAGGTCGTTCTTTGGAGTCGATTATTTCACAGTATTTGAAGACGGTTAAGCCAATGTATCACCAGTTTATTGAACCCACTAAGAGATATGCTGATATTATCGTGCCAGAAGGTGGAGCAAATCAAGTAGCAATTGACTTGCTAACGACGAAGATTAGGGATGTTCTTCGTCATAATAGGCATACTAAAAATTAATTTATTTTGAGAGGAGTCATATTAAATGGCAGAAGAAAAAAAATATCCAATGACAGCTGAAGGAAAACAAAAATTGGAAGAAGAGTTAAATACGTTAAAGACTTCGAAACGTTCAGAAATTATTGAACGAATCAAAATAGCACGTAGTTTTGGTGATTTATCTGAAAATTCAGAGTATGAATCAGCAAAAGATGAACAGTCATTTGTTGAAGGTCGAATTAAAACAATCGAGCAAATGTTGAATCATGCAGAGATTATTGATAATAAAAATATTGATGTCGATGAAATTGCAGTTGGAAAAACGGTGACATTCAAGGAATTACCAGATGAAGAACCTGAGACGTATTCAATTGTTGGAGCAGCTGAAGCGGATCCATTTTCAGGTAAAATATCTAATGAATCTCCAATTGCTAAGGGATTGATTGGTCATCGTTTGGGGGAAGTTGTTAATATTGAGACTCCAGGCGGGTCAATGAAAGTAAAAATTACTGAAGTTAAATAATGAAAAAGTGACTCTTTGGAATTATTGTTGAAGAGTCTAAATATTAGCGTTCTAATTACTTTGTGATTAGGACTCTTTTTTATTTTAATTCGAAAAATATATACTAAATTAATTATAAAGTTGGAAAAGAAACGATAATTAAAATTTAGATATTTAATTACTTTTAAGATTAAGAAATTAATCCAGTTAGGTAAATGTGTCTTGTATAGAAAAATCAAGATTCTGGGATATAATATAAAAATAGAAAGGAGATTTATATATGGAAAAAGTAAAATTTTTTTGCGGATGTATTATGGTTTCTTTTATCGGAATAGCTTTGCTTGAAAGAAAAAGAAAATTACAAATTCAAAAAAAAGATTATGAGATAGGTTCTGAAAATACAATAGATATAGAAAATGATGCTACAGATTCTGAAATGAAAAAAATTTGTAATGAACAAGAAGCATTATCGTTAGTAAAAATTAAAATAGGTGACAATAATGGTGATTGGATTTGGAAGTGTTTATGGAGTGATGATGATAAATTTTTTGTGAAGGCAGTTTCAAAAATAGCGCTAGAAAAAGGAGCAATGACAGGCACTGCATATTCGCTGTATGTTAATCGCAATGGTAATATTGAAGAAATTCCATTGAATTAAATATATAATATTATACTTTCTAGTTGTTTGATGTAGTGGTAAAATTATTCCATTGATTCATATTTAAAGGAGTGGTTTGCCATATGATTAAAAATACAACAATTGATAAACAATTAGGTCATAAAACAATTAGAGCATTTAAAGAAAAAGTCTTGACAAAAGAGCAAATTAACACTTTGGTAGAAGTTGCTCAACATACTTCTTCTAGCATGTTTATGCAACAATTTTCTATAATTCATATTACGGATGCAGAAAAAAAGGATAAGATTAGGGCAATTTCTGGGCAAAAGTATGTTGGAGCTAATGGGGACTTATTTATTTTTGTTGTTGATTTACATCGAAATCAAAGAATTCGTCAACAATTGGGTAAAGACGATGGAAGATTGCATCAAACTGATATTTTTTTGCAGGGAGTGGAGGATACTGTTTTAGCAGTCCAAAATACAGTTAATGCTGCCGAAAGTATGGGACTAGGAGCAGTTATCTTAGGAAGTATCAATGACAATCCTGGAGAGCTTTTAAAGGTACTAGAATTACCAACTATGACTTATCCGATTCTAGGTATTCAAATTGGCATTGCTGATCAAACGCCACAGTTGAAGCCACGACTACCCTTAGATGTGGTTTTTTTTGAAAATGATTACCATGAAATTAGTTTAGTGGATTTAAAAGATTATGATGAAATTGTGCAAACATATTATGATTTACGTAATTCAAATCGACGGATTGATTCATTTACAAATCAAGTAGGTTCCAAAAAGCTTGGAACAAAAGAAACCCACCGAAATGAATTATTAGATGTTTTACATAGCCAAGGACTTTGTTTAAAATAAACGCGAATTCCAATTGCATTTCACTCTGATAATTGATATAATATTTATCGTTGTTGGAGAGTTGGCAGAGTGGTAATGCACCGGACTCGAAATCCGGCGAACCGGCTTATACCGGCGCGCAGGTTCAAATCCTGTACTCTCCTTTAGGATATTAAATTATCCTAACCCCAATCTCTACCCTCGGCGGAAATGTTGATTCATCAGCATTTCTGCCTTTTTTAATAGAAATATATTTTTAATTTTTAGTTGTCAGGTTCAATGGTTTTACTTAATAGGAAGGGAAACTTGTCTGAAATGAAAAATGAATATATTAAAACAGATTTAGGTAATTATAAAATTACTGTACATCCAGGAACAAATTTAGTAGTTTTTTTGAATGGAGCAGGTAGTTTTGATACAGCTGATGCATTTGCACCAGTAATTGAGAAATTATCCCCAAACGTTGGATTATTGGCAATTGACTATCTTAATACGGGTTTAAGTTCAATACAAAAGAAGGAATATAGCTTAACAGAAGACATTCAAAATATGGTAGAGATGATTACAGAACGTAATCCTAAAAAGGTAATTATAGTTGCACACAGTTTAGGTGGAATTTTTGCAAGATTGATTGCTGCCAAGTTAACTAATGTAACAGGTTTTGTAGGTATTGAACCAACGACACTTGAAATTCTGGCGGGAATACCAGATATTCCAGAATATCAAGAAAAAAAAGAGCAGTTTAATGCAATGACACAAGAACAAGCTATTGAGAATATGAAAAAGCAGTCAGAAAAAAGTTTCACAAAAAAACAACATGCAGACTTATGGCAACATTTTTACGAAGATAGTAAGCGGGATAGTGATAAGCAATATCAGCAACAAAGCGAAGTTTTCATGACAGACCTTCCAAAAATGAATGATAGCAAGTTTTCTACAAATATGGAAGTAAGGATATTTACAGAAAAATATCGTGAAAATGAATATAAAAGATCAGAATATTATACAAAGCAAACGGAGATTATCAGTGTGGGAGATAATCATTACTTACATTGGGATTATCCAACAGAGATTGCGCAAAAAATTCAAAATCTGGTTTAATTTATTTGAGATTTTGAATAGAATTTCAAGTAGTATAATTGAATTAGGTTGATAAAGGAGTAAATAAGATATGAAAAAAAGAATACATGGTTCATGTACAACAATTTTGGTTGGTAAAAAAGCTTCAATTGATGGTTCAACAATTATTTCCAGAAATGATGATGGGCATGAGGCACTTGACCCACAGCGTTTTGTTGTAGTTAATCCAGAGGAACAACCAAAATACTACCAATCAGTCATTAGTAAAGTCAAAATTGAGTTACCCAATAATCCATTAAGGTATACTTCTATTCCTAATGCAATTTTGACAAACGGGACTTGGGCAACAGCTGGTATCAATAGTGAAAATGTTGCGATGTCAGCAACCGAAACAATCACAACTAATTCACGAGTTTTAGGTGCTGATCCTTTTGTTCAAGATGGAATTGGTGAAGAAGACATTGTGACAATTGTTTTGCCATACATTAAAAGTGCCAGAGAAGGTGTTACACGTTTAGGAGAACTACTTGAAGAATATGGTACCTATGAGCCAAACGGGATTGCTTTTTCAGATACACAAGAGGTTTGGTGGCTAGAAACAATTGGTGGGCATCATTGGGCTGCTGTACGCATACCAGATGATGCGTATGTTGTTGCACCCAATAGAATGAATATTGACGACTTTGACTTTAATTCTACAGATACAATGTGTTCTGTAGATTTGGAAGAAATGATTACGAAATATCATTTGAATCCTGATTTTGAGAAAGTGAATTTACGTCATATATTTGGAAGTTCATCGATCAAGGATACTGTTTATAATAATCCACGAACATGGTTTGGCCAGAGATATTTTAATCCGGAAATCCACCAAGATCCAATGGATCAAAATCTGCCATTTATTTGTTATGCAAATCGCAAAATTTCGGTTGAGGATGTTAAGTACGTTTTGAGCTCACATTTTGAAAATACAGACTATGATGTGTATGGTTCCGGTACAGAAGATAAACGTAAGTTGTTTCGACCAATTGGAATAAACCGAAATCATAATGTGCATATTTTACAACTAAGAAATGATCTTCCAAGTGAAATTGCAGGAATTCATTGGCTGGCTTATGGAGCAAATACTTTTAATACAGTGGTACCTTTTTATGTAAATGTGGGAGACACTCCGGACAGTTTTAAAAATGCAAATGGTACTTTCGATCTCAATAATATGTATTGGCTTAGTTGTACAACTGCTTTACTTGGAGACACTGATTACGATTTTTATGTCGATATGCGTAACAGTTATGAACTTGAAGCGATGAGCATCTATCGGAAGATTCAAAATAATACAGATGAAGAATTTAATAATCTAAAAGGTAATCCAGAGGATTATTTGCTTAATGCAAATCAAAAATTAGCTGACGAAGCATTACGATTACAAACAAAATTATTAGGTGAGATGGTAATTGCTGGTTCAGAAAAGATGAGATTACGATATAATTTGAATGATTAAAATTGTGTAGCATATTTTCTTGAAAATTAAAGAGGCATATTGATTTGAATAAGCAATGTTTAGTTATTATTAGGGGAAACTCTGGGAGTGGGAAATCTTATTTAGCTAGAAAGCTGCAGATGTATTATGGTACTGAGAATTGTTTTTTAATTCAGCAAGATGTTGTGCGTAGAGATATTTTACATACACATGATCATGCGGGAAATCTTGCAATTAAGTTGATTGGAAAAATGATTGAATTCGGATTAGAATACTATCCAGTGACAATTGTTGAGGGAATTCTTAGAAAAGACGTATATTCTAATATGTTGCATAATGCAGTTATTAAAAATAAGGGGACTTCCCTTATTTTTTATTTGGATTTGTCTTTTGAAAAAACATTATTCTTAAATTTGCATAAGGCAAATCCTTTTAGTGAGAAAATTTTACGGCAATGGTGGCAAGAGAAGGATTATTTAGGAAGGTCTGATATTTGTTTAAGAGATGCTGATTTTTTGACTAACTTTAACCAAGTTTTAGAAAAGATTGATAGTCAATTGTCATAAGGTAATTATAATCAAAAAAATAGTTTGATATGTTATGATACAGTTCAGATTAACTTTGAGATTGAGGCAGACTATGGATAAAAATAGAAGCAGACTTGACGAACTTTATAATTTAATTTTAAAGAAGGGAACAAGACAGTGGGAAAGAGAGCAACTTCTAAAATCTAAACATGATATTGAAGCTAATATAGATGAAAAACTTGTTTTAGCACAATTAGAATATAAGTTTCGCCCTTTAGCTGTGCGACATAATCTTTCTCCTGATGTTGCTGACTTTTATACTACGTTAATTGAACAAGGAAAAAATATAGAAACTTTTGATGTTACAAGACATTTTGAAAATGATCCTGTGGGTATTGAGCGAGCAATATTTGCAGGTGGATGTTTTTGGTGTATGGTTGAGCCATTTGAGACACGTCCAGGTATTATTGCAGTTATTTCTGGATATACAGGAGGAACAACACCAAACCCTACTTATGATGAAGTGCTAATAGGTAGTTTAGGATACGTTGAAGCTGTTGAGATTATTTTTGATGCAACAGTTGTTACGTATAATGAATTATGTCAATTATATTGGCAATTGATTGATCCAACTGATGAATTTGGTCAATTTGGTGATCGTGGTGCTAATTATCGGGCTATTATTTATGTTGTAGATGAAAAGCAAAGAAAAATTGCTGAAGAATCAAAATTTGCGCTTGAATGTTCAAAAAAGTTCGCTAGTCCAATAGTTGTACCAATCATAGATGCAGTCAAATTTTGGCCAGCTGAAAATTTTCATCAGCAGTTCTACAGGAAAAATCATAAGCAATATCAAAGACTTAAAAACTCTCGTAAAACTTATCTTACTTACCTCAAGATAAAAGGGTGGTTTTGGCGGAAAATAAGGCGATAAACACAATTAATGTAATGAGTAATGGAAAAATACAAAAAAGTTATAAAATGTATTAGTATCTAGTTAAAGGTAACTAAGAGTTTCTTTGAGGTTACTCTTAGTTACTACAAAATTGAAAGATATGTATCAGAAGAACTAATTGGTACAGGACTTATTATGATGAGTATTTCGATGAACATTTTATTTATGCAGTAATGGCTCATATAGCGAAAGTCACCGAGAAATCCATAAGCAGTATTATGCAATGGTTGAATAGATGAAGTACTTAAAAAGGATTAGGCCAAGTGAGAATTTTAACTCCTCATTTTTGCCTAATCCTTTTAGGTAATAGTGCTTATTTAATTGATTTCCATTCCCAATCTTCGACTTCAGGTAAATCGACACCTTCATCGCGAATAAATTGATGATGCTTGGCAATAATACTGTCCATTTTAGCGACAAATTGACCATATTTTTCAGCATTAGGTAAGCTCAAGACCGCTGATTTAGCAAGATCAAATCTATCCATCTGATTGAGTACACGCATATCAAATGGGGTTGTGATATCACCATTTTCACGATAGCCATGAACATGGAGATTGTGATTATGCCGGTCGAAGAATAAATCACGTATTAATCCTTCATACCCATGAAAAGCAAAAATTACGGGTTTATTTTTTGTAAAGAAGGCATCGAATTCAGTATCACTTAGACCGCGTGAATCTAACTTTTGACTACGTAATCGTAATAAATCAACAACATTAATGAAACGTATTTTTAACTCTGGTGTAGCGGCATGTAATATAGAAATGGCCGCAAGACTTTCTAAGTTTGGTTCTGTTCCCGCAGCAGCAATTACTAAGTCAGGTTCAGCATTATCGTCGCTAGAAGCCCAATCAATAATTTTCAAACCATTTTGAACTAATTCTTTTGCCTCTGCAATGCTATAAAATTGTTGGCGTGGGTGCTTAGATGAGACAATCAGGTTAATTTTTTCACGATCATTTAAGACGTGTGCCATCACTGCAAGTAAGCTATTAGCATCTGCTGGCAAATATTCTCTAATGAACTCAGGTTTTTTATCTGCAAGATGTCCTAAAATACCAGGATCTTGATGGGTGTATCCATTATGATCTTGTTGGAAAACAGTTGATGTAGCAATAACGTTGAGTGATGGAATCTCACTACGCCATGACTGCTCTTTTGCTTTTCGTAACCACTTGAAGTGTTGTGCTAACATAGAATCAACCACACGCAAGAAAGCTTCGTAACTAACAAATAACCCATGACGACCTGTTAAGGCATAACCTTCAAGCCATCCTTCATCTTGATGTTCTGATAATTGTGAGTCAATTACACGACCAGCTGGCGCCAAAAATTGATCAAACGGTTCATTGATATTTTCAAGCCATTGACGATTTGTTGCTTCAAAAACAGGAGAAAGTCTGTTTGACATTGTTTCGTCTGGCCCAAAAATTCTAAAGTTCTTATTTTGTGCATTTAATTTGATTACATCACGCAAGTATTTTCCTAAGACAGTCATATCTTGAGCAATTGTTTCACCCTGTTTGGTTGTGTCAAGTGCATAATCCCTAAAATCAGGTAAGATTAAATCTTTGATTAGGTTTGTTGGATTAGTATGTGGATTTGCACCCATTCTTTGTTTTCCATTTGGAGCAATTGCTTTAATTTCAGCTTTAAGTTGACCATCTTCTTCAAAGAGTTCTTCTGGACGATAACTTTTAAGCCATTCGATCAATTTGTCAGCATGTTGCATATCATTTTGATCTACAGGAATTGGTATCTGATGAGCCCTAAATGATTTTTCGATTGGTTCGCCATCCCATGTTTTTGGACCAGTCCATCCCTTAGGAGCGCGGAACACAATCATTGGCCAAGTTGGTAGGGTTGAATCGTTATTTTTACGTGCGTTTTCTTGAATATGATGAATGCTTTCAATTGCCTTATCCAAAGCTTCAGCCATGACAGGATGGAGTTTTTCTGGGTCTTCACCTTCGACAAAAATTGGATCCCAACCCATTCCATGGAAATATTCTTTAAGTTGTTCACTTGTTTGACGAGAGAGAATTGTTGGATTAGAAATCTTGAATCCATTTAAATCCAGGATAGGTAAGACTGCACCATCATTGATTGGATTAATGAACTTATTAGATTGCCAAGAAGTTGCAAGTGGGCCTGTTTCTGCCTCACCATCCCCAACGACCGCTGCAACAATTAAGTCGGGATTATCAAAGATTGCGCCAACAGAATGTGAAAGTGAATATCCTAATTCACCGCCTTCATGAATAGAACCAGGTGTTTCTGGAGCAGCATGTGATGCAACTCCTCCTGGAAAAGAAAATTGCTTAAATAACTTTTTCATTCCAGCTGTATCTTGGGTGATTTCAGGATAAATATCAGTGTAACTTCCATCTAAATACGAATTTGAAACCATAACCTGACCGCCATGACCAGGCCCTTCAACGTAAAACATATTAAGATTGTATTTATTTATAACACGATTCAGATGAGCATAAATAAAGTTCTGCCCTGCAATAGTTCCCCAATGTCCAATAGGTTTTACTTTTATGTCATTAGCGTTTAGAGGTCGATCAAGTAAAGGATTATCTTTAAGATATAATTGACCGACAGAGATATAATTAGCAGCACGCCAAAACGCGTCCACCAATTTTAAATATTCAGATGATGAATAATCTTGAGTCATAGTTAGTATCCTCCTTCAATATTTGGTTTATCATGTACTTTCATAATAACTTAAAGCTATACAAAGTCAACTTAATTATTCTTTGGAACGTACCAATTTTAATAGTAACATAATAATGTAGTTATAAATTTCAATAAATATAGCTTAAGTAAGCAAATACATGCTATCTTATTAATTAGAGAAGATGAGTAGGAGGAGATAAAAATGACATTCGAAAAAATTTTGCCCTATTTAAAAACAGGCAATAAGGCAGTTAGAACTAATTGGGAAGGAACTGAGCTTTATGTAAAGCTTGTTCCAGAAGGTAAATTTGAAGGGGATATTTTAAATCCATATTTTTTAATCAAAACAGAAGATGAAGCATTTAGCCTATGGTCACCAACTGATTGTGATATTTTAGCTGATGATTGGGATTTGGTGTCAGATTAATGTATGGCGAACTTCAAAATCAAAGTGTAATTATTACTGGAGCGGCTTCCGGAATTGGACTTGCGCAAGTTGAAATATTTTTGCGTGAAGGTGCAAGTGTAGTGGCAGTTGATGTAGATGGTATAGGATTAAAGGAGTTAGAAAAAAGGCTATCATCAAAATTACTTATAACAATTATTGGTGATGTAACAACAAATGAAACAATAAAAAAAGTTGTGACAACTTGCCTAATGCACTTCGGGAAAATTGATATTGTATGTAATACTGCTGGAATTTTAGATGAATATCGAAATGTTGAAAACACTTCGTTAGAATTATGGAAACATATAATGGATACTAATCTAACCAGTCAGTTCATGATGTTAAAAGAAGTATTGCCTGAGATGCTAGAAAATAAACACGGGGTATTTGTGAATATGGCTTCAATTGCCGGATTAGTAGCTGGAGGCGGTGGGATTGCCTATACTTCTTCAAAACATGCGATTATTGGGATGACTAAGCAACTTGATTTAGATTATGCTAGTCAAGGAATTCGGGCAAACTGCATTGCTCCAGGGGCGATTGAAACCCCAATGAATGCTGCAGATTTTGCCGATGGGGGGGAAATTGCGAATTTAGTTGCTGAACAAACACCTGCTAGAAGATGGGCAAAACCATCTGAAGTTGCTGAGTTAGCACTTTTTTTGGCGAGTGAAAAAGCAGATTATATTCATGGTGCTGTGGTTCCAATCGATGGTGGTTGGATTGAAAAGTAGCTACAAAGTTATATGCTTTCACAGTTAAGTAGGTATGATATAAGAAAGTTAATTTATTTTGATGAAAAATACAAATGATTTTTACTTTAGTATGGTTACAGAAAATGAATTAGAGACTAGGTCAAAATATAAATTTTGGCTTATTTTTTTATATCTCAAAAGCAATCTTCTATTTTGACGAAAAAAGACGATGAAAAAAGGAGTGAATAAATTAAATATTCGATGTGCTTCGGCGGACTAATGAATGAAAGTCATAAAAATTCATCTTAACAAAATATTAAATAGACACACTATTTTGAATTTACTAAAATAGAATTTAGTATATATTTGAGAATGAGTGTGAAAAATGATAAAAAAAATTTGGTATATGTATGTTGAGTTAAGCTTTATTATTATGATTATTGTAATTTGTCGCGAAATTATGTTGCCCTTTGTGCTTGGAATTTTTTCAACACATAACCATGTTGCACTGTTGAGTGATTTTGGATCACCAGGTATGCCCACAAGGCATTTTTTCAAGCGTTGGGAATTTATTGATGGAATTTTATTTATTTTAGGAACACCATTTTATTATCAGTATCTAAAAATCATAAATAAAAAGATGGCACGCTATTTTATTATCTTGGTAAGTATTTATGGGATTGGAGATTGCACTTTTACAGCGTTATTTGATTATTCAGGAAGTTATTTCGCTAATTGGCATAGTATGTTGCATGCACTAGGATCTATTGTAGGATGTGGAGCTTTGTTTATTGCAAATATTCTATTAATATTACTTTTAATGAATGACGGTAAAAGTAATATTGCCAAATTTTTTTGTAAAACTCAATTGCTTAGTATACTAGCTTGTATCTTGTGTTTGTTATTTGAAAATTTTCCTTTACTTGGAAGTACTTTGCAAATGATTGGATTGGATGGTCTATATTTACCCTTGCTAGTATTAGGAATATATAATATTAAGATTCTTGTGGTTAACACGTTCTTTTTTAAATAAAATCATAATATTTAAAAAGAACGTGAGTCTAAATTGATAGGGTGAAAAATATCAAAAAAATTGGAAATCTTTAGTAATTCAAATACCTAAAAATGAATTTTCTTTGGTGCCAGATTGATTAACAGAAGCAAAAGTAGCTAAAAATATAATATTATAAGATAATTCAACTAAGTGTTGATCTATAGCAGAGCTCAGAATTGCTAACAATAAAAAGACAAGTATTCCATATTCCTTGGCAACAAAAAGTTTTTTGAGAAGAAAATACAATAGAAACATGACTAAAATTGACACCAACATACCTGAAATTACAAGAAGACGAATGTATGATGAATCTACGTAAAAATAATTAGCCGGAGGATGTGGTGAAATAGTACCGTTGCTAGTTTCAATAATGTATTTTCCAAATAACGAAATTCCATGTTGATGAAGTGCAATATATCCAAATAGCAAACGATTAGATAATAAATGATTTATCTGCTGTAATATGTGTGAATGAGGGTTAAAGAAATAGGCTAAGGAAACATTTCCTAGGATATAACAGCTTACAAATAATGTTAAAAATTTGTAATTTATTTTTTCAACTAATTGAATAAACAATTCGGATTTAAAACCAACAAGCCATAAAGAAAGCATCAAGATTAAGTCTAAACGAGCATTAGTAAGTATAAAAATTAAAAAAATCAATAGTAAACTGACCAGTTGTTCGATTTTTTTTAACTGCAAATTTCGCCAGGCATAATATGCTAGCAACAAGTAAAAAGTTCTTGCTGCAAAATCAGTTGGTGTTAAAAAACCTAAAGAAAAACGCATAATAAAATGATGTCCCAATCTAGTTATAATTTGACCGGGGATTAATCTAATCAGATAAGCTAAAATGATGACTAAAGTGGAAAAAGTTGCACTGCATAGGTATGTTGTGAGGATTTTTCTAAAAGGAACATCTGCAGCACCAACAATAAAAACTGCGTAATAAAAGATGCTTGAATCATGAGATACTGTTGTTAGGTAATAAAAAAAAATTAACATTATGAATATAACTATTTTTTGTTGAACAGACCACCTATCAAATAACAAAAATTTGAGGCCAACTATTGTTGAAATCAATTTAACAATTAAAAATATCTGATTCATTGGTAAAAGAAAAGGGACAAAGTAGCTAAGTTGAATAGTCATTAAGAACAAGAAAAATGCGAGACAACCTAAATAAAGATTATCACGTTGTCTTTTAAACCAATAAAAAATTGCCACAGGTTTCCCTCCATTTTAGAATTAAACTAAGATAGTAACTATTGTACTATATTTTTTAGCGACTTTCATTGAATGGTTTGACTTTTCGAATCTAAAGCAATAATATAGGGTTTGTAGCAATGAAAGAATGATTAGATTAGGGAAGTCGTAAAAGAGAGTCACAGTAGCTGAAAAGTGATCGACCTAAGTAATCGAAGATGGTTCTGGAGCTTTTTTAAGTCGAACTATTTTTTTGATAGCAAGGCTTTTATGGTGGTGCCCAATAGAGCACACGTAGTAGTTATAAATTGAACTACTCATTGAGTAAATCAGTGTGAACTGGTTTAAAATATAGGTGGTAACGCGAAAATTCGTCCTTATTCTTGTTAAACAGGAATAGGGATTTTTTATTTTGAAAGGAGAAAAATAGATGACAACACAAAATTTAAATAAAATTGGGCCATTTCGCCATGATATTGTAGGAAGTTTTTTGAGAACACCAAAATTAAAAGAGGCTTTGACACAAACTCGCGCAGGCAAATTAACAGAAGATGAGTTCTCAGAGATTCGCAAACAAGAAATTACAAAACTTGTAGAAAAAGAAGTTGAACATGGATTAAAAGACGTTACAGATGGGGAATTTAGTCGGAGTTGGTGGCATCTCGATTTTTTATGGGGACTTAATGGTATAAAAAAATTTGATTATAAACATAGCTATGATTTTAAAGGAGCAGATACTAGAACAGATAATGCAGAATTAAATGGTCGAGTTAGCTTTAATCCGAATCATCCTTTCTTTGAGGCTTTCACAGAATTAAAAGAAATTACACCTGAAGGGATTACTCCGAAGCAAACGATTCCTTCACCTTCGATGCTGTTTAGAGATAATCGCTCAGATAACTGGCCAAAGTATTATAATCAACGAATTGATTATTTACATGACCTTGCTAGTGCGTATCATGAAACAATTGTGCGTTTTTATGATTTAGGTGCACGTTATGTGCAGATTGATGATACTACATGGGCATTTCTGATTAGTAAGCTAGATGAGACTAAAAATGATACTGTTGCACATCAAAAGTATGAGGAATTAGCTAAAGAATCTGTGATTGTAATCAATGAAATGTTAACAGGTTTACCTGAAGATTTAACTGTCACAACACATATCTGTCGAGGAAACTTTAAATCGACCTTTTTATTTGCTGGTGGCTATCAAGCTGTAGCTAAATATTTAGCACAATTAAATTATGATGGATTTTTCCTTGAGTATGATAACGAACGTTCAGGTGATTTTGCACCCTTAAAGACAATTTTTAATAATCGTTTGGATAAGACAATCGTTTTGGGATTAATCACATCAAAAGACGGCAAGCTAGAAGATGAAGCGGAAATTGCAACACGAATTAAAGAAGCAAGCAAATATGTTCCATTAGAAAATCTTGCACTATCGACACAATGTGGATTTGCTTCAACTGAAGAAGGAAATGCATTGACACAAGAACAACAATGGGCAAAAATTGAGTTAGTTAAGCGTATTGCAGAAAGTGTTTGGGAATAACACAAAAGAAAATTACATTTTGTTATGGGAGAGCTAATTTAGCAGTTATAACTTAGCTCTCTTTTTGTTTTACTATGAGTTTTACTTGAGAGGAGAAAAAATGATTATTGAATTAAAAAAATTGAGTATTGAGCAAGCAAGTGATTTTTGGGAATTAGCATTCAGTGATTCTGAGGCAGATTGGACTAAATGGAATGGTCCATATTTTTACGATGTTCTTCCAAGTAAAAAGGAGTTTGAATGTAGCGACAACGAGTATATTGAAAATCCATTTAGAAAAGTAATTTGGGTTGAAAAAAAGATGGTTGGAATGGTTTTTGCCTATTATGAAGATAAACCCATCAATAGATGGTTGGATATTGGTATTTCGATTTATGATCATTCAAAATGGAATAGCGGGATTGGAACAAGTGCATTGAAACTTTGGGTGAATGAACTCTTTGATCAAGTTGATTTGCCACATATTGGCTTGACAACCTGGTCGGGTAATGAGGGGATGCTACGGGTAGCGGAAAAAATAGGATTTCAAAAGGAAGCACAAGTTAGAAAAGTTAGATATTGGAAAGGATGTTATTGGGATTCAATCAAATATGGAGTACTCCGCAGTGAATGGCTATAAATAAAAGGGTTCTGGTGCAAAAATAATAAAACATCCATATTAACCCAGAGTGATAAAAGCTATGTAGTTAGCCAACTAATAATTTGTTCAACAATCTTCCCAAGTTGGTCCACAGACTATTTTGTTAATTTTGTACCAGAACCTTATTTACTAAGGGGTTCTTATACAAATTGGAGGGTAGTGGATGCTTATTTAGGAGTATTAGCTGTGTCGTTAGTTTGGTATATGCTTCTGTCTGGTAATAATATAAAAATGTTACTGATATTTTTTGCAATTGAACTTCCCGTAACTGTTGCAATTTTATTTATTAAAGACAAATTTTTAAATGATAAGAAAGAATAACTTTTTGAATTAGGTTATATTCCAAAAAAGAGGCGCTTTCTTCAAATAACACCTAAAAAGAGTGCGCAGAGAATCATTGTTTGCTCTTTTTGCGTTTTATCAGCATAATTATTTTGAAATCAGGAGGGTATTTATGAAATTTGGTAATCGTCTAAAAAAAGCAAGAACAGAATTGAATCTTACTCAAGAACAAGTTGCTAGAGATTTCTTTATTACTAGACAAACTATTTCTAGTTGGGAAAACGAAAAAACTTATCCTGACATTGCTAGCCTAATTAAATTAAGTGACTACTACCACATTTCACTAGATACTTTACTAAAGGAGTATTCTGGAATGAAGGAATACCTGGAAAAGAAAAATGTTGAAAAAGCGCTTATACCAGTGATTATTATTTTAGCCATTACTAATTTTTCTTTTTTACTATATTTTAGCTACTAATATTCTTAATCAACCAACTGTTATTTTACTTTTAGGAGTTTTAAATGCTATTGCTTTAATTCAATTATTGACAACTCAATTAAGACTAAGAAGAATAAGATTGCCTGATAAGAAAATTGATCTCTTTTTTTGCTTTTTTGTTAGTGCTCTTGGAATTCTGTTCATTTTATTTAGCCAAAGATTATTTGGCGGTATAGTACTAGGACTAGGTATTGCCAATATGTTAAAGTATCTTTTCTCAAGGTTTGGATCTAAGCTTTAAAAGAAGGATTTATAAGTCTCTAATGGGCCCTGAAATATATCTGTTTCACATATACATGCAATTGAGGTATAATATAGTTAAATTACATCAAAGGAAAAACTATGATATGATAAGAAGTTTTGCAGACAAGGAAACTAAGAAAATATATAATCAAGAATTTTCTAAAAAGTTACCTCAATCAATTCAGAAAGTAGCTTTACGGAAGCTAATTATGTTAGATAATGCTACGAATATCAATGATTTAAGAGTTCCACCTGCTAATCATTTAGAACAATTAGCGGGAGATCGAGAAGGACAGTATAGTATAAAAATTAATGCACAATATCGACTTTGTTTTTCAGTTGAGAATCATAGTGATTTTACCAACGTCGAAATTATTGATTATCACCATTAAAGGGAGTGAATATTATGAATAAGATCCCAACACCAAAAACTAGCGAAATTTTGAGAGAAGAATTTATGGAGCCTTTGAATCTTTCAGCCTATGCATTGGCAAAGAAAATCAATGTACCAACGTCTAGAATACAAGACATTTTACATGATCGGCGACAAATCACTGTTGATACATCTGTTAGATTAGGCAGGTTTTTTGGAGTTTCTGACCGCTATTTTTTAAACTTACAAAATGATATAGATATTCGTAATGCAGAAGAAGAAAAAGGAAATGAGTATAGTCAGATTCGACAATATGAACTTGGATAGATTTAAATAGCCATGAATCATTGTTTTGGATTCAGGGTCCATTTTTTTACAAATAACCCCTCAAAAACATTGTTAAAATAGCCCCTAGTATCTATAATTTAGATATTGGGGGTTATTTTAATTTATTTTTTATAAGTACCCCTAAACTATAGCTATTGATTCCAGATTTCATGGGAGCCAGTTGCAACCAATAACAAAATCAATTCATCATGGTCTAGCTGATAAATAACAATCCAGTTGTCATAATTTTTACCATAGTTTCCATATCTGGCAGGGTGAAATTCACGATAGCCGCGCCAATTTCCTTTTAATGCATGATCTTTAATCTGTTTCAAAACAAGTATATCTTGTTCAACAATTGCTTTTAAACAAGGCTTCAAGACAGTTATTGGAAAATGCTTTTTGACTAGTTTTTTTAACTCACGTTCAAAAGATTTGGTCTGTTTAATTTGCATCCAACTTATCGATCCAATCTTCAAAGTCAGTCAATGAACCAATATTTTTGACCTGCCCTGTTTCTGCTTCTTTTTTAGCTGCTAGGCCTTCCGGAGAATCTAAAAAGCTGACTAATCGAACTTCATTATTGGCCGCTTTAACTAACGATAAGCGAATATACTCAGAAACGGTTAGCCCTTGTTTTGCTAGATTAGCTTTAGCCCGTTCACTAATATCAGGTGTTACACGAGTTGAAATTGTTTTGTTTTTAATAATAGTATTTCTCATTCTAATCCGCCTCCTTTAAGTTTACCATCGTACTACATTATAATATTCGATTTTTAGATTTTCTGCAACTAAATTAATTTTAAAGTAAAGAAACTAACAGCTTATGCAACAAGTTGTCTTACCAATCAAAGATTCGAATGTTCTTGAAGAGGTACAAAAGGTTCTGGTGCAAAAACTCCCCCAATATCTACATTATAGATATCAGGGGAGTCATCTTTATATTCAAAAAACTACTTCTTTCATTTATCATCAATACTGAACAACAATTTTTGCACCAGAACCAATAAAAGTATTTACAGGATTTTTTTTAATTAATATAGTTATTTTATAAAAAAAGTGTGATAATGAGTTAAAGCATAAAAATCGGGGAGAACTAAAATGGTAGATTATATTAGCAGTAAATGGAAAATACCAAATTTAATGTATCCAAATTTTTTTCATCTTCAGCGTGCAGATATAGAGTTTGCTAAGAAAGAAAATCAATTTGATATAAATGATAATCTGAATGAAAAATATTTTAATACAGTTTTGAAAGAAATGGAGATGTTTTTTAATCTTTATTTTCCTGATAATAATGACTACAATATAGTATTACAAATAATTGAGCCTATTGATAATGATTTGAAATTGATAGCACAAGATTTTTCTTTGTATGATGATAAAAATGTTGAAAAAATAGCTGACTTTTCATATGTTCAGTCGAATGTTTGTTTTCGTAGAATTCATGCTAGTAAGGTTCATGAACAATGGTTTTCAACCAATAAGAGAGATTTCGATATGCATTACCTCTTTAAAATGATTGCTAATCAGGATTTTCCTAATTTGAAGCCACAATTGATGATTAGAGGAGAAATTTATACTTTTAATCTTTATTTCGTAAACGATAAAGTTATTTATAGTCCCTATGATGATAGAGGGGCCGAACTTAAATTTTTTGATAATGTAGACTATCTTAATTTTATCGAGAAATATCCCGAGTACTTGCATCAGAGTTTTTAAATTCATAAAGATTCCTAGTACACTAGATAATATGTTAACAAAGTAGCCTTAATTAATTCTTAATCAAATTTAATTATTTGTTTCGAATTTGCTATGTTAGAATATTTGATAGTGTATTTTTTAATACCTAAATCTATAGGCGCTATAGGAGGTTGAAATGAATTTTTTATTTTTAGTTACTGGATTATTATTCGTGTTTTTTATTGGATGGCTGGCAAGCAGTGATCGAAAAAAAATTAAGTATAAAAGAATGGGTATTTTGCTATTATTGCAAATTTTGATTTCATTTCTATCATTACATACAAAAGGCGGCATCAAGACGCTTTCTGGAATTTCAGCGTTTTTCAATTGGCTAATGGTACAAGCTGCAGGCGGAGTCAATTTTGTTTTTGGTGGTTTACTAGTTAAATCAGGTAGTAGTGTGTTCTTTTTGAATGTATTGATGCCAATCGTTTTTATTTCAGCATTAATTGGAATCTTGAATTACATTAAAGTCTTACCTTTCATAATTAAGTGGACTGGCTGGGCTTTAAACAAAATAGCTCATGTGGGGGAGTTAGAAAGTTATTTTGCAATTTCAACGGCTATTTTGGGACAGCCGGAAGTTTATTTGACAATTAAGGATCAAATTCCAAAGCTTAATGAAAAAAGGATGTATACAATTTGTGCTTCGGCAATGAGTGCTGTATCTGCTGCACTTATTGCATCATATATGAAGATGATTCCAGGCAAGTATGTGGTTGTTGCTGTTTTTTTGAATATTTTGTCTGCGTTAATTGTATCAAGCATTATTAATCCATATGATGTAGATGAAACTGAGATAATTAAGATTGATAAGACTAATAATCAACCATTTTTTGAAGTTTTAGGTACCTACATTTTGGATGGATTTAAACTTGCAATTACAGTTGGTGCAATGTTAATTGGATTTATTGCTTTAATCACATTTTTAAATAATTCATTTTTAGTAATCATTCATGTTTCTTTCACAACTATTTTGGGATATATTTTTTCACCAATTGCATGGTTAATGGGCGTTCCAAACAAGGATATTATTAAAGTAGGCTCGTTGATGGCTACCAAGATTTTGACTAATGAATTTGTTGCAATGGGTGACTTGCAGCAGATGACAACACATTTATCTGTAAAAGCAAATGCAATCATTTCTGCATATCTTGTTTCCTTTGCTAATTTTGGGACGATTGGAATCGCAACAGGTTCAATTAAGGCAATCAGTCAAAAACAAGGAAGCTATATTGCCAAGTTTTCGATGAAACTTTTGTTGGGTGCAACATTGGCATCAATTTTGACAGGAACAATTGTTGGTTTTTACTTTTAAATATTGAAAACAATAATTTACTAAAAAAATAGGGATTAAGTCAATAATTAGTTTTGACTTAGTCCTATTTTTGTTAACCATGCATTATAGCGGAAAACTTTTTCGAATAATGTGACTTATATAAAGCCCTTTTAAGATCTTTTCATTGAATTTGCTAGCCATTCACTTTTTAATAGTGACCATTCATTTAAATCTCTAAATTTATTATTGGCATATTTTTCAGCTTCCCGATTAATACCGTCCAGATGGAAATTTAATTTTTGGGCAACTAAATTGCTTGGCTGATTATCAATTGCTGCTCTAATTATAATTTTATTGAGTTGATAATCGGTAAAGCCAACTTCAAGCATTGCTAAAACTGCACGATGCATAATTCCCTTGTGGGTCCATCGTGTCCCTAGCCAATAACCAATATCTGCAAGTTTGTTTACATTATCAATTTTATTAAAGCTAATCATCCCAACTTGTTGATTATGGTAAAAAATTACACAATTCAAAGAATTTCCAGCACCAAAGTGTTTAAGGGTCACAGCAAGAAATTCCGCCTCTTGTTCGACTTTTTTCATCTCTTTGGCCCAAGGCAACCAAGGTGCAATTTCATTTTTACTTTCTTGAATTTCTTTAAATAAAACTTTGGCATCAAGGTTGATGACTGGTAGGGAAATACTAACATCTTCATCGTAATTAAAACTAAACAAATTGAATTCTCCTTTATATGTGACATACGGACAAAGAGTATCATAGTATCAAAACGAATTCAATATAAAAAAAGCACGAGAAAGCAAAGAGTGTTAAACAGATTTTTATGTACTATAATAGTAACCAAATTGTATGCCTAGTAAAAGAAAGAAGGTTCAGAATGAGAAATTATATTAGATATTTAGTTTCATTTGAGCACTTTATTAAGAATTGTATGCTTTTTCGTATTATTAATGAAACTTTAGTTTTGCTATTTCCATTCGTATTAATTGGAACTTATATTGATTTACTTCGAAAGACAGTTTTTGAAAAGAACGGCTTTTTGAACAACATTTACTATGTTAGTACTTGGCTTTTCGGGTTTAAGTTAATTGGGAATTTTTTGACACTTTTAGACTTGAGTGTAAATGGTGTAATCGCCATAGCAATGGCTTACTTAACAGCTAAAATCACAACAAAAAAAAATACAAAATATAATCTTGCTGCCAGTTTGACAGCAGTATTTGCCTTTATGATTATGAACTTTAATGGAAGCCATTATTTGAAAAATAATAATCAGCAAGTTGGTAAATTTCTGGCTACAAATTTCAGTTATAGTGGATGCTTTTGGGCACTAATAGTAGGACTAGTAACTGGGTGGATATTTAACAAATTTTTTAGAGTTAACCAAGTTGCTTCAGTAATAGATAGTGAGAATCAAGATTTACAGGAATGGCTTGCAACTACTTTGAAACCTGTTGCTATTACATTATTGTTTTTTGGAATATGTAGTTGGATGTTTAGTTTATTCAGTAAAGTCGGAGCAAATCATTTGATTACAACGCCAGTTCACCTAGCAGTTTCACATGGATTTTTAATCCCAATAGTTGCGATTTTTTCTATTATCTTCAATAATATTCTCTGGTTGTTTGGTATAATTGGATTATTTCAATTCAATGATATTAATGCTGGAAGAACTGTTGAAAATCTCGAGTATGCAATTCAACATGGTTCGGCATGGGGAGCACCTAACCCAGTAACTTTACATATCTTAATTGACAGTTTTGCAAATATTGGTGGACCTGGAATGTTATGTGCAATGTTACTTGCGATTCTATGGCGTAGTCGTAATAAGGATCTGAAAACCATTGTACGAGCGATATTTGTTCCAAGTATTTTCAATATTACACAGAGTCCATTAGTGGGATTAATCATTTTAAGAAGCCCTGTTTTGGGAATTCCCTTTTTATTAACCCCAGTCGTATCTGTTTTCCTAACATGGCTAGCACTACATTTTTCTTTGATTGCACCGAGTGTTTATCCTTTAAGTAAGGCAACACCAGGTATTTTAGTTGGTTGGTTAGGAACAGGTGGTACGTGGCAATCATTAGTATTTGGAATAGTTAATGTTGTGATTGGAACAATACTGTATCTTCCATTTGTATTGGTTGGAAATATGTCTACTCTAAAGCAAGAACAGGTGAAGTCAGATGAAAAGTAAATTGTTACGAACTACATTACTAATTATTGTGATAATTGGAATTTGTATTCCTGCATATCAATGGAATCACAGTAATATCGTCCGACTACGTAATGCTGGTAAAACAAGAATGGCACCAATTATTATGGTTCCAGGTTCTAGCGCAACAAAAAACAGATTTGATAATTTGATTAGTGAATTAGGTCATGAGGCTCCTCAACAGCATAGTGTGTTAAAGGTTGTTGTTAAAACAGATGGAAAAATCGAGACAACTGGTTCAATTGCCCGTAATGATCAACAACCATTTATTGTAGTTAGTTTTCAAAATAATAAGGATGGTAAAAAGAATATTGATTTGCAGTCTAATTGGTTAAACCTTGCATTCAAAGAACTAGTTAAAACTTACCATTTTAATCATTTTTCTGCGCTGGGTCATTCCAATGGAGGATTAATTTTGACACTTTTTCTTGAAAAATACTTAAAAGAATCTCCAACTGTTTCCATTGATAAATTGATGACGATTGCGACTCCCTATAATATGGAAGAAGAAAATTTGAAAAAGAAAACCGCAATGTTCAATGAATTATATAAATATCGTGATGGACTACCTAAATCACTTGTTATGTATTCGATTGCTGGAACAGAAAATTACAATAGTGATGGAACGGTCCCTTATAATAGTGTGAACTTTGCTAAGTATATCTTTCAAGATAATGTTAAGAATTTCACTGAAATTACGGTTACAGGTGCAAATACAGCTCATTCAGATTTGCCACAAAATAAACAAATTGTTGCGTTAATTGGACAATATATTCTGCGTGAAAATTTTAAGCCATCGCAAATACAAGGTAATAATAAAAATAATAATTGAAATTTAAGGAGAAAACATGGGATACAAGGTTAATTTTAAAGACATAGAAATTGTTGGATTAGAACAATCTCCATATGCAGCTTCTTTAGCTGGATTGAGAGCTAATGAGGCACGTTATTTTTGGAATAAGTTTAAATTTGAATACACAGTTTTCCCAGCTGAAAAAATGGAAAAGCAAGTTGAATGGTTGGCTAAAATATTAAAAGAAGAAAAAGATATTATAATTCATTCGAAAGTTTTAGAGGTCGCAATATACGAGGATGAAAATATTTATTGGCCTGATTTTATTTTCGAAAATGGGATGATTTTGAATGTATTATATGAAAAAGAGGGTGAAAAACCAAAAAGGGCTGTTGGAATTAAGCTTTGTCAAGATATGGAGATTCCAGCGGAGCTAAAAGATAAATTTAATTTTGCACGTCAACGTTCAAAATTAGCAGGTGAGATTCGTGGAAGTTATTTCAAATTAAAAAATAAATGGATGTAAATTAATAGTGGGGCTAGACCAAAATGTTATTTTGGCTTAGTTCCACTATTTTAATATGGTTTATTCTGTTTATAAATATTCGGTTCTTTGATTATAGTTGTGCAAAATATTTCAAAGTTCTAACAGGTTGAGAAGTATATGACATCTCGTTATCATACCAAGCTACAGTTTTAACAAGTTGTTTTCCACTAGATTCCATTACCTTTGTCTGCGTTTCATCAAAGAGAGACCCATAGGTTATACCGATGACATCTGATGAGACAATTAAATCACGGTTGTACCCAAATGATTCGTCTGTGGCAGCTTGCATTGCGTTGTTTATTTCTGCAACCGAGACCTTCTTTTCAAGAACCGTATAAAGTTCAGTTAAAGAACCTGCCTTTACAGGAACACGTTGTGAAACACCATCTAACTTGCCATCTAGCTCAGGAATAACTTGACCAATTGCTTTTGCAGCACCTGTCGAAGTTGGAACAATATTTTCGGCAGCTGCTCTTGCACGTCGGAAGTCTCCTTTACGATGAGGGCCATCAAGCGTCATCTGATCACCAGTATAAGCGTGGATTGTTGTCATTAGACCTTCAACAATTCCAAAGTTTTTGTTCAAAACATCTGCCATTGGAGCAAGTGAATTAGTTGTACATGAAGCACCCGAAATAATGGTATCTTTATTTGTTAAACTCTTATGATTGGTGTTGAACACAATTGTCGGGACATCGTTACCAGCAAAAGCAGAAATTAAGACTCTTTTTGCACCAGCAGTGATATGTGCGCTTGCTTTTTTTCTTGAAGTAAAGAATCCAGTACATTCAAGGACGATATCAATTCCAAGTTTGTTCCAAGGCAATGTTGAGGGATCTTGTTGTGCAAACACCTCAATTTCGTGACTATCTGCAATCAACTTACTTTCTGTTGATAATACTGTACCTGAATATTTGCCTTGAGTTGTGTCATATTTTAGTAGATTTGCAAGCATTTTAACATCTGTCAAATCATTGATTGCAATAACTTCGATTCCTTTAATTTTTTGGATTCTTCTAAAAGCCAATCTTCCAATTCTACCAAACCCATTTATTGCAACTTTTACAGTCATAATTACATTCCTCCATTTATTTTTACTTGACTACTCCAAAAGTATAGTTGATACTTCAAAGTGAAGTAATATGTAAAACGAAGTAATTAACTATATTTTTTGCAAAAAATGGAGTGAAAATCATGGCACAAAAGGACCGTTATAAAAATCGTTTCGTTAATATTGATTATATTGTCAATAATGATTTGGATATTCAAAATGAGGATGGTTATTGGTTAACACTGGTTTCGACAGGTTCTTTTGAAGCAGTTTTAAATGGAGTTATCCGAAAAGTAGATTCTCCAAGTCTGATGTGCTTGACACAACAAGATATATTGCAAATTACAAAAAAAACAAAAGTGGTAGCAACCACGATTAAGTTTGATAATGAATTCTTGTGTACTTTACGAGTTTCGGAAAAGAAATATTTGGAGTCCAATAAGCCAAGTATAAAAGCGGGAATGCAACTCTTTAAAAAGCGCACTACAAATTGTGGAATATATCAAATCAATACCAAAATATATCCTAAAATTCTAGAAAAGTTTTTGATTGCAGGTGGTGAAATACAGGTTCAAAGTGATGAATTTTGGGTTTGCCGGATTAAAAAAAATTTGATTGAATTACTTTCACTAGTGGATGAACTTGAAAAAAATCAGGAGAAGAGTCCACTTAATCTCGCACTAAATTATATTCACGCTAATTATGCTGAAAAAATTACGCTTGATAAACTGTTACAAGTGTCTTTGCTAAATCGAGATTCTTTGAATAAGATATTTAGAAAAAACTTTAAGTGTACTGCGTTACAGTATTTGCAGCAGTATCGAATTAAAATTGCAAAGGAGCTGTTGACGCATACTGGATTGAGTTTAAATGAAATTGCAATTGCTACCGGTTTTTCTTACGATACATATTTTATTAAAAAATTTGAAAAATTAGTTCGGCAAAAACCTACAGACTTTCGCAGAAAAACACGCAAATTAGCTGCTTACCAATGAAAATATATATTAAAAAAGTAGGTGAAAAAATATGAGTGATTATTTGGGATTTTCATTAAAGAAGGCAAGACAGAAACTTAAGTTAACACAAAAAAATGCATCGGAAGGAATTTGCGCACAATCGATGCTTTCTGCAATTGAAAATGATAAATATATTCCAAATGCAATGCTTTTAATCAAACTATGCAAACGACTTAATATTAGTTTAGATGAAATTAACTTGGTGAAAAATTTTGAAATTGCCACTAATCATGATATAAATACACAGCTAAATGAGTTATGTAATAATCATGCTTATGGAGAACTAAAAAATTTTTTGCTTGATGATAGTGTAATTGAACAAATTCAAACTGCCACTCAACTTCAATCTTATTATTATTACTTGGGAGTTGCAGTTTATCAGATTGATAATAATTTAGATGAAACTAAAAGAAATTTAAAATTATCATTGTCGAGCGATGAAAGTAAAAAAAGTAACACTCAAAAAAGTTTAGCACTTATTTCATTAGGACTTATTAATGCAAAACAAGGGAATTCAACTGAGACAAATAGGTTATTAAAGGAGGCAGTAACTTCTTTGGATGATCTTGAGTATGAAGAAAATTTAAACGTGATCTATTATCTTGCTGCCTTGATATATTTTGAGTTAGAAAATATGAATAAGGCAACGTTTTTGATAGAAAAAGCAATTGTTTATATTACAAACCATAATTCTCATTATATGTTAGCGAATTGTTACTACTTAATGGCTTGCATTGCAAAAAAAAGTGGTGAAACGGATAAACAACAAGAAGCACAGGGAAAAAGTAGCTTTCTAAATGAACTATTTGGGGAAAAGCTTAACGAGAATTTATGAATTATCAGAATACTGATTATCAATTAAAAACATAATTATATATATTAAGACTATCAAATAAGGAGGTCTTAATTATGGAGCAAAAATTATTTACAAATAAAGTGGTGCTCAATGCAGATATTGATAAGGTCAAAAATGTATTAAATAATCCTGTTAATTTAATCAGATGGGTGCCCGAAATTTCAGATGTTACAAATACAGCAGATGGTTTTGCGATAACCCGGACAGAAAAAGCAATTAATAAAAATGAGGTAATTTCTGTAGTTAATAAAGATAATGAGATTGAATATCAGAGTGTAGGTGACAAAATAAAGTATAGAATTTTGTTTTCTTTGGGTAATGAGAATGAGCAGTGTGTGATTAAAGAAAAAGTTTACGTATCAGAAGAATTAGGGATTAAATTACCATTTAAATTGTTAAAACCGATTGTGAAACATGCATTTAAAATAAATTTACAACATCTAGCAATGTTTATTGAAAAAAATTAATAATTAACTTAAAAAGACTGGGTCAAAGCATAATTTTGACTCAATTTTTTTTACTTAATGGTCTGCTAGTACTGTTGTTACAAGTTTTTTTAAACTATTGGCATTTGTAGAATAATTAAGATATTCAAAGATTTCAATGTTTTCATTAATTTCTTTCATACATTCGCTTTTTTCGGGATGAAGTTTTAAATCTGCTAGGGCCACTAAAACATTAGATATTATAAGATAATGTAGCTTTTTGCTATTATGTGCCTTCAATTGAGCTTTTTTTGCATATTCTAATGCAGATTTATATTCTTTTTTTCTTAAGGCAAGCTCAGTAATATTATTAAAAAAAAGGATTACTTTTTCGATATATCCAGAAAAATTTAATTTTTTTGTTTTTTCCTCAAATTGTCTAGCAAGTATTTTGGCAATATCAAAATCAGCCAGAAAAATTGAATTAGCTAATGTTCTAATCTCGAATTCATGCCAATTTTTACAAGCCAATAGATAGTTGAAAATGAATTGATAGTTGTCAATAGTAACAAATCCTTTGTTTGTAAATTCAACTAGTCCAAGCATATTAAGTCGTTTGATTTTAAGTCTAATACTTCGTTTAGCTATATCATCAGTAAAAACATCCTCTAAATAATTAGCGAGTTCATTAATTTTTTGTTCCGTGGATAATTGATTTGTTTTCTCAATATACACTCTATCAATGAGTGAGTAGTTATTACCCAGTTCTGTTTGAAACTCCATCAAAGAGATATCAAGATTCTGTAATAATCCAAGAAGTTTATCGTAAGAAGGAAAATATTTACCATGTTCTAAATCCGAAAGATGTGATCGCGATATTACATTTCTTGCAATCGTTTCTTGTGTTAAATTTTTATCGACTCTTATTTTTTTAAGCAAAAATCCTATATTTTCCATTATCTTTACCTCAATTGTCGGAATAAGTAACAAAATATACTATTTACCTTATTATATCTTAGACTTTTATTGAAAAGAAGTCTTTTATAAAGGAGTAATGGTGATGAGTATACTTGTTTTGGGTGGTGCTGGTTATATCGGATCACATATGGTAAGAAAGTTATTAGATGAAAATGAGGATGTTGTTGTAATAGACAATTTATCGAATGGTCATGTAAAGGCAATTGATAAACGTGCATTTTTTATTAAGGGGGATATCCGTGATAAAGACATATTAAAGCTAGTATTTGGGAATTTTAAAATTGACACAGTTTTTCATTTTTGTGCAGATATGCAGATTCCTGAATCACTAAAATTTCCAAACAAATATTTTGATAATAATGTTTATGGACTGATTGCTTTAATTGATGTTATGAAGGATTTTAAAATTGATAAATTAATTTTTTCATCTTCAGCTGCTGTATATGGTATTCCTAAAAAAAGTCCAATCCTTGAAAATTCTGATAAAAATCCAATTAATCCCTATGGACTAACTAAACTGATGATGGAGCAAATAATGAGTTGGGATGGAGCTGCATATGGAATTAACTGGGTATCATTTCGTTATTTTAATGTAGCAGGAGCTCAGTTAGATAGTAGTATTGGAGAAGCCCATTCTCCAGAATCACATCTGATTCCAATTGTACTTGAAGCAGCAGCCCATAAACGAGATTATGTTTCTATGTGTGGAAATGATTATCAAACAAGAGATGGATATAATATTCGCGACTATGTTCACATACTTGACCTTGTCGAAGCTCATTTTCTTGGCTTAAAATATTTGCGAACTGGTGGGAACAGTGATGTTTTTAATATAGGTTCAAAAAAGGGATACTCAGTCAAAGAAATTGTAAATGCTATAAAAGAACGAACAGGCATTGATTTTAAAGTGGTAGATGCTCCAAGACGCGGTGGTGATCCAGATGAACTTGTAGCAGATAGTACAAAAATTAGACGGATACTTGGATGGAATCCTAAATATAGTGATTTAAATAGTATTATTGACTCATCTTGGAGTTGGTTAAGAAAAAATCCTAATGGTTTCAAAAAATAAAAATATGTAGATTAATTTTAAATTGATAAATGGAAAGATTGGTGAATTTAAATGCAAACAAAAACTAATTCAGTAGCTGTGTTAGATTCAAAAATAGAAGGGCTAAAAATTATTAGTGCTAAAATGGTTACTGACAATCGAGGAACTGTTAGGGAACTTTACCGGAAAAGTATTTACAGCAACTATTTGAAAATTGCAGATTTTTCATGGTCACAGATTAATTTAACTCGAACTAATTATGGCGCAGTTCGAGGCCTACACGGAGAAAATATGTCAAAGCTAGTTACAGTGGCATTTGGCTCTGCCTTTGGAGTGTACGTGGATACAAGAAATAGCAGCAAAACAAGAGGAAAAGTGGTAACAGTTAGTTTGGTACCAGGTGTTCAGGTTTTTGTTCCAGAAGGAGTATGTAATGGATTTCAAGCTCTCGAAGATAATACAGAGTATCTCTATTTCTTTGATAATGAATGGAGTTCTGAAATTTCTGGAGTGGCTTTAAGTCCCTTAGATGATGAGTTAAAAATAAAGTGGCCAATTCCTATTGATTCAAATAATCGAGGACAAATATCGTTAAAAGATGTTAATGCTCCAAATTTTAGAGAACTTATCAGAAAATAATTTTTACCAAAATTAGATGAATGGTAAAACAATTATAATTGTTTACTACAACTTATTTTTGTAGAATTAGCGTGGTTGATATAAGATGGAGAAGTAGCCATGTGATTTCAAGAAGGGAATGAGTGTAGTGTGTACAGCAATAACTTTTTGTACAAAAAATGATATTCATTTTTTAGCGCGAACAATGGATTTTTCTTTTGAATTGAATGGGAGACCTATTTATATTCCACGTAACCATGAATTCAAGTCATTGGTACCAGAAACAAGTTTTATGACAAAGTATGGATTTATAGGTGTTGGTAAAAATATCAATGGCTATATTTTTGCAGATGGTTTTAATGAGGAAGGATTCTCAATTGCTTCTTTATACTTTGAAAAAAACGCACAATATAGTAAAAATTCACAACCAGGACGGCTGAATATTTCTTCAACAGATATGGTTTCTTGGGCATTAGGTAATATAAAATCAGTTGCTGAATTTGAAGAAAGGTATTCAGAAGTAAATGTTGTTGATACAATTAATCCGTTTCTTCAAGTTAATGTTCCACTGCATTGGATTATTGCAGATAAGACAGGAGATACTGCTGTGTTAGAGATTACTAAAAATGGTGTTAAACTCTATCATAATCGAGTAGGAGTAATGACTAATTCACCATCTTTTCCATGGCATATGGAAAATTTGAATCATTATACAAATTTACAACCTACTGAATTTGAAGAGAAACAATATGGTGATTATGCTACGATCTCAGATGGACCTGGGTCTGGAGCTTTGGGTCTACCAGGAGATTATACTTCAACTTCACGTTTTGTTAGGACATCTTTTTTAAGACAGTATGCGAAACAAGATAATGTAGAGGACTTAAAAACTGGTGTGACTGCAGTATTACACATTCTAAATTCGGTTGACATCCCCAAAGGTGTCAAGATTACAAAAAAAGGATTTGCGGATTATACGCAATATAAGGGCATTATGGACTTAAATGGGTTAAGTTACTATTTGATGGCGTACGATGATACTAATTTAACTCAGATTGATTTGACAGATGAATTATTGAAAAAAATTGAAGTAAAGAGTTACTAAAAATGCTTCATAAAAGTTAACAAAATTAATTGTTTTTTTAGGAGAAAAATATATGGCAGATGTCAAGATATCAGCAATTTCCTCTATCAATGCTGATTTGTTTAGTCTTTTACTGGAAGCAGATCCTTCAGAAGAAATTATACGCGGATATATTAATAGGGCGTATAAATTTGTTGCTTGGTTAAGTGATATCCCTGTAGGAATTTTGCTTTTACTAGACACTCATCCAAACACAGTCGAAATTGTTAATATCGCTGTTTCCAAAGACTTTCGTAACCAAGGTATAGGAAGTGCATTACTTGGTTTTTCAGCCGAATGGGCTAAAGGAAAAAAGTACAAGGTTATTGAAATAGGGACGGGAAGTACAAGTTTTGAACAGCTTTATTTATATCAAAAGTTTGGATTTAGGCCTTTTTCAATTGATCATGATTTTTTTGTTAAAAATTATAATCAGCCAATTATTGAAAATAATCTTGTATTAAAAGATATGATACGGTTGCAACAATACTTATAATAATTACCGAATTTTTATTTTTATATTATTGTAAGTGACATACAGATAGTTTTAGACTAACACTAGATAATATTGTCAAACAGGAGATAGATAAAATGATACTATACACTAACAAGAGAAAAATTAGAGCAGTAGAATTAGCAGAACTATTTTTTTCATCTGGAATTCATCGTCCTATAAACGATTTACCACGGTTACAAAAAATGTTAGATCATGCCAATATTCTCTGGACCGCTTGGGATGAGAATAAGTTGGTAGGAGTAGCCAGAGCTTTAAGTGATTTTAGTTATGTTTGTTATTTATCAGATTTAGCAGTTGCCAAAGAGTATCAAAAACGAGGTATTGGGCAATCATTAATTAATAATATTCATGCTCAAATTGGTGAAGATGTTTCATTAGTTCTTTTAGCTGCACCATCTGCGTTAGAATATTATCCGAAGGTGAACTTTGAAAAAATTGATAATGCCTTCTTGAGGAGAAGACGGCCTTTCTAATATACAATCAAAAGAGGTTACTAAATTGATTATAAATCGTATTTTTAGAGACTCAGATGCAAGTGAAGTGGCCAGCTTGGTCAGGAAAACAATGTATACAACTAATATCGGAGATTACTCTAAAGAGTATATAGAAGCTGATCTCAAAAAACTTACTGCACAAGATTTCATTGAAAAAGCTAAGTATTTCCATTGCTATGTTTTGGTTAATGATACTGTTAATAGAATTGTCGCAGTTGGCTCGATAGGTCCTTATTGGGGAAAAAAAGATGAAAGCAGTTTTTTTAATGTTTTTGTTTTACCTGAGTATCAAGGTATGGGGATTGGCCGCAAATTAATTAAGCTATTAGAGAATGATATCTTTTTTTTAAGAGCTAAAAGAATCGAAATTCCAGCTTCAATTACAGGATTAGGTTTTTATCAAAAAATGGGTTATCGCTTTAAAGATGGGAATGATTCTCTTGATAATGAACAGCTCTATCGATTGGAAAAGTTTAATTAAAAATGTTTAAAAAGTCTGATTTTTTGTAACACAAGTGAATAATCATGTACATAGCTTTGATAAGAATTTGCAGGATGTTATTGATTAAAAAATTACTAGGAGAAATTAAAATGTCGCAATGGTACGAAAATCGAATTGATTCTGCGATTAACGGAACTAATCCAATGGTTATGGCAGAGCTAGAGGGCGGATATGCGGTTTTTGGGGATGTACAATTTCTCCCCGGTTATTCAGTCTTATTACCAAAAAGAAATGTTTCATCTTTAAATGATTTAAATATAAATGAAAGAACTTGTTTTTTACGGGATATGAGTATTTTGGGAGATGCAGTTTTATATGCCTGTAAAGCAAAAAGAATCAATTATGATATATTAGGCAATACAGATGGTTTTCTACATGCACATGTTTTTCCGAGGTATTCAACAGAGAATCCTCAAAGATTGAAGAAGCCTGTTTGGTTGTATAGTCCTGATTATTGGACTAACCCTAAATATAGCTATAATCCTCAAAAACATGATCAGATAAGGAAAACAATAACAGATTATTTGATTTAAATGTGTAAATAAAAAGACTAGTGCCACTTTCAGATATTAACACTAATTAGAAAAATACTGATTATAATGAGGAAAATTCATACAATGACAAGTCAATATACAACTGTTTTTATTGATCGTGATGGGCATTTTCAGTCTTTGCAAGATTTTGAAATATTTTCTTATACCTTAGAAGCACTTCAGAAATTAAAAAAAAACAAAATTAAAGTATTTGGACTATCCAATCAGACACATATTGAAGATGGTAGAATCAACTATTATGATTTTTTTGATTCTCTTATTTCAATGGGATTTGAAGATGCTTTTATTTGCCCTCATTCTGAAAGTATCAATTGTAACTGTAGAAAACCAAAAAAGGGTCTGATTGAGCAAGCGCATGCAAAATATGATTTTGAAAATAGCAAGTCAGTTATCATTGGTGATCGATACTCATCTGACATGCGACTTGCTCTTGACTGTGATATGCTGGGAATTCACGTTGCAACAGGAAAGCATGAACCAATTGTTATTTTAAATAATAAATATAGCATTGATAAAATTGTTGAAGTTGAAACATTAAAAGAGGCTGTTGATTATATTATTGATTGAATAATGTTAAATTACTCTTTGTTACTAATGTTTTGAATCTGATTCTTAACTTTCTAGAAAGTTGAGCCAAGCAAATAATTTGTGAGGATTTCTCGCTTTTGGCAATAAATGAAGTGCTTGCTTCTAGATTGTCATTGAAATGTTGAATTTTTTCTAAATTAAAAAAAAGAGGCTATTTCCTTATGTTCTATACCAAGATTGTTGGTCTGCAAAGCTACTTTTTTAATATATGTTAATAGAGATTCAGAATAGTTTTTTTCAAACAGCATAATTTTTACCATTTAATCACCTCGTTAGTTATTTCTAGTGCTCAAAATTTGAAAATGTTAGTTACCACGGGTCTGTCTTTTAGCTAACATTTCGTTGTAAATTTCCTTCTTTTTTTGTAGAAAGTCTAATTGTTTTTGTAATTTCAAAAACTCTTTGTTTAATAATTGCTGTTGTTCATCAAGAAGCGTGATTCGTTTTTCGATTGTTTGGTCTCCTTGTTGCCTTAAATAAGAATATTCACGAATGTTCTCTAGTGGCATTCCAGTTTGCTTTAGTCGTAATACAAATTTCATCCAATTTAAATCAGTATCAGTAAACTCGCGATAATTATTTTTCAATCTGTTCGGTTTGAGGATGCCTAAGTTTTCATAATATCTCAAAGTTGGTACTGAAAGACCTGTCAATTTAGAAAATTGTTGGATTTTGTACATAGTTTCTCCTTGCTATAAAGTTAACTTGATAGTTTATATTAATAATATCAAATCAAAGGAGAGTTTACTAATGGACAATATACGGTATAAAAAAGGAATCAACAATCTTGATAAAATTGACGGTAAAGCTGGAAAAATGGTCATAGACTCATTGAGAGATATTTCTCCAGAAACGGGGCAATTTATTATTGAGTTTGCCTTTGGGGATATTTATGAAAGAAAAATATTAAATTTGAAGCAAAGAGAAATGATTACCCTCAGCAGTTTATTAACACAAGGAGATACACATAATCAATTAATAGTTCATATTAATGGTGCTCTAAATGTCGGATTAACTCAAAATGAGATTATTGAAATTTTCATTCAATGTATTCCATACGTTGGATTTCCGAAGGTACTCAATGCTATAAGTACGGCAAAAGAAGTATTTAACTCAAAGAAATAGTTTAATAAATTAAATTATTTGGGTTCTTTTTCAACAGCTGTTGAGAGAAATTTGTATAAGAAAATCAATTCAAAAATGAATTGATTTTCTTTTTTTAATACATTAAATAGGGAACTGAATCAAAATTTAGTTTTTGACCCATCCCCCTTTTAGAAGATGAAAAAATGAAATTAGTTGAGTACAATGATAAATGCAAAAGTCAGTTGAAATCTTATAAGGTAGGAGATGATATGTACACTGGATTACCGCAAAACGTAGTCATTATTTCTCAAAAAAATAAAAACTATCATTCAGTCCTATTAATTAAGGATTTACACGAAATTAGTACTTTCTTTATGTTGAATTATGACGAAGATAAATTTAAATATATGACTGCTACAAAAAGTGTTCTATTACGAAGTTTTTCAACTAAGGAAGCTTTTTTTAAGAAAAGGGTATGCATTAAAAGCTCTACATTTATTACCAAATTATATCCACAATAATTATCCTGTGGTGAAAAAATTGTTATAGGTGTAAATGAAAAAAATTTAGCTGCTCAAAATCCTTATGAAAAAGCAGCATTTATAAAAAATCCCAAACTTACATCGGGAAAAAGGGGAAACAATTTATTTTCAGTAAAGAAATATAGAAACTAATCTACGAGGTAACTAAATATGTACTTGAAAATGGAACAAATACTACATTGGTTAATTGAATAAAAAATTACGTTTCTTAGCTAAAATAAAGGAGTTACCATTTGATTATGATAAAAACTGCAATTTTTTAAGATATTCATGAAAATTTGAGTGCATTAAACATTTTTTATGAAGATGCTAAAAATAAAATAAAGATTTCTCATTTTTTTGTTATTCTAATTGTATAAACTGCGTAGGTAAATTTTCTGCTTCACGTTGATTAATGGACTTTCCATTTGCATCTTTCCATTCCTTTCTCCCATTTACCGATGATCCCGTAATAAAAGAGGCTGCTGCTGATGGACTAGTAAAAAGTATATCTTCTAGTAGAATGAAATTTTCATCATAATGATTTTTAGCAAGCTCTCTGTTTTTTAGTGTTCCGCTACTAGCTGATTTTGAAATTTTTTTCTTTAGCTTACTTCCTTTAAGTACAACAAATCCTTCACTTGTTTGTTTTCCTTTGGCAATAATTTTTTGTGCAGTATGTGTTTTAATTGTGAGGGTAAGAATTGGCTCATTATCAAGCAATTGTGCAGTAGTACCAGTTGTAGGTTCGTTAATTATAGGTTCAAAAATACTATATCCTAATGCACCAATTACTATTTTTGTATAATCAATAAATTCTTCTAATTCAGATTCCTTTTCTTCAGTGACATTTCCAAGAGTAGGTTCATTTGCATTTTTTACGATATACCTTTTACTTTTAGTTGCTATTTTTGTATATTTATTTTCGAGATAGCTAATTTCTGTTGGACCAAAAATATTATTCGAAGTAGTAAACACAACAGCTTCAGTCCAATAATCTTTCTCCGGATTACGTTTGTGTTCCTGAAGTCTATGCAAAATTCCTTCTCCGTTTTTTCTTACTCCAGCTTGTCCTATGTACACAATATTTTCTTGTGTTTCGTCGGAAGTACTAAATAAAAAATAAACCCCAGTTTGTTTTAGAGCTTCAATATTTTTTGCTTGTTCTAAGGCGGTTCTTGGAATTTTATATGCTACTCCTGTCCAGTTAGCTAAGGAGCATTTAATACGTCCCTTTGGTGTGCCATCTATTAAATATAACTGAATTGTTTTGCCTTTCGCCATTTAATCAACAACCTTTCTTAATTACGTCGAATATCTCACCTTTTATTATATCATTTTGTATGTAATCTATATCTTTTCAATCACAAAATTTTATCCTCACAAGGTCAAGATGCGGGTAAGGATGAATAATTACATACTTATTTTAAGAACAGTACAAAATTGGTATAACGTGATATCTTTTTGTGATGTACTATATATAATTTCTTTTATCCAGTGATATAATAAAAGTAATATGTGGATATTTTGTTTGATTAAAAGATAAAAGAATGTCTTAAAAAAAGAATTGAGTGTATCTTTAACTAATATTTATTTAAATTATAAGTGCTTTATCTAATTGTAATTTTGTTTTGTGTTATTAAGATAAAATTAAGCCTGACCAAATTATTGAAGGAGAATAGTCAGCATGACGGAGAAAAAATACAGTGCAGGATTAGTTTCACAACGATTCTGGTTTTATGAAACTAAGCAATATATTAAAATGTTAAGTGAGGGTAGAACTGATATAGAAATTAAAAAACTTAGTGAGGAGGAAAATATATTTGGAGCAGCTAGTACAAGCCGCGCAAAAGAGACCTACAGAGCAGCACATCGCCGTATCAATGTTTTAGGAAATGAAATGCAAGGGTTGTTTCTTAAATTAAACCTTGATAATCAAAAAATTACTGTTTTGATATCAGTCCTTTTGTTAAATGATTTAATGTAGCTCTTTTGGTATAATTAAAAATAAAAAAGCACTGGTTGCAGATAGCACCTTCAAAACAATACCCCTTACATAGAAAGGATATCCAACATGTATAATGACCAGACCGTACTTAGTATTAAAACTGACTGGGAGCCAAAAGAAAATCATCCTGCATTGGGCATATCATCCTAAAGACGATTATTTTTTTGATCCACAAGAAGTTAGAGTTAGAGTTAGTTTTTATGATTACCGTAAGCGCAAAGACAAGTACGGATTTGTACGTGAATTTAAAGAGTATAAGGCAAACAAACTTGATAAGGAAGTAGCAATTATACTTCACTAATTAGATTACCAGATGCAAAAGTTAGTCATGAATTAAAAACAAGTCAAGCTAAGTCTTTGAGAGGTTCGTTGACCAGAGACCTACACATACCAGAATAGCAGGAATTAAAGAAGTCATGAGGATGTTTTTAATGAATTTAATTACAGAGAGAAGGGCAATCATGGAAAAAATATATCTTTATTGAAACTCTTACTCGTAAAAATACTGGTAACAACAAATTACCAGTATCCGCAAAATGGTATTAAGTGAGAACGAAGAAAGAAATGGAAACAAAAAGGTTCATAAGCAAACTGAATTTTACAAAATTAATCGAATATTTGATTATAAACAAAATGTAAAGCATTCTAAAAACACTAATAAATAATGATTTAAAGCTAATTTAACTAGAAATAATTAATTAACTTCAGCAAGTTTTAAACACGTAAATCAGTCAAATTCATTGAATAAATCGCTAAATTAATGAGTCTAGGTATGAAAATTAAAAAAAGTCGTCAAAATTCAATCAGTAAATCTAATTGCTTTTGCTGATTTTAATTTTCAACGACTATTTTTTTTCAAATTTTTGTGCCCTTTTTTCAAATTTTATTTTCTTTTTCAAATTTATTCTTACTCACTTTTATACGCTAAAACATTGTTTTAACAGTCTTTTGAGACATATATATGAGTAAGAGGGGGTTAGAATAAAATGGGCTCTTGAAAGTTTCCATTTTAATTCTAGTTTACATAATATATATTATCGAAAGTAGAATTAAAGTGAAAATAAAGGACTTTTGTCTTACTTGTACCTTTGCTGACAAATTGTTTCTCAATTACTCACTATTTTGGCCTAACTGTTCAGATAATTTTGCATTTCTTTAACAAATTCATTTTTTTCATTAATTTTTCCGAGAACATCTAAATCATGAGTATGTGTAATTCCAGTTGTTAATGTTTCTTTATATAATTCGAGATATGGCAGTTTTTGATGTAAAGCGTACTTAATTTCCTTTTCAATATCGTAACTCACTTTTCGAAAAATTACGTTTGAAACACCAATTTGATCTAATTCTAAAATTGCGTACTGAGCCCTTCTGTCTTTCATTAGATTTGAGTTCATAGAAAATGGCTGTCCAATCGTTCCGGGATTAAGAATCATCTGCCCTTTGCTTCCGTAACGTAATAATTGAGTATGTACATGCCCGTATATTGCAATGTCAGGATGTTGTTCATTTTCGACAAGTTGATCGAAGTTACTTTGGTTGGATGTAACCATAAGCTCTGGACCGTAGTTTTTTTCGGGCAAATTATGTGAAATACTGACATCAAGTCCAAAAATATTCCTGCGCTCAACAATGTTAAGTGAATTTAGCAAATCAATATAAGTCTTTTTTAGGTGAATCTTTGTATACTTACTTAATATTCCAACATAAACATCAGAAGAGTCAGCAAGGTTAATATTTTGGGGATCATTAAGCACTTCAAGAAAGCAATCGTCCCAATTTCCTTTGATAAAAACAGTGGTGTTATTTGACTCTAATAGTTCAAATAACTCATTTCCACCAGGTCCTGGCATAATTAGGTCACCTAAAAACCAGCATTCAGTTACGCCATTGTTTTTAGCATCTTTCAATACAGCCTCAAGCGCTGTACGATTACCGTGCACATCCGAAAGTAGAGCAATTTTTTGAGTCATAATGATCTCCTTTAATAATTCTGTTGATTTAACAAGACTAGTATACTAAATCAGATGAACTAAAAAAAGGTTAGTTCAGAATAATATTGTAGCAAAAGTACCTTACTAATTACTCTAAATTATAGCGAAATAAAAAAGAGTAATATTGTATCAAAAAGCAACTCGATACAATATTACTCTTTTAAGCGTTATTGAATTCCTTTTCTAAAAACGATTACTTCTTCCAAAAATTAATTATCAGAATAAGAATTAATAAGAGCTTTTTTTGAATTCCAAAATGGAACTTTTACAACGCCATCAATTTTGCTTTTAGGAACAAAACCATAATAACGACTATCATTTGAATCTTTTCTGTTGTCTCCTAGTACAAAATATTCTTTTTTAGGAACGACAAATGAATTACCCGTTCCCAATTTGACACCTTTTGCTTCTGCCAACGCAAGTGTTAAAGTGCCCGTAGATCTTTGATATTTAGTAATATAACTCTGCGACATTTTCTTACCGTTTACATATAACTGTCCGTTAGTTTTATATTCAATTTTATCTCCAGGTAGGCCAATCACTCTTTTTACATACTTAGTTGATTTTGTGACTGTGCTATTATTTTTATCCACCCCATATGCGTTAAAAACAATTACAGTATTGTGCTTTATTTTAGCTTGTTTAAGTAACATCACCCGTTCGTTGTTTTGTAAAGTTGGGTACATAGACGTACCATCAACCCTAACTATACCAAACCAAAATTGTCTAACTAATAAAGCTATAAGTAAACCAACTATAATGGGCACTATCCAACTAAAGATTTCTTTGATGATTTTCAATTATCTCTATCTCCTTAAGTTACTTTGAAAAAAACGATTTACTATAATTAAGCTTAGAATTTTTTTTGATTGCAGTGTGTTTATTTTTTTTTAAAATCCAAATATAATAGGCAAATAAACCACAAAAGGCCAATTCATAAAGGCTAAACCAAATATTGCTGACATATAGAAATGGTAGAGACATTGCAATGCAATCAAGAAGTATTTTAAACAGGAAGCTTCCATGCATAAAATAAATCATATTGCTAATTATTGCTAGCACCCCAAAAACAACTAACAATATGGTCAAGCCGATTATAATCGAAAAAATATTCGAGTTATTTGCAATTTTTTCTGCGTTTGCAGTGGAATAACCATGTTGAAGATAATACCTGACAAGTAGTCTAAAAAAAGTATCATTTAGCACATACAAAACACCCAAACCCCCAACAATTATATTCAAAAACTTGTTCAATCACTCATCTCCCTTGAAAAAATTAATTAATTATTAATCAGTAAATATATACCATCTAAAATTATAAACGTTACGGAAACAATTAAAAGAGAAGTTTTCATTTTTAAACCAAATTTAAGCTCTTTTACTCAATCTAGAATAAATTCTAATTAAATATTGATAACTTTCAAATTGTTCAATTGCGCTATTTTTATCTGCCAAGTTAATTTCGAAAATATTTGAGGCATTTTCATTTAATAACGGTAAAACAGATTGCCAATCAATTAATCCCTTTCCAAGTTTTAGACTATCATGTGTCTGCCCTAAGGAATCAACTAAATGATAGTGTACAATATTTGGTTTAAGGTGATTTAAACTTGCTAATAAACGAGTATTATCTGCTTGAACTTTAATAAAACAATGACTTATGTCAAACGCCAACCGATAATTTTTTTGCAAAATAAATTCTTCTTCAGCAATTTCTCCGAAACAAAATAGTGGTGAAAAAGAATTTTCAAACATGATATTTTGCTTTCCGATAGCGGCAAAATGATCAATTCTTTGGTAAACTACTTTTTTTGCCTGAAACAGTGAAGGATACAATGAAATCATTGCATTAGTATGTCTAGAATATGATCCATGAACTAGAGTCTGCAGATCGTAATCAAATGACAACTGTAAAAGCTTGTCTGTACTAAAATCTATAAAATAATTTAATTTCTTAAATTCATTTTTGGGTGCTACTAGTTCAGTGTACTCATTTTCATATTTCATTGGATGATGCAGAATAATTTTTTTGATACCAGCATCTTTTACTTCTAATATTGCAGCAACAAGCCTTTTTAGCCCTTCTTTTGAAAAGTCAGTTTCATCAGTATAAAATTCGAAAACATCCGGATGATAACTTAAGCGATTTTTTACTTGTTCTTGGGTTGAGCTTGCCTTAAGACCTAAATTTATTTTCTTCACAGATTAACATCTCCAAATAAATAAACAAATTTTAGAAAAAAGCCGAGGAACAATAGCGCCTCAGCTTACTTGGAATAATAAATAATAATAATAGCGGCAAAACTTTAATATAATAGCTTATTTGTCAATATCTTTCATCCAGGCTAATGCAATAGCTTTTTCACCAAGATGAGCACCTATCACAGGTCCAAAATAACTTAAGTCAATTTGACAATCTGAATATTTTTGTGAAAGTTCTTGCTTCCATGCCTGGGCAGCTTCAATATCATTAGCATGAATAATAATGACTCTAAGAGGATAGCTCACTCTAGCTTTTTCTTCTTCAAAGATACTTTCAGCTTTCTTTAGTGCCTTCTTCATAGAACGAACTTTATCGAATGCTACAATTTTGTGTGAACTGTTGTCAAAAGTCAACAATGGTTTTATTTTCAAGACGCTCCCAATGAAGGCTGAAGCATTTGATAATCTTCCTCCACGAACTAGATTTTGCAAATCATCTACAATAAAACATTCACCCATGGTTTTTCGCAATGCTTCTAATTCTGAAAAAATTTTCTCAATACTAGCGCCTTCTTTTGCCATTCTTGCAGCTTTTAAAACAAGATTACCCATCAACATTACAGTGATTTGAGAATCAAAAGGATGGACATCCACTCCTTTGATTTCACCTGTCATGTTTTTCAAAGTTTGGTAAAAACCAGAAATAGTCGATGCTAAATGGATACTAATAACTGTATCAAATCCTTGTTTTCCAATATTCTCGTAGAAAGTAATCAACTCTCCAATTGGCGGCTGGGAAGTACTGGGAAATGTTTCAGATTTGCTGAGTTTTGCATAAAACTCTTCTGTTGAAATATCGACTCCCTCTTTATACACTTCATTATCAATAATGACTGGAAGTGGAATTACATGAATATTATTATCCGCAATTTGTTCAGCTGTTAAATACGCGGTACTGTCAGTTACAACAGCTATTTTCATAGATGTACACCTACTTCTTTGCTTTTTCTTTGCTCTTTCTTACACCATATCATCATAACACATAAAAAATAACGCGACTACTAAATGCAAATCTCATCAATAACTAAGTTCGTTCCATACTTTTACTCAATCTATTAAGTAAAATTTGCAAAAGATTCTGTTCTTCTTTCGACCAATGAGAGAAAAGATGTTCACTATACATTTGGATATCTTTTTTCATGGTAGAAATTGCCGATATTCCTTTATCTGTGCTGGAATACGAAAAAAAACGTCGTCCCTGCTTATTTTCTTGGGGTTCTTTGATAATAAATTCTTTTGAAAGTAGTTTGGCTAACTGTCTACTTAGGGTTGAAACGTTAAGTTGCGTTAGCTTTGCTAATTTTTCTTGTGTAGAAATGCCATCTACTATTTTTAAAAGTAACTGCCATTCAGCAAGTGTCAATCCATTTTTTTGAGATAAAGCAACAATTTTCTCTTTGTATTGCCTTTGAAGCTCTATTAAGCTGTCTAAACAACTTTTCAAAAGAATACCCCCCAAACTAGATATTAATATGCATAATGCAAATCATATTGATTATTATGAATTAATTATAAAATAATAGCAAGCGCAATACTCAGAAATGAAAAAACAATTTTGCTCTTTAGCTTCTTAAACGGTACAATTAGAGACATAACAAATAAGGAAAGTGAGTTGTAAACAATGCCTTTTGATGGACTATTCACACGTGCGATGATTTTTGAATTGGAAGAAAAAGTAGTTGGTGGTCGTGTAACGAAAATATCACAGCCCTTCCCAAATGAAGTCATTTTGACAATTAGGGCAAAACGACAAAATCATGCACTTTTATTGTCAGCTCATCCAAATTATGCACGAATTCAAATTACAAGTATTCCATATACTAATCCCCCTGTACCAACAAATTTTACTATGACTTTAAGAAAATATCTTGAAAATGCTAAGTTAACTGGAATTAAACAACTTGATAATGACCGCGTTGCTTACCTTAGTTTTGCTACACGTAATGAATTAGGTGATGAATTACCGTTATTGTTAAGTATTGAAATTATGGGCCGCTATAGCAATGTGATTTTAATCAATCAAACTGAAAAAAAGATATTAGATACAATAAAGCATATTGGTCCAAGCCAGAATCGTTTTAGAACTTTATTACCAGGGGCAACGTACATGGCTCCGCCTAAACAAGATTTATTAGATCCCTATGTGGATTCTTCCCAAATATATAAAAAATTAGAAAGACAGTTTCCAAGCCGGGAGATTTTGGCTAAACAAATTCAAAATAGTTATCAAGGAATTGCTTTGGAACATGCCTTGTATTTAGCAGATTGTCTGCATGATACGGGAGATATTACAGTTAATTGGGAAAAAGCCTTGTTACAAATAGAAAATCCATCTCCAATGATTGTTAATGGGAAAAAAGATTTCTTTACCTTTTTTAAGTATGATGACGAGCTAGTAAAGCAAGTTGCTAAATCACTTGGTGAATTGCTTGATAACTTTTATCAAAATAAGGCAACAAGTGATCGTGTACAACAACAAGGGGCGCAATTGTTCCACATTGTTAAATTGAATCTGCAAAAAAATCGGAAAAAATTAAAGAAATTAGAAGAAACACTGGAATTTACTCAAAAAGCTGATTCTTTCAGAGTTAAAGGTGAGTTATTAACAACTTATCTTTATAAAATAAAGCGTGGTATGACAGAAATCGAGTTACCAAATTATTATGATAATGAAAAACTAATAAAAATCAATCTTTCTAATCAGATTTCTCCTTCAAAAAATGCACAGAAATATTTTAAAAAATATCAAAAATTAAAAAATGCAGTCGAGTATGTAACTGGCCAATTAAAAATAACAAAGAATGAATTGAATTATCTAGAAGAAGTCGAAACACAGCTGGAATTGGCAGAACCTCAAGATTTGCCGGACATTAAATTAGAATTACAACAAGAAGGATATTTAAAACCTCAAAAGAAAAATAAAAGCGGAAAACTTAGGAAAAATAAGCCGGGACAACCTGCTAAGTATATTTCAAGTGATGGCACAAAAATTTCTGTCGGAAAAAATAATCTGCAAAATGACCAACTGACTTTAAAAACTGCACAAAAAAAGGATATTTGGCTTCATGCAAAAAATATTCATGGGTCACATGTAATAATTCATTCGAACAGCCCAAGTAATCAAACTTTATTAGAAGCAGCACAGCTTGCGGCATATTATTCAAAAGCACGTTCTTCTTCAAATGTACCAGTTGATTATGTAGAAGTTAAAAATATTCGTAAACCTAATGGTGCAAAACCGGGATTTGTAATTTATGAAGGTCAACAGACCATTTATGTTACACCGAGCATTGATGAAATTGCTGATTTAAAAGTATAAAAAGACTAGGTCAAAAGTTAAATTTTGATCTAGTCTTTTTGGTTTAATTTAGAATCTCTGCAAGGATTTTTTCTGAAATTTCAACTTCTTTTTCTTTATCAGCAATACTTTCTTTTCCACGATATGGATTATCAATCGTTCGCCAAATAGTTCCGTTTTTTATAATTGCAATCCGATCTGCCATCCTTACAGCTTCATTAATATCATGTGTAACTAGAAATGTGGTGATTGATTTATTTTGACAAACTTTGTGAATCAGATTTTGCATTTTTCCTCTAGTCAATGCATCTAATGCACCCAGAGGTTCATCTAAAAGTAATAGTCGTGGGTGTGCCATTAAGGCTCTAGCTAGTGCAACACGTTGTCTTTGGCCACCAGAAAGTTGCGTTGGAAATTGTTGTACATAATCCTCTAATTCAACTTGTTTAAGTAGTTGAAGAGCTTCAGCCCGTTGTTCACGATTTCTTTTATCAAGCATTACATTTTCAAGGACATTCATCCAAGGTAATAAGCGATCTTCTTGAAACATTACCCTAGCTGATTTGTTTAAGCCTTCAAGTTTGATCCCATCTTGAATAATATCTCCACTTGACACATCTTCTAAACCTGCCAACATTCGCAATAGTGTACTTTTACCACCACCACTCATACCGACTAAGGCAATAAATTCACCTTCTGAAATACTTAAACTAGCGTTACTTAAAACAGCACTTTGACCATAGGATTTGCCTACGTTAATTATTTCCAGAAGCTTTTGAGTCATTAGATTGTCCCCTTTCAATTACGCGCCAATTCAAGAAGATATCTTCAAAGTTTTTTGCGATAAAATCAGATAATTTACCTAACAGAGCATAGATGAGGATACATAAAATAATTGTTTTCATATCCAAAAATTGTTCAGCATTCGTTGACATATAACCAATACCTGAACTTGCAGAGATTGTTTCGGCAACAATTAAAGATGTCCACATTACTCCAAGTGCATATCTTAAACCCATTAGAATGGTTGGAAGAGCACCTGGAAAAATAATTTTTGTGAATAAATCCTTTTTACTTAGCTCGTAGGATTTACCCATTTCAATAAGTTTTGGATCAACAGAAGTAATTCCATGATAGGTATTTATATACATTGGGAACAGACAACCTAGTGCAACTAAAGATATTTTAGCTGATTCACCAATTCCTAACCATAGAATAATTAATGGAATCAAAGCTAGGTGTGGGATGTTACGAAGCATTTGAATTGTGCTATCAAATAATAAACGTGCTGTATGTGAAACACCGTTTATAAATCCAAGAATAAATCCAAGACCACCTCCAATTAATAAACCAGCAGTTGCACGGTACAAACTGATACTCATATTTTCTTGAAGTTCGCCTTTTTTAAAAAGTTTAACCCCATTTGTTACAACATCTATTGGTGAAGGCAGCAATGTTTCATTGACCCATGAAGCGTTACAAGCTACTTGCCAGATAAGTATTAAAAAAACTGGTATTAACCATGGTAATGAGTTTTTAAATTTTATTGAAAATTGATAGTGTTTGGCTGTTTCAATATTTTCCATAGTATCTTCTCCTCTAAGCTATCTAAGGTACTGAGTATGTTTTGAAACATCAATTTTTTTAGTAAGAATGTTGTTATCATAGAAAACATTCGCAATTTCTTGTTCTTCCTTAACGATATCCTTATTCATTTCTTGCATTGAATAGGTGCGGCGTAAGACAGTTCGACGAACAATTTTCTTCGAAAGTTTCAAGTCGGTACTCATTTTATTAATTAATTTTGAATGATTATTATTAGCCCACTTCATATCTTGTTCCGTATATTTAATTATTAACTTACTCAAAGATTTATTGTTTTTTGCATAGCTAGTTGGAGATACAATAAAACTACGGTTCAGTGCACCAGTTGTTTTTCCGTTAACAATTAATTTTGAATTTTCTGTAATTTCAACTTGTGCAACACTAGGATCCCAATTAGCCCAAGCATCAACTTTGCCTTTAGAATAAGCAACGCTAGCAGCATCAGAATCTAGATTCACCCAAGTTATATCATTATTACTTAGTCCAGCAACTTTAAGTGCTCTTAAAAGCATATATTGAGAACTTGTGCCTTTAGTATATGCAACACGTTTTCCCTTTAAATCAGCTAGTTTCTTTATTGAAGAATTTTTATGGACTAAAATGCCGCTTCCTTTTTCTTTCGTTCCACCAGCTGCAATATAGGTTAACTGTGTACCTGATGCTAGTGCCGATACAGGCGGAGTATCACCTACACGTGCATAGTCAACATTACCTGAGGCAAGTGCTTGCATCATTGCTGCACCATTTTGAAATTCTTTGAATTTAACATTGTACCCCTTGTCTTTCATTTTCTTTACAAATTGTCCTCTGATTTTAGAAATATAAAATTCATCACCAGCTTGGTAGCCAATCACCACATTTTTTAGGCTAGAATTTCCAGCATCTTCTCTAGTTAGATGCCAACCATATATAGCAATACCACACCATAGTAATAAAACGACTGATACAAAAGTTTTTTTAATTTTTTTCATATTTATTGTATACTTCTTTTCGTTTGGAGTATTTCAGTTAATTTGGGGCGCAATATTTTGCGGGTTGCATTTAATGGAAATTCATCTAGAAAGAAAATTTCGGATGGTCTTTTGTACTTAGCAAGGTGTGTCGCCGCATAATCAATAATCTGTCGCCGATGTTCCACTTTCTTTTTCGAGTCCTTTGTGTCGTCGATTATCGCCGCCGCAACAATTTCACCATATAAATCATCTGGTAACCCTACAACTGCAACTTGTTTAATAAAATCAAGATTTCCTAAAACATCTTCTACGACTGACGGGCTTATTTTTTCACCACCATGATTAATAATATCTTTACTCCGCCCCTCTAACCACAGGTAACCTTCTGTATCAAAGTAGCCTAAATCGCCCGTTAGAAACCAACCATTTTTGAAAGAATCAGGATGTGGTTCAAGGTAACTTGTAATTACATGATCACCACGAATTGCGATTTCACCATGAACATCTGGTGCATCAGTAAAATCATCTCCATCTACAATTGCCACATCCGTTTGGTAAGGTTTACCAACAGAACCAATTTTAATATTGTCTAGCGGATTTAAAGTACATTGGCTACATGATTCTGTCATACCATAGCCTTCAAGTATCGGGACACCAAATTTTTTGACAAACTTTTTATGACGACTAACTGGTAGCATTGCGGAAGCACATCTAATAAAACGTAGCTTATGGCTTGAATCAAATTGAGCTAATGACTTCTCATTCTTTAATAAAATAGAAACAATTGTTGGAACGACTGATGACCAGGTAACTTCATTTTCCATGACTTGTTGCCAAAAATGGCTTGCACTGAACTTTGGAGCAATCACCAGTTTCCCATCTGATAATAGAGTCGAAACAACAATCAATTCTTGAGCATTAATATGAAACATTGGCATCACAATTAAAACAGTATCGTTTTGTGTTAATCGATGACTTTCTAAGTCATAATGCGCCGCCTTAAGCATGACCTCGTGAGTTAGACCTACTTTTTTTGGCTTTCCAGTAGTTCCGGATGTATTTAAAATCCATCCATAAGACTGTTCATCAGGAACTGTTTTTTTATTTTTTTTCGCAAGATCATTTCTAGTTAAGATTACTAGATCTTCAAATGTGTGCAGTTTAATTTCATGTTTGTCAAGTTCTAAAAAACTACTGAAAACGTCTGCCCGACTAGCATTAAAGATAATTGCCGCGTAATGATTTTCACGAAAATCTTTTACTAGTTCAACATCTGATGTACTTTCGGAAACTGGATGAGCAGTAATACCCATTCTCCATAAAGCTTGGTTAACAGGAATATAAACTGCTGAATTTTCAAGGCACATGAATGTGATATCGCCATTACCAATATTTGCGTCTAAGAAAATTTTTTGAAGTTTGCCGATATCTTCTTCAACATCTTTTCCAGTGAACCATTTATTCATTCTTTCATCTTTCAAAAACTTACGATTAATATTATTTTTTAAATGTTGTGCAAGTTCTACCGTTAACTTTGTCATTAGTTATTCCTCCTAAGCTTTTGTGGACGTCCAATTAATATTCCAAATGGTGGAACCTTGTAGAGTATATATGAAATTAACCATGAAGTTCCTAAAACAATCAGATACCCGATTGGCAGTAATAAAAATAGAGCCCATTCATTAAGATAATTTTTAACATATAATAAAATATAAGCAAGTAAAGTTAATCCAACTGTCTGTGTTAAATAAACACCAAATGATAGTTTTGAAGATAAAGAAACAAATTTTTCAAATTTAGCCCAACTAGGCTTTGTCCGGCGCTTTGCGTATGCAAGGCTTAGACACCAAACTGTACAGATCATAAGTGAAGCATAAATCATTAAATATGGCTGATGAACTAACTCTGTATAGTGTTGACCTAATTTAAGTACATACCAGTTAATATAAAATAAACCAAATGTACCAAAGCCTAATAACGTAGTTAAACAATAAACAATTTTACGATATTTTAAAATAAATTTTTGGGTGGAGTCATAATGAATTGAGACAAATCCCCCGGCTATAAAATAAAACTGGTATGATAAAACAAAATTGCCATAATATTTTAACAAATATGGCCAATTATCATGATTCATCCCGGGATAGATATATTTTGCCCAAATCAAGAAAAATAGCTGAATTAAAGCACTGATTGCAAAAATAAGTATGTGGTACTGATTGAACTTTTTAAATAATTTTAGTAGTAATGGAAAAATCAAATATAGTTGAAATGTTACTAAAATATAATACATGTAAAATTGATTTCCATGTATCAATGATGAATACCAATCGTTTAACCAAGTATGAAAATTAAATACTTGACCGGCTACTAAGGTGGCAAATATTAAAAAGAAACCATTCCAAAATATGTATGGAATTCCACCACCCTTGTAGCGCTTATACCAGAAAGTCAAGTAGTTCACTTGTTCTTTTTTATAGTATTGTAAAAATAAAACGAGACCCGTTACAAACATAAAACCCATTCTTGTGAAATGTAATAGTAAATGAGTCATTAGTAGTACTAATCCTGGAACTGAATCGGCTGATAAACTAGCAATAAATGCAGAAGTTACGTGATTTGCAAGTACTCCAAAAATAAAAATACACCTCATCAAATCAACCTCATATAAATACCTTTTTTTCATCAAAAAAACCCCTATACTGTATTTATGATAAACGCATTATTAATGCTAATTATAAAATTAAGCAAAAATAAATTGTTATCACTCATACATTAATTTAAATTAATGATTTGATATCACCATGTCCAATATGTGAATTATTTGTGAAAAAAACTCAATAAATTTGAATTGCTGATTATGAATTAAGCAAAAAAGGCAAAAAAAATAAGCTCTTAGTTTATTTTTAAGAACCTATTTTTGATTTAATTTTGCTATAGACACTAATTATTCAGTTGTTTTAAACTTTGAAACACTCATTGGAGTTCCTTGTGAATCTACATCAATTACAAAGGATCCGTTGGAATAACGGTCACTCGCGGGATGTTCATAGGGATCAATTATGATTGTTTCATTTTTGTCAGTTAAAACACTTAGTTTGTCTTCTCTGTTCACCGCTAACAAAGAAACAAATTCAATTCGATGTGGATTACGCTTTAATTCTCGTAGAATTTGAACACCTCTTCGTGCCCTAGATGTTGTAGCAATTTCAGATACAGCCATACGTTTGAACGCACCTCTTTGTGTCAAAATTCCAACTTGCTCCAACCCGCTAACTAGTAAGATATTCTTAATGAAATCATCTCTCAAATCCATTGCCTTAACCCCAGCAGTTTTTGCGCCGGATACTGGAACTTCGGATAATAAATAACGCAGTCCATATCCTCCATGTGTAACCGCAAGAACAAATAAATCATTTAGTTGTTCGTCTGTAACATAATCAACTTGAACTAACTTATCTGTATCTGTTTTTAATTTCATTCCTTGGCTTGCACGTGATTTATAAGTTCTTCCTGGTTTTAAGTCATCAAAAATTGTTTGTTTTATGAATCCTTCTTTTGTGGCAAGTACAAAGTTCCCTTTTTGTTCTAAGTCTTTGAATGAAAACGCAGCTAAAATCTTTTCTGCTGGTTTCAAACCGATTGATTGGGAAAGATGTAAACCTGTGTCTTTCCATTTGTAGTCAGGGATTTCATATACTGGTCGATAAATTACATTTCCACTATCTGTAAAAATGAACAAATGATCAAGTGTATTAATTGTTTTCTGGTATATAATTGTATCTTCTGGCTTTAGACCGTTTTCTAGAGAATCAGATGCATTGAATGAACGCATCGAGCTTCTTTTGATGTAACCATCTTTACTTACCATAACAACAACATCTTCCGGAGCTACGAGAACTTCTGTTTCAATTTTTAATTGTTCAACTTTATCTTGAATAACTGTTTTACGTTTTGATGCGTATTTCTTATCTACTGCTAAAATTTCTTTTTTTATTACTTTATCTAATTCTCTTGGATTATCCAAAATTAACTCAAATAATTTTATTTTTGCCATTAACTCTTTTGCTTCAGCTTGCAATGCAGTGACATCAGTATTTGTTAAGCGATACAATTGTAATGAGACAATAGCTTCAGCCTGTGCTTCAGTAAATGAATACTGAGCTACTAAATTATCTTTAGCGTCTTTTTTGTTATTACTTGCACGAATTGTTTTAATGACATCATCTAAAATTGATAGCGCTTTTATTAATCCAGCAACAATATGTTCACGCTCTTTGGCCTTTTTTAATTCAAATTGCGTTCGTCTTGTGATTACTACTCTTTGATGTTCAAGATAGGCTACGAGAATTTGTTTTAAACCCACATTTTCAGGACGCATATTATTGATAGCAACCATATTGAAGTTATACGATATCTGTAAATCGGTATTTTTAAACAGGTAATTTAGTATTCCTTCTTGGTTGGCATTACGTTTTAATTCAATTACTACACGTAACCCTTCTCGATCACTTTCATCCCGAACTTCTGCAATACCTTCAACTTTTTTTAATAACCGAATTTCATCAATTCTTTTTACAAGAACTGCTTTATTTACTTCGTAGGGAATTTCGGTAACTACAATTTGTTCTTTGCTCCCCTTCAGACTTTCTACAGCCGTTTTAGCCCGCAACATTACGCGTCCTCGACCAGAGGTATAAGCCTTTTTGATTCCATCTAATCCTTGTAAAATTCCGCCAGTCGGAAAGTCAGGTCCCTTTACGAATTCCATCAGATCTTCAAGTGTTGCCTTAGGATAAGCCATTAAATGAAGAAGAGCTTGAATTGTTTCATGCAGGTTATGTGGAGGAATCTCCGTGGCATATCCTGCAGAAATACCAGTAGCTCCATTGACTAAAAGATTAGGAAATTTTGCTGGTAAAACAGTAGGTTCCATGTCAGTATCATCAAAGTTTGGAACAAAATCAACAGTATTTTTTTCAATGTCACGGAGCATTTCTGCAGATATTTGACTTAAACGTGCTTCAGTATAACGCATTGCCGCAGGTGGATCACCATCCATTGATCCATTATTGCCATGCATTTCTATTAAAGGTTCCCGTAATTTCCAATCTTGGCTTAGGCGGACCATTGCTTCGTAAATTGAACTATCACCATGAGGATGAAAATTACCCATTACATTTCCAACTGATTTTGCCGATTTTCTAAAAGCTTTTTCAAATGTATTTCCGTCTTGGTTCATTGCATAAAGAATTCTTCTTTGAACGGGTTTTAGCCCATCTCTGATATCTGGAAGCGCACGTTCTTGAATAATATATTTAGAGTAACGCCCAAAACGCTCCCCCATGACAGCTTCAAGAGAAAGTTCTTGGATTTTAGTGCCTTGATTTTCTGCCATTATGCTTCTCCTTCATGTTGATTATCAGTATGATGTGCACCGGATGCAACCGCATTGTCTAACAAACTTCCATCTTCTTCCAAACTGAATTGCACATTTTTTTCAATCCATTTACGTCTAGGCTCAACTTTATCTCCCATCAAAGTAGTAACTCGCTTTTCAGCTAATGTGTCATCATCAATCTTGACACGCACAAGAGTTCTAGTGTCAGGATTCATTGTGGTTTCCCATAATTGATCAGCATTCATTTCACCCAAACCTTTAAATCTTTGCAATGTGTAACCTTGTTTTAGTTCTTTAGTTGCATTGTGCAATTCATCATCGGTCCATGCATATTTCACAATATTTTTATTTTTGATTTTCTTTTGAATCTTATACAACGGTGGTAAGGCAATATAAATTTTACCTGCGTCAATCATTGGACGCATATATTTATAGAAAAAGGTCAACAATAAAGTTTGAATATGAGCACCATCTGTATCTGCATCTGTCATAATAATAATTTTGTCATAATTCGCATCTTCAATTGCAAAGTCACTTCCAACACCTGCACCAATTGTATAAATCATGGTATTAATTTCTTCATTTTTTAGAATTTCAGATAATTTTGCTTTTTCAGTATTTAAAACTTTTCCACGTAGAGGTAAGATTGCCTGAAATTTCCGATCACGTCCTTGTTTTGCAGAGCCCCCCGCTGAGTCCCCCTCTACTAAAAATAATTCATTTTTCTTCGCATTCTTTGATTGTGCAGGTGTTAATTTACCAGAAAGTAATCTTTCTTTCTTTTTATTTTTCTTGCCATTTCTACTTTCATCACGTGCTTTACGTGCCGCTTCCCTTGCTTCCCTTGCCTTAAGCGATTTTCTGACTAGGTCTTGGGCAAACTCTCCATTTTCCATCAAATAAAAACCGAGTTGTTCACTAACTACACTATCAACAATTGAACGTGCTTCAGGTGTTCCTAGTTTTCCCTTAGTTTGTCCTTCAAATTGGAGAAGTTCTTCTGGAACTCGAATTGAGATAACCGCAGCAAGTCCCTCGCGAACATCACTGCCTTCTAAATTTTTATCTTTTTCTTTAAGCAAGGCGACTTGCCGTGCATATTCATTAAAAGCTTTTGTCCATGCTGATTTCATGCCGACTTCATGCGTTCCGCCGTCTTTTGTACGAACATTATTAACAAAAGAAAGAATACTTTCTGAATACCCATCATTATATTGAGCGGCAACTTCAACTTCTATGCCATCCTTTATGCCATCAAAATACATAACCTTACCTAATGTGTCTTTATCTTCATTTAAATATGAGACAAATTCCTTGATTCCTTCTTCAAAGTGGAAAATATCAGCTTGATCTGTCCGTTCATCAGAAATCGTTATTTTAACATTTTTGAGTAAGAATGCAGATTCTCTTAGTCTTTCAGCTAATGTATCGTAATTATAAGTAGTAGTAGTGAAAAGACTCTCATCTGGCTTAAAAGTGACAGTTGTTCCATTAGACTTTTTAGTCTTCCCAATTTTGCGCAATGTACCAACTGGTTTTCCGCCGTCTCTGAAATCTTCCTCATACTCTATTCCGTCACGAATAGTATTTACAGTTAATTTTGAAGAAAGCGCATTAACTACGCTAGCCCCAACACCGTGCAATCCTCCAGAAGTCTTATAACCTCCTTGCCCGAACTTACCGCCGGCATGAAGCACTGTAAAGATAACTTCAACTGTGGGAATTCCTAATGCATGCATACCAACAGGCAGACCGCGGCCATGATCTACGACGGTTACACTGTTATCTTTATGTAATATCACATTAATTTCTTTGCCATACCCAGACAAAGCTTCGTCAACGGCATTATCAACTATTTCATAGACTAAGTGATGTAGACCACGACTATCAGTGGAGCCAATATACATCCCTGGCCTTTTTCTAACTGCTTCGAGACCTTTAAGTACTTGAATTGAATCATCATTATAATTTAATTTTTCCATATATTATTAGACCCCTTCTACGTTCTGGAGTATTGAATTTAGTGGCTATTTATATGTGCTAACTTGAATATCATAACCTATGAATTTATAAGTTGTAAAGTAAACACATATTTTCTAATTTTCAAAAAGTGAAAAAGTGTTGAATTTGAATTGTCCCATTCCACAAAAAAATGATAAAATAAATCGTATTAAACTAAAGGAGGTCAATCTGTAATGGATTCGACTATTGTATTAATGTTAGTAATTGGATATTTGTTAGGATCAATTCCTTCTGGTATTTGGATAGGAAAAATATTCTACCATAAAGATATTCGGAAGTTTGGTAGTGGTAACATGGGGACAACGAACACGTTTCGAGTTCTTGGTAAAAAGGCAGGTGCCGTTGTCTTATTGATAGATATGTTGAAGGGAACGTTAGCTGCATGTCAACCTTACTTTTTTAATGTTCATATTAATGTATTAATAATAGGTTGTGCTGCAGTTATTGGTCATGTCTTCCCAATTTTTGCAAGATTCAAGGGTGGTAAAGCTGTTGCTACTAGTGCCGGGATTTTACTTGCTTATAGTCCTCTTTTCTTTTTAGTGGCTTGGATTATTTTTTTGACAACACTCTATCTTTCCAGTATGGTAAGTATTGCAAGTATGGTCGGAATGACATTAATTACTGTTTTGTCGCTTTTTTTCCATGATCCTATTCTTACTACAATCGCCATTATTTTAACAATCTTCGTTTTTTATCGTCATAAGGGTAATTTATCAAGAATTAAACATGGAAATGAGAATTTAATTCATTTTGGTGTAGTTTATAATAGACAAAAAAATAAGTAATTCAGATAAAAAAGTGTTAGATCAAAAATTTTGTTTTTTGACCTAACATTTTTTTATTTATTAATTAGACTTTGCATGACAATTAAAAGACTTCAATTTCGTAAAAGCCACTAAAGACTTCTTTTTCTGTTAACTTATGAATTCCGACTTTTTGTGCAAGTTCACCATCAGTTGTTATGTCATCAGCTAATCCCCACCAAGGTTCAATACAAACAAAAGGCGCTTCTTCCGGATATTTTGACCAAATTCCAACAAAGTCAGCATTACCTGTATTAAAGTGAATTCCTTTTTTGTTTTTTTTATCGGTTAAAGTCAGCATAGGATGTTTATCTTTTAACGATAAAATAACTGCATCATTTTCAAAAGTCTCACGGGTTATAGGAAGTTGTTCTTTGGTAAAATCGTGGGGATTTTTTGAATCACTGTAATTCCCTTGAAGTTTAATCTGTGGATAGTTATCCTTTGGATTAATTGTTACATGATAGTCTTCAAATAGTTCTGTATTTTGTATTGGTACATTGAAAGCGGGATGCCCACCTATTGAAAACAATAATGTTTTTGTGCTTGGGTTTTCAACAATATAAGTGACCCTTAGTTTACTTTCACTAAGATGATATTTAATTTTTAAAACAAAATCAAATGGATACTTTTTTAGAGTTTCTTGATTGGAATGAAGACTAAAAAGTACTTGATTAGACTCTAATAATTCAATATTAAATTCTAAATCACGAGCAAATCCATGTTGTGAAAGCTGATAATCAACCCCGTTAACTCGATACGTATCATTTTTTAGACGCCCTACAATTGGGAATAATACTGGCGCATGGCGACCCCAAAATTTTGAATCTGCCTGCCAAAGATATTCGGTATTATTTTTTTTATTGAAAATACTTGTTAATTCTCCACCATCTTTTGAAAAACTTACACGTAGAAATTCATTCTCCAGACTAACTGTCAATTTAATCACCTCATGGTTTTTTATAAGATATATTGACTCAAATCTTTATCTTTAGCGATATCGCCAATTTTATTTTGGACATATGCTTCCGTAATTGTAATATCACCCATTTGCATATCTGGTCCCTCATATAACAAGTCCTCTAATAATTTTTCAAGAATTGTATGCAAACGTCTTGCGCCAATATTCTCATTTTCATGATTTACTTGATACGCAATTTCAGACAGTTTTTGGATAGCCTCGATAGTGAAGGTAACTTTTATATTATCAGTTCCTATAAGAGCAATGTATTGTTTAACTAAAGCATTATTTGGTTCGGTCAAAATTTTAACAAAATCTTCTGCTTTCAATTCGTCAAGTTCGACCCTAATTGGGAACCTTCCTTGTAATTCAGCAATCAAATCGCTAGGTTTACTCTCGTGAAAGGCACCAGAGGCAATAAACAGAATGTGATCAGTATTAATCAATCCGTATTTTGTTTGAATTTGTGATCCTTCAACGATTGGCAAAATATCTCTTTGTACACCCTCTCGTGAAACCTCACCACTATTTTTTTGCGATTTTGAAGTTATTTTATCGATTTCATCAATAAAAATGATGCCTGTATTTTCAGCTCTTCTAATTGCTAAATCAGCAATATCACCACTATTGACAAGCTTTTGGGCTTCTTCACGAGTAAGGAATTCGCGTGCTTTTGAAACTGTCATGGTTCGCTCAATTTTTTTGGTTGGCGCTAAGGCACTTAAAGTATCACTTAGATCAATTCCCATTTGCCCAAGCATTCCGGATTGCCCTTGCATTTTCTTTGAGGGATCGTCAATTTCTATAGTAATTTCTTGATTTTCAAGCATTCCTTTATTCAATTGCTCGCTGACTGAAAGCCGTTGATCTCTAATTTCGTCAGTAACTTCCTCTTCTTGCTGAGTATTAGGCATATTTGGAATGTTTCCTTTTTGAATGTCACGAAACATTTGAGCAAAGTTAAGCTCATTATTGTTTGTTTTTTTGCTTTTTTTAATAGCAGGTACAAGTAACTTGATTAGACGTTTGTTAGCATTCCCACGTGCTTGAGAGCGAACTTCAGAAAACTGAGCTTCTTCTTCCATTTTATAAGCAACCTCAACTAGGTCACGTACCATTGATTCAACGTCTCTACCAACATAGCCAACCTCAGTAAACTTAGTTGCTTCAACTTTCATAAACGGTGCTTGTACAATTTTTGCTAATCTACGTGCAATCTCAGTTTTGCCGACACCAGTAGGACCAATCATCAAAACATTTTTGGGCGTGATTTCTTCTTGCATTTCACTAGAAAGTTGCATTCTACGATAACGATTTCGTAAAGCAATTGCTATCGCTTTTTTTGCTTTATCCTGACCAATTACATATTGATCAAGTTCTTTTACAATTTGTTTTGGAGTTTTATCAATAGGGTTCATCTAGAGGGTCCTTTCTTTTTTTAAAGTTCTTCCGCAATGACATTGTGATTTGTAAAGATATCAATATCACCTGCAATGTTGATTGCTGCTTTAGCAATTTCGCCGGCTGACAGCTGAGAAGCATGCTTCTTCATTGCTTTTGCGGCAGCCAGTGCAAAGTTACCACCAGAACCAATTGCTAAAATATCATCGTCTGGTGCGATGACTTCACCACTACCAGATACCATCAACAGTTCATCTTTATTCATCACGATTAATAATGCTTCTAGCTTTTGCAGAGCTTGGTCACTTCGCCATTCCTGTGCTAATTCAACTGCAGCACGCTGAAGATTACCGCTATATTCATTTAATTTTTTTTCGAAACGCTCTTCCAAATTGAAAGCATCAGCTACACTTCCAGCAAAGCCGACAACGACTTCATTATTATAAATTCTCCGAACCTTTCGAGCGGTTCCTTTCATAATTACTTTTTCACCCATTGTAACTTGACCGTCACCAGCCATTGCCGTGTGTCCATTATGTCGGATTGCACAAATTGTAGTTGCATGAAATGATACTCCTGCCATTATAAATTCCTCCTATACTTTATTACTAAGTATTTTACTAAGCTCTTGGAAAAAACTTACGATAATCACGTTGCAAATGTTCTTTAGTTACATGTGTATAAATTTGTGTAGTCGAGAGACTACTGTGTCCTAGCAATTCCTGTACAGCTCTTAAGTCAGCGCCATTATTCATCAAATGAGTTGCAAATGTGTGGCGCAATTCATGGGGATGAATTTGTGTAGTCAAACTACTACGCTCAACAATTTTTTTTAAAATATAAGTTACACCAGCGGCAGTTAGAGGGTCGCCATGATGGTTAACAAAAACAAAATTATGTTCCTTTTGATATTTTGCCATTAGTGGAGTACGAACTTTTTCAAAATAAATTTCTAGTGACTTTTGACAATAAGCACCAAAAGGCACATAACGGTCTTTATTTCCTTTACCATGAAGTAACATTGCACGCATTCCCATGTCAATTGCCTGAACTGTTAGGCCAGTACATTCACTAACTCGCATCCCTGTTCCATAAAGGGTTTCTAGTAGTGCTTTATCGCGTATCAAAATCGGTTCTTCACCCTCAGTAGCTGCAAACAAAGCATTCATCTCTTTTTCATAAAAAAAGCGGGGTAAAGCTCGTGGATGACGCTTCAATTGAACGTAAGCAAAAGGATTCTTTTCAATATATCCATTTTTCTCCAAAAAGCGATAAAAGGATCGCAAACTTGAAATAATTCTGGAAATGGATGAGGTCTGATAATTTTTATCGTACAGATAACTCATAAACACATGGACATCAAATCGATTTACTAGCAGAAATGATGAGGAACCACCGTTTTCTTGTAAAAAAGTATTAAAAAGTCCCAAGTCCTCAGTGTAAGCCTTGACTGTATCGCTAGAGTAGCGTCTTTCAATAGCCAAGTACTGTTTAAATTCTTTTATAAAATCTTGCTCCATTATAAAAACCCCCAACCTTATGCTATAACCTTAGCATAAAAAATGGAGGTGTGCTAAGTGAGATCTTCAAAATTTAGAAATTAATAATTTTCTTATTTTTGAATCTCTTCTTCATAATCGCAATGACTACATTTGACTTGCATTCCCTTTTTAGTTTTCTTCTCAACAAGATAGTGTTGGCACTTAGGACAATTTCGACCAATTGGTTTATCCCAAGATACAAACTCACAATCAGGATAGCGGTCACACCCGTAAAAAATACGATTCTTTTTAGACTTACGTTCAATAATTTGCCCCTTATGGCACTCTGGACAAATTACACCAATTTCTTTAGTAATTGGCTTAGTATTGCGGCAATCAGGGAAACGGCTACAGGCATAAAATTTTCCGTATCGACCAAGTTTTATCACGAGGGGTGCACCACAAATATCACAGTTAATCCCTGCTGGCTCATCTTTAATTTTAACTTTGGCCATCTTTTCTTCAGCTGCAGCAACTTCTTTGGAAAATGGTTGATAGAAACTATCAATAACTTTAATCCATTCAAGTTGACCTTCCTCAATCTCATCTAACTGATCTTCAAGTTGAGCAGTAAAATCAACATTCAAGATGTCAGGGAAACATTTAACAATCATATTATTAACAATCTCACCTAAATCTGTTGGTTCAAATTTACGTGTGACTAACTTAACATAATATCGTTTTTGGATTGTATTTAATGTTGGTGCATATGTTGATGGCCTTCCAACACCATTTTCTTCAAGTGTTTTAATTAATGTTGCTTCAGTATATCTTGCTGGTGGTAATGTAAAATGTTGATTTGGTTGGTTACTTATCAACATAACATCTTGGCCAACAGTCAAGTCGGGTAAAATATTATCTTTACGTTTACTTTCGGCATAAACCTTAGTAAATCCTGGAAATTTCATCTTTGAACCTTTTGCACGATATAACACTGAATTTTGTTCGATATCAACACTCATCGTATCGACAATTGCAGGAGTCATCTGACTAGCCACAAAGCGTGACCATATAAGAGAATATAACTTCATTTGATTCTTATTCAGATAGGAAGCTAGTGATTCGGGTGTTCTTAAGACAGAGGACGGTCGAATCGCTTCATGTGCATCTTGGGCACCTTCAGCTAATTTCCCTTTGCGAGGTTTTATTGCAGCATATTCTTCTCCATAAGTTTCATGGATAAAACTGGATGCCTCATGCTTAGCGATATCAGAAATTCTTGTTGAATCAGTACGCATATACGTAATTAGTCCAACAGCTCCACCTCTACCTAGATTGATACCCTCATAAAGTTGCTGCGCAATCATCATCGTTTTTTGGGTTCTAAAATTAAGTGAATTATTTGCAGTCTGTTGCATTGTACTTGTCGTAAATGGCAATGCTGGGAAGCGTTTACGTTCTTTAGGTTCAACGCGTGTCACATTAAAAGGCTTATTGCTATCAATTTTTTGCATAATTTCTTGAACATCAGTATTATTATGCAATTCCTTTTTTTTACCATCTACACCATAGTAATTAGCTTCAAAATTTGTTTTATCAGATTGAAATTGAGCATCAATTGTCCAATATTCTTCTGGAACAAACTCACGTATTTCCTGTTCTCGTTTAATTATAAGGTTCAGTGCAATTGATTGAACTCGTCCAGCACTCAACCCTTTTTTAATCTTTGCCCACAATATCGGACTAATCGAATAGCCTACAAGTCGATCAAGAACACGCCTTGCTTGTTGTGCATCTACTAAATTCATATCAATTGCTCGAGGATTCTTAAAAGAGTTTTTGACTGCATCTTTTGTTATCTCATTAAATACCACACGATTTTTGTCTTCTGGATTCAAACCTAAAAGGTATGATAAATGCCAAGCAATTGCTTCTCCTTCGCGATCTGGATCGGCGGCTAGATAGACGTGATCTGCCTTTTTTGCTTCTTTGCGTAGTTCTTTAATAACGTCACCTTTACCCCGAATTGAAATATAATGAGGCTCGTAGTTATTTTCAATGTCTACGCCCATCTTGCTTCTTGGTAAATCTCTAATATGGCCTAGACTAGCCATAACTTTATAGCGAGAGCCTAAATATTTTTCAATTGTTTTAGCTTTTGAAGGTGACTCAACTATTACAAGATTTTTCTTAATTTTTCTTTTTGTTGCTACTGTTTTTTTCTGGGTCTTAGGCATCGACCAGACTCCTTTTTAATATCTTTTTTAATGTATAAAAATCGCTAATTATCTTAGGACAAAGTACTGCCCTTTGTCAAGTATTTCGAAATTCTTCAATAATGTCTTGTGCATTAATAATAGGTTTTGCTCCAGCCTTAATTAATTCGTTAGTTCCATCAGATAGTAATGAAGTAATTGGTCCTGGGACAGCAAGAACATTGCGATTTTCTTGTAAAGCAAGGTTTGCAGTTATCAAACTCCCACTCTGATGTTTAGCTTCAACAACCAAAAGCGTTTGAACTAAGCCAGCAATTATTCGATTCCTAGCTGGGAAATGATATCTTCTAGGCATACTTCCAAGTGGGTATTCACTAATAACTAAACCTTCATGGGCAATCTTTTGCTGTAGTGCGCGATTTTGACTAGGATAAAAAACATCTAATCCGGTACCGATAACTGCAACAGTTTTACCTTTGTTAGCAGCCGTCTGGATATGAACTAAACTATCAACACCTTGGGCCAATCCACTTACCGTAACAATATTAGCAGCCAAAACAGTTGGTAATAATTTATCCAAAGCAAGTGTTGCATATTGACTGTTTTTGCGAGCGCCAACAATTCCTAATAGTTTTTTATCCTCAGAAATAAGAGAAATATCACCGCGATAAAAAAGAACATTAGGTGGATTATAACTTTCTCGAAGGCATTGTGGATATTCAGAATCAATTATTGTAATAGCTTTACTATGATACAAATTACGATCAACTGCAAGTTCTAATTCAATTGAATTAAATTTTTCTAAAAGTAAACCCCGTTTTTCGTTAGCAATCTCTGCTAAAACAAACCATTCGTTAAAATCCGGAATTGTTTGTTTGCTTTGAATCCATTCACATATTTTTCTTACCTTAGATGTTTTAATCATCCCACTCAAATGAAGTTTTATTATAAATTTTTTGACTTCCATAGAAACACACCTTTCATAGTGTTTTCTATCAATATACGCAAAAAATTAAAATTTAGATTTAATTGGTTCAAAACTTCTTCGATGTAGTGGCGTTATTCCATATAAATCGATTGCTTCCAGATGATTCTTGGTGCCATAACCGTCGTTAGATTTAAAATCGTATTGCGGATAGAGAGAATCATAAAAGTTCATAAAATGATCACGCCAAACTTTTGCAACAATGCTCGCTGCAGCAACACTAATACTTTTGGCATCAGCTTTTATTAGTTTTAATTGGGGGATTGATGATTCAATTTCCATTGCATCAATGATTAATTGTTGTGGAACAACGGAAAGACCGTTAACTGCTCTTAACATTGCAAGTCTAGCAGCTTGGTAGATATTTAAATTATCAATTTCTTGATTACTACAAACACCAATTGAAACACTAATTGAGCAATTAATAATTTGACTATATAAACTTTCCCTAGTAGTTTTTGATAATTTTTTCGAATCATTAACGGCTATAAGTGAAAAATCATGAGGTAATATAACGGCAGCCGCGACAACAGGACCAGCTAATGGGCCACGTCCAACTTCATCAATTCCGCAAACAAGTTTTTTATTTTCTTGCCAAAACTGTTGCTCATATTCGAATCTTTTTCTGAACGCTTTTAATTCATTATTTCTTTTGTTCTCTTTTTTATAGTATTGATGTAGTAGTTTTTGGACACCTATTCTTGAATCTAGTGACAATTCTTCTAGTTTAATTTTTGATTGCTTTGTTGTTAATAGTTTTTTAATTTCTATAATTGATGTTTTCTTATCCATTATACTTTTGAACACTTTCAGGAACGATATCAAGTGTATATCTTCCAAGTTTACCTTTTCTACATTCGAGAATCATTCTATCACTAGCTTTATCATAATCATCTTTGAAACCCATTTTTTTGGTAATTAAAAGTAGTAAATCAACTGATGAAAGCGACATCTCATTTTCAGTCAGTTTATAGCGTTCTTTAAGATTGTTTGGAGCAAACTTGCAAAAGTGCTCTAATAAATATAACGCAACATCATCCTTGGCAAAAAGTGTTTCTTTAATAGCTCCAGTCAATGCTAATTTTTTACCGATCATTGGATCTTCAAACTTAGGCCATAAAATTCCTGGCGTATCTAATAGCAACATATCTTTTCCTGCTTTAAGCCACTGCTGTGATTTTGTGACTCCTGGCCGATTACCAACTTGTGCAACATTTTTTTTAACCAAGTGATTAAGAAGTGTTGATTTACCTACATTAGGAATGCCGATGCACATGACTTTTATACGTTTATGCAATATTCCTTTTTGTGCTTGTAAAGCCAACTTGTCTGCTAAAACTTGATTTATTTTCTCCTCAATAATTTTTAAACTGCCTGTAGTACTATTTACTGCAATTGCCGGTTGATGTTCACTTTCATAATATTTAACCCACTTTGCACTACTTTGGGAATCTGCCAAATCTTTTTTTGTGAGAACTAAAATACTTGGTTTATTCTGCAATATTTGCGCTAGTTGGGGGTTACGCGATGATTCTGGTAATCTTGCATCGACAAGCTCAAGTACAATGTCGACTTGTTTTATGTTTTCTTTTACTTGGCGTAAAGCTTTAGCCATATGTCCTGGAAACCATTGAATAATTGCCATTTTTTTTTCCTTTCTTTTTCTAAATTAATTGTGTCCAATCCAGCGTATTTTATTTAGCGGCCAATAAACAATAATTGCACGTCCCTTAATCCAGCTATCTCTTACTGGGCCAAAAGTTCGAGAATCTTTACTAATTCGTCTATTATCACCTAGCACAAAGTATTCATTTTGTGGGACCTTTGCTTTTCCAGTCAATTCTTTAAGTGTAAAGTCCGAAGTATACGGCTGATGTTTTGTGTCGAGAATTTTTTTCAAAAAATTTTCTTTTAGTTTCTTGCCATTAATATAAAGAATATCATTCTTATATGCTAAACGATCACCAGGCATTCCTATAACTCTTTTGATATATGTTTCTCCACTAGGCATTTTAATAATAACTACATCAAAACGGTGTATTTTCCCAAAGTTCATCACTAAAGTTTCTTCTTTTGATTTGATAGTTGGTTCCATTGAATTACCATCAACTTGAAGTGGTGTGACAAGAAATGACCTAAAAAAAAGGGCAAAGAGTACGGCAATTGATGTAAGCAAAATCCAATAGCTCCAGTGAAATCTTTTGATAAAGCGCCTTAAAATTTTACCCATATCAATCCATATCCCTCTTTTATGAATAATTCTTGTATCTATAAGCTCTCTTTTAACTGTAACAAAAAAAATAGATTTGTGCGAGTGTTCTTTAATTTTAGTTATACTAAGATGAGTAAATAGAGGCCTAACAGATATAATTAAGAAAACCAAAAAGGAGCAAGGTTAAAAGTCAATTTAGCCTTGCTCCTTTTTTAATTTAAATTTTTTGGTTATTTACCGTTAAGTTGAGTAATTGCAACATTTAAAGCATTATCATTTTCGGAAATTTTTTGTGCGGCTAGTTCTTCAAGTTTATTAATTGTCTCCTTGTCCAGAGTACCGTTGACTGTTAGCTTGTTGTCCGTTTGGAACTTATTAACTGCTGAAACAGTTGAATCACCAAAGTACCCATTAGCATCCCCTACACTGTAGTTAAGTGCATTTAAAAGTACCTGTGCTTTTTTAACTTGCTTAGAAACTTCATCTTTACTGTATGTCTTTTTCGTATCAATTGCTGTTTGGTAAGCATAGCTTGGATAATCTGCCTTAATAGTAGGTGTCAGACCCTTATGATTAATCCATGAACCATTCGGAGTTAACCATTTAGCAATAGTCATTTTCAATTCAGTTTTATCAGTAAATGGTAATGTTGTTTGTGCTGTTCCTTTTCCATAGGATTTAGTACCAATTAGCTTAATATTAGCAGATTGATTTAAAGCTGCAGAGAAAATTTCAGCAGCACTTGCACTTCCGCTATTAATCAAGACAACTGTTTTTTCATGAACTTTAAAACCACCATCGTATTTTTTGCCTGCCTTATATACTTGTGCACTTTGTCCACGTTGTTGCACTTGTAAAATCGTTTTTCCATTTTGCACAAACATTGATGACATTTTAAGTGCCTGGTCCATTAGTCCACCTGGATTATCGCGCATATCAATTACAAACGATTTTGCACCTTTTTTTCGTAAAGCCTTAATCTCTGCTTTAAATTCTGATGATGTATTCTCAGAAAATGTTGATACTTGAATATAGCCAATCGTTTTATTTTTTGGAAGTAAATGACCTGTAACGGTTTTAACAGGAATTGTTGCCCTTATTATTTTCTTTGTAAAGGTTGAATCCCCACGCTTAATCGTTACGGTAACACTTGTTCCTTTTTTTCCGCGAATTAAAGAAATTGCTTTGCTGAGCGAATATCCTTTAATTGACTTTCCATCTATTTTTAAAATAAGATCATCAGCTTGTAACCCAGCTTTTTTAGCTGGCGTTCCTTGAATTGGTGCAATAATTTGAATATAGTTGCCCTTTTTTTGAACTTCAGCACCAATTCCTGTAAAGCTACTTGAAATCGTATTATTTAGGGATTCTGTCTCACTTTTCGACATGTAATCCGTAAAAGGATCTCCTAAGGAATTAACCATCCCAGTTAACGCACCGTTTACTAATTTTTGTTTGCTAACGGTTTTATAGTAGCCATTATAAAGAGCTGAATAAACAGTTTCAATTTTATTCATGGCTTGGTTTGTTTCAGTAGCTGCCTCTAGCTTTTGGTTCATGTAATAAAAAGTTCCAACACCACCGATTACAAAAGTTACGATACTTATTAATACTAATGTTAGCAAATTATACTTGCGTTTATTCTTTTTTATTTTGTTCGTCTTGTCTTTCTTCTCCACTTTAATTACCTCTATTTATAATTATATTTAATTCGTTTTATCCAGATACATTTCCCAAGCTTCATCAAAAATTGTCATTGTCGGTAGGTAGCTAGCATTAAATTCCAAATATCGAGACAATTCATCATACTCTTGAGATTGTTTTGGAAAAGATTGATCTAAAAAAGCATTATTTGCAAATTCAGCTATTTCATGATGACTATTGGGGTTTCTTTCAGTCATCAAAAATTGATAAAAGCTTAGATGGTGCATAGAATTCCTCCTTTATTTTAAGGGTATTGCAAGAGTGAAATGAAATTTATTATTCTGTAAGTCAATTGTTTTGGCTTTAATACTAATTCCTTTGGCTGTTGCAAAGTGATTAAGATTCAACTTGATCTTATCATGCTTAGCATCAATCGTTATCCCATTGTTTAATTTATAATTATTTTTTACATAATTTAAAATAAATGATGAAGGTGCACTCAAAGATCCAATGCTTACCCCTTTTGCAAGTAATACAATATTACCATCTGTTGTAACTTTAGGAACTGTATAAAGTGAAAAAGATACATTTTGACCCAAGATTTGAGTGGTTCCTACCATTATAGCTTCGGAGCTTCCTACAAAAAAGCGGTATTTAATATTCTTATTTTTTTGTTGCTTTTTTAAGTAATAATTAATTGTCCCGTTTAGTTGCTTTCTATTCATTTGGACATCAATTGTTGTATAGGAACTTAATTTTGAAGTTTTCTCAATGACTTCTTTTTGTTGTTCTGACTGTGTAGTTATCTGCTTATAAATAAATAGAGTAGATCCCAGAATTATTGCTAAAAGAACAATAAAAGCCCACTTCCAGTAATTAATTAAATTTTTTTCCTTTTTTGGCCTTTTTAATCCACTCATCATTTATTCACCTTATTTAACCAAGAATTTTTATAGTTTATCATTTTTTTGTATAACTGTTCTGTCATATAATTATACCCTTTTAAATTTGGATGGAAATGGTCATAAGCAGATAAGTAATCATTCTTTTCTTTTTTGTTAGAAACAATTGCTGCAAGTTTATTGCCATCTAGACTATTCAAATCAGTCACAGTAGTTGTTTTTAGCTGCGCGGTTTTTCCAATGTATTGGCCTTCAGATAATTGCTTATTTATTTGTACCAAATGCATCCCCTTTTTTTTGATAATCACTTGTCTGGTTGTATTATTCCACTCATTAGTATACTTTTGTAACTGTGTCAACCTAGGAAAATATACAAAGAACGGATTGTATATCTCAAAAATAAAAACTGGAGCATTTGCATTGTATATCCTAATAGATTGCAATAAATTGTTTAATTTATAAGCATAAGTTTTTTTTGCACTTGGCATAACTTTAGCTAATTCATCAGAAGATAAAGAATTAAAATTTTTTTGTAAAGTTTGCATTAAATCATTACCACCAACTGTTAGTACAATTATATCCGCACTCTTTAATTCCTTTTGCATTTCCTTACTTTCTTGAAGTCGTGCCAGTATCTGATCACTTCTGTCACCTGATTTACCAAAATTATTTGTTAACACTTTTAAATGTGTATATTCTTTTTGTAATTTCTGCTGAATAAGATAGACATAGCCGCCATTATTGGTAGAATCACCGACCCCTTGTGTTAGAGAGTCTCCTAATGCAAAAAGATTAACTTTCTTTTTTTTCTTAATTTGTTTTTTTACTTCAGAATTGTTAGTCTGCTGCTGAGTATTTTTTATTGGTGTCTTTGAACCAAAGATTGATAAAAGAGCAAAATAAACTACAAAAGAAAGCAGTGCACAAATTATAACGGTAATAAAGTTTTTAATAATTTTATTCAATAAAAAATCCTTTCTAGTACCCAAAGAAGTATAAACGCTATTATTATAGCAAAGTTTTGCTCTATTTCATAATGTTATTTAACTTTTTATTGTCTTTTAACTTTTAACATTTAAGAAATTATAGTAAAAAAATCTAGGCCTAGGTCAAAATATGCCCTTGACCCAAGTCTAGATATGTTCTTGTCATACATTCGATAATTCAAATGCATTATTTTTGACCTTACTGACTTATTCCTTTTCTTTGGTACACTTCAAAAACATGCGGATATTTATTTTTTTCATCAACTGTACCGTTTTTCTTCGTAATCAATTCAAATAATTTTTCATCAATAATTGGCATCTTTGTATCTCCTGGAAAAATAGAATTGATGCGCGTAACGTACAAAAAATCTACTTTGTCCGCAAATTCAGCAAACAAAGAAGCTCCACCTATAATAAAAATCAAATCTTTTTGTTCAATCACTGAAGACAAATCATCAATATTATTCATCACTGTGATGCGATCATCATCTTTAAACTTTGTTTTTAGATCTATTGAATTTGTTAGAACAAAATGATGTCTTTGTGGTAAAAGTCCTGGAAAGCTATCAAATGTTTTGCGTCCCATCACAATTGGATGGTTCTTAGTTATTTTTTTAAAATATGCTAAATCAGCAGGTAGGTGCCATGGCAAGTGTCCATTTAAACCTATGTGATGTTCTTTATCTTCAGCCCAAATATATGCTAACATTTTGTTTTCCCTCCTTCAGACTCCCTTAAACGGCAACAGGTGCCTTAATTGCAGGAGCTGGATCATAATTTTCTACCTTGATATCAGACATTTCAAAATCAAAAATACTCTTTTTTTCAGGATTCAACCATAGTTTTGGTGAATTTTTGGGAGTTCGCGTTAATTGTTTTTTAACCTGTTCAAAATGGTTATTATAAATATGTGCATCTCCTAAAGTATGAACAAATTCCCCCACCTGAAGACCAGTTTCATGTGCTATTAAATGTGTCAATAAAGCATAACTAGCAATATTAAAAGGTACACCTAAAAAAACATCAGCACTACGTTGGTAGAGTTGGCAGCTCAACTTTCCGTCAACTACATAAAATTGAAATAGCGTATGGCATGGGGGAAGTGCACTATTTGGTACATCTTCTGGATTCCAAGCTGAGACGATTAACCTTCTTGAATCTGGTGTATTTTTAATACCATCTATCACATTTTGAATTTGATCAATTACTTGTCCATCTCGGGTTTTCCAATGACGCCACTGTGCTCCATAAACATCTCCTAAATCACCGTACTTCTCACAGAAATCATCATCAGTCAAGATTCGCTCACAAAATATTTTTTTTTGCTTGTTATATTCATCTGCAAAAGCTGTATCAATAAGTGATTTTCTTCCGAAATCTGTCATGTCAGGACCAGTATATTCATTACTTGAAACCCATTTTTTAAAAGCCCACTCATCCCAAATGTGATTTTTGTGTTGTAATAAGAATCGGATATTAGTGTCACCACGTAAAAACCAAAGAAGCTCACTTTTTACTAATCCAAATGCAACCTTTTTAGTTGTCAAAAGAGGAAATCCTTGACTTAAATCAAAACGCATTTGATATCCAAATAAACTTTTAGTTCCTGTTCCCGTGCGATCTCCTTTTTGTTGTCCCTTCTCCAAAATATCAGTAATAAGTTGTAGATACGGAGCTTCAAGAATAGCCATAAATGTTCCTCCAATTTTTATTGTTCGAATTGACTTAAATATTCCCAGCGGCTCATTTTATCATCAATTAACCGGTCATGTTCATCAATTTGTTTTTGCAATTCTGCCAATTTGTTGTAGTTTGTTCCATCAGTACTAGCCATTTGTTCGGATAAAACATCTTTTTCATTTTCTAAAGTATCGATTAAATTTTCAATTTTTTCAAATTCGATTTTTTCCGCATAAGTTAATTTTGATTTTTCATTTTTGGGATTCTTCTCAGATGGACTAACACTTTGTTTTATTTTTTCTTTCTGATGTTTTTCAAAATTTTGATTTTTGCTTAAATAATCGGTAAAAGCTCCTGTAAAACGTTCAATTCTTCCATTTCCTTGAAAAATCAACAAATCATTTGCAACTTTATCAAGGAAATAACGATCATGAGAAACTGTGATTACTGTGCCATTAAAATTACTAACGTAGTCTTCCAAGACTGTCAAAGTAGCTATATCAAGGTCATTTGTGGGTTCATCTAAAATTAAAACATTGGGTGCACTCATCAATAATTTTAAGAGATAAAGTCTTCGCTTTTCTCCACCGGATAATTTTCTAATCAAAGTTCCGTGCATGAAGCGTGGAAAAAGAAACTGTTCAAGTAACTGCGTTGTGCTAACCTGTTGTCCATAGCGATCAGTTACACTTTGCGCAATCTCATTTAAATAACTAATCATTCTTTTATCTTCTGGAATTTTTTCTGTTTGCTGTGTGTAATATGCAATTCGAACTGTTTCACCAATTTCTAAAATACCATTATCCAGGGCAATGTTTCCTGTCAGTGCATTCAAAAAACTTGATTTTCCGGCACCATTTGCACCTGTGATACCAATTCGATCACCCGCTTGAATTAGCATATCGAATTTTTGCATAATTACATGGTTGGCAATGGTTAGGGAAGCATTTTTTAGCTGAATAACTTTTTTTCCTAATCGTTGCTGACCTAAAGAAATATCAACTGCACCCTCATCTTTTGTACTTTTAAGATTTTCTTCAAGTGTGTTAAAACTATTGATTCTTGCTTGTTGTTTTGTTGTTCTGGCTTTTGCACCAGTACGCATCCAAGCGAGTTCTTTTTTATATAATTGTTGTTGTTTGTGTTCAAAATCTGCTTCTTTTTGAACACGTTGAGCTTTTTGTTCGACATAGCTCTGATAATTTCCTTGGTATGGATAAAGGCTTCCAAAAGATAACTCTAGAATTTGAGTTGCTATTTGATCCAAAAAATAACGATCGTGGGTAACTACCAGTAATGCTCCTTTGTAATTAACTAAATAATCTTGTAACCAATTAATTGAATCAAAGTCAAGATGGTTAGTAGGTTCATCCAATATAAGTAAGTCTGGTGCTTGAATTAAAACTTGCGCAAGGCCCACCCGCTTTTTTTGACCACCCGATAGTGTCTTAACAGCAACATCTAGCTGCTCAAGATGTAATTGGCTTAGAATGGTTTTTACATCACTTTCAGCACTCCAGGCATCTTCTCTATTCATTGCTGCTTCAGCATTGTCGTAACGCTGCTGTGCTTTTACATCATTTGGATTTAACCCATAAAAAGTTAAGGCTTCTTCGTAACTACGAATTGTTTTGAAAATTGGAGCTGCACCATCAAAGATTGCTTCTAACGCAGTAGCATTTTCATCTAGTTCAGGTATTTGCTTTAAATAACTGATACGATAATTGTTAGGAGCTATTAATTTTCCACTGTCAGCACTATCTTGTTCAGTCAAGACATTCAGAAGAGATGTTTTTCCTGAACCATTTGTTCCAATTAAACCAATTCTGTCATGTTCATTTATCAAAAAATTCAAGTTTTCAAAAAGTGTTTTTTCTCCATATGTTTTGCTCAAATTTTCAACACGTAATGTCTGCATTTCTTCACTCTTTTTCTATTAATTATTCTTATTTTCTAATGCCAGTTCTTTAAGAACAGCTAACTCATTTGGAAGCTCACCACAAACCACTTTTTTTTCAATTTTTGATAAAATATTACCTAAAAAAGGGCCAGGAACAAAATCTAATTCTTTAATTAAAATTCCACCGTTAATCACAAGCTCTTTTCTATTTTTGATTGGCAACATTTCGTAATTTTGGCGGATTATCGAAATATCTCTCTCAAAACCCAATAATTTAGCAACTTCATTTGCAATTTCAAAAGATTGTATCCCAATAGTATAAAGATCCCAATCATTAACTTGGTTTTGTTTGAGTAAAGAAGTAGCTAAAAAAGACCTTTCAACACGTGCTATTAAGTCATTTGAGCATTTCCAAGACTTCAAAAAAAGGGTTATTTTATTGTAGTCTTGGAAAGATAAGTAACAAAAAAGAGTCCAAGCAACTACTTCATCTCCAATTTGTAAATTATCTAGTGACAGAATCAATTTCAGAATCTGTTCTTTATCCTCAAGTAAAGGGCAATAACGATAAAGACCGCAATCAACAAAACTTTGTAGCCCCTTCTTAGGATTTTTGCCTAGAAGTAATTTTACCCATTCGACATTGATTCTTTCAACGGCAATTTTTTTAAGCAACTTTGAATTTGTTGTAATTGCATTAAGTGTTTTTGATTCTATATCAAAATCTAATTGACTAGCAAAACGTACCGTTCTCATCATTCGAAGTGCATCTTCATGATACCTTTCGTTGGGATTCCCTACGGCTCTAATCACTTTCTTTTTTAAATCATCCAGTCCGTTAAATAGATCTATAATCTCACCATCTAAATTAAGTGCCAATGCATTAATTGTTAAATCACGTCGCTTTAAGTCTTCAGCAAGCGAGCGTACAAATTTGACACTGTCAGGGCGACGGTAGTCTTGATAAGTGGACTCAGTCCTAAAGGTGGTTACCTCATATCCTTCTCCATGATCAAGGATAGTGACAGTTCCATGTTCTATTCCTGTATCAATGGTTTTCTTAAATATGTGTTTAATTTCAGCAGGATAAGCACTTGTAGCAATATCAACATCGTGTAGTGGTAATTCAAGTAGTGTATCACGTACGCTACCTCCGACAAAGTAAGCAAGAAATCCAGCTTCACAAATTTTGTCAAGAATTATTTTAGCTTTCTGAAATTCAAGTGGTAATTTTACTAATCTCATAGCAAGTTCTCAAGTCCTATGAGTAATTCATTATAAGCACCAATTTTTTTAACGGCAACTTCAACTCCTGACATAAAGGAAATACGATCAAAGGAATCTTGACGAATTGTCAATGCTTCCCCTTTTCCACCAAATAGGACTTGTTCATGGGCAACATATCCAGGTAAACGAACACTATGAATTCGCATGCCTTCATAATCTGCACCACGTGCGCCAAGCAAACTTTCTTTTTCTTCTGGGTTACCTTGGATTTTTTGCTTGCGAACCTCTGCAATCATTTTTGCAGTATTTAAGGCGGTTCCACTAGGAGCATCTAACTTATTATCATGATGCATTTCAATTATTTCAACATCAGGCAAATATTTTGCAGCATGTTGTGCAAATTGCATCAATAAAACGGCTGAAATTCCAAAGTTTGGAGCAATTAAACCACCAGTAGTTTTTTCTATAGCAATTTTTTTTAAGTTGTCAACTTGTTCACTAGTCAAACCTGTAGTACCAATTACAGGGGAAATTTTATTCATAAGAGCAAATTTAGCATTTTCATATACCGAAGATGGTGAAGTAAAATCAATCCAAACATCGGTATTTTCTGTATTAATTTCACTTGTTTTTGTATAGACTGGAATATCCATGTTTTTAAACTCAAGAATTTCATTAATATTTTTCTCAGTTGCATTTGGATCATATACGCCCGTTAACTCAAAATCTGTGTTTTGGATAACCATCTTTGTAGTTGTATTTCCCATTCGTCCTTTAAAACCGGCCACTAAAACTTTAATCATACTATCATCCTCTTCACTTTTGTTTATTCTTATTCATTCTAACAGATTGTGGACTTACCTGCATCTGCTAGAATAATGAAATTCTCCTTAGCAAGTACTCACGTATGCATTTTTTTCTTAAAAGTTATGTTATGCTCTTAGAAGATACTAAGTTTTTGGAGGTAAGAAAGATGTATTCAACTGATTCAAAAGTTCGTCTAATTGATTTTATTATGATTGCTTTTGGCTGTGGGATGTATGCTTTTGGTTTTGTAATGATAAATATCAGTAACAATCTTGCTGAAGGCGGAGTGACAGGAATTTCACTTATAACACGCTATTGGCTGCATATTGATCCAGCATTTACTACACTTGCAATTAATATTCCATTGGTTATCATAGGATATCGATATTTAGGTAAAAAAGCACTTATTTACACCGTATATGGCACTGTCTCACTTTCAATTTTTATTTGGTTATGGCAAAGGCTTCCATTTTCAATTGATATTCACCATGATTTGTTTATAGCTGGAATTTTGGCTGGAGTACTTGGTGGTATTGGGTCTGGAATTGTTTATCGTTTCGGTGGTACAACTGGTGGTGCAGATATTGTTGCCCGAATTCTAGAAAAAAAACAAGGTGTCGCTATGGGACGTACACTCTTAATGTTGGATTGTATTGTCTTAACTGCTTCCTTAAGTTACGTTGATCTTAGGAGAATGATGTACACATTGTTAGCCTCTTATGTATTTTCCAAGATTGTTAATTTTACCCTTGAGGGAGCATATACTGCTCGTGGTGTTATCATTATGAGTAACGAATATGAAAAAATTACAAAAGATATTATGGATATTTTGGAACGTGGTGTCAGTCATTTACAAGCCACTGGGGCTTACTCTAATGAGACAAGACAAGCTATTTATTGTGTTGTTAGTCCTAGCGAATTGATGACATTAAAACATATTGTCGCTAAGTATGATGAAAAAGCTTTTGTTTCTGTTTTAACAGTCAATGAAGTCTTTGGAGAAGGTTTTAGTTATGCGATTCCTAAGAAAAGAATCTTTAAATTAAAAAAATAACATTTCATAGTTTGTCTTATTTAATCACAAAAGCCCAGCAATCAAAATTTGTAATTGTACATTTTGATTACCGGGTTTTTTATAATTTTTTAAAGTAGTAAGGCTACAGATTAAATTTGACCTAGCTTAAAAATTTTCTAGCAATTCATCTTCAAACTCTTGCATATCTAAATCATCTGGCACTAATCTAAGATATTGTGCCACATTTTCACGAGCCTCTTCAAGATTACCAACTCGCCGATTCAAAATCGCAAATTCTCTGATAAAGGTCGGATTATCATCGTATACTCGACTAGCCGATTCATAGTATTTGATAGCTTTAGTATCATTATCAAGCGCACTATACGCTTTTCCTAAATTCCAATAAATCTGTGGGTCAATTTCATTATTTTGGATAAATGAACTTAAAAAATCAATTGTTTCTTGATATTTTTGCCGACTAACCAACAAATTGCTATATTGAATCACAATTGTTAAGTTATCAGGATCAATTTCAAGAGCTTTTTCAAGATATGTCTGTGCACTTTCAACTTGCTGTAGTTTTAAGGAAACCGAACTTGCTTGCTCATAAAGTTTAATATTATACTGGTCAACGCTAAGCCCCTCTTGTAATGTTTCAAGTGCTTCATTTAACAAGCCTTGTTGTTCATATGCTATCGCAAGGTAGGGATATAAGGTCGTATAATCTTTATAGTTACTTTTAAGCTTAACAAAATTTTTGATAGCTTCTTCATAGTTTTTGACTTGAAGTTGGGTAAATGCAATTTGAAATCTCGCATCCGGACTAATTTGTTTGTCATTTAATTGGTCAAAGTAACCAAGCGCTTGTTCAAATTTCCCGACTTCAGCGTAACATTGTCCAAGTCGTTGTACCATAGACACACTAGCTAACTGAGTAAACCCTAATTTAACTAATGTGAGATAAGATTCAATTGCTTTACCAAATTTCTTTGTACTAAAATAAAATTCTGCTAAACCAAAAATAACTGCTTCTTCATCAGGTGCAAGTTGCAACGCTTCAAGTAACTTATGCTCACTAACTTCTAGCAGTCCTTGTGTCTGGTACAAATCCGCTGCAACTAAAAGTGAGTTCACATAGGCATCAGATTCAGGTTTTATTGCAGACAAGTATTCAAGAGCTTCTTCATCATGTCCATCGCTAACAGCAAGATCTGCTAATTGTGCACGCAAAATATCTTCATTCGGGAACTTAGCTAATAACGATTGGTAAGCTTTTTTAGCAAAATTAGAAAAGCCTAGCATATATAAATCTTCTGCTAAATTATATATTTCTTCGGCATCAGATTCTTTGAGCACCTGGTTAAAAAGTTCAGTTGCTTTTTCAATTTTTCCATCTTCAATTAGATTAATTACATTTTCAGAACGGTTCATAAATTCCCCTTTTTATTAAAAATAAAAATACAGTTAACATTGAAATTAGATTATACTAGATAACACACAAAAATCGATATTTTTAACAAAAAAAAGACTGCAACCAAACATAAGTTTAGAAACAGCCCTTTGACGAATAAGTATTAGTGCTTATTTAACAGCCTCTTTTAAAGCCTTACCTGGCTTAAATGCAGGAACTTTACTTGCAGGAATTTGAATTTCCTTACCAGTTTGTGGGTTGCGACCTTTACGAGCTGCACGTTCACGTACTTCGAAGTTACCAAATCCAATCAATTGAACCTTTTCGCCTTCTGCTAATGTAGCTTGAATTGTTTCAAAAACTGCGTCAACAGCAGTAGTTGCATCTTTTTTTGTTAAACCTGTCTTTGTTGCAACTGTTTCGATTAATTGTGCTTTGTTTGCCATGTGTTTCACCTCCTCATAAGAAGAAATAGGCACAGATATAAATTTTTATCTGCTGGCGTAATTTCGCCCTTGTTATAATGACGAAACAATGACTAACAAATCATTATCTCTTTAACTAAGATAGCATATAAAGCCTAACATAACAAGGTTTTTCACCTATTTTTATGAACTTTACTGGGTTTTTAAAATCAATAAAGTTTACTAAAAAGATAGCTTAACATATTGTGTAATTTAATAAAACTATTTACGCTTACGTTCTATTAAATGTATTGGTGTTCCAGTGAAATCAAAAGAATCTCGAATTTGATTTTCCAAAAAACGTTGGTATGAAAAATGCATTAACTCTGGATCATTGACAAAAACAACAAAAGTCGGTGGTTGTATAGCAACTTGGGTTGTGTAATAAATTCTGAGTCTCTTTCCATGATCTGTTGGTGTTGGATTACGAGCAATTGCATCCATAATAACATCGTTTAGAACAGCTGATGGAATTCTTCTTTGATGATTATCATTAATTTTCTTAATTAATTCTGGAAGTTTATCAAGTCGTTGTTTTGTTAAGGCAGAAACAAAAATGATTGGTGCATAACTCAAGTATTGAAATTCTTGTCGAATTTTTTCTTCGAAATCAGACATTGTGTGATTATCTTTTTTGAGTGTATCCCATTTATTAACTAAAATGATAATTCCACGGCCAGCCTCATGTGCATAGCCAGCAACTTTTTTATCTTGTTCTCTGATTCCTTCTTCTGCATTTAAAACTACCAAAACTACATTTGACCGGTCAATTGCACGCATTGCTCTTAAAACAGAATATTTTTCTGTATTTTCATAAACCTTACCACGTTTTCTAATCCCCGCAGTATCAATTACTGTGAATTCATCGCCTTCATTTGAAATAAAAGGAGTATCTATTGCATCGCGAGTTGTTCCTTCAATATTAGAAACAATTACCCGATTTTCTCCAAGGATTGCATTTACTAAAGAGGATTTTCCAACATTAGGACGACCAATCAAACTGAATTTGATAGTTGTATCTTCTTCTTCTTCTTCTCTTTTTGGAAAAGAATGACAAATTTTATCTAACAAATCACCAATCCCTATTCCGTGAGTACTTGAAATAGCTATTGGTTCACCAAAGCCAAGTGAGTAAAAATCAAATATATCTCCCCTAAGTTCTGGATTATCAACTTTATTGACCGCTAAAATAATAGGTTTATCGGATTTATATAAGATACGTGCCACCTTTTCATCAGCATCTGTTATGCTCTCTTTGACACTTACAACAAACACAATTACATCAGCTTCATCAATCGCAATTTCTGCTTGTTCCGTAATTTGTGTTAAAAATGGTTCGTCCCCGATATCAATACCACCAGTATCAATTAAGTTGAATTTTTGGCCAAGCCATTCACTGTGTGTATATATTCTATCCCTAGTAACACCTGGAATATCTTCAACAATTGAAATTCTTTCACCAGCAATTCTATTAAATACCGTTGATTTTCCAACATTTGGACGGCCGACAATTGCTACAACTGGGTTTGCCATTTTACATCCCTCTTTTCTATTAAAATATATTAATTTGCTTATATCAGCAAAAAAACGATAGATATTCAACAATCTATCGCTTCTGTGCTAAAGAATAACTACTAGATTTATTTAATACTGAACTACTTGAAAGATTTTACTTAATTAGTCTTCATCCTTCAAATCACCAATAAGATCTCCAAGTGTAAATCCAGTGCTTTCTTCAGGAAGTTCAACTTTTTCTTTCTGAGGAGCTTTCTTTTGTTCATCACTAGCAACACTCGGCTTTTCTTCGAGTGCTTTAATTGATAATGCCAAGCGGTGCTCATCTGGATGTACATTTAGAACCTTAACTTTTACAACTTCACCTGAAGTTAAAACTTCATTTGGTGTAGCGATATGTTTATGTGAAATTTGAGAAATATGCACAAGACCTTCTACCCCAGGGAAAATTTCAACAAAAGCTCCAAAACTCGTAAGGCGTTTTACAGTACCTTCAAGTACATCGCCTTCAGCAACTTTTTCTGCAATATTATCCCATGGTTGTGGTAAGGTTTGCTTGATTGAAAGTGAAATACGGTTCTTTTCAGAATCAATGGAAAGCACTTTAACTTTTACAGATTCACCAACTTTTAGAGCATCGGATGGTTTATTCACTCTTTCAAATGAAATCTCTGAAACATGCACTAATCCATCAATACCACCAAGATCTACGAAAGCTCCAAAGTTTGTTAAACGAGCAACTTTACCTTCAACAAAATCACCAACAACTAAATTAGACAATGTCTCAGCTTTTTTAGCGTCACGAGCTGCCTTAACAATTTCTTTGTGTGAAAGAATTAAACGGTTCTCACTTGGTTCGATTTCGATAATCTTAAGCTCAAGTTCCTTACCTTTGTATTGATTTAAATCTTCTACAAAGCGATCATCAACCATCGATGCAGGAATAAAGCCACGAACTCCAGCATCAACAACCAATCCACCCTTAACTACTTGAGTTACAGGTGCAACAATCGTTTCGCCTGATTCAAATTTTTTCTCGATTTCATCCCATATTTTGCGTGATTCGAGACGACGTTGGGATAACAAATAGCTACCGCCTTCTTTATCTGAACCAATCCGAGAAATAATTACAAGGTCAATCACGTCACCTATAGTAATATTATCAGAAACTTCTTCGTCAGGTTTAAGGCTTAATTCTTTAAATGGAACTACACCTTCAACGCCAGCTCCTTCAATTCCAACAATAACTTGTTTAGCATCATCAATGGCTAAAACTTCACCCTTAACCACATCACCAATTTTAACTTCATTAACGCTATTTAAAGCCTCTAATAAATCCTTATTTGCATCTGTTTCACTCATGGACCATGTCCTCCTTAACGACTCAACTCTAATCTCTATTCTAGCCGAATTCAATTAAAAATTCCAGTTAAAATATACTTTTAGTGAGATTTCAAGCTTTTTTTTCAATTATTTTCATTATTTTGACAATTACTTGTTCAATTGTCAAATTTGTTGTATCTAATTTGATTGCGTCTTCTGCTTTTACAAGTGGAGAGATTGAACGTGTAGAATCCTTATAGTCTCTTTTTTCAATCTCTTGCTCCAAAATCGCAAGAGGCGTATCAATCCCTTTTGAAATATTTTCTTTATATCGGCGCAAAGCTCTTTCTTTTACACTAGCTACCATAAAAATTTTTATGTCTGCATCAGGTAAAACTGTTGTTCCAATATCACGACCATCCATCACGATTCCACCTGCAGAAGCAATTTTTTGCTGTAAATCGGTGAGATATTTTCGGACAGCTACCTGAGCTGCAACAGTTGAAACATTATTACTGATTTTAGGCATTCTAATTTCTTTTGTTACTTCTTGATTATTAACAAAAACTTGCTGTCCGTCTTCAGAAGGTACAAATTTGATAGTTATATCATCTAGAACTTTTTCTAATTCTAACTCATTATCCAACGGAATGTCTTTTTGTATTGCTGCCCAAGTCACTGAACGATACATTGCACCAGTATCGCAGTACACATAATTCAAATTATGAGCAACTAATTTTGCAATTGTACTTTTACCAGCAGAAGCAGGTCCATCAATTGCAATTTGTAATAATTTTGCCATTTTGAGTAAGCCTTTCTGATTATAAATTTAGATTTGTAAAAAAGAAATACTTCTATTTTTGTTTCTATTTAACACGTATTGACTGTCCTGGCGTAAGTGTTGAACTTGCGCTAAGTGTAGGATTTAACTCAAGTAATTCCTGAACAGTGAGACCATTGTTAACAGCTACACGATACATACCCTGGCCAGCAGCAACGGTCACATATTCACCACTCGCTGTCGAAGAAGAATTGGATGCTACACTTGGCGTACTTGAAGAAGTTGTCGTACTTTCACTTGAACTGGCAGCAACATAACTAGAGCTACTTGAAGATTCATCTTCAGTGTATTCATTTGTAGAGCTTGTAGCTGAGGAAACAGCTACAGAACTTGAAGAAGATACTTTTTTTGACGATGCCTTTTTTGAACTGCTTTTTTTACTCGAACTAGATTCAGCAACATCAATATTACTACCACCGCCAGAAGCTGATTGTGATGTGTTTTGTGATATAAAGTAAAGTGCGACTGTTCCTAGAATAATTGCAATAAAAACGACCAATAACGATGTAGTTAACACACTATTAGCACGACTGCTCTTTCGACTCGCTGAACGTGAATAATTTCCACTATTATCTCGAACATTGTCAAAAGATTTATCCCAAGGTTGTTGTTTTTCTTGGTCTGAAGTTTTACGACTCATAAAAATTTCCCCCTCAAATAATCATATATATTCTACCATAGGTTTATATAGCAAGTCATAATTCTTTACTTAAGAATTACTTTAAGTTATAAAGTTTTAAAAAAAATATCCAGGATATCTTCATAATCTGATACTTGATTAATAATTTGTTCTTTTTTCTCTTTCTCACATTTAAAATAGTCTATATTGATTGGTTCACCCTTTAATTGACAACAATCAACACCGTGCTTAGTTTGCATTTCTTCATCAAAATATTGCAATAGGAATTTTCTTTTACAACTAGGTGTCTCAATATATTCCAAAAGATACATTAATTTATTATATTTCTCCTGGCGCCTTTTTAAAAAAATTTGTTTTATTTCAGAAGTAGGAATTCCTTGCTCAAAATAATATTGTAAAACATTCTCTTTGTCAGAAACATTAGCAACAGTACCTTTAGGTTGAAAATTTTCAATATCAAAATCATCAGGTAAACTATTAATGCTTAGTTGCTCTTGTAAATTAATATCTGCTTTGGTATAGAGTAAAATTGCAAGGCTCCTTTCCCCATTTCTTCCGGCTCTTCCAATTTCTTGCACGTAACTTTCCAAGTCACTTGGAAGATGATAGTGAATAACAAAACGAACATCTTTCTTATTAATTCCCATTCCAAAAGCGCTTGTTGCACAAATGATATCTAACTGATTCTCCATAAACTGATGTTGAGTCATATACCGATCCCTAGAACTTAAAGCAGCATGATAAGGTGCTATACGAAGACTTGTTTCCGCCTTTAGTAATTCACTAATCTTGTTTGCCTGTTTTTTACTTGAAAAATAAATTATTCCAGGAGATTTTAATTTTTTAACTATATCAATTAGGTAAGTGTTCTTTTCATAATTTGATATGGTTTCATGAACACCCAAAAAAATATTAGGTCGATCAACTGAGCGCCGGACGACAAATTTTTTTTCATCGTTGGAGAACAAATTGTGTTGAATATCTTGGGCAACATTGTTTGTTGCTGTTGCTGTTAATGCAAGAGTTAGCGGATTATGTAATAAATGACGAAACTTTTTTATCCTTAAATAATCCGGGCGAAAATCCGGTCCCCACTGAGAAATACAATGAGCTTCATCAACTACTAAAAGACCGATTGATAACATAGCCAATTTTTTTTCAACCAGATCATTTTTTAACATTTCTGGTGATAAATAGATAAAGGAATAATCAGAAATATTTGCTAATATCATTTGCTTGTCTACAAATGATAATTCAGAGGTTAATGCAATTACCTTTTTTTCACCGGCATATTTTAGTTGCTCTATTTGATCATGCATCAATGATAATAATGGTGAAATGACAATGACAGTTTTTTTTAAAATTTTACCTGTCAGCTGGTAGCACAAAGACTTGCCCGTACCTGTTGGCAAAATTCCTAGTGTTGATTTACCTTCTAACAAATTTTCGATAATTTCACTTTGACCCCTCTTAAAATCGGAATAGCCGTAATAATGTTTTAAAAAATTTTTCAGTTGACTACTATCCAATATTTTTACTCCTTTCAATCTGAAATAATCTAAATTTGAAAAATTCTATTTTATTATCTAATTGCCTGTATTCCCAATCAATCGGATTACCCTTGAAAGTATTCATTAGTATACTATAATCATCATGCGTAATAATTTTACTATAACTAAAATCATTACGCAAAATAGCACTTTCTAACAAATGCTCTTTAATTGTGCTGATTTTTAAATTTCTCTGTGTTGCAATTTTATTAGCTGTTAAATTTTCTTTAAATAACTGATATGAAATCTCTGTACTTTTTGACAATTGACTCAGATTACTAAAGGGAGCAATCAGTTGTCTAAAAAGACCATCTTCTTTTAGAAGAAAAAAAGCAAATTGCATACTCAAATCACGCCAAAGTAATAAAATTTCTTCCTTAGAAAACTGTGGTATTAAAACTGTGATTTGTTCCGCAGTTTGCCCAATATTAGCATGTCCGGTAAAAAGAGCCATAAAGATATTGCCGTATTCGTGTGGAAATTCGCCCAAAAAAGTTAATAATTTCTGTTTAAGAACTTGCGGTAACTCACTTCTATCTTTTACTAATGATAACCATTTTTTCAACGCAAATTGGGCTCTTAGTGGAGAGTTTACTACATAGTATTTTTTGTTGTGATATGAAAGTTCTGATATAACTTGTATAAGTAATGGTAATAGCTCTAACCATCGCTTTTCATTAATATATTGAAAAATATATGGTTTTGAAATTACATATGTATTATCAAGATATTCTTTCTTTTGAAAAATTCCTTCAGCCGTAAGAACAAGGCCTTTCGGTGTAGCTAATAAATATTTATTTTTTATTAATTTATTTATTTGTAAATCAAACTTTTTTTCATCTAATGTCGGTTCAACATTTAACCAATCTAAAATATGATATTGCATTCCCCAATAAAGGTTTGAAACTGTTCTTTTATTACAAAGTATCTGTCTAATCACAATAGGTCGTCTAGATTGAGTCTCTGAAAAAAAGAGTAACCATTTTTTTTCACCCACAAATAGCCCTCCTTTTTTAATAACATATCTATTCTACATTATTAATACGGAATTGGGTGAGAATATGAAAAAAATTGGTAATTATTTTAAAATTGCAAAAGAATCATGTACAACAATATTATTGTCTAGCTGATGGTTTTTTATAGGAACCAAAAAAGTTAGACTATAATGCAACCATTAGCCTAACTTTTCACTGACATATTAATATTTATTCAATTTTAAATCCTGCATAATTTATTTTAGTACTATTGATCTGGAAACTATCCATTCGCGCAACTTAACAAATAAGACCCAAAAAACAATACCAACTAGTAATCCTTTTATTAAATTAAAAGGCACAATTCCAATTAAAACAAATTTTGCAAGTGGCATAGATAGCTTCATACCCAAAATGCTCATATATAGTGGCATAAATACAAAATAATTGGCTAGAGATAAAATGACAGTTAAACTCAGTGTTCCAAACATTATTGATCTAATAATATTCCAAAAGTTGACTGCATGATGGTTACGTAATGTAAAAAATATTGGCAACGTCAATGTTAAAGAGGCAATAAAATTAGTTGCCACACCAATTAGATTATCAAGCGAAGGTCCTGAGATTAAAAAATAAAGAATTGAGCGAATCAAAGCAATCTCAATACCACCTAAAGGTCCCAAAATGAACATTCCAAACAAAATAGGAATATCCGAAAAATCAACTTTCATATATGGAACTAAAGGAATTACGACAAAAGACAAAAACATTAACAAATATGAAATTCCAGCTAAACTAGCAGAAATAACATAACGACGAGTAGCAGTATAGACCATCAAAAAAACCTCCTGATGTTCATCTTCACGGATCCATTTGAATACAAAAAACCTGCTGATCAGAGACCAACAGGGTTAAATGACATTTTATAATCAAACAAGCCCTATCTTCTTTATCCAGACTTTACTGTCGGTTTTGGAATTACACCAAATCAACTGCATAAATGCAGGTCGCGGACTTTTACCGCCGGTCGGGATTTTCACCCTGCCCCTGAAGATAAACCATATTATTTTTATTACAAAACAAAGTGTAGCACTATTTTTTCATTAATGCAACTATTTATTTACTTATTTTTAAGATGTAAAACTTCGTCATTTGTTAATTCTCGGTATTCACCGGATGTCAAGCCATCCAAAGTTAAAAAACCGTACGTTTCACGCTTTAATTTTTCCACTGGATGTCCAATTGCATCAAACATTTTTTTAACTTGATGATAACGACCTTCATGAATTGTCAGCGAAACCAATGATTTATTTTTTTTCTGATCAGAAGATAATAACTTTGCTTTCGCAGGTGCTGTCTTCTTTCCCTCAATTGTTATACCCAACCTTAGCTTTTTAAAGTCTTCATTTGCTGGAATACCTGAAACTTTAGCAACGTATGTTTTGGCAATCTTATTTCTAGGATGCATCAATTTATTAGCTAAATCCCCATCATTTGTCATGAGTAACAATCCTGATGTATCATAATCTAATCGTCCTACCGGATAAATTCGCTGCTCAACATTTTTAAAATAATCAGTTACAACTTTCCTTTCCTTATCATCGCTTGCTGCTGTAATTACTCCTCTAGGTTTATAAAAAAGGAAATATACTTTTTTTTCTATATCTAGTGTTTTGCCTGAAACTACAACTACATCGCTAACTGATACTTTTGTCCCTAATTCCTTAACAATTTTTCCATTAACAGAAACTAGTCCAGCCAAAATCATTTTTTCAGAAGCTCTTCTTGAAGCTACTCCAGCATTTGCCATGACCTTTTGTAATCGTTCAGTTGTTTCCATGTTTTTTTCTCCCATTTCTTTATTTAGTATCTTCAAAAGTTTGATTAAATAAATCAAGTAAATTTTGTTCACCACTACCACTATCAAGTGCAACTTCATCAGAAACTTCTGGTAATGGCGGCAAATCCTCTAAGGAGTGTAATCCAAAGTAATTTAAAAAGTTTTCTGTTGTTGTGTATAAGATAGGTCTTCCTGGAGCATCTAAGCGTCCATCTTCTTTAATAAGTTCAAAAGCTAATAACTTTTGAATAGAGCCATGTGATTTAATCCCACGGATTTCATCAATTTTTACTCTTGTAACCGGTTGTTGATATGCAATAATTGCTAATGCCTCTAATGATGCACGCGAAAGTTTAGTCATATTTGGTGTTTCAAAATAACTCTTTAATAACATTGCAAAATTACTTTTGGTTGCTAGACGATAAACTTCATCTGTGGCAATTATCTCTAAAGAACAGCTTGGATCTTTTTCATACTTCTTTTTCAATAGATTTATTTGTTCCATCACAGCTGGCTTAAGCAAACCCATTAACTGAGAAATTTCATTTAATGATATTCCTTCGTTTCCAGATACAAAAAGGAGTGCTTCAATTTTTGCTAAAATCATTGATGACATTGACTATACACTCCTCAAAATAATATTAGACAAGTATTTTTCTTGAATTATCTCCACTGTACCTCTTTTAGTAAGTTCTAGCATAGCTAAAAAACTAGTCACAACTTTCTCAATATGTATTTCTTCGTTTAAAAAAAGTTCATCAAACGTCAAGGAAGGCTGTTTTGATAATAAAAAAAGTATGTTTGTCATTTCATCTTCAATTGTAAAATTTTCTTTTTTTATATGGCTTTTTGTAGTAATTTTATTTTTTTTTGATACTAATAATCTAAAAAAAGCCTGCTGCAACATAGCGACAGGCTGCTGATCTTTTAATAATATTTTTCGCACACCATCAGGTTCAGGTGCCTGTTCTCTTGTATAATGTAAAGATCTTGTTGCAAACAAGCCATCTAAATTTTCAGCAGCCATCTGATAACACTGATGTTCTAATAGTTGTTGAACTAATTCCAATCTTGGATCAATAATCGTGTTATCGTCTTCTAACTCCTCATGATTGGGCAAAAGTAATTTACTTTTAATATTCAGTAAAGTCGATGCCATCACCAAATACTCTCCCGCAATATCTAATTCCAACGTTTGCATTTGATGGAGTTGCTCAATATATTGAGTTGTTATTTCAGCCATTGGAATATCATATATATCCATCCGATTTTGCTTGATTAGCTGCAACAATAAATCCAAAGGACCTTCAAAAATTTCTAATTTAAACATCGGTTTCTGATTTTCAGAATTAGTTGTCATCATTTCGATGCTCCCATTTAGCGATTAGCCGAGCTGTTTCAATGCTTCCCATCATTTTTCTACCTGGATACAATTCGCACAATCCATTAAGCATTGCAAAACTAACACCTTCATTTCTCTCAGTTGGGGTTATTGCAATATGCCGGACCATCAAAATATCATCAGAGATTTCAACACCAACAACTCCAATAAAATCGCCATTTTCATTCTTCCAAAGATAGAGGCACCGTTCTTTTGTACTATTGTACCAGTTCAGTTCCGTTTTTAAATGTGAGAACTCTTTCAAATCAGGAATAAATGAAAGTAGTCCCATTGTAATTTTTTCGTAATCGTTTTTATACTTATAAAGCATGATGACCTCCCATGGTCGAAAAAACATTATCAAATATAGTTGAACTAACTCTATCATAATTTAATTCTATAAACAATTTATTCTAAGCACGTGGATGATATTTTCCATAGATTTCTGCTAATCTTCGCTTTGACAGATGAGTATAAATTTGTGTGGTTGAAATATCTGCATGTCCTAAAAGTTCTTGTACTATTCTTAAATCAGCACCATTTTCCAATATGTGTGTTGCAAATGAATGTCTTAAAGTATGTGGTGTAACATTTTTTTCAATACCAGCAGTTAAGACATCTGCCTTTAAATTTTTCCAGATACCTTGTCTTGTCAGTTTTTTTCCATGATGATTCAAAAATAAAAAGTTACTTGATTGTTTTTTTAATAATTTAGGTCGAACTTCACTTAAATATCTTTCAATCCATAAAATTGCTTTATCACCAACAGGTACTATTCTTTCTTTTTGCCCTTTTCCAATTGTTTGAATTAGACCTAAACTCAGATGAAGATCTGCAAGTTGCACATTTATTACTTCACTAACGCGCAAACCAGTAGCATACATTAATTCAAGGATAGCTCTATTTCTAAGCCCTAAAGGTTTAGAAACATCCGGTGTAGCTAATAACCTTTCCACCTCAGATGTTGACAGCACTTCTGGCAAATGTTCATTTTTCTTTGGTGCATCAATCAACTCCATTGGATCATTTTGAATAATACCTTCTTCAATCATATATTGGAAAAATTTGCGTAAACTAGTAACTGACCGTACAATCGAGCTTGTCGCTTTTTGTTGATTAGCTTCTAATTCAAGAAAATCTACAATTATCTGTCTAGTAATCGCAGAAAAATCAGTGATTTCTTTTTGCTCAAGGAAAAAAACAAATTGAACTAAATCATTTTTGTAACTACTTACAGTGTTTTCTGAAAGACCACGTTCAACTTTTAAATAATGTATATAATCCAAAATAATATTTTTGATAAAATCACCCTCAGAAATGCAGAAAATTATCTAATTCTTTTATTAAGACAGTTAGAACAAATACCGCGGAAAATTAATCGATGCTCTGTTACTTTGAATCCAAATTTGTTCATAACCTCTTCTTCTACATCGGTCATTAAATCTTCATGTATCTCCTGAATCTTCCCACATACCTTACATAATAAATGATGGTGAAAATAATCTTGGTCAGATAATCTTAAGTCATACCGAGTCATACCATCTTCAAAATTAATTTTGTTTACTATCCCTAACTCTGATAAAATTTCCAAAGTTCGATAAACTGTCGCTAACCCAATGTCTGATTCTTTTTCTCTAACCAGAGTAAACAATTCCTCTGCCGAAAGATGCTTTTCATAATTATGTAAAAGAGTGCCAACAGTTGCACGTCTTTGTGGAGTTAATTTTAATCCTGCCTGATGAAGTTTGGACTCAATGTCAGTTATTTGTGTCTCCAAAATTTCCATTACATCAATCCCCTTTTTCATCAATTACTTAGTATCATTTATATACATTTTACCATCAACTTGGCGAACAAGTCCTGCTTTCATTAAATGTCCTACTGCACGCTTGAATTGACCTTTACTAATACCAAAATATTTTTTTATATCTTCTGGAGTTGATTTATCTGTATAATTTAAAATCCCGTCCGAATGTTGTAATGCGGCTAAAATCATTTGGGCATCATCACTAATTGCCTCATATGCCCTTCTACGTAAAGAAAGGTTTAGGGTTCCATCTGGCCTAATTCCAATCACACGAGCCTTTAGATGTTCACCCAAACGTGGTTCACGATCTCTTTCACTTGGATGAATAAAACCTAGCTCAAAATCTGATGTAATTACATGTGTCCCAGCCATTTTCAACCGATATGCAATTGCTTCGACATCCTTATTTTTCATGCTTTCATTCGCTTTAACAGATATTCCCTTAAAAATTTCCTCAGTTGCAATCGTACCCCAAAGTCTTCCTTTTCCATCAACCTTTAAAGCAATCATTAAACTATCACCATTTTTGGGCCATAAATCTGTCAGTTCAGGAAGTTCATCAAGTGAAACAACAACATCTTTGTTTGGTAATCCGATGTCTACAAAAACACCTAAATCTCTTCGACTTGCAACGACTTTTCCAAAAGCATACCGATTAAATTGACTTTTTGGTAGATTTGTTGTTATTTGTAACTCATGATTTTCATTTTCATAAGCAAAACCAGAAATAACATTTTCCTTATCTAATTGAGTTGTTATTTCCTCCTTTGCTAATCTATAAGTTGTTCCTTCATTTTGTAAAAAATAAAATTCATCATTAGCATCAGTCACACGGACTTCAATAATTTGGCCTATCATTTCATTTTTATTCATTATTTCCTCCATTATTAATTAAGACTCACATGTAGTAAGCTCATTATACAGTATGCAATTCCAGAAGCAATTACCGGTCCTGCAGCAACTCCACGCAAGAAAACAACCCCAATAATTGTACCAATCACTAATGCTACAGTAACTTGTGGGGAATTTGCTAGTAACGAAACACCCTGTCGTGATAAGACTGCCACTAAAATCCCACAAGCAACCGAAATAATTCCAACAGGTGTTCTAAAAATTTGAAGTAAATCACTAACAGTTATTTGACCAGTAGCAATTGGGATTAGAATTGCCACTGAAATAACTGTAACCCCCCAGTTGATACCTTTTGTCTGTATCACTGTCATCCAATGGTTTGCAAAAGGGATAGCTTTAAGTAGCAATACAACAACGGCAGCAATAGTAAGCGAGGTATTTTTAGCAAAAAAAGCAACTAAAAAAATAACTCCCAGAAAAATCCAACTTTCCATTTATCCACCTCAACGTTTATATTCCTTATCTATTTTAACCGAAAATAGCATAAATTGCGAATTAATATCTGTCCTAAATTACGTTATAAAAAAGAGCTAAGTCAAGACATAACTTTTGACCTAGCTCTCATATCATTTAATACAATTATAACTAAATTTTAAAGTGCACTTGAAGCTCCACGGTAAACAATTCCACGACGTGAATCAACAGTTACAACTTCACCACTTGTAATCAAAGAAGTAGCACCTTCAGCACCAACAACTACAGGAATACCCATAGAGATCCCGACTACAGCAGCATGTGATGTTAATCCACCATTTTCAACAATCAAAGCACTTGATTTTTCAATAGCTGGAAGATAATCTTTATCAGTCGTCTTTGTAACTAAAATTCCACCTTCAACAGCATTTGCATTAGCTTCTTCAGCAGAACCAGCTACAACTGCTTTACCAATTACAGTTTCATCACCAACTCCTTGGCCTGAAACAAGTTTTGAACCAATTAATTGAATCTTCATAACGTTAGTTGTACCTTTTTCACCAACCGGCACACCAGCAGTAATCAAAATTAAATCGCCTTCCTTGGCAAAACCAGCCTCTTTAGCCTTTTCAGTTGCTAAAGCGAACATATCATCAGTTGATGCAGGTGTTTCAGCAAGAACAGGATGAACACCCCAGTTAATTGATAAACCACGGCGAGTACGATCATCAAATGTTACAGCTAAAATATCAGCATCTGGACGATACTTCGAAATCATACGTGCTGTATGACCTGACTTTGTAGCAGCAACGATTGTCTTTATTCCAAGATTGTCAGCAGCTTCAGCCACTGCTCGACCAACAGCTTCTGTTACATCTGTCTTGTCAAAGTCATTAATTGAAAATGTGTGATGTTCACGTAAAACATTTTCAGCCTTAACATCAATACGTGCCATTGTCGAAACAGATTCAACAGGGTAATCACCGTTTGCACTTTCCCCAGAAAGCATTGTTGCATCTGTACCATCAAACACAGCATTAGCAACATCAGAAGCTTCAGCACGTGTAGGACGTGGGTTTTCTTGCATTGAATCGAGCATTTGTGTGGCAGTAATAACAGGTTTGCCAAGAGCGTTACATTTTTTAATTAAAACTTTTTGAACTAAAGGAACATTTTCTACAGGAATCTCAACACCCATATCACCACGAGCAATCATCAAACCATCGGAAACTTTAATGATTTCGTCAAAGTTATCAATACCTTCTTGAGATTCAATCTTAGGGAAGATTTGAACATGTTCCATATGTTTTTCTTCTAATAATTCACGAATATCTAAAACATCTGATGGTTTACGAACAAAACTAGCAGCAATAAAATTAATCTCGTTGTCTAAACCAAAACGAATATCGTCAGAATCTTTTTCAGTAATACCAGGTAAGTTAATTGAAACGCCAGGAGCATTAACACCTTTACGTGAGCCCAAAAGACCAGCATTTAAAACTTTACATACTAATTCTTTGTTTTCTTGATCGATTTCTTCGATTTGCATATCAATTAGGCCATCATCAAACAATACATGACCGCCTACATGAACATCATCAATCAAGCCAGGATAAGTAACTGCGATCTTCTCACGAGTTCCTTCGATAGAGCTATCCATTGAAATACGAACTACATCGCCAATTTCATAATGAATTTTGCCTTCTTTTTGAACTGTTGTCCGAATCTCTGCACCCTTGGTATCAAGCATGATACCAACCATTTTTCCTGTAATCTTTTCTGCTTCATGTACGAGTTGCATACGTCCTAAATGCTCTTCATGATCACCGTGAGAAAAGTTAAAGCGGAATACGTTGGCACCTGCTTCGATTAACTTAACAATTGTTTCTAAGCTATTGCTAGCTGGACCAAGTGTACTTACGATCTTGGTTTTCTTCATGAGTAAAATCTCCCCTTTGAATAATTTTAAAGATGACTTTAATGTCAATTCTTTACAAAGTTAATTGTTGTTCTAAAAACGAAGACGATCATTTAAATCAAGCAACGAAACGTCAGTAATATGCTTATGATTTTCGAGCGTATCAATAATATCAGTTGCAACTAATTTGTTATCTCTGATACCAATTGCTAAGCCACCCTTACCTTCTAATAAGAGACGAACTGCATAATCACCAAACATACTTGCAAGCACTCGATCTTTTGCAGTTGGACGTCCGCCACGCTGTATATGTCCCAAAGTAATTGCACGACTGTCAAAGTCACCATATTGATCAAGTTCAGCTTTAAAATCAGCAGCTGACATCACACCTTCTGCTAAAACAATCAAACCGTGATCTTTACCATTCTCATAGTTGTGCTTGAGATGTTCCGCAATCTTCTTAACGTCATATTCACGTTCTGGAATTACAATTGCATCAGCATCAGCAGCAATTCCTGCCCACAAAGCTATGTCACCTGCACCGCGACCCATCACTTCAACAACAAAAGTACGTTGATGAGAAGTTGCGGTATCGTTGATTCTATCAAGTGCATCCAATGCAACATTAACTGCAGTATCAAATCCAACTGTAAAATCAGTACCTGGGATATCATTATCAATAGTCCCTGGAACGCCAATTGAATTGAATCCGTGTTGAGTAAGTCGCTCAGCACCATGATAAGAACCATCTCCACCAATAACTACAAGTGCGTCGATTCCAAATTTTTTCAATTGTTCAATACCCTTCAATTGCGTTTTTTCTTCCGCAAATTCAGGGAAACGTGCTGAATATAAAATGGTACCTCCACGATCGATAATTCCATCCATATCCTTTGATTCTAACCTACGAATATTTCCAGCAACCAATCCAGCAAAGCCATAGTTAATACCATAAGCTTCTAGACCTGCTGAAATAGCCGAACGAGCAATTGAACGAATCGCTGCGTTCATCCCAGAAGCATCTCCACCACTTGTTAAAATACCTATGCGTTTCATTCTTTTCACCTCAAGTAAATATAATGGAACAACACATTCTCCAAGGGATATATTATCACTTTTAATCACAAATGTCTTGTAAAATTATAAATTAAATTCAAATTATCACATGATATTTTCATTTGCTTTCATTTCTAAAGACAACATTATTTTTGCCAATCAAGTTATCAAGTTGTTTTTTTACTTCCGATGATTTGTTTACCCAATATTTTTTATCTAAGACCCATTTTATCGCAGTTTTTTCTTCATATAAAACGACCGGAATGTTTCCTGCATTGCTTTGTAATATATTTAGTAAATTTTCTTTTTCCGAACTTGAACTTTCACTAGGAAGCCGCAAAAAAAGTTTTTCTTTCATTTCTATTTTCAATTTTTCTGCCAAATTCATTCTTGAAACAATTAATTGCATTTTCTGATGTCGAATTTCACTCTTTCCATCTACCAAGTAAACTTTATTTAATTCTAAATCTTCTGTTACTCTATCAAATACCCTTGGGAAAAGAGTTAAGTCAATTTCTCCAGATTGATCTTCCACTGTTATAAAAGCCATTTGCTCACCAGTTTTTGTACGAATAACTTTTATTTCCTTAATTAAACACAAAATTCGAGGATTGGTATTTGCCCGGGTTTTCGCTATTAAATTAGTATTATAAAATTTGGCAACTTTATCAAATTTTTCAACTGGATGTGCAGAAAGAAAAAGGCCCAAATATTTTTTCTCACCTGCTAATAATTCATCGAGTGAAAGTTCATCAAATTTTTTTGATTTAGGCGCCAACAAGGATAATAGCTCACTATTTTCACCACTAAGTTCAACATTACTTATATTTTTTTCTAAATTACCCAACAATGTTGCACGATTTTCTGAAAATGAATCAAAAGCTCCGGAATAAATAAGTGCTTTAATGGGGTCCACTTTTAAATATTTGTGGTCAATTCGACTTAAGAAATCATTGAAAGATTTATACCATCCTCCAATTTTACGTTCAGTGATAATCGATTTAATGAAATCTCTACGCAATGTTTTAATGTTCCCTAGTCCAATAAGAAGTTCATTTTTTCCTGATATGGTATAGTAATTGCTTTTATTTATGCTAGGTGATTTTAGAAGCAATCCATATTGCTTTGCTTCTAATAAAAATTCTCTTGTTTTTTTAATATCACCCATAACAGCATTTAGAAGTGCTCCAAAAAAGGAAGCAGGATAATGAACTTTCAAAAAAGCAAGTTGAAATGCCATTTTTGAATACGCAACTGCATGAGATCGATTAAATCCATAGTTGGCAAATTGAGCAATATAATCATATACTTTTTTGGCAGTTTCATTCGAATATCCAAGTGCTAATGCGCCCTTTACAAACTTAGACTTCAAATCTTTAATCACAGCAGCATTTTTCTTACTCATAGCTCTGCGCAACATATCAGCTTGCCCCAAAGAAAAGCCACCCATGACAGAAGCAACTTGCATAACTTGCTCTTGATAAACTAGAATACCATAGGTATTTTTCAGAATTGGAATTAATGAATCATTGGGATAAGTAATCTTTTCTCGTCCATGTTTACGAGCAATAAAGCTGTCAATATTTTCCATTGGGCCTGGGCGAAACAATGCGTTGACTGCTGCGATATCTTCAAAGGAAGTAGGATGAAGTTTGCGTAATACATTTCTAATACCTCCAGACTCGAATTGAAAAACTCCACTTGTCTCTGCTTGTTGAAATAAGTTCAAAGTTTTTCTATCATCTAGTGGAATTTGATTAATATCAACAGACTTATTAAAATTTCTTTTTATAGATAGTAGTGTATTATTTAAAATTGTAAGGTTTCGCAAACCTAAAAAATCAATTTTAAGTAATCCTACTCGCTCCACATCATTCTTAGTATATTGTGTTAATAAAATATTTTCATTTCCCATTTGTAGTGGAACTACTTGCTTTAAGTCAGTATCACTTAAAACTATACCAGCTGCATGTACAGAATAATGTCTAGGTAATCCTTCTAAAAGCATCGCTGTTCTAAAAAGAAGTTGATTTTGTTCATTTTTATTGATATGAGTTTGGAGTTTTGCTGAACTTTGCTGTGCTTTCCTCAAATTAATTCCTGGTCCACTTGGAATTAAGCGACTCCAGTTGTCACTTTCCACTTGAGAAATACCCATTACACGAGCAACATCACGCAATGCTTGTTTAGCGCCAAAAGTACCGAATGTAATAATCTGAGCCATGTGTCCCTCTGTATACCTACGATTAACATATTCAATAATTTCTTGTCGTCGATTATCTGGAATGTCAAGATCAATATCAGGCATTTGCGCTCTTTTCTCATTAAGAAAACGTTCAAAAAACAAATTATATTTAAGCGGATCAACCTCAGTTATCCCCAATAAATAGGAAATTAATGATCCTGCAGCCGAACCACGTCCAGGACCAACTAAAATCTGATTTTCACGTGCATAGTTAGTAACATCCCACACGATTAAAAAGTAATCTGCAAATCTCATTTTTTCAATGGTCAGTAGTTCCTTGTTCATTCTATCTAAATAATTAGCTTTATCATTTTCAGATTGTTTGGAAAACTTTTTCTGTAGCCCTTCATCACATAATTTTTTTAGATAAGTGTTTGCATCATAGCCATTAGGAGTTTTGTATTTTGGTAAAGTTATTCTTTTAGATTCTAATTTAAAATCGAATTGTTCTATTAGGCTCAACATATTCTGAAATGCTTTAGCGCGGTTTACTTCAACGTAGCTTGCTTCAAGTGAGCTTACAGGTTTAAGCCAATTTATTCCTTTAGATTTATTTGCATACTGCAATTTTTTATAATCAAGCGTTTCTCCTCTTTTTATTGCCTCTAAAACTTCACAAATAAACTTACCGTTTTTTTCTAAATATTTTATTGTGTCAAAAGCAATTGTTTCCACCCCTACAAAGTTTGCGTATTGCAAAATTGTCTCATAGAAAGTTTCGTCTAATGTTGTATTAACTCCAACATATAAATCTTCACCTATTATATTATATAAAAAACTTAGGTATTTTTTTGCGATATCAACTTTTCCATCCAAAATTTTGTTGGCAAAAAAACTGTTATTTGGTGGAATTATTATAATTAAATCTTCAAATAAATTAATATTTTCTTCTATACTGAAGTCTAAAATATTCTTAGCAAGGAGAAGTTGTTTTTTAGTCGAAATTTGCATCAAATTTCTGTAGCCAACTTCATTTTTAGCAATTACAACAAGCGTCTCTTTGTTCTGCGTAGAAGTCTCTAAAGTCATACCGATAAGAGGTTTAATACCGTTAGCCATACAGGCATCATAAAATGAAAGTGCGCCATACAGTACATTGATATCCGCTAAAGCTAGTGCAGTATAGCCTCTTTGTTTTGCATTCAGAACAACTTCTTCTATTCGTATTGAGCTTTGTAGCAAACTGTAGCTACTGATAACTTGTAACGCTGCACCACCCATTTTTTCACCCCTTTATATCTTATATTCATTATAGCAACACTCTCTTTAAAAAAACATCTTAGACTTTTTAGTAGTGTAAAATAAAGTAAAATGTGCTAAACTACATTTGTATTGAGAGGTGTTGATCATATGGCTAAACAGTTAACAATTTTATTTTGGGGCTTCATCTATGGTGAAGTCATTGGTTATATTAGTTCTGCTCTTTCCGGTGGTACATTTTCACCATTGTTCAGTGGGCTTTTTGCAATGATAATTGGCATAGTTTTTATAAATGCACTAGATTATTTTGTAAAACCTGCATCTAAATAAATAAAAACCTAAAGGGCTAGGTCAGAAATTATATTCTGAGTTAGCCCTTTAGGTTTTAGAAACAATCCTCTATAAATTATTTTCTTTCAGTATCAGGCACTGTTTCAAATATTAAATTATTTTTTTCGTCTAACTTGATTGTAACAAGCGAGTGTGGCATTATTTTACCCGCAATTATTTCTTTTGCAAGCGGTGTTTCAACATGATTAGTAATAAAACGCTGTAATGGTCTCGCTCCATATGCCGGGTCATAGCCTTCATTTGCAATCCATTTTTTTGCATCATCTGCAATTTCAAGATTGATTTCTTGTTCACTTAATCGGCTAGAAAGCAAAGCTATAAATTTTGAAACGATTTTCTTGATAGCTTCTAAACTTAAAGGTGTAAACATAATAATGTCATCAATTCTATTTAAAAATTCTGGCTTGAAATGTTGTTGTGCAAGTTTTAATACTAAATCTTTAGTTTTATCATCTATCTTACTATCGGACACATTCTCTAGCAAAATACTTGAGCCAAGATTTGAAGTCATTATGATAATCGTGTTTTTGAAATCAACAGTTCTTCCTTGTCCATCCGTTAAACGCCCATCATCAAAAACTTGTAATAAAATATTAAATACATCCGGATGTGCTTTTTCAACCTCATCTAATAAAACAATGGTATATGGATTTCTCCTAACTGCCTCAGTTAATTGCCCACCTTCTTCATAACCAATATAACCCGGAGCAGCACCTACTAATCTTGAAACTGATTGTTTTTCCATATATTCACTCATATCAATTCGAACCATATGTTTTTGTGAATCAAATAAGTTTTCAGCTAATGCCTTTGCTAACTCAGTTTTCCCAACACCTGTCGGGCCTAAAAACATAAATGTTCCCAGTGGCTGATCTGGATCTTGTAACCCTGCACGTGCACGAATAACAGCATTTGCAACTGCATCAACCGCTTCATCTTGCCCAATCACTCTTTCATGCAAAGTCTTAGGTAAATCTAAAAGCTTTTCTCGTTCTCCTTGAACTAATTTTGCAACTGGAATTCCAGTTGTTCGACTCACTACTTGTGCAATTTCATTTTCTGTCACAGATTCCTCTACCAACCAATTATCAGGCCGTTCTACTTGCTCTAAATCTTTTAATTCTTTTTCAATCTGTGGAATTGTGGCATGCTGTAATTTAGCAGCTAATTCTAAATCATAATTATTTTCTGCCTCTTCTAAATCATGCTTTGCTTTATCTAATTCTGCTTTTTTGTTACTAACTTTTTGGATGTCTTCTTTTTCATTTTCCCAACGCATCTTTAAAGTATTTGTTTTTTCACGGGTTTCAGCCAACTCATTCTGTAATTCACTCAGCCTTTTTTGTGAGGCTGCATCGGATTCTTTTTTAAGCGCTGCCTCTTCAACTTCTTGTCTCATAAGTTGTCTGGTTACTTGATCTAATTCCGTTGGCATAGAATTCATCTCAACTCTAATAGTAGCACATGCCTCATCAACAAGGTCGATTGCTTTATCTGGCAAATAGCGATCTGTAATATATCGATTAGATAAAGTAGCAGCAGCAACTAAAGCATTATCATGAATTCTAACACCATGATGGATCTCGAATCGTTCCTTTAGACCTCTCAAAATTGAAATCGTATCTTCTACAGATGGTTCTTTAACAAGAACTCTTTGGAATCGTCGTTCGAGAGCTTTATCCTTCTCCATATATTCACGATATTCATCAAGTGTAGTTGCCCCAATCAAATGAAGCTCACCTCTTGCAAGCATTGGCTTCAACAAGTTGCCTGCATCCATACTTCCTTCTGTTTTGCCAGCTCCAACTATATTATGGATTTCATCAATAAATAAAATAATCTGACCTTCGCTTTTTGTGACCTCTTTTAAAACAGCTTTGAGTCGTTCCTCAAATTCTCCCCGATACTTAGCTCCAGCAATTAAGGATCCCATATCTAATGAAAAAATTTTTTTGTCTTTTAAATTATCGGGAACATCTTTACGCACAATTCTCTGTGCTAATCCTTCAATAATAGCTGTCTTCCCAACACCGGGCTCTCCAATTAAAACTGGATTATTTTTGGTTTTACGAGACAAAATTCTAATCACATCTCTAATTTCTTCATCTCGTCCAATAACAGGATCTTGCTTGCCACTTCTTACTTGCTTAACTAAATCAATCCCATATTTTTCGAGTGCTTTATAATTTTCTTCTTGATTTTTTGAAGTCACTTTTTCTCCCCCTCTCAAATCTTTAATAACAGCTTGCAACTTCTTTTGTGTTAGTCCTTGTTGTTCAATATACAATTTTAGTGGTTGATTCTTAAGTCTCATTAATGCCAAAATTACTGTGTCTAAAGCAATATATTCATCACTTTGTTTTTCACGTAACTGTTCAGCTTCTTGTAATAAACGAGCCATGTCTTGACTTAAACTTTGCCCATAAGCAACTTCACCTTCCACAGTCGCAATTTTATCAAGTTCTTCATCAATTTTTTTTTCGAATAAATCAACGTTTAAACCTGATCGTTGATAAAGTTCAGCTCCAAATTCACCCGGTTGTATAATTACCTTAAATAGTTCCGGAATCCCAATTTCTTGATGATGTCTTGTGATTGCCACTTGTTGTGCTTGACCAATAGCTGACTGTACGGCGCTTGTCAATCGATCTTCTGCCATAAACTTCACTCCACTTCTTTTCAAAATAAAGGAATGTATTAAAAATTAGAATATACTTATTCTATGACCAAATAGCCTAACTAATTTTACTTATGAAACGCAATTATGATAAACAAATTAGGGACTGAGTCAGAATTGACCTAGCCCCTCTGTATAATTGAGTGTTCTTTTACAACATCCCTTGGTCAACTATAATTATATCACGAACGTGTGTTTGCGTTAATCGTTTTGCTTAGGGATTAATTGAATAATTTCTAAAATTACATCTATTGCTTGTTCCATAACTTGGATAGATACATATTCAAAACGGGAATGCATATTTTCTCCACCAGCAAATAAATTAGGTGTCGGCAATCCCATAAATGAAATTTTTGAGCCATCAGTTCCTCCACGAACTGGATATATTACAGGTGTAATATTTAAATTTTTCATTGCTTGTTTTGCTAAGTCAACAACCGTCATGTCTTTTTCAATAATTTCACGCATATTATAATATTGGTCATTCATCTCTACCAATAGTCTTGGCTCATCAAATTGAGCATTTATTTTTTTAATTATTTCCATAAACAATTTTTTTCGATCTTCAAATTTTTCACGATCATGATCACGAATAATATAGGCCATTTGTGCTTCATCAACAGTCCCATCTAATTGAAGCAAATGGAAAAATCCTTGTCTGCCATCAGTTTTTTCTGGAACCTCAGCTTGTGGGAGTTCGTTTTGCAAGTTGATTGCTAACTGTAAAGCATTAATCATTACACCCTTTGCAGTTGCTGGGTGAACATTTTTCCCAATAATCTTTACCTTGGCACTAGCTGCATTGAACGTTTCAAACTCAAGTTCCCCTAACGGACCACCATCAACTGTATATGCAATATCCGCACCAAAACCGGTAACATCAAAATGATCAGCACCTGTCCCAATTTCTTCATCCGGACCAATCCCTATTTCGATTTCACCATGCTTAATTTCTGGGTGGTCAATCAAATATTGAACAGCTGTAACAATCTCTGCAACACCAGCTTTATCATCGGCTCCGAGTAACGTACTTCCATCTGTTGTAATTAAATCATGACCTTTATAGTTTTTTAAGTTTGGGAAATCTTTCGGATCTAATGTTAAAGCCCCCTCACTATCCAAATTGATGATAGATTCACCATCATAATTATCCTGAATTTGGGGCTTAACATTTTTTGCATTGAAATCTGCTGTATCCATATGTGCAATAAACCCAACTTTTTTTATTACAGAATCGGCCACATTAGATGGCAGTGTTGCAAATACATAGCCATCCTTATCAGAAATTCGAATATTTTCTAAACCAATTTCTTGCAATTCATGTGCAATATCCTTTGCAAATTCAACTTGAGTAATAGTCGAAGGAATTGATGTTGAGTTTTCGTCTGATCTAGTTTCTTTTTTTACATATGTTATAAATCGTGGCACCAAATTATCATATTTTGTCATTTTTGAATTACTCCTTCTTAAATAAAAATAAATGGATCAGTAATTAGTTTTGATTGTAAAACTTCAATTTTCCAGGAATTCTCAGCATTCCATTTTGAGAAAAGTTCTTGCAAATATGGTTTACAAATTTGTTCGATATGATGGCCTGGATCAACTGCAACCAACCCGTTAGCAATTATATCATGCCCAGTGTGATAAGAGATATCCCCGGTTACATAAACATCAACTTCTTTTTTTAAAGCTTCGCGATAAAACTGGCCACCACTTCCACCAAGAATTGCAATCTTCTTAACTCTTTTTTCCAAATCGTCTGTTACAATCCTTAAATGAGCAATTTTAAACTTTGCTTGGCAATATTTTGCAAATTCAGTAACACTCATCTCATGTTCCAAGTTGCCCACTCTTCCCATCCCATACTTTATTCCATTACCTTGAATTTCAAATAGGTCAAATGCCGGTTCTTCATAAGGGTGAACAATTCTTAATGTTTTCAATATTTTTGAACGTAATTTTTGTGGGAATACTACTTCAATTTTTTCTTCTGCCACTTCAGTCGGTTCTAATTTTTTTCCAATTGTTGGATGTGAATCTTTTTGGGGTGTGAAACGTCCAATACCACTGAGGGTATATGAACAATCAAGGTAATCACCGATTTGACCAGCTCCTGCTGTTGTCAACGCGTTTCTGAGCTTTGCTGCTGCTTTCTTTGGTACAAATACTGCTAGTTTTAGTAAGCTTTCTTCATGTTCTTTTAGAAGTGGTTCACGTTTACTTAATTCTAGCAAATCAGCTAACCAATCATTCATTCCATTTGGAGCATTGTCTAAATTTGTATGAGCAGTATACACAGTAATATTATGCTTAATCAAAGATGCATACATCTTATTTTGCGGATCAGCTAAATCAAATTTTTTTATCGGTCGAAAAATGACTGGATGATGAGCAAAAATAAAATCAACATTATTTTTAATTGCTTCATCTACAACTTCAGGTCGTACATCAAGAGTCACCATCATTTTATGAACTGTTTGTTTTAAATCTCCTAATTGTAACCCTACTGGATCACCATCTTCTGCCCAATTTTGTGGTGCAAATTGTTCAAATCGTGCAACTATTTCACCAACATTAGTCATCTAATACTCCTTCTATCCGTTTAATTTTTGCTAACATTTTGTGTTCTTGTTCAATTGGAAATTCCTTTGCCTTTTTCATTTCTTCAAGGACATACTTGATTTTTTGTAGTTCAGCCTGCCATTTTGCAACAAAAACCTCATTTTTTTGTTTCCTTAAAAATGGACCAAATTCTAAATCTGTCGCTGTTAGTTCAAACAGACTTTCATCGTATCTAGCCACAATTATTTCGTAGATATGATTATCTTCTGTTAATATCTCTTCAGCAATAATTCTATAATGATTGGCTACAATCCAATTACGAACCTGTTTTTCACCAACATTTGGCTGCAAAATCAATAATGGATGATTAACCAATTTTAAATTTCCTTTTTCCAAAATTTCTCTAATCAATGGACCACCCATGCCACAAATCGTGATTACATCAATATCGTCATCATCGTTAATAGCTGCTAATCCATCAGCTTGTCGAACTTTGACTATCTCGCTTAATCCCTCTTTTTTTATTTCACTAATAGCATTTTGGTATGGTCCTTCAACAACTTCACCCGCAATTCCAAAAGCAAGCTTATTATTTAATCCCAGATACGCTGGTAAATAAGCATGATCAGAACCAATATCTGCCAACCTTGCATTATTTGGAACATATGAAGCAACTCCTAAAAGTCGCTGTGATAAATGTCTTGCATCCATTAAAAAACACTCCTTCTTATTACTAAAGTATAACGAAGATTTAACAATAAAAAAAGACATGTTTTTCCACAAAAAAAGACCGTTCCAAGTCTACAACTTGTCACAATCTTTTATATAGGAGTTTAAAGCATGAATTTAGTTCAGTCACTTTTTTAAATGTACTTATAACCTTCTTATAGCTAATCTAATTTACTTCCAATTGTAAGTGCTAACTCAAAAAAATCATAGACTGATCTTCCCTGCATCCGCTCCTCACTTCTCTTGTTCCACTCACCTGTCTCAGTATTCAAATGATCTGCAGTATAAAAGAACTGATAAACATTTTTTTGCCTATAGTGTGCCCAAGCAGCAACAGCTGAAGCTTCCATATCAACAACTGAACATCCCATGGCAACTCTTTCTCTTGTTTTTTCTAGTGTTTCACGAAAAAGAGCATCTGTTGTCCACGTTTTAGCAGTCGTATAGCCAATTTTCAATTCATCGAGAATTGCTGTCAATGCTTTAACTGACTTCGGATTCATCTGAATTTCATCACTTGCTGGGACATAATGAAAGCTAGTTCCTTCGTCTCGAACAGCACTAGTAGGAATAATTATTTGATGTGCAGCAAGATTTTTATCCAAAACACCACAGGTTCCAAATAAGATTACATTCTCAATTCCTCCAGACATTAACTCCTCTAATCTACCAATCAAAGCTGGGGCGCCCAAGTCAGCTGCTGCAATAGTAAATTTCTGTGCACCATATGAGTAACTTCCAATTACTGCATCCTGTACAATACTGTGTTGAACACCTATCTTTTGATAGTTTGCATCTTGAAATATCCGTTGATTTATATCCTTATCAAATGGCATTATTAATGTTTTGGGTAAAAACTCTACTGTTTTTTCTAAATCACTTTCCCAAGGAGTAATTATTCCTTCATTAGCATCAAAATGTTCCAATAACATGGGTAATCCCCCCACAACCAAATTAATTATTTAGTTGATACTAACATAGATCCTTGCTCCTAACAATCTCAAAAATTATTTATTTTGTTGCAGCATCCAAACCTTGTTTCAGATCAGCTAATAAATCTTCTTTTTGTTCAATTCCAACTGATAACCGAATTAATTCATTAGAAATTCCATTTTGTAAACGGATTTTTTCAGGTATAGAACCATGTGTCATCACGGCTGGAACCTCAACTAAACTTTCAACAGAACCTAGACTTTCTGCCAAGGTAATAATTTGAAGAGATTCAACAAATTTTTTAACAGATAACCCCTGTCGCAATTCAAAGGAAAGCATTCCACCATAACCATTCATTTGACTCTTGACTACCGCAAAATCTTGTGCAGATTCATCGCCTGGATAATAAATCTTAGCAATTCTACTATCATTTTTTAGAAATTGATAAATTGCAATCGCATTTTTTTGATGTGCTTCCATTCTTACCGCTAAAGTCTTTATTCCTCGTTGCAATAACCAACTATCCTGAGGACCTAAAATCCCACCAATTGCATTTTGTAGGTAGCCGATTTGATTTGATAATTCTTTTGTATTAACAATAACTAAACCTGCAACTAAATCACTGTGTCCTCCAAGATATTTAGATGCGCTATGAATGACAATGTCGGCGCCTAAGGTAAGGGGCTTTTGAATATATGGAGTAGCAAAAGTATTATCTACAATCGTTAATAAATCATTTTTCTTTGCTATTTGTGACACTTTCTTAATGTCGGTAATACGTAACAATGGATTTGTTGGAGTTTCCATATAAATCGCTTTGGTGTTGTCCTTAATCGCTTCTTTTATCTCAGCTATATTACGTGTATCAACAACTGTAAACGTTAACCCTAATCTAGTTAAAACTGTATTGATTAGCCTAAAAGTTCCACCATAAACATCATTGCCTACAATAATATGATCACCCGCCGAAAAGAGTGTAAAAATTGTATGAATTGCTGCAGAACCTGATGCAAAGGCAAAACCTGCAACACCTTCCTCAAGATCACGAATTAAATCTTCAACGGCTTTTCTAGTTGGATTGCCAGTTCTTGAATATTCAAATTCAGGCGTCCCACCTAGTTCTTTTTGAGCGTAAGTTGATGTTTGATAAATTGGAACTGTTACTGCTCCGGTGGTTTTGTCTTGACTAATTCCACCATGAATAAGTTTTGTATTAAATTTCATTATTAATATCTCCCTTTGAATTAATTGTATATTTTTTGACTTAAATAACGTTCGCTACTATCAGGAAAAACGGTGACAATATTACTATTTGCAGGAAGCTCTTCTGCCAGTTTAATGCTTGCTGCAAGAGCTGCACCACTAGAACTACCAGCAAAAATGCCGTGATCACTAGCTAGCCTTTTTACAAAGTCGAAAGCATCGTGGTCACTAATTGTATAAATATAATCAAGATTATCTCTTTCCAAAAACGGTGGGATGAATTCAACACCAATTCCTTCTGTTCGATGAGCATGCTTTGGACCACCATTTAGAATTGATCCTTCTGGTTCTACAATCGCTGTTTTTATACTTCTATCTTGTTCTTTAAAATACCTTGCCATTCCAACAAAGGTTCCACCACTCCCAGCGCCTGCAACAAAACCATTAATTTTCAAATTGTTCTCTTTCATCTCGTGGTAAATCTCTGGTGCGATACTATGATAATATGCATCAGGATTATCTAAATTTTCAAATTGCATTGGAACATAACTATTTTCAATATTTTTTTCAAGTTCTCGTGCTTTTTTTATAGCACCAACGATTCCCTCTTGACTAGGAGTATGTACAATTTGTGCTCCTAGGGCGCGCATTAGTGTTTGTTTTTCTTGACTGAACTTTTCAGGAACTACCAGTACTGTCTTCATTCCATAATACGATGCTGCCATAGCTATACCAATTCCGGTATTTCCCGCAGTTGGTTCAATTACAGTCATCTTCTTTCTTAGCTTTCCTTCTGACATTGCTTGTTCAATCATATAAAATCCTAAACGATCTTTGATACTCCCACCAGGATTTTTTGATTCAATCTTTGCATAAATATGTGAGCCGTTAGGCACTTTGATATCTAACTCCAATAATGGTGTATCTCCTACTAATTCTTCAATATTATGGTAAATCATTTTGAATCCTCCTTAATTTTTGAAAAGAAAAAAGGCACGAATCTTAAAAGATTCGCGCCCTAGTCCGGAAAAGCCCTTCAAATGGAATTTTTCTTAACTCAACTCTCTAAAAGAAAGATTCCAACCCAAAGTAGCCGTTTCATCCACACTAACACGCGGAATGAGACAGCAACAAGCATTATTCATCTTTTTAAAGTTAAGTACAACCATTTGTCAAACCTCTTTTCTTAATAAGGAGAATGTTAACCCATAAATTTATAAAAATCAAGTGTTTTTTATTCTAAGAAATCTCTCAACTGTTTTGAACGTGAAGGATGTCGTAATTTTCTCAATGCCTTTGCTTCAATTTGGCGAATACGCTCACGAGTCACACCAAATACTTTACCTACTTCTTCGAGTGTACGAGTACGCCCATCATCAAGCCCAAATCGAAGGCGTAAAACATTCTCTTCACGATCTGTTAAAGTATCAAGAACACTCTCTAATTGTTCTTTCAACAACTCATATGCCGCATGGTCAGCAGGGCTTGTCGCATCACGATCTTCAATAAAGTCTCCTAAATGTGAATCGTCCTCTTCACCAATTGGTGTTTCTAAAGAGACTGGTTCTTGAGCAATTTTTAAAATTTCACGAACTTTATCAGTTGGCATATCCATCTCTGCACCAATTTCTTCTGGAACAGGTTCACGCCCTAAATCTTGCAACATCTGACGTTGTATTCGAATCAATTTATTGATAGTCTCAACCATATGAACTGGAATTCTAATAGTACGTGCCTGATCTGCAATTGCACGTGTAATCGCTTGTCTAATCCACCAAGTTGCGTAAGTTGAAAATTTGAATCCCTTTCGATAATCAAATTTCTCAACAGCCTTCATTAGACCCATATTTCCTTCTTGTATAAGATCTAGGAAAGACATTCCACGTCCGACATAACGTTTAGCAATTGAAACAACCAATCTTAAGTTGGCCTCAGCTAGACGTTGCTTAGATTCCTCGTCACCTTCCTCAATTTTTAAGGCAAGAGCAACCTCTTCATCTGCAGTTAGCAAATTAACACGTCCAATTTCTTTAAGATACATTCTAACTGGATCGTTAATTTTAACTCCTGCTGGAGCCGAAATGTTGTTATCTTTTGCAGCTTTTTCAGCAACATCTGATGTGGCTTTTAAACTATGTTCACTAGGATCACCTTTTTCGTCGACAACAGATATACCAGAATCTTCAAGTTTTTGAATCAGCTCATCCATTTGAGTAGAATCCAAACTAAACGGTGTAACTAATTTCTCACTTAAATCATCATAATTTATTTCTTTTTGAACCTTATATTCTTTTATTATTTCATTCAAGGTCTTAATATATGCTGCACTTTCAGTTCCATTATTCATATTTTCTGCCATGATGGTCCTCCTTATAATGATGCTGACTTATCATTTTGTTGTTGCTGAAGCAATTTTATTAACTCAATCGTTAGAAAAGTAACGCGCTCAATATTGTTTAATTTTTTTGCATCTGTAATTTGTTGTTTCAGATTATTAATCTGTTGTTCAAGGGGAGATTGTCTCCCAATTACATTAATACAGTCTTCAAATTCTTCGTCACTAGACTCCTTGGAAAGATTTTGCAATTCAAGGCTTACAACAATTTGTCTAATCTTTTCTTTATCTATAAAATCCAGAAACCGTGCAGTCTCATATTCTGGATATGCGTTGAAATAGCCTTCTGAAAGGATATAAATCATCTGATATTCTTCATGAATGAATGAAAAATCTGGATAGTTTTTCATCCTAATCCGTATATTGGGATCATGTAATAGCCGATAAACTAATAATCTTTCTGCCCGTTCTGCTTTTGAATACTTTGGAAAATTATCTGTTGAACTCCTGCTTAAATAGTATAAATTTTCTTTTCTAGCTGAATTTACTTGATGCTTAGACTTCGTTTTATTAATAAATTCAAGTAATTGCAACTTCAAACTATCTTTTTCTAGAGAAAATCGATTAGCTATTTGATTAAGATACAAATCCTGTTCAACAGGTGACTCAACACCCGCTAACTTTTGCATAACATCTGAGATATATGCAAGTTGATCTTCTTCATTTGCTAAATTTCGCTCAGCTTGAAAATAGCGCATATAAAAAGCCAATTTTGTTTCATGTGAAGTAAGTGCAAGCTTTTCAAATGCATTTTCCCCGTACTTTTTTACATACTCATCAGGATCTAACTTTTCAGGGATTCGAATTACGCCTAATTTTAACTTAGTAATCGGTTCAAGTAACTCTAGAGCACGAGCTGTAGCATTTTGCCCAGGTTTGTCACCATCGTAACATAAAAACAGCTCATCAGTTGTTCTTTCAAGTAAATAAATTTGTTCATTAGTTAAACTTGTTCCCATTGAAGCAATTCCATTTTTCACACCAGAACGATAAGCAGCTAATACATCCATAAAACCTTCAAATAAAATTCCAAAATGTTTTTTCCTAATTTCACTTTTAGCTTTATCAAAGTTGAAAAGAATTTTGCGTTTATTAAACAATTCTGTTTCAGGACTATTCAGATATTTGGGTAACTTATCATTTTTTTGTAGCAATCGCCCTGAAAAAGCAATTGTTGCTCCTTGGGCATCCCTAATCGGAAATAAAACTCGATTCCGGAACCGATCATTTAAGGTCCCATCTCCACGTTCAACAAAAAGTCCAGACATTCTCAGTAGTTCCTGATCAACCATTCTTTCTTTAAAGAAAGCCTCCAATATTGGTCTATCAGGTGCATATCCCAAATTGAAATCATTAATAATATCATCTGATAAGCCACGTTCATGTAAATAATTAAGCGCCTCTTCACCAATTTCTGTATTGATTAAGATATGGTGATACAATTGTGCAGCATCAGCATGAATTTTCTTTAATCTTATCGACTTAGATGATTCACTCTGAGTTGAATCAAATTCCTGAGAAATCTTTTCATCAACCTGTACGTTTCCTAATTCTGCAACTTTAAGAACAGCTTCTGGAAAATTTATATTTTCAATTTCCATTATAAATTTGAAAACATTTCCACCCCTATGGCAAGAAAAGCAATGAAATATTTGTTTTTCTTCCGCAACTGAAAAAGAAGGTGTTTTTTCCTCATGAAAAGGACAAAGACCAAATAAATTCTTTCCTGACTTACTCAACTGAACATATTGGCCAATGATATCAACAATATTGACATTATTCCTAACGTCTTCGACTACTTGTTCAGGTATTCGTTGACTCAAAAAAATCACCCCGCTCATTGACTTAGTGTACAGAATTAATTACCAAAAAACTTCAACGAAATTACAATGTTAGGTGAAAAGTTAATGTGCCTACTTAAACTCACTGTTCATCATTATAAATATGTTCCATGTATTAGCTAAATCACTCTAAAAACAATCATTTACAATTATACAATATTAAGAATGAAAATCAAAGAAGAAGAAATGTGAATAGACCCAGAAGGCTATCCGCAAAAATCAAAATTTATGAAAAATAACTACTGAGATAAAGTAAGAGCCAAGTCAAAATTAACTTTTGACTCAGCCCTTTACAACTTTAGATCTTAGACGAATTAAAAATAAAATTTATTTTACATTTAATTTCGTTAAATCTCCCAATTGGTATGAAAATAATGCGTATTGACTTAATAGATAGAGTCGATTATTGCGAATTTCTTCATTTTCAACCATGACCATCGTTTGATCGAAATAAGCATTTATTACAGGACGCATATTGCTTAGTTCTTCAAATACCGCTTCTTCACTTTCATAAACTTTATCCTTAATTAAGGATAGTTTTTCTGAAAAAACATTTTCTGCTGTGTTTTCAAATAATTCAGTGTTTAACTTAATACCTGCAGGTAATTTTGCTTTTTTTGCAAGCCTTAAAACACGAATAGTTGCTTCAATTGTCCCCTTAAAATCTGCGGTAGTACTATGATTTTTTAAAACTTCAGCCGCTTCAAGCATTTTTGCAAAACCATTGCTAGGTACCGCTACAACAGTCTCAATAATATCAAAACTATAGTGTTGTTCTTCAAGGATCTTTTTAATACGCTCAATTATAAAATTCGTAAACTCTGATTTTATATTGTTGGGAGCAATCTTTTGATATAAACTTGGTACTTTAGAAGCATTTTCTTCTACAAATGCAAATAATTGAACTGCGGATAATGGCCAATTATGATTCATAATAATCCTAGTTATTCCTGCTGCCTGACGACGAAGTGCATAAGGATCATTGGAACCAGTTGGAATCATTCCAGCAGCGAAAAAAGCTGCAATACTATCTAATTTATCAGCAAGTGCTAATAATGAGCCAATATCTGATACAGGTAATTCACCTTCTGCAGAAACTGGTAGATAATGTTCTCGAATTGCCGTTGCCACTGCTGGTTTTTCACCCATCATCAATGCATATCTCTCACCCATAATGCCTTGTAATTCTGAAAATTCCCCAACCATACCTGTAACTAAATCAAATTTATAAATTTCAGAAGCTCGTTTTAAGTCTTCTCTTTTTTCCTCAGTAAATCCTAAAAAGTTTGCTAAAAGCCCACTTAGTGATTGCACTCGCTGCATTTTTTCAAAAGTAGTTCCAATTTTATCATGAAACATAACTTTCTTTAATCGTTCCACATAGTCAGCAATTGAATTTTTTTGATCTTCTTGAAAGAAAAATTCTGCATCCTCAAGACGTGCCGTTAAAACTTTTTCATTTCCAGCAATTACGGTATTCAAATTTTCATTTACCCCATTGCGGACAGAAACAAAGTTTGGCAATAAATTACCTGCAGCATCTTTAACATAAAAGAATCGTTGATGGTCTTTCATTGAAGTAATTAAAACCTCATCTGGAATATCAAGGTATTTTGTTGCAAAACTGCCTGCAAAAACAGTTGGATATTCAACTAAGTTATTAACTTCTTCAAGTAAATTTTCGTCAATAACAACTTGCCAATTATTTTTAACTGCCAAATCCTTTATTTGCTGTCTAATCATATCTTTTCTCACTTGGCTATTTGCAACTACAAATTCCTTTAGAAGTACATCTGGATAGTCGTTAGCATTTTTTATTGCAAATTCCTTTCCTAAGAAACGATGCCCTTTTGTCTCATTACCACTCTTGACATCTAAAATATTGAACGGAACAATTTCTTCATCTAGCATCGCAACAATCCATTTGATAGGACGTACAAATTTAAAATCATTATTTCCCCAGCGCATCATTGTTGGGAAAATCATTGATATGATGGCTTCTTTGACATCACTAAGAATCACTAGTGCTTTTTCTCCAGCAATAAACTTATTTACATAAGCATATTCAACACCTTTTAACTCCTTAAAGTAAATATCTTCGGGTGCCATTTTTTGACCTCTAGAAAATCCAATTGCTGCTTTGGACCAATTACCTTGTGCATCTTGTGCAATTTTTTTTGCAGGTCCCTTTGCTTCTTCCTCAATATCAGTTTGTTTTTCAGCCAGTTTTGAGACTTTAACAGCCAAACGCCTTGGTGTTGAAAAAGTTTCAATGCTTTCAAAAGAAAGTCGCTGTTCTTTCAAAAACGAGCTAACACGCTCTGTAAGTTGTTTTGCACTTGGACTTACTACATGAGCTGGAATTTCTTCTAACCCCACCTCTAAAAGGAATGTATGAGTCATCTTATTTATCCTCCTTCAACAAATTTTGACGAATTTTTTCATCCTTTATTAACGGGAATCCAAGTTTCTTTCGTTCAGCAACAAACGCCTTTGCCACATCTTTTGCCATATTTCTAATTCGAGCTAAGTATCCTGCGCGCTCAGTTACAGATACTGCACCTCGAGCATCTAATAGATTAAAGGTATGACTGCATTTTAAAACATAATCATAGGCTGGATGTACTAATCCATTTTTTATTTGCTTCTTTGCTTCAGCTTCATAAGTATCAAAAAAATTAAATAACATTTCTTGGTTACTTTTTTCAAAAGAATATTTTGAATGTTCGTATTCAGGTTCCTTAAAAATATCGCCATATTTAACCCCATCTGACCATTCAAGATCAAAAACAGAGTTCACATCTTGAATATATGATGACAATCTTTCTAAACCATAAGTCACTTCAGCTGCAACCGGACGAACCTCTAATCCACCAACTTGTTGAAAATAGGTAAACTGCGTAATTTCCATGCCATCTAACCAAACTTCCCAACCAACACCAGCACAACCCATCGACGGATTTTCCCAATTATCTTCAACAAAACGAATATCATGCTCCTTTGGATCAATTCCAAGTGCACGTAAGCTATCTAGATATAATTCTTGAATATTTGAAGGGGATGGCTTCATAATTACCTGAAATTGGTGATGTTGATATAATCGATTAGGGTTCTCACCATATCGCCCATCTGCAGGCCTTCTAGAAGGTTCAACATAAGCTGCGTTCCATGGTTCAGGACCGATTGCTCTCAAAAATGTATAAGGGCTCATTGTTCCTGCACCTTTTTCAGTATCATAAGATTGCATTAACATACACCCTTGTTTCGCCCAGAACTGTTGCAAGGTTAAAATAATATCTTGTAGTGCTAATTTTTTTGACATATTCTTCCTCCTAAATTTAGATATTCTTTTTACTATTTATGAGTTTTAAACACAAAAAAACCTATGCAACCCATAAATAATGGTTACATAGGGACGACTTTATAATAATCGCGGTTCCACCCTACTTCTAGCAAAAGCTAGCAACTTCATTCATACTAATGAAGACTCCGAAAATGCCAATATTACCTCATAATTGTCCGCTTTCACTCTTCGAACTCGCTTTTGGTACCAAAGGTAACACCTTTTTTCATCATTATCTTCATAACATCTTACTAAGTAAGGATAAGCGTTTCACTAAATTTTGTCAATCCTTTGTTTGCTCATTTTCTCGATCAATCAATATCTCAGTTGGCCAATTAACCATATTATCAATAAAGTGTTTGGCCTTGATATTAACACCAACTTCATTGTTATAAATTTGATCAAGTGTCATCCGCAAATTCTTTTTGGTTTCATCTTTGACATTAATACTACGGACCTTCAAAATGTCAATTGTACTAAGGCGTCTCAAAAAAAAGATAGTTCTTTTATCTAAATGCATCCGATTGGGATCTAAGTGCCAGTGATTTTGACATAAGAGACCACCAAAACTTTGTGAAAAATCAAATTGGCTCGTTTGGTTTTCACAAACTACACAACCAATAAGATTTGGTTTGACTCCAAAGTAACTTAGCAACTGCAGCTCCACAATATTTGTAAGAATCCCAGCATCAATTCCCTTATTAATCACCTGTAAGATATGCAATAATCTCTCATACCATATTCCTAACGAAGATGTATCACCAAAAGCAGCTTCTGCCAAACCAAGAATATACGATGAATATGCATTTAGTTCAATGTCATTACAAATCATTTGAAATTGTGAAACTTCTTTTGCTGCAGAAATAAAAGAAAGACCATTGTCATTTATTGTTCCAATAAAAGTTGCAGAGGTAAACGGTAAAATTGCAGCTGCTAACTTGCACCCTTTTTTTCGTGCGCCTCTTATAAAAAACATTTTGAACCCAAAGTGATCAGTCAAAATTTTAACTAACATGTCACGTTCACGATAATCTTTGCGATAAACCACAATTCCAGAAAATTCAGCCATTTTTGTACTTCCCACTGGTTTTCACCTCAAGATCTTCAAGAGTGTTTTTTAATAGTCATCTTGCTTATACCCAAGTGCTTGTAAATCTGCTTTTTTATCTTTCCAATTAGGTTGTACTTTAACCCACAACTCAAGATAGACCTTATCACCAAGCATTTTTTCTATCTCCTTACGTGCCCTTGTTCCAATTGTTTTGAGCATTTTACCGCCTTTACCAATTAAAATTCCCTTTTGAGAAGAACGCTCAACAATAATCGTAGCCTGCACTAAAATCTTTTCTTCATCTTCGCGTTTAATTCTTTCGACAACCACCGCAACAGAGTGGGGAACTTCCTCGTGTGTTAAATCAAGCACTTGTTCACGAATTAGTTCACCAGCTATAAACCGTTCTGGATGGTCAGTTACTTGATCTTCGGGATAATATTGTGGTCCTTCAGATAAGCTATTACTAATTGAACTTACTAATTCCTCACAATTAATTCCTTGCAAGGCTGAAATTGGAAAAATTTCCTTAAAATCTAACTCATTACGGTAATTCTCGACAATATCAAAGATAGCATCAGGATGAATTTTATCAATTTTATTAATCACCAAAAAAACTGGACTCTTAACTTGTTTTAAACGTTCTAAAATAAATTCATCTCCACGTCCCTTTTTCTCAGTTGCATTAACCATAAAAATGACTGTATCAACTTCATTTAAAGTTGACAATGCTGATTCCACCATAAAGTCTCCTAGACGGCTTTGGGGTTTATGAATTCCTGGAGTATCAATAAAAACAATTTGAGTATCTTCTGTCGTGTAAATCCCCTGAATTTTATTTCGAGTAGTTTGGGCCTTATCGCTCATAATTGCAATTTTTTCGCCAATTACTTGGTTTAAAAATGTTGATTTACCAACATTTGGTCTTCCAATTATCGCAATAAATCCTGAATGTTTTTTTATTTGCATTTATAATCCCTTCTAATTAAAAAATATTTGCCACAAATGAGGTACAAAGACCATAAAACCAACAATTAATGAAAAAATGGAAGCAACCAAAACAGCTCCAGATGCAATATCCTTTGCTTTTTTTGCCAAACTATTATTTTGAGCACCAACAATCAAATCAACAACATTCTCAATTGCCGTGTTAATTAACTCGCAAACCAAAACTAACGTTATACTTAGCCCAAGCCATAACCACTCCCCTAAGGTAACTTTAAGCCCAAAACCAATAAGTATTACCAAGATTGTCATCATAGAATGAAATCGTAAATTACGCTCCTCTTTCCATGCAGTATTCAACCCTTGACAAGCATGACAAAAAGATACCCAAAAATGATGGTGTTTCCACTTTGCGGCACGTTTATTTTTTAAGTCCATAGGCATCTAATATCTCACGTTGCAATCCAAACATAACTTCCTCATCTTCTTTACGCATATGATCATAACCATTTAAATGCAAAAAACCATGTACAACCAAAAAACCTAATTCACGTTCTTCTGAATGTTCAAGATATTCTGCTTGTTCCTTTACTTTATCCATAGATACCATAATATCACCAATATTTTTAGGTACATCAAAATCTTCATCATCTGGCAGAATTATTGGCAAGTCGTCATCACTTTCTTCTTCAATTGCGAAACTAATAACATCAGTCGGCTTGTCAACTCCACGATATTGCTTATTTATTTCATGTATTCGTTCATTATCCATTAATGTTACTGACATTTCTGTATCATCAGGTAAATTAATATACTTTCCAGCATAGTCCAATACATTTTTTACCAAATCAATTCTTTTTTCAGAAACACTTTTAGTTTCATCAAAAATTTCTAAATCCATCAATTTACCTCTCTTTTTCAACTTGTTTCGAATAAGCATCAATTATTTCTGCAACAACTGGGTGACGTACGATATCGGCAGCATCAAATTTCACAAAACTAATATGCGGACGACCAACTAATATTTTTTCAGCATCTACAAGCCCACTTTGATTATGACCTTTGGGTAGATCAATCTGTGTTTTGTCACCATTAACGACCATCTTAGAACCAAATCCAAGCCTAGTTAGAAACATCTTCATTTGTGCACGTGTCGTATTTTGTGCTTCATCAAGAATCACAAATGCATTTTCAAGTGTTCGACCACGCATGTATGCAAGGGGCGCAATCTCAATAATTCCTCTATCTAACAATCTTTCTGTATGTTCCTTACCTAAAACACTATAAAGTGCGTCATATACAGGCCTTAAATACGGATCGACTTTTTCTTTCAAATCTCCAGGTAAAAATCCGAGTGACTCTCCAGCTTCTACTGCCGGCCTAGTCAAAATGATTTTTTCTACTTTATTTTTTTTAAGAGCTGCTACCGCCATTACAACAGCCAAAAATGTTTTTCCTGTTCCAGCTGGACCAATTCCAAAAACCAAGTCATTATTGTTTATGGCTTGAACATATTGACGCTGTCCATAATTTTTCACTCTAATTGGCTTCTTTTTTTGATCTCGTAAAAGTGTATCAGTGTACAAATCCTGAAAATATATCAAGGTACCACGGTCTGCCATTTTAATAGCCGATAAAACATCAGTACTACTAATTGAAACACCTTGTGTAATTAAATTTGTCAACTGCTTTAGTATTTCCACTGTCTTGTCAACAACTACACTTGTTCCACTAACTTTGATTACTTCACCAAATGGTTTTAAAACAACATTTTCGCTTTCTTCAATTAACTTGATGTACTTATCATGCGTACCCATCAATGCAACGCTTTGTTGTGGATCTTCTAATCTAAATTCTTTTTCAATTAATTGTTCTTCCGTCAATCCGCATGGACTCCTTCAAATAACCATATTATGCCTAAATAATAGCATATATTTAATATCTAATAAAGCCTAGGAGATAGAACAAGAATTATATTGCTTTAATTCCTAGTATTCCCAATATATAAATTATCGCTTTACAAAAAAAAACAAGCTAATCAAAAATTAACTCGCTTGTTTTGGTTATTACTTACATATTAGTTCAATAATGATTTCACAACTGAATTAACAATTTTTCCATCGGCTTGTCCCTTGAGTTTAGGCATAACTGCACCCATTACTTTACCAAAATCAGCCTTAGATGTTGCTCCAATTTGTCGAATCGTTTCTTCAACAATTGACTTTACATCATCCTCACTAAGTTGCTCCGGCAAATAACGTTCGACAATCTCGATTTCCTTCTCAAGTGCAGGAACTAAGTCACTACGACCTGCAGATGTAAATTCATCAACAGAATCCTTACGTTGTTTTAGTTCACGAGATAAGACACTAACTTCTTCATCAGAGGTCAAAGTATGACCAACCTTAATCTGTTCGTTCGTAACAGCTGCTTTTAACATTCGAACAGTACTTAAGGTTTCTTTATCGTGAGCCTTCATCGCAGTTTTCAAATCATTATTTAATGAATCTAGTAAGCTCATCAGTTCTACCCCTCCTTAGGAATTAGAAACGACGCTTGTTTTTACGTTTTCTTGCTGCTTCTGACTTTTTCTTACGTTTCACACTTGGCTTCTCGTAAAATTCACGTTTTCGGAATTCTTGTAAAGTACCTGTTTTTGAAACGGTGCGTTTGAAGCGACGAAGAGCATCATCAAGAGATTCGTTTTTACGAACGACTGTCTTTGACATATTGTTTCCCTCCCTCCGAGCTTTAAAGTAACCGTCTATTCTTGCATAAATACACAAATTTAATAACAGTTCCTAACTATTATACATAAATGGTAACAAACCGTCAATACATCAAAGTAAACATCTTCAAAAAACAATGAAATCGTTTTATTTACGAGAAATATTATTCTAATGTATAATAAAACAAACTATAAATATTTATAAAGGGGATTAAAGATGACACAAGAAAAAAAGATGGTTATCTTTGTAATTTCAGATTCACTTGGAGAAACCGGAAATAACCTTGCTGAAGCTGCTACTGTACAATTTCCAAATGTTAAATTTGAATATCATCGCTTTCCATTAACTAAAACAACTTCTCTTTTAGCAGGCATTTTAGAAAAGGCTAAAAGATTAGATGCATTCGTCGTGCACACACTAGTCGGCAAAGGACTGGCCTCTTATGTCAATTCCTATTGCAATGAAAATCATCTTTGTGTACTAGATGGGATGTCCAATATTATTACAACAATTGAAGAAAAAACTGGAGAAACTCCCTTATACCAATCTGGAAGAAATCATAATCTTAACCAAAGTTATTTTAATCGAATTGAAGCACTTGAATTTGCGGTCACATATGATGATGGAAAAGACCCCGCAGGTTTTGAAAAAGCTGACATTGTACTTCTAGGTGTTTCAAGAACATCTAAGACACCACTTTCATTATATTTAGCAAATAAAAATTTTCGTGTTGCAAATCTTCCGCTTGTCCCCAAGGCAGGAATTCCCAAAGAAATTTGGCAAGTTGATCCTCAAAAAATTTTTGGACTTACAAATGATCCTACAATTCTAAATAATATTCGTAGGGAAAGAATGATTACCTATGGTTTAAACCCTGATACGAACTACTCAAGCATTCAAAACATTGAAAAAGAACTAGCATTTGCGGCCGATTTATATAAAAAAATTGGATGTCTTATCATTAATGTTTCTAACAAATCTATCGAAGAAACTGCAACATTAATTATGGAAAGTTTACCAAAATAATTACTTTGTATCCAAGTAATTAAAAGCCTTGCTATTCTAATTATTAGATACAAGGCTTTTTTGTCATTATGTTAATTTAAAAATTAATCATCAGAATTTAACTGTTTATAATTTACCTTTTTGGTCAAATACTTTTTCTTGCATTTTTGGATCAAATAATTGTTCTTCAAACATTTTAATTTCAAATGCATACGGTGCATATTGATTTTTTTTATCAGGACCAACATAAGGCGTTTCCATAATTTTGGGCACATCAACTAATGATTCGTGATGTACGATATAGTTCAATGCATCAAAGCCAATCGTCCCAAAACCAATATTTTCATGGCGATCTTTATGTGCACCTTGTACGTTTTTTGAATCATTGACATGCATTACCTTTAAACGCGAAATTCCAATAATTTTGTCGAATTCTTCAAGAACACCATCGAAGTTTTCTTTGATATTATATCCGGCATCATTTGTATGACAAGTATCAAAAGTAACTGATAGCTTATCATTATACTTGACGCCATCAATCATTTGCGCAATCTCTTCAAAAGTACGTCCAACTTCTGTACCTTTTCCAGCCATTGTTTCAAGAGCTATTTGAATTTTTTGATTAGGCGTAATAACCTCATTTAGTCCTTTGACAATATTAGCAATCGCTGCATCTGCTCCTGCTCCCACATGAGCTCCAGGATGAAAAGTCATTTGTGTCGCTCCAAGTGCCTCAGCACGCTCAACTTCTGCACGTAAAAATTCAACTGCAAATCCAAAATTTTCAGGCTTCGTGGTATTCCCCAGGTTAATAATATAAGGAGCATGAACAACAATGTTACTCAAATTATGGTCACTCATATACTCATGACCAGCTTCTATATTCATTTCAGAAATTGGTTTTCTCCGAGTATTTTGAGGTGCCCCTGTGTAAATCATAAAAGTTGATGCACCATAGGATACTGCCTCTTTAGCAGATCCTAATAGCATATCATTTCCTTTCATTCCAACATGTGATCCTATTAACATCTTAATCCTCCTCTTTCACTTACGGTTCAGGCTCATAAAAATGCCCCATAATTTGAACATTTTCAGAAATACTTACAAATGCATAAGGATCAGATTCTTCCATTGCAGCTTTAAGTTCAGCCTGTTCATACCGTGAAATTACAGTAAATAAAATTGACTTTTCATCATGATGGTAAGCACCTTCAGCTCCGTGTACAATTGTAATTCCACGACGCATATGGCTTTGAATACAATCCACCACACTTTTAGGTTTGTTAGTCACAATCATCACTTGCATTTTTTGCTGTCTTGTATAAACCATATCCATCACCCGAGCATTAATTACAATTCCGAGAGCAGAATAAAAAGCATAAGGCCATCCATATACAGCACCAGCAGCTAAAACTATTAAAGCGTTAAACGCCATATTAATAGTTCCGATACTTTTACCTGTTTTTTTACGCAAAGTTAACCCAATAATATCTAGACCACCGGTAGAAATCCCGTTTTTCAAGGCCAATCCTGTTCCAAAACCATTAATTGCTGCGCCAAAAATAGCACAAATAATTGGATCAGTTGTAAGTGTAATTGGTTTCAAGGACTTTATCATAATACTTGAACAAATAACTGCTAAGAAAGTAAAAAAGGTAAAACGATGACCAATATTGCGCCAAGCAATTACAAATAAAGGCAGGTTTAATATTAATAAAAGCAGAGCAGTTGATAGATGAATAGGCCCAGCATTTCGCGTAATTGTTTCAATCAATTGTGCTAGTCCTGTAACCCCTGACGAATAAATTTTACCAGGAGTCCAAAAAAAATTCATTGCAATAGAAACCAAAATACCATATATAAAGGCAGTTGAAGCACGGGCAACATATTGATGTCTCTTCCATATTTTTTGAAGTTCGTCCATTTATTCTTTTTTCATTCTCCTCTGATTGATTTAATTGCTATAAAATTATAAGAATCTTCTTTGATACTCCATTCTACCAATTTCTTCCATGGCAAAACGTTCAGGGTTTTTCTTGTAAAATTCTTGGTGATACTCTTCTGCCCTATAAAAAGGCTTTGCATCTTCGATGGAGGTCACAATTGGTTTATCATATTTACCACTTTTAGCTAATTTTTCTTTTGAATCAATCGCAATTCTATTTTGTTCCTTGTTTTTTGTAAAAATTACGGGGCGATAACTATCGCCTCGATCTTGAAATTGACCCATTGCATCGGTTGGATCAGTCTGCTGCCAATAAATTTCTACTAATTTTTCATAAGAAACAACTTCTGGGTCAAAAGTTATCTCAACCGCCTCAGTATGTCCAGTAGTGTGCGAACACACTTGTTCATAAGTGGGATTAGCAACATGCCCACCAGTATACCCAGAAACAACTTTGATAATTCCAGGATACTCATCAAAAGGTTTTACCATGCACCAAAAGCATCCCCCAGCAAAAATAGCGGTGTCAGTTTTTTCACTCATTCAAATTCCTCCTAGTAGTGTTAACAAGAATAAAATAACTCATTCATTTATAGACTGCAAGAGTTAGTAATTATAATTATGCGTTAAATTTTATGTTTTGTAAAACAAATTAATTAAATCAGAGTGTGAGAAATGTTGAATAGACAATGAGCACTAACAGTAACTTATGAAATAGCAGATTTGGGCTACAAATAAGTTGA